>JAFQGT010000006.1 GCA_017415425.1 Oscillospiraceae bacterium | reverse complement strand
GCACCTTGGATTGCGACCACCTTATCCTTTACGGTCACAATATGAAGAACGGCACAATGTTCTCCGACGTGACACAATACCGAAGCAAGAATTATTACTTGGAGCATCCTATCATTGAATTTGAAACCGTACACGGCTTAAAGCGTTATGCCATTTTTGCGGTAGTGCAGGTTAAGAAAAATGACGGATGGTATGCGTTCCATAACTATACCGATGAAAGCGAATACAATACCAGGATGGCAGAAATTAAGGAGAGGTCTTTATATGATACCGAGATAACTCCTATATACGGTCAACAACTTATCACTCTATCTACCTGCTACGGAGCAACCAAAAGCGACCGTATTATTGTTGTCGGAGTTGAAATCCACGATTAAACACTTGCCGTAAGACAAATCAAAAATTTTTTCAAATAGGGTTACAATTTTGCCTTTAAGTGAGGAAACAGGTGAAGGACAACGGATAGTCCTTTACCTGTTTTCCGTTTACATAGCGGTGAATGGGTTGTTCCTTGACAACCGAATACCCATTCATCAAATACTTTCCTATTGCTGTTGTGATGAGCATAAGCCACGTTAGATACTGCGCCACGATCTGCTTACGCAAGGAGCGAGAAACAGTAGTCTATAAGCATTGGGTAGCTCCCAATGTGGCAATGACAAGCAATAGGGATAATGATACTCCCGTCCAGCCACAGTCCGAGCGTGATAAACGAAGTCCGGCGTGAAGCCGTCGCAGGCAATGGGGGCGGTTGTGTGAGAACCACGCAAGGGTGAAATTCCCGTGGAGCTGATACGCTGTCAGCCGTTTGATGACTTCCCAACAGAAAATCGGGGTGTCGAGGACAAATAGATTTTCTTGAAATAAGGTCAAACGGCAAAACGGGTCATCAGAACGGGAGTATGTTTATATCTCTCCGACCTTAATTCTGTTTTGTTGTTTGACCTCCTACATAGGCGAACCGCCTAAATTTCAAAGGAGGTCTATTTATATGGAGAATACCATCACATTTGTTCGGGGAGATATGTTTTATGCGGATATGCCGCAAGGAGTCGGCTCCGAACAATCTGGATACCGCCCCGTAATCATTCTGCAAAACAACGTGGGCAACAAGCACAGCACTACGGTCATCGTAGCACCACTTACACGTGTTATGCACGGCAAAGCGAAATTACCTACCCACTACACTATGAAGGCTCAAAACGGCCTTGAGAAGCCGTCTATCGTGCTTTTAGAGCAAATACACACACTTGATAAGAAAAGACTCACTAAATACATTGGCAGAGCAACCGACACTCAGCTTGCCGGGATTGAATTTGCTCTTGCTATCAGTTTAGGACTTATTGATCCGGTCAGTAAAGCAATCGAAATTGGTTTGTGCAGCACCTGCAAGGATATGTTATCCAACGCAGGTGCTTTTTCTATCGAAATCAAAAACACCGCCTGTACTTGTTCTCGTTGCGGTTTCCCCAAGGGAACGGTATATAAGGTGAAACAAAAAGGAGGTTCATAATGAGCGATAAAAAAATTGATAATTTATATTCTGCGTTGATGCTCATTGAAATTCTCCTTGAAAAAGGCTTAATCAATCAAGCCACCTATTCCAATATTGTAAAAAATGCAAAATCGCACATTTAACAAATAGAGCGATTTTTTCTACAATATAATCATCAAAGATTGGAGGTAAGAATATGAACACAGCAGTAAACCAATACAATTACAGATTTAAGTTGACGGACTATGCAATGTTTGACCGCAACCGTCAAAGGAGAGTTTCAATTTACGGACGAGTTTCCACCGAGCACGAAGCACAGTTGTCTGCATTGGAAAACCAAATGCAATGGTACGATGACCAAGCGAAATATCATCCGAATTGGACGGTCGTGGAAAAGTACATTGATGAAGGTATCACCGGCACACAAGCTAAAAAGCGTCCTGCGTTTCTCCGTATGTTGGAGGATGCACGAAGCGGCAAATTTGATTTGATCGTAACGAGAGAGGTTTGCCGATTTGCCCGTAATGTGGTTGATACCCTTGTGGTAACAAGAGAATTAAAGAACATCGGTGTTGAGGTGTTTTTCATTGATGATAACATCTGGACAATGGATGGCGACGGAGAGTTGCGTTTGTCCCTTATGGCAACCTTGGCACAGGAAGAAAGCCGTAAAACATCCGAGCGTGTAAAGGCAGGTCAGAAAATCAGCCGTGATAACGGCGTCCTTTATGGAAACGGCAACATTTTAGGTTATGACCGAGTTGGCGATACTTACGTTATCAACGAAGAGCAAGCCGAAACAGTGCGAATGATATTTGACCTTTACCTGCAGGGATATGGCTCGATGAAGATAGCGAACATTCTCACCGAGCGCAAACGCAAAACGGCAAGCGGCTTGGTAAAGTGGAGCATATCGAATATTATGAGAGCAATCCGAAATGCCACTTACACCGGAACGAAATGCTACAACAAATCCCGTAGCAACAACTTTTTGGAGCAGAAGCGCATCAATAACCTTGATATGTCCACCTATGAATATGTTGAGGGTGATTTCCCCGCCATTGTATCGCAAGAAGTATGGGATAAGGCACAAGAGATACGGACGAGCCGTGTAAAACCGTCTTTGGTATCGTCAACCAAGACCACACATAGCAAGCGTGACTCTAAAGATATATGGGTCAATTTGCTTCGGTGTTCGTGCGGATCTTCTTTCCGCAAAAACAAGTGGCACACCAAAAACGACGGTGGCATTTCCTACGGTTATCAATGCTACAATCAACTGAACAACGGTAACAAAAAGAAACGAGTTGAGCTTGGTTTGGATACCGAGGGATATTGCGACAGCCGTATGATTGCCGATTGGAAACTTGATTTTATGGCAAAATCCCTTTTAGAGCACCTATGGACGGACAGAAAAGAGTCTGTTTTACTTGCGCTTGACCTTATAAAGAGGTATTATAGGGATGAACGAGTAACGAGTGGCAAGGGCGATACCGCCGCCATTCAAGCAAAACTCAATAAAGCCACGACACGATTGCAAAATCTAATTGCAATGCGAGCCGACGGAGAAATTACCAAGGACGAGTACCAAGCAATGCGCTCCCCGGTAGATGCTGAAATACGTGCTTTGGAGAAGTCTTTGGAAGATGCACCGCAAGCCGAGGAACAAGGAACCGCATTGAACTTGACAGAGATCACCGCAACATTACATTCTCTCGTAGATTTCAGCGAAGCAACGCTTAACCACGATGTAATCAAGAAGTTTGTATATATGGTGACACCGACTTCTGACACCTCTTTTCATTGGTATGTTAATTTGAGTGGAAACACCAAGGCAAGAGCCACATACACGGTAGAGGGACGGAAAAAGAAGAACGTTATCAAGTTAGAGGAAATCGAGGAGATTTCCTCGTTACATAGGAAAGAGAACGAGGATGCAACAGTCCTCATTCAAAACCCCCTTATATTTGCCTTGCTTCACAGGCTGCTATTAAGGGCTAATTGCTAACAATAAAACGCCACTCTTCGGAGTGGCGTTTTTTGTTGCAATGCTCTTATGGCAGCCAACTATGTGCGCTTGCGCACGTTATGCGTTATGATTGCCTTCGGCAAGTTATGAATCGACTCCGTCGATGTTTTTCTTTCTTGGCGCACATATCATAACGAAAGCCGCAGGCTTTCTCATAACTCAAAAAAATTCTTTTTATTGGACACAAGGTGTGTTATAATGTGTTCAATAGGTGAAGAATATGATTTTTCAAACGAAAAAACAACGTTTTAAAAAGAAGAATCAAATGAAAAGTTTACAAAGGAGAGCATTATGAAGAAGATCTCCGTTTATTTCAGAGATAGCGCGGTCACAGTTGTTTTATTACTGTTGGCTTTTGCCGTAAGTCTGTTGTGTCAAAAGCTGGATGTCAAAGAGCATACCACCACCGTGTTCGTGTTTGCTGTCTTTTTGATATCCTTACTTACAAGCGGCTATGTCTACGGTATATTGGCTGCGTTTGCCGGTACGCTGGCGGCGAATTGCGCATTTACCTTCCCTTATTTTTCCTTGAACTTTACACCCCCGGTGAATCTGATTTCTACAGTTGTGCTGATTGTGATATCCTTTCTGACCAGCGCGCTGACCACCAAGCTAAAGCGCCACGAAGCCATAAAGGCAGAAAGTGAAAGAGAAAGTATGCGTGCAAATCTGCTTCGTGCAGTTTCCCATGATCTTCGGACACCGTTAACAACCATATACGGTTCCAGCACAACTCTTTTGGAAAATAGCGGTGCCATGACAGAGGATCAGAAAAACAAGATCATAACCGGCATTAAAGAGGATACTGAGTGGCTGATCCGCATAGTAGAAAATTTGCTTTCCGTTACCCGGATCGACAGCGGTCAGGTGCAAATCATCAAAACACCTACAATTCTGGATGAATTGATCGACTCGGTTATCTTGAAATTCAAGAAGCGCTACCCCGCACAGAAAGTCGACTTGGAGCTTCCGGACGATGTTGTCATGATCCCCATGGATGCGATCCTGATCGAGCAGGTCATCGTCAACATTTTGGATAATGCGGTGGAGCACGCTCGCGGAATGACATCTCTGACTCTGCGGGTCTTTACCCTTGGCACCACGGCGATCTTTGAAATTGCGGATAACGGCTGCGGCATCGACCCCAAACGGATAGACTCTCTGTTTGCAGGATACTATGCTTCTGAGCACGAACTTGCAGACATCCAAAAGAAGAATGCAGGCATCGGTCTGTCTGTGTGCGCAACCATCATCAAAGCCCACGGAGGCAGTATAAAAGCAGAAAATGTAAAGACAGGAGGTGCAGTATTCCGGTTCGCTTTGGATACGGAAAAGATCAGTAATGAAGCAGAATAAGTATATCGTTCTCCTTGTAGAAGACGAGCAGAATATTCGCAATCTTGTTGCTACTATGCTAGATACTGCCGGTTACCAAACAATTGTGGCAGGATCGTGCTCGGACGCTAAGACTTTGTATGCGTCTTATTTGCCGGATCTAATCATTTTGGATCTGGGACTTCCCGATATGGACGGAATGAATCTGCTGAATTTTGTGCGGCAGAACGCCTTGACGCCGATTATGGTCTTATCTGCTCGTGCAAACGAAACAGATAAGATACTGGCTTTAGACAGCGGCGCAAATGATTATGTTACAAAGCCCTTTAGCTCCGGCGAGCTGCTTGCGCGAGTTCGGGCAATCCTGCGGAATCATCGTTTCAGTGCAGAGGAGGGTCGCTTGCCTGGCGGCAAGTTTGTCTGTAAGGATTTAAGTATCGATTATGATGCCCGACAGGTATTTGTCAAAGAAGAAGCAATCAAGCTCACGCAAACCGAGTATAACATTATAGCCTTTCTTTCCGAAAACTGCGGAAAAATGATGACGTATGCAGCAATCATCAAAGCAATCTGGGGAGATTACGCCCAGGAAGGTAGCATCAAAAAGCTTCAGGTGAATATGGCAAATATCCGCAGAAAGATCGGCGACAAGCCGGGAGAGGCCGAGCAAAACTACATTACAAATGAGCTTGGCGTAGGCTATCGGCTCAATGAATAAGTAAAACAGCATTGTGTGATTCTTTGCGCAATGCTGTTTTATTATTTGCTGTCTCTTAATTAGAAGAATGATATAATTACGTAAAATGGGGTGAAATGGTTTTCAATCCCCTGCCTTATGTGAGAGGAGATCAAATATGCTATCATCTGCAAATATTATGCAACTCATTCAAAGCCTGATTTGGTTGCTTGCCGGCGTGGGTGTTTTCATCGTTGGTATGAGCTTTATGAGCGACGCTCTGGAGAAAAGTGCCGGCGAAGGCATGAAGAAAATGCTTGGCCGAATCAGCAACAACCGCTTCTCCGGAGTGGGTATCGGTGCTAGTGTCACAGCGATTATCCAAAGTTCCTCTGCAACATCGGTTATGGTGATCGGTCTGGTGAATGCCGGTGTTATGACCCTTATGCAGGCGACACCCATTATTATGGGTGCCAACATCGGTACCACAATAACCGGTGTGTTGGTTGCGCTGAAAAACGATTATTTTAATATGCTGATGTATCTTTTCGCCTTTGCCGGAGTTATGATGGGCTTCTTCAAAAAGGAAAAGATAAAGATCGCAGGCCTTTTGTGCAGCGGTTTGGGCCTGATTTTTGTGGGCTTGAATGTAATGAGCAGCGAGCAGGCATTTGGAAATCCTTTGGTGGAATCTATGTTCCAGGGCATTTTCAGCGTGATTGATTTCCCGCTGTTGCTGATTCTGGTGGGTGTGATTTTTACCGCCTTGCTTCAAAGCTCTTCTGCGGCAACTGGTGTTGTGATCACTATGGTGGGTACCGGCGTCCTGCCCATTGACCTTGCACTGTTTATTGTGCTTGGTGCCAACATCGGCACTTGCGTTACTGCGCTGTTGGCATCGGTTGGCGCAAATGCAAACTCCAAGCGTGTGGCGCTGATCCACTTCACCTTTAATGTGATCGGCACAGTGATTTTCACCGCCTTTGTTTGGCTGTTCAAAGAGCCGATAATCAACCTGCTGGTATCGCTCTTCCCCGGCAGTGATCCTATGTCCTTGCAGATGCGTATATCTGTGTTCCACGTGATCTTCAATGTGACCACCACCGTGGTATTACTGCCCTTCGTAAAACAGCTGGTGCAGTATTCCTGCGCTGTGATTCGGGACAAGCAGGAGAAATCTGCAGAGTATGCGCTGAAATATGTGGATGAACGGCTTTTGTCTATGCCTTCCGTTGCGCTGATGCAGGCGAAAAAGGAAATCGACTATATGCTGTCCTTGGTGGAGGAAAATGTGAAACTTTCCGCCGCTTCCATAGCAGGCAATCCCTTAGAGAATTCTGCCGAAATCACCCGGAACGAAGAAATTATTGACTTTACAAACGGTGCGCTGACGAAATTCCTTATCAAGCTGTCTGCCTGTGTGGACGAGCGGGACGAACAAAGAATCGGTTCTTATTTTCATGTGCTCAATGACCTGGAGCGTGTAGGTGACCACGCAGAGAATTTCTACGAAATCGGTCTGGAAATGCGTGCAAAGAAGATTTCTTTCTCGGATACGGCGTTGTCGGACATTAAGCAAATGTATGATGTGGTTATCAATATGATCAACGTTGCAAAGGAAGCTTTTGATGCTGAAAATCCGGAATATCTTCCTGCTTTGTCAAAGCTAGAGAATGATACCGATGAGATGAAGCGCTCTTTCAGCGCAAAACACTTCTCCCGGCTGTCAGAAGGCAACTGCAGCCTGGAGGTCAGTCCTTACTATACGTCTACCATTACCGGACTGGAGCGTGTGGCTGACCATATCGTGAATGTGGGCTACAGCATTTGCAACCCCGTCGGCGATGATGATAATAATTATTAAGAGGAGAAGGATCTATGTTGATACTGACGGCGGCACAGAATACACAACCTGACTATGTGGCACTTGCCATAGTGCTGGCAATTGCCGTGATTGTTGCAATTATGGCAATTCGAAAGAGCATATCTATGCACAGCAAAAAAGATGTTGTGGTTGTCGAACCGATTCCGGAAGCGGTTATGCAAAAGCCTACCGCGCCCGGATCTGCAGGACAGGTAAAGCTCCACGCAGTGGAGCCGAAAACAGCAGCAATGCTGATGGCGATCGTAGCAAACAAAATGGATAAGCCCCTAAACGAATTGTGCTTTATTTCCATCAGGGAGGCAGACTGATATGAAATACGAATTGACCTTAAATGGCCGTACCTACGAGGTAGAAGTCGAAGTGGCTAAGCCTATGATGATGACAGAATTTCATTCTTATGCCCCCGCGCCTATGGTTGCCGCAGCGCCTGCCGTTGAAGCTGCACCCAGTGTTGCTCCGGCAGCACCTTCTGTAGCGGGTGAGGGTGAGAGCGTGGTTTCTCCTATGCCCGGTAACATTCTGAAAGTGAATGTAGTATCCGGACAGGCAGTAAGAGAAGGCGATGTGCTGGTAATTTTGGAAGCTATGAAAATGGAAAATGAGATTATGGCGCCTAAGAGCGGTACTGTAACTCAGGTTCTTGTGGAAAAGGGCGCTGTGGTGAAAACCGGCGCACCTCTGGCGTTCATCAAATAAGGAGGGGCATGTGGAGATTTTATACCAAAACTTATTGGCATTCGACCGGTACGATCTGATCATGATCGGCATCGGTTGCTTGTTGGTTTATTTAGCAATTGTAAAAGAGATGGAGCCTTCTCTGCTGTTGCCTATGGGCTTTGGCACCATCCTTGTAAACATTCCTTTCTCCGATGCTCTCGTTGGCCCTATTCAGGAACTGTACCACGCTGGTATTGCCAACGAATTGTTCCCCTTGCTGTTGTTTATCGGCATCGGCGCAATGATCGATTTCGGCCCTTTGCTGACCAATCCCAAGCTGATGCTTTTTGGCGCGGCAGCCCAATTCGGTATCTTCTTTACCCTGTGTATGGCAAGTATGTTCTTCCCCGATTTCCGGGATTTCTTCTCCATTGCCATTATCGGTGCTGCTGACGGCCCCACCTCCATTGCTGTTGCCAACAAGCTGGGCAGCCAGTATGTTGGTGCCATTACGGTTGCTGCCTATTCTTATATGGCGCTGGTTCCGGTGATACAACCGCCGGTGATCAAGCTACTGACCACCAAAAAAGAGCGTATGATCCGGATGCCCTACGAGCAGAAATCCGTTTCCAAGAAGACCCGCATTTTGTTCCCCATTATCATTACTGTGGTCGCCTCTGCCATCATTCCTCAGGCAACTGCTTTGATTGGTTTCTTGATGTTCGGTAATCTGATTCGGGAGTGCGGTGTGCTGGAAAGCTTGTCTTCCACTGCACAGAATGTGCTGGCCAATCTGATCACCATTTTCCTGGGTATCTCCGTTGCGTTTAATATGACAGCAGATAAGTTCCTGCAGCTGGATACTCTGCTGATTATGGGCTTGGGTCTGGTTGCGTTTATCGTGGATACCGCAGGCGGTGTGCTGTTTGCTAAGTTCCTGAACTTGTTTATGAAGAACAAGGTCAATCCAATGATCGGCGCTGCCGGTATCTCTGCATTCCCTATGTCCGGCCGTATCGTTCATAAGATGGCCCAGGAAGAGGACCCCCAGAACTTCCTGCTGATGCACTCTATCGGTGTGAATGTTTCCGGTCAGATCGCCTCGGTTATCGCTGGCGGTATCATCCTAAACATTGCCGCAAAACTGATGGGAGGTTAAGTATATGAATTTTCTGACAAATACTGCAGTTAATATCGATTTCAATCCTATGGCTTTTGTGGACAATCTGAAGTATATGGGCGTGGGTATGCTGGTGATCTTCGTAGTGATCGGCATCATCATCCTGGCAACCAAGCTGGTAAATTACCTTTTTTCTGAATAAAGGAAGAAAACCTGTGATGTGTATCATATGTCCGGAAAACATTCTCTTGGGATGTGTAAGAGGGTTTGCCGGCATCGTGGTGGAGCTGAGCATATCGCCTGCAACAGAGATTGGAATCCGCTTTTCTTGAAGTTCCTCTTCCAAAGCGACCATTTCCTCCTGCTTTTCCTGCTTATTTTCCTTCAGTTGATAGATGATGCCTACAAGTTCTCGGCTGCTCAATCTTTTGCGTTCTTTACCGATCATAACAATAAGCCCCTTTCGCAGGAGGCTATCATTCTTCAACATAAAATCGTATCACCCACCACCCAAGACATCAACGCATTACGATAAAAGCTTCGCACGAAACTGTGCGAAGCTTTTTGTCTCGTGGAGGTTATTCGCCCGATATCCTGCTTGCATACCGGCCTATTCTTTGGTACAATAGTAAAAGAATTGGAGGGAAATAGATATGGCCAAGCTTTATTTCAAGTACGGCGCTATGGGTTCCAGCAAAACCGCCCAGGCACTGATCACCAAGTATAATTATGAAGAAAACGATATGAAGGTCTGGCTCATCAAACCCAGCGCCGATACCCGAGATGGCACCGCCATCATTCGCAGCCGCATCGGTCTGGAGGCGCAGTGTGAGATCATCACCCCGGACAAAGATATCTACGCCCGTTACCGGGAGGGTTTTCGGGACAATTGCAGTGCCGTTATTGTGGACGAGTGCCAGTTTCTGACTATGGAGCAAATTGATCAGCTTCGGGCGATCGTCAACGATTTTTCCATACCGGTTATGTGCTTCGGTCTGCGTACAGACTTCCAAACCAAGCTGTTCCCCGGTTCTTTGCGACTGATGGAGCTGGCAGACTGCATTGAAGAAATCAAAACCATATGCGATTGCGGTTGCAAAGCCACCACCAACGCCCGTATTTCCAACGGCTATATCGTCACCGAGGGCGCTCAGGTGGTATTGGGCGGTAATGATAGCTACGTAGCTATGTGCCATCGCTGTTATATCCGCAGCATTCAAGAACACAGAAAAATCAAGCTGCACGGTCAGAACTAAAATAAAGGAGAATCGACAATGGAACTGAAAGACATTCTTGCAAAATGCGACCACACCCTTCTTGCCCAGACCGCCACTTGGGAGGAGATCAAAGCCATCTGTGACGACGGCGTCCGGTACGGCTGCGCATCCGTGTGCATCCCTGCCGCCCACGTGAAGCAGGCCAAGGAATATGTGGGCCAGAAGCTGGCCATCTGCACCGTCATCGGTTTCCCCAACGGTTATGCCACCACGAGAGCAAAATGCTTTATGGCCTCCGACGCCGTGGCAAGCGGTGCGGACGAAGTGGATATGGTCATTAACATCGGCTGGGCGAAGGAAGGCAAATGGGCAGATATTACCGCCGAGATCACCGCCATCAAAGCCGCCTGCAAGGGCAAGCTCCTGAAGGTCATCATCGAGACCTGCCTGCTGACGGACGAGGAAAAGATCGCCCTTTGTAAGTGTGTTTCCGATTCCGGTGCCGACTATATCAAGACTTCCACCGGTTTCTCCAAAGCCGGCGCTACCTTCGCGGATGTGGAACTGTTTGCAAAATATGTTGCCCCCCACGTAAAGATCAAGGCCGCCGGTGGCATCTCCTCCCTGGAAGATGCGGAAAAATTTATCCGGCTGGGCGCTTCCCGTTTGGGTACTTCCCGTATTGTCAAGATCGCTAAAGGTCTTGAAAATGACGGCACTTATTAAGGAGGAAAACCTATGTCCAACTTTCCCAAAACTCCTCATATCAATGTTCTGGATGACATCGGCTTCGGCAAGACCGTGCTGATGCCCGGTGATCCCCTGCGAGCCAAATTTATCGCAGAGAACTTCTTGGAGAATCCCGTACTTGTGAACAATGTCCGTGGCGTTCAGGGTCACACCGGCTACTACAAGGGCGTTAAGGTTTCCGTGATGGCTTCCGGTATGGGTATGCCTGCCATCGGCATTTACTCCCACGAGCTGTTCAACAGTTTCGGCGTGGAAAACATCATTCGTGTAGGCTCTGCCGGCTCTATTCAGGATCACATCAACCTTTATGACATCGTCATTGCCCAAGGCGCCTGCACCGATTCGGCGTGGCAGAGCCAGTTCCACCTGCCTGGCACGTTTGCTCCTATCGCTTCCTACGAATTGCTCAGTGAAGCGGTCAAGGCCTGTGAAGCCGCCGGTGCAACCTACCACGTGGGCAACGTAAACTCTTCCGATGTATTCTATGGCGACCACGTAGGTGTGCCCGAGGGTCTGGACAGTGTTTACGGTCTGAAGAAGATGGGCGTTATGGCACTGGAAATGGAAGCCGCCGCCCTTTATATGAATGCCGCCCGTTACGGCAAGCGGGGTCTGTGCATCTGCACCATTAGCGATCACGTCCTCAAGGGTGTGGAAACCACCGCCCAGGAGCGTCAGACCGCCTTCACCCAAATGATGCAGGTGGCACTGGATGTGGCCGTGGCTATGGAGAATCAGTAATGCGCAAGCCCCAAAGCCATTCTCAACTCCTAATTTGAGGTAACCCCTATGAAACGAATTTTCTTGATCGTTTTGGACTCCTTTGGCATCGGTCAGATGCCGGACAGTCCCTCCTTCGGCGATGTAGGTGTGAACACCTTAGCCGCCTGCGCCACGTCCGAAGCCCTTTCCATTCCCAATATGATCGCAGCGGGTCTGGGCAATATCGACGGCGTTTCCTGCCTACCCAAAGTGGAAGCTGCCGGCGCTTACGCCCGTTTGGCGGAAAGCTCTATGGGTAAGGACACCACCATCGGTCACTGGGAGATCGCCGGCATCGTATCTGACGATCCGCTGCCTACCTATCCAAATGGTTTTCCGGAAGAGCTTTTAGAACCTTTCCGAAACGCAACGGGACGGGGCATTCTGGCCAACGCGCCCTGGAGCGGCACCGCAGTGATTGACAAATACGGTGAGGCTCATATGCAGACAGGCGACCTGATCGTCTATACCTCCGCCGACTCTGTTTTTCAGATCGCCGCCCACGAGAAGATCGTACCCATTGAACAGCTGTATGAATACTGCCGCATCGCAAGAAAACTGCTGACCGGCAAACACGGTGTAGGCCGGGTCATTGCCCGCCCATTTGTGGGAACTCCCGGCAATTTCAAGCGCACCTCCAACCGGCACGATTATTCTCTGGAGCCGCCGAAGCAGACTCTTTTGGACGCTGTAAAAGCTGCCGGAATGGACACCATCGGTGTGGGTAAGATCTACGATATTTTTGCCGGACAGGGTGTTACTGAGTATGTCTACAACAAAAACAACGCCGACGGTATGCAGCACACCTTAGACTATGCCGACAAAGATTTCACCGGACTTTGTTTTGTAAATCTTGTGGACTTCGATATGCTCTACGGCCACCGCAGAGATGTCGACGGCTACGCAAAGGCTTTGACAGAATTTGACCGGTGGCTGCCTTCTCTGCTTAACAAGCTGACAGATGAGGATGTGGTTATGATCACCGCCGACCACGGCTGCGATCCTGCCTACACCGCCACCACGGACCACACCAGAGAATATGTCCCCCTGCTAATATTGGGCAAGCAGGTGAAGCCCGTGAATCTAAGCACCAGAGCATCCTTTGCCGATATTGCCGCCACCGCCGCGGAGCTGCTGGGGGTTGATCTGGACACCCCGGGAAAGAGTTTTGCTGACTTGATTTTAGCAGAAAAGAGGTAATGCTATGACACCCCAGAAACTCATCAAACTGGCAAAAGAAGCGATGACCCACGCCTATGCCCCCTACTCCGGCTTCACGGTGGGCGCGGCGCTGCTCTGCGCTGACGGCAGTGTTTATCAGGGCTGCAATATCGAAAACGCCGCTTATGGGCCTACCAACTGTGCCGAACGCACCGCCATTTTCAAGGCAGTATACGACGGACACCGGCAGTTTTCCGCCATCGCTGTCTGCGGCGGCAAGGACGGGAGAATCACCGGTGCGTTCCCTCCCTGCGGCGTCTGCCGGCAGGTGATGCGGGAATTTTGCGACGACGATTTCCGCGTTCTTTTGGTGGGTGAAGGCGACTGTTGGGAGGAAATCACACTTTCGGAATTGCTCCCCCACAGTTTTTCTGCCCACAAGCATATGAAATAGCAAAAAATCTGTATTTTTCTGTAAAAAAGAGGAAAAAGCCTTGCTTTTCCTCTTTTTTTATGCGATAATATTTCTAGGTATCTACATACCAACACAACTATTTTGGAGGAAAGAATTATGAAGAAGATCATCGCGCTGCTTCTGGTGGCCGTTATGGTTCTGGGTCTGGCCGCTTGCGGCGAAAAGGACTCCACCGCCGGCTACAAGGTTGCTATGGTTACCGACTACGGCGACATCACCGACCAGTCCTTCAACCAGACCACCTGGGAAGCCGTTGTTGCTTTCGGCAAAGCAAACAACGTAGAAACCAAGTACTACAAGCCCACCACCAACGACACCGCTGCCCGTGTGGCATCTGTGGAAATGGCCATCGCTGACGGCTACAACGTCATCGTTCTGCCCGGCTACGCCTTCGGCGCAACCATCGCTACCGTTTCCAAGGACTACCCCGATGTGAAGTTCATTGCTCTGGACGTTGCCAAGGGCGACCTGCTGGAAGGCGGCGTTGCTCTGAAGGGCGAGAGCTACGACTACAATCCCGACAACTGGGATCTGAGCAAGTACGTTTATATGGACAATGTCTACTGCGCCATCTACCAGGAAGAGATCTCCGGTTATATGGCTGGCTACGCCGCTGTTAAGCTGGGCTACACCAAGCTGGGCTTCCTGGGCGGTATGGCTGTTCCCGCTGTTGTCCGCTTCGGCTACGGCTATGTACAGGGCGCTGACGCCGCTGCCAAGGAGCTGGATGTTCAGATCGACATCAAGTACGCATACGGCAACCAGTTCTTCGGCGACGCTGACATCACCGCCGCTATGGACACCTGGTACGCTGACGGCACCGAGATCGTCTTTGCTTGCGGCGGCGGCATTTACAACTCCGCTGCTGAAGCCGCAAAGAAGGTTGGCGCAAAGGTCATCGGCGTTGACACCGACCAGCAGCCCGTCATCGACGGTCTGTACGGCGAGGGTATGACCGTTACTTCCGCTATGAAGGGTCTGTACCCCACCACCATCGACACTCTGACCGATGTGGTCGTCAACGGCAAGTGGGATTCCTACAAGGGCAAGATCGTGACCCTGGGTATGGTCTCCGGCACCGACGCTTCTCTGAACTATGTGCAGCTGGGCAAGACTCAGTATGCTGACGGCAAGTTCACCGAGGCTGACTACGCCGCTCTGGTGAAGGCCATCTTCGACGGCTCCATCAAGATCTCCAACGACATCGCCAAGGAGCCCGCTGTCACCAACAGCACTGTCAGCTACCTGGGCAACCTGAAGTAATTCCATTTCACTTGAATTTGAAGGACAGGCGTATGCCTGTCCTTCTCTTTTTTGTGATTGTTGCTTTTTTTGTGAAATTTGTTTGAAAAACCTGCAAATATTGTGTATAATCACAGTATCTATAGCGGCAAAGGAGGAGACCCCATTGCACGAAACACAATACGCGATCGAAATGGTGAATATTACCAAGAAATTCCCCGGTATCATTGCCAACGACAATGTGACTCTGCAGCTGAAGCAAGGTGAGATCCATGCCCTTTTGGGTGAAAACGGCGCCGGCAAATCCACTTTGATGAGCATCCTTTTCGGTATGTATCAGCCGGAGGAGGGTGTCATCAAGAAAAACGGCGAGATTGTAAAAATCCATGACCCCAACGATGCCAACAATCTGGGCATCGGTATGGTACATCAGCACTTCAAGCTGGTAGAATGCTTCTCGGTCCTGGATAATATCATTCTGGGCGTGGAAGACAGCCAGCTGGGTATCCTGCAGCGGGAAAAGGCCCGTCAGAAGGTGCTGGAGCTGTCCCAGCGCTACGGTCTGAGTGTAGACCCGGATGCCCTGATCGAGGATATCTCTGTGGGTATGCAGCAGCGTACCGAGATCCTGAAGATGCTGTACCGGGACAACGAGATATTGATCTTTGACGAGCCGACGGCCGTTCTGACCCCCGCCGAGATCAAGGAACTGCTGCAGATCATGCGGAATCTGTCCGCCGAAGGCAAGTCCATTCTCTTCATCACCCATAAGCTCAACGAGATTATGGAGGTGGCCGACCGCTGCTCCGTTCTGCGCAAGGGCAAGTATATCGGCACTGTAGATGTGGCAACCACCACCAAGGCGGAACTGTCCCGAATGATGGTAGGCCGTGATGTGGAATTTGCGGTACAAAAAGACGAAGCAAAGCCGGAGCAGGTGGTGCTGGAAGTGCGCGATCTGTCCGTGGCCTCCAAGCTCAGCAAGAAAAACGCGGTCAATAATGTCTCCTTCCAGGTGCGGGCCGGTGAGATCGTGTGTATCGCCGGTATCGACGGCAACGGACAGACGGAACTGGTCTACGGCATTTCCGGCCTGGAGCCGGTGCAAAGCGGCAGCGTGCTGCTTTGCGGCAAGGACATCACCCATGCACCCATCCGCAAGCGCTCCTTGCTGGGAATGAGCCACATTCCCGAAGACCGGCACAAGCACGGTCTGGTGCTGGACTACACCCTGGAAGATAATATGGTGCTGCAGCGCTATTTTGAGCCGGAGTTTGTGGATAAGCTGGGTTTCCTACGGCGCAAGAATATTCGCACCTACACCGAACGGCTCATCGAGCAATACGATGTGCGCAGCGGTCAAGGCCCTGTTACCCTTTCCCGGTCAATGTCCGGCGGCAATCAGCAGAAGGCCATCGTGGCCCGTGAGATCGACAAGGATCCCCAGCTGCTCATCGCTGTGCAACCCACCCGCGGCCTGGATGTGGGCGCCATTGAGTATATCCACAAGCAAATCGTAGCCCAGCGGGATGCAGGCAAGGCGGTACTGCTGGTATCTCTGGAGTTGGATGAGGTAATGACCTTGGCCGACCGGATCCTGGTTATGTATGAAGGTGAGATCGTGGGTCAGTTGAATCCCAAGACCGCTACTGTTACGGAATTGGGTCTGTATATGGCCGGCGCAAAAAAGGAGGATGTGTGATGAGAAAATCGAATACCTCTGTGTTACGCAGCGACGGCCTGCAAACCCTGATCTCCTCCCTGCTTTGTATTTTAGGCGGTCTGATCGTTGGCTATGTGGTATTGCTGATAATTGAACCCAAAGGCGCTTTGGATGCCATTGTAGCGTTAATGAAGAGCTTTTTCCGATTCGCCGGCCGCTCACGAATGAAGTATCTTGGCCAAAATCTGGCACGAACCGTTCCACTGATCCTTTGCTCCCTTTCCGTTCTGTTTGCCTATAAGGTGGGTATGTTCAACATCGGCGTGGCCGGTCAGTATGTGGCCGGAGCCTGCGGCTGCCTGTACGCCGCCCTGGCCTGGAAGCTGCCTTGGCTGCCCTGCCTGCTGATCGGTATGGCTGCCGCAGCGCTGTTGGGTGTGATTGCCGGTGTTTTGAAGACTAAGTGCAATGTGAATGTAGTCATCTCCGGCATTATGCTTAACTGGATCGCGCTATATCTGACCAATCTAATCCTGGGCATGGTAAAAAGTCCTATGAGTCCTTATACAATGAACCTGATGGGCACCAACCCCAAAGCAAAACTGCCCAGCCTGGGTCTTGAAAAACTGTTTTCCAGCGAAAGCAGTGTGACCATTGCCATCCCCCTGGCCA
The DNA here is from genome assembly GCA_017415425.1 of Oscillospiraceae bacterium. Lineage (GTDB taxonomy): Bacteria > Bacillota > Clostridia > Oscillospirales > Oscillospiraceae > Faecousia. The sequence continues at coordinate 168,309 of JAFQGT010000006.1, read as the reverse complement.
TCGTAATCGCGGTGGTGATCTATATCGTGCTGAACAAAACCTCCTTCGGCTATGAGCTGAAGGCCACCGGCCACAACTACCACGCAGCAAAGTATGCCGGTATGAAGGAAGACCGCAACATCATTTTGACAATGATGATCTCCGGTGCGCTGGCTGGCCTTGGCGCAGGACTTCTGTTCCTCACGGGCATTGAGGATTGGGAGACTACCATCTCCTCTGTGCCCGCTATGGGCTTTAACGGCATTGCCGTAGCTTTCCTGGGCGGCTTGAGCCCTATCGGCTCGATCCTATCCGCATTCTTCGTTCAGTATATCAACTTTGGTGGCGGCAATGTAGACCTGCAGGTCTACTGCTCCCAGATCTCCAGTCTGATTTCCAGCCTGATCATTTATCTTTGTGCTTTTGTGGCATTCTTTAAGTATATTATCCAGCTTTATCTTCGCAAGCGTAAGGAAAAGCAAGAGGCACAGCTGTTGAAAGGAGGCGAAGAGAAATGATCCTCCTGCTGCAATATACCCTCATCTTCGCATCCGTGCTGATGCTGGTGGCCCTGGGTGGCTGCTTTGCAGAGCGCAGCGGCGTGATTAACATCGGTTTAGAAGGCATTATGGTCATCGGCGCCCTGGGCGGCGCTCTGGTGATGAAGTTTCTGCCGGTTTCCGTAGGCGTCCTCCCTATGGTAGCCATCACCGTTGTGGTCAGCGCCTTGTTCGGCTGCATATTCTCGCTGTTTTTGGCGGTGGCAGCCATTAACTTCAAAGCCGATCAGACCATCACCGGTACGGCAATGAATATGCTGGCTACCGCCGGCGCTACCGTTGCGGTCAAGGCTATGAACACCGCCGCCTCTAACGGCAACGATGTGTCCTCTGACATCGCTTATATCCACGCCAAAGACCTGTTTATCGTGCGGCTGGGCCAGTTTGAATTCAACTGGTTTATGCTGGTGGCAGCCATCTGCCTGGTGATCTCTTATGTGGCGCTGTACAAAATGAAGTTCGGCCTTCGGCTGCGTTCCTGCGGCGAACATCCCCAGGCATCCGCCTCTGTGGGCATCCATGTGCAGAAAATGCGCTATGCCGGCGTGCTCATTTCCGGCCTTCTGGGTGGTTTGGGTGGCATCGTGTATATCACAGCCGGTGTCAGCGTTTGGAAGTTTGAAAACGGCGTTGCCGGCTTTGGCTTCCTGGCATTGGCTGTTATGATCTTCGGTGGCTGGCATCCCCTGCGGATCGCTCTGGCAGCCCTGCTGTTCGGTTTCCTTCGGGCGCTGGGCAACGTGTATGCCGGTTTCGATTTCCTGATGATGCTGAACATCCCCAGTGTCGTGTATAATATGCTGCCGTATGTTCTCTCTCTGGTGGTGCTGGCATTCACCTCCAAAAATTCCCGCGCCCCCAAAGCTGCTGGTATTCCCTACGATAAGGGAACCAGATGACCGCCCGGTTCTGATCGGCGCGGACTATAGCTCATTGCCTGTCTGGCCGCCGCTCAGGCTGCCATCAAGAGCTAATATTTCCTAATAGAATCGCCACCCAATCGGGTGGCGATTTTTCTTGTAGGGGCGGTTCTCTCTTGCAACAAGCATCATAATAAGATATACTTTAAAAAGGAAGATAAAAGGAGTGTATGTTATGAACATCTTATCAATCGGTAATAGCTTCTCCCAAGATGCACAACGCTATTTGCATCAGATTGCCAAGGCGGACTGTGAAGATATTCATTGTTTTAACCTCTATATCGGCGGATGTCCTCTGTCTTTTCATCATAGCAATATTCACAGTGAGGAGCGAAACTATACCCTTGAGATGAACGGAAGTAGCACAGGTTTCAATGTTTCGTTGACGGAAGCTTTGCTGAATCGGGATTGGGATGTTATCACACTACAGCAAGTCAGCACCCAATCACCCAATTATAAGGCCTACCAACCGTATCTTGATGGATTGGTTGAATATATCAGGCAATTGGTTCCCAAGGCAAAACTTGCCGTTCATCAGACCTGGGCATATGAGCAAGGAAGTGTGCGATTGCATGAAGAATTAGGATACGGCGATTATAAACAGATGCTTTTCGACATTATAAAAGCCTATCAAACGGCAGCAGAGCACATCGGCGCAGATTATATTATTCCATCGGGTGAGGTGTTCGGCGCTATGCTTGAAAACGGAATTGAGAAAATTCATCGAGATACTTTTCACGCAAGTCTGGGCCTTGGCAGATACGCCCTGGGTCTGATCTGGTACAAAATCCTAACCGGCAATGATGTTTTAGAAAACACCTTTTGTGACTTTGATGAAGAAGTCTCTGCAGAACAAATTGCAATTGCAAAAAAATGCGTGAACGAAGTTGCCAATCGGTATGGCGCGTAATTTTCTTCTTTTGTGCGTTACTCCACAGGCTGTCACCAAGGAATCTAAGCAATCATAACCCCCGGTCGTATGCCGGCGGCTTTCCTTTGCAGCAAACATCCGCACCTACCGGAGTAGGTGCGGATTCTTTTGGTCAAATAGGTGTCTCATTTCCCAAAGCTGCCAATGAGTTTTGCAATTTTTTCCAAGCCGCTGCGCTGCTGCCGTGCGGTCATTGTGCGTAGCACATCCTGCATCTGTTTCCGCATTTGTTCGGCGCGCATTGGAGTGTTGCTGCCGGTTTGGATATACGGACAGGGACTTACCGGAATACTCTTAAAACTGCGGGCAAAACGCTTATCCACGCCCAAAGCCAGCGCATAGGGCGCCATCTGGTGGAAATAATCCGGATTGGTTCGACAGATATACCCGATTTGCTCTCGTGTGCAGGAGGATAAATATCTCCGCAGACCCAGCGTCTGTGCCATCGCCTGCCGGCCTTCGTAGGTACGCCGGCCGCCAAAGGCAGCCATCAAACCCGCCAGGAACTGTCCCAGCACCGCCCAGAGTCCGGCAGAGAACCGGTTTGCCATAGCGCTCAAGATCAGCCAGAATGCCGCCAGCGCCAGTGCCAGCCAAACGCTGCGCTTTTCCGGACTCAGCAGTGCCGCTGCCCAGCGGTGAATGCACCAGCTGCCGCAGCCGCAGAAGATGGAAAGGATAATCGCAGGCAGCCATTGGACGGCAGCATCGGCGCTGAGGGCAATACTCAGCTGGATGCCGCTAAATAATCCTGCCAGCGCCGCCAGACCCCGGAACACATAGGGATTGCCGGAGCGAGGGTGGACGTAGGGCTGCACATTGGGTGTCATTTTTTCAATTTTTTGACACTGTGCAGCATAGTGTGCGCCGGTGGTATCCACCGTACTGTGCTTATGGAAAAGCAGGCGGAAGCACTTTTGTTCAAAATTACTGCGCTCGTTGCCCATATCCATCTGCTTATGTAGAGTAACCTTACCCGGGCGGGTCATACAGATCTGCAGATATCCCAGCTGCGCCCAGGAAAAGACCATCATACTCAAATCCGCGCCCTGCAGATGCAGCACGCCCCGAAGCTGACCTGCGCTGTACCCCTCCGGAGGTGTAGGACGGGAAGCCGGCCACAGGGGCAAATTCCGCAGGAAGATCAACCAGTATACCAAAGCCGCCAGGGAAAACACCAGCACCAAGGTATTCACCGTATTCAGATCCGGGGGGTCGATCCGTTTTTGTGGGAACATTTCCTCACTGACCGGCAGGGTCATAATCAGCGTTTCGTGGTCCTTCAGTTCCGTCTGTGCCCGACCGGTGATGGTAGCACCGGACATTGTATACGTCAGATCTTTCTCAATGTTTGCCTGATGATAGCCACTGGAGAAAGCGGGTTTGGCATCCACCGGCCCGGGCAAAGTCAAAGAAAATTCCAATCCGTTCACCGGATACGCAAAGCCCGCCAGCAGCGGGATCTGCAGCTCCGTCAGTCCGGCCTCGTTAATCACGATCACATCTTCCAGCAAATAATTAAATACGAAGGTAAAATCGCCGGAGGTCTGACCAATGATCTTGGTTAGGTTTACATAACGCACACCATCCCGCACGTAGCTGGATGCCCGGGAGCCGTTCATCGTGATATTGGTGGCGGTGCCGGGCAGGGGAAACAGCAGCTCTTCCACCGGCTGATCCAAATGGATCGTCGCCGTCATGGTCATCTGAGCCATTCCGGAGGAGGACGCTGTTCCGCCCACCTGAATGCGCGTGGCGGCAGAGGCAGCTTCTGCGGAAAAAGCCAGTCCGGCAAGCAGTGCCAGCAACACAAATAGTATAGCGATTCGGCGCAAAATACCGCCTCCTTTCTGTATTCTGTAGCTTAAGATTATCTTACCACAACTAGCCTATAAAAGCAAGAAACAGAACTCCAGAAACAGGAAATGCGTCATCTTTTTCATTATCTTCCATTTCTGTTTTTATACCAAAACAACCCCCGGTACTCCGGGGGTTGTTCCAATTAACAATAAAAGTCCTTGATTTTTTTCGCTCTGCTGGGGTGGCGGAGCTTCCGGATGGCCTTGTTCTCGATCTGACGGATCCGTTCACGGGTGACACCGAAGATCTGACCCACCTCTTCCAAGGTGTGGGTACGGCCGTCGTGCATACCGAAGCGCATCCGCAGCACATCCGCCTCCCGCTCGGTAAGGGTATCCAGGATCTCCTTCAGTGCCTCAGCAAGCAGGGCATTGGAGGTAGCGTCGGCGGGACCGGGAGTCCGCTCGTCCTCCACAAAGGAGCCGATGGAGGTATCTTCCTCGTCGCCTACAGGGGTGTCCAGAGACAGGGTATCGGCAGCGGTACGGTTGGCCTCGATGATCTTCTCCACAGGCAGACCCAGCTCTGCTGCGATCTCCTCTACGGTAGGCTCACGGCCCAATTCCTGCACCAGCTTCCGGTTGCAGCGGGTAGCCTTATTGATAACCTCCACCATATGCACGGGAACACGAATGGTTCTTGCCTGGTCGGCAATGGCACGAGTGATGGCCTGCCGGATCCACCAGGTAGCATATGTAGAGAACTTGTTTCCCTTTGTCCAGTCAAATTTATCCACGGCACGGATCAGGCCCGTATTGCCCTCCTGGATCAGATCCAGAATGTGCAGGCCGCGGCCGGAGTACTTCTTAGCGATAGAAACCACCAGCCGGAGATTCGCCTCGGTAAGCTTATTTTTAGCTTCCTGATCTCCCTCGGAGACCCGTTTGGCCAGCTCCACTTCTTCTTCCACACTGAGCAGTTTGATCTGTCCGATCTCTTTCAGGTACATCCGCACCGGGTCATCCAGATTATACTCGGCAGCCAGATCCACCGGGTCAATGAGATCTTCCTCTTCCACGTCCACCAGATCCAGATCGTCCCCAACCAGAGAATCCATATCGTCGTCCAGTTCCAGATCCACCGGGTCAATGAGATCTTCCTCTTCCACGTCCACCAGATCCAGATCGTCCCCAACCAGAGAATCCATATCGTCGTCCAGTTCCAGATCCAGCTCGGCGCTGACCACTTGAATATTCATTGCATCCAGATTGTCGTAGATCTCTTCAATTTTTTCAGGGGTCAGATCCAGCATCTCCAGATGGCTGTGCAGCTCTGTTGCCCGGATCATACCTTCCTTTCGCGCCTGATCGATCAGCTTCTGCAGCGCAGCCTGTACCTCTTCAGGGCTTCTGGCAGGTTTTTTGGCGGTAGTCATAGTACAATCCCTCTTTATGTTTTTTATTTTTTCACGCCGTTAGACTATACCTTGAATTTGCTGTTTTGACAAGGGTTTTGCAAAAATATTTTCAAAAATCGAAGCTTTAGGCGTTTTTTGTCGTGGCGAAATACAGTATTCCCCGAAATCCGGCAAAACATACAGTTTACTTTTTTCTGAAAATTCAGTATAATATCAAAATACTGATAGAGTGGGGTGTTGTGCCCACCGCTTGGATTCTGATTTGAGGTGTATCTTATGACAGACCTTTCCAAAATTCGTAATTTTTCCATTATCGCCCATATTGACCACGGCAAATCCACCCTGGCAGACCGGCTGCTGGAGGAATGCGCGGCAATCGACCAGCGGGAGATGGAGGATCAGATCCTCGACTCTATGGACTTGGAGCGGGAGCGTGGTATCACCATCAAAGCCACCGCTGTTCAGCTGACTTACCAAGCTGATGACGGTGAAGTTTATGCTCTAAATCTGATCGACACCCCGGGTCACGTGGACTTTAATTATGAGGTATCCCGGTCACTGGCCGCCTGCGAAGGCGCGGTGCTGGTGGTAGATGCCTCTCAGGGCGTGGAAGCCCAGACCCTAGCCAACACCTTCTTGGCCACCGACGCAGGCCTTGAGGTCTTGCCGGTGATCAACAAGATCGATCTGCCCTCCGCCAGACCCCAGGAGGTGAAGCAGGAGATCGAGGATATCATCTGCGTCCCGGCAGAGGATGCCCCGGAGATCTCCGCCAAAAACGGCATTAACATCCATTCCGTTCTGGAGATGATCGTGCGAGATGTCCCCGCACCCAAGGGCGACCGGAATGCCCCTTTGCAGGCACTGATCTTTGACAGTGTGTACGACTCCTACCGGGGCGTCATCGTCTATACCCGGATCAAGGAGGGTACTGTCCGGGCGGGTATGGATATTAAAATGATGGCCACCGGCGCTACCTACAAGGTGGTAGAAGTGGGCACGATGAATCCCAGAGGTCTCACCCCCAGAGACGCTTTGGGCGCCGGCGAGGTAGGCTACATCACCGCCTCCATCAAGACCGTGGCAGACACCCAGGTAGGTGACACCATCACTTCCGTGGAAAATCCTGCCACCACTCCCCTGCCCGGCTACCGCCCGGTGCAGCCGATGGTGTTCTCCGGCGTGTATCCCGCTGACGGTGCCAAGTACCAGGATCTGCGGGAGGCGCTGGAAAAGCTGAAGCTGAACGACGCATCCTTTGTCTATGAACTGGAAAGCTCCATCGCCCTGGGCTTCGGTTTCCGTTGCGGTTTCCTGGGTCTTCTGCATATGGAGATCATTCAGGAGCGGCTGGAACGGGAGTACAATCTGGATCTGATCACCACCGCCCCCAACGTCAGCTATCGGGTCACCAAGCTGGATGGCACGGTGCTGATGGTGGACAACCCCCTGGACTATCCCGATCCTATGGAGATCCAGCTGGCGGAAGAGCCTTTTGTGAAGGTCAATCTGATGGCGCCTCAGGAATATGTAGGCAACATTATGGACTTGGCAACCTCCCGCCGGGGCGAATTCAAGGATATGGTCTATCTGGATGCCAATCGGGTAGAATTGCACTATGAGATGCCCCTCAACGAGATCATTTACGACTTTTTTGACGCGCTGAAATCCCGCACCCGGGGCTACGGCAGCCTGGACTACGAGCTGATCGGCTACCGTCCCTCCAAGCTGGTGAAGCTGGATATTCTCCTCAATGGCGACATTGTGGACGCCCTGAGCTTTATCCTCTTTGCGGACAACGCCTACCCCAGAGCCCGGAAGATCTGTGAACGGCTGAAGGAGAACATCCCCCGCGCCCAGTTTGAGATCCCGGTGCAGGCAGCTATCGGCGGTAAGATCATCGCCCGGGAGACCATCAAGGCCCTGCGGAAAGATGTGCTGGCCAAGTGCTCCGTCGGCGACAACACCCGTAAGAAGAAGCTGCTGGAGAAGCAAAAAGAGGGCAAGAAGCGGATGCGTACCTTCGGCACCGTGTCTGTCCCCTCGGAAGCCTTTATGGCCGTGCTCAAGTTAGATGAAGATTGAATCGGGATGCCCCACTAAAATTTTTTCCATTTTATGTAATGAAGAAACCCTTTTCTCGTCTTATACAGTGAAGGCGTTTCTTTTCAAGGAGATCGCCAATGCCTTTATTCGCCAAAAAACACAAAATCCCACTGGGAATTTACATTCACGTACCCTTTTGCCGCAGCAAGTGCCAATACTGTGACTTCTACTCCGTAACAGAGAAGAACGATCGGCTGCTGGACGGCTATCAAGATGCGGTCTGCACCCATATTAAGGAGGCCGGTATCCTGGCTCCGGACTATGTGGTGGACACCATCTATTTCGGCGGCGGCACCCCCAGCTTTTTTGGCGCAGACGGTATGGCTGCGATCCTCACCACCATCCGCAAATCCTTCAAGGTATCCTCCTCTGCAGAGATCTCCTTCGAGGCCAATCCGGACTCCGTATCCGACCGTCTGCTGCGGCGGCTGCGTAGCGAGGGCTTCAACCGGGTCAGCCTGGGCATCCAGTGCGACGACGACAATATCCTGAAAAAGATCGGCCGTCCCCACAACTACGCCCAGGCGGTGTCCGCGGTAAACCGGATCCGCAGATTCGGCTTTAAGAATCTGTCGTTGGATCTGATGTACGGTCTGCCGGGTCAAAGCCTGCAGGATTGGGAGAAGACCCTTGCCAATGTGCTGAAGCTCCAGCCGGAGCATATCAGCTGTTACGGTCTGAAGGTTGAGGAGGGTACTCCCCTTTACGAATACCGGGAATTCTGTAATTTGGCGGACGATGACACCCAGGCGGATATGTACCTGTCAGCTATTGAGATCCTTGGGCGGCACGGCTACCGGCAGTATGAGATCTCCAATTTCTGCCGAAAAGGCAATGTGTCCCGCCACAATCTGAAGTACTGGAACGGCGACCCCTATTTGGGCTTTGGCCCCAATGCCAGCTCCGACTTCGGCGGCCAGCGGTTTACCATCATCCGTGATCTGGAGGGGTACATCCGCAATATGAAGACCGGCAAACCGGTGCTGCAGGATGTGCAGACCATCGCCCCCCGGGAGCGGGCAGGCGAATATCTGATGATGCGTCTGCGGACAGTCTCCGGCATCGACCCCAAAGAATACGAAAAGAAATACCTGCTTCCCTTCGCACCGTTGGAGCGGAATCTGATCCAATGCAAGGAGCGAGGTCTGGCCACCAAGACTTTTGACGGTCGTTGGCACTTGACCCCCAACGGATTCCTGCTGTCCAACAGTATCATTTCCGATCTGCTTCTGATACAGGAGCAAAACTGACCGGCTTACCTGCCGATCGTTTCTAAGGAGGAACGCTATGAAAAGAAATTATTTCGTATTGACCTTGATCGTTCTAATGATCCTCTCCCTATTCTGCGGCTGCGGCCGCAAGGCTGTTGCCAACGACGCTTACTGGAACGGCAGCAGCGATCTTGGCTATGTCACAGAGGATTCTGTTGCCGTCTCCAAGCCGGAGGCAGAATATCCTAAGTATGAAAGCGACAGCGCCGAATCCGGCAGTACCGCCGGCAGCATCCCCCACAATCAAAAACTGATCCGCACCCTGGCTCTGGAAACAGAAACCGAGGATCTGGATCAGTTACTGACCAATGTAGAGGCCCGCACCCAGGAATTAGGCGGCTATGTGGAGCAGAAGAATGTCTACCGGGGCAGCGCCTACGCCAACCGGGTGTACCGCCACGGCAATTTGACTATCCGCATCCCCGCGGAAAAGGTTGACCAGTTTGTCCTCCATATCGGGGATACTTCCAACATCATCTCCTCCAACGAGGATGTGGACGATATTTCTCTGCAGTATGTGGCTACCGAAAGCAGGATCAAGGCTTTAGAAGCCCAGCAGACCCGTCTTTTGGAGCTGCTGGAACAGGCCGAAACAATGGAAGACCTGCTGAAGATCGACTCCCAGCTGACCAATGTTCGCTCAGAACTGGAGCAGGTGACCTCCCAGCTGCGGCTGTACGACAATTTGGTAAACTACGCCACCATCCGTCTTACCATAACCGAAGTCCGGGAGTACACCGTCGTGCAGGAGGAAGAGACCTTCTGGCAGCGGATCGTAAACGGTCTGAAGGAGAATCTGCAGGATCTGGGCCACACCGCTGAGGAATTTGCCATTTTCCTGATCACCGGTCTTCCCTATTTCCTGCTGATCGGCGCTGTGCTGGTGGTGCTGATCCTGTGGCTGCGCTCTGCCCGGCGCAAGCGGGCAAAGAAAAGAACCAAGCCCCTGCCCCAGGAGGATAGCCAATAGAACACAAACACCACCTTCCAAAGGGGATTCCAAAGGGGAAAGCGCAGGAAATGTAATTCTTTTTCTGTGTATGTGCGTTTTCCTCTTTGGTCATTGGAGGAGTCCGGGGAACATACGAAACGTTCCCCGGCGGCTCTTTGCATACTTTCTCGCCGGTGAGAAAGTATGGCGTTCCCTTAACCTTATACACAAGAACCCTCCCTATGCGAAAAGCACAGGGAGGGTTCTTCTATTTTATGGTAGCAGCGAAACCGATCAACCCTTCTCCAGCGCCAGGGTCCGGGTGGTCACATCGCAGACCTGGGAAGGTCCGAAGTACTGAATTGCGCCAGGGTAGACGTAGTTGGTCTCCACAGCCCAGACCTCCCGGTTGGCCTCGAAGAACTTAAAGGGCTTGCCGTCCAGTTCCACCAGAGCCTTGCGGATCACCGGCTTGTCGTGGCCGTGACGGCGTTCCATATTCATCATCTTGGTGATGGGCATACCGCCGGCAACCCACTCCTCCGCAGGTTTGGACAGATTGGAGATCTTGGACAGGTATCCGGTGTAGCCGTACTGGATCAGCATAAAGGCGTTGTAGCCCAGGGAGTAGCAGTAGTCTGCATCGAAGTTAGAGGGGAAGGCGCAGCGGCCTTCGTAACCCAGGAAGTGATGCAGGGGGGAGAACTTGCCATTGTAGGTGCCGGCAGCCTTGCGGGCAGCCAGATTCTCCTTGACCATCGCAGAGAACAGCTTCTCGGACTCGATCAGACTCACCTGCACGTTGCCGTGGGGATCACGCTCCAGGAACAGCTGCTGCTGAATGGCCTGAGGCAGCACCGCAAACACCGCCATAGACTCCTTGGTAAGGCCTGCCTGAATGAAAGCATACTTCTCTTCCCAAGTGGGCAGGGCGTTGAAGGCATCGGCCTTGCTGCCTGCCAGCAGCTCGTTGATCTCGGCGATCAGCACGGAGAACTCGGGAACAAACTCCACGATGCCCTCGGGGATCACGGCAACACCGAAGTTCCAGCCTCTTGCGGCGCGGTTTGCAACGGAGTCGGCAATGTAGTCGGCGATCTGGGCCAGAGACATCTTCTTGGCAGCCACTTCCTCGCCGATCAAGCAAATATTGGGCTGGGTCTGCAGGGCTGTCTCCAGTGCCACGTGGGAAGCGGAGCGGCCCATCACCTTGACGAAATGCCAGTACTTCTTGGCAGAGTTGGCATCTCTTTGGATGTTGCCTACGATCTCCGCATAGGTCTTAGTGGCGGTGTCGAAACCGAAGGAGCACTCGATGTCCTCGTTTTTCAGGTCGCCGTCGATGGTCTTGGGGCAACCAATCACCTGCACGCCGGTGTTGTGGGCAGCAAAGTACTCGGCAAGAACCGCGGCGTTGGTATTGGAGTCGTCACCGCCGATGATCACGATGGCGGTAATGCCGTGCTTCTTGCAGTTTTCTGCCACTACGGCAAACTGCTCCTCGGTCTCCAGCTTGGTACGGCCGGAACCGATGATATCAAATCCGCCGGTGTTGCGGAACTGATCGATGTACGCATCGTCAAAGATCACGTAGCTGTCCTCCAGCAGACCGCTGGGACCGCCCTTGAAGCCGTAAAGCACATTGTCCTGATTGGTGGCTTTCAGCGCATCGTACAGTCCGCAGATCACATTGTGACCGCCGGGTGCCTGACCGCCGGAGAGGATCACGCCCACCACCTGCTTCTTGGGAGTAGAGGTATTTTGCCCTTTCTGGAAGGTGATCTCATTTTTGCCGTAGGTGTTGGGGAACAGAGCCTTGATCTTCTCCTGATCCGCTACACTCTCGGTAGGCTCGCCGTTTTTTACACAGATCTCGGAAATACCGTTTCTAAGCATACCGGGCAGTTTCGGCTGATACTGGTATCTTGCCTGCTGCAGGGGGGACATAGTCATATAAAACACTCCTTGTTGTAAAATGCAATAAAAATATTTTCGCTGTCAATTATACTCCATTTCCAAAGAAAGGTAAATAGTTATTTCCAATATTTTTCCCCAAAAAGTTTCCCTGTCTAATGGGCAAAACTGTGAATTTCCAATATAATTTGCCTGTTTGAAAAATTTATATTGAAAGCGGTAAAAACTGTGCTATAATTGTACCTGTAAAAATACGGGTTTTCCCGTGAAATAAGAAAGGAATGATTCCAAAATGGCTCTTGTTACTACAACCGAAATGTTCAAGAAAGCTTACGACGGCGGTTATGCAGTCGGCGCATTCAACGTCAACAATATGGAGATCGTTCAGGGCATCACCGAAGCCTGCCGCGAGGAGAACGCTCCCGTAATCCTGCAGGTTTCCAAGGGCGCCCGTCAGTACGCCAACCCCACCTACCTGGTGAAGCTGGTTGAGGCTGCTGTCATTGAGTGCCCCAACATCCCCATTGCTCTGCATCTGGACCACGGTGATTCCTTCGAGACCTGTAAGTCCTGCATCGACGGCGGCTTCACCTCCGTTATGATCGACGCTTCCTCTCACTCCTTCGAGGAGAACATCGAGATCACCAAGAAGGTGGTGGAGTATGCTCACGACCACGGCGTGGTTGTTGAGGCTGAGCTGGGCTCCCTGGCCGGCATCGAGGACGATGTGAATGTGTCCGCTGAGGCTGCTTCCTACACCCGTCCCGAAGAAGTGGAAGAGTTCGTGACCCGCACCGGTTGTGACTCTCTGGCAATCGCCATCGGCACCAGCCACGGCGCTTATAAGTTCACTCCCGAGCAGTGCACCGTCAACGAGCAGGGCATTCTGGTTCCTCCTGCACTGCGCTTTGACGTTCTGGAAGAAGTCACCAAGCGTCTGCCCGGCTTCCCCATCGTTCTGCACGGCTCCTCCTCCGTTCCCCAGGACTTCGTAAAGATGGTCAATGAGAACGGCGGCAAGATGCCCAACGCCATCGGCGTGCCCGAGGAGCAGCTGCGCAAGGCCGCTTCCCTGTCCGTATGTAAGATCAACATCGACTCCGACCTGCGTCTGGCACTGACCGGCACTGTTCGTAAGTACTTCAACGATAATCCCTCTCACTTCGACCCCCGTCAGTACCTGAAGCCCGCCCGCGCCAACATCAAGGAGATCGTTCGTCACAAGCTGATCAACGTTCTGGGCTGCGCCGGCAAGGCCTGATTCCCCATCCATAGCAAAAGACCGCCCAATGGGCGGTCTTTTTTGTCGAGTATTGACTATGCAAAGAAGCAGCAGTATTATATAAATAATCTTTTTTCAGGAGGCGATCGTTATGATCCGCTGGCTCATTGGTGATATGGGAACACCGGGAGAATATATGTACACTTCCATTCACTGGTACTCCTTGGCTGCGGTTTTGATTGTTTTCTTTGCCGCCGTAGTTTATTGCCTTTGCAATCGGAAAAACCCCGGGCGCTGCCGTAAATTCTTGGTGGCGGTCAGTATCTTCCAGTTGGGATTTGAGATCCTTTGGCGGCTGATCTATCTGTTTATTAAGGGCGACTCCATTTTGTGCTGGTGGCCCACCTACCCCTGCAATCTGGGCGGTATTTTGATCCCCCTGGCTGCCCTGCTGAAGCTATATAAGCTGAAAAAGCTATTCTACCTGTTTGGCTTTGTGGGTGGCGTTTTGACCTTCGCCCTGCCGGACGGGATCTTCTCCTCCAATGTGCTGGTCTTCCCCATTCTCAAGAGCATCCTGCAGCACACGGGACTTCTGCTGATCCCGGCAACCGAGCTTATCATCGGTACATACCGCCCCACCCTGAAGCATTACGGCTGGGTGATTGCCGGGTGTCTCATTCACCTTGTCAACTGCGAAGGTATCGACCGGCTGCTGGGTTTTACCGGAGACTATATGTTCTTCCGCAGCGGTATGCCCTTTGTGATCCCCGGCGTACCCCAGTGGATCACATTGTCGGTGTTTGCACTGCTGGTGCTGGCACTGCTGAGTTTTCTGTGTGACATTCCCGGCTCGCTCCGATTCCTTAAGGGTTCCAAAAAAGTAAAGGCCTAAAAAAGCAGGCTCCCCAGGGAGCCTGCTTTTGTTTTGAGAAAAACGCCCCGGCTCTTGTAAAACCTTGCAAAATGTGGTAAACTAAATTGATTTTATAGCTGGGAGGCAGCAAAATGAAATGGTATACATTCCCATAGCAATTCTTCCCCGTCAGTAAAAAATAATTTGGAGGAAATGTTATGTCAACCTTAATTGAAGAAATCAGCCGACGCCGGACCTTTGCCATCATCTCCCACCCGGACGCCGGTAAAACCACCCTAACCGAAAAGTTCCTGCTCTACGGCGGAGCGATTGCCCAGGCCGGTGTGGTCAAAGGCAAGAAGAACTCCCGTGCCGCCACCTCCGACTGGATGGAGATTGAAAAGCAGCGCGGTATTTCCGTTACCTCTTCCGTGATGCAGTTCCAGTATAACGGCTTCTGTATCAACATTCTGGACACCCCCGGTCACCAGGACTTCTCCGAGGATACCTACCGAACCTTGATGGCTGCCGACTCAGCGGTGATGGTCATTGACGGCGCTAAGGGCGTAGAGCCTCAAACCCGAAAGCTTTTCAAGGTCTGCGCTATGCGGCACATTCCCATCTTCACCTTTGTCAACAAAATGGACCGGGAGACCAAAGACCCCTTCGACCTGCTGGACGAAGTGGAACGGGAGCTGGGCATTGAAACCTATGCGATGAACTGGCCCATCGGCTCCGGCAAGGACTTCCAGGGCGTATACGACCGGGATAAGAGCCAGCTGCTGTTTTTCTCCGGTCTCAACGGCAAGGCCAAGGCCGAAAAGATGGAAGTAGACCTGTACGACAGTAAGGTGTCCACCCTTCTGGACTCAGAAACCAAGCATCGTCAGCTGATCGACGATGTGGAATTGCTCAGCGCCGGACGGGAAATGGACTTGGAGGCTGTGCGCAACGGTCAGCTGTCCCCTGTGTTCTTCGGCTCTGCGCTGACCAACTTCGGCATTGAGCCTTTTCTGGAGAACTTCCTGAAACTGACACCCCCTCCCCTGTCCCGTACTGCCGACTGCGGTGAGATCGACACCTTCAGTCCCGACTTCTCCGCTTTTGTTTTCAAGATCCAAGCCAATATGAACAAGGCCCACCGGGACCGGCTGGCCTTTATGCGGATCTGCTCCGGTAAATTCCAGAGAGAAACCGAGTACTTCCATATGCAGGGCGGTCGAAAGATGCGCCTTTCCCAGCCTCAGCAGCTGATGGCTGCGGAGCGGGAAATCGTGGAGGAGGCCTACGCAGGCGACGTGATCGGCGTGTTCGATCCCGGCATCTTCTCCATCGGTGACACCATCACCGTACCGGGGAAGAAATTCCTGTACTCCGGCATTCCCACCTTTGCTCCGGAACACTTCTGCCGGGTCTCCGCCAAGGATTCTATGAAGCGGAAGCAGTTTGTCAAGGGCACTGAGCAGATCGCTCAGGAGGGTGCGATTCAGATCTTCAAAGTCCCCAATTCCGGTATGGAGGAGGTCATCGTGGGTGTGGTAGGCACCCTGCAGTTTGATGTGTTCCAGTACCGGATGAAGAACGAATACGGCGTGGACCTGCGGATGGATATGCTGCCTTATGAAGAGATCCGCCTCATCGACAGCTACCCCGGCGACCTGAGTGACCTGAATCTGGGTAGCGACGCAGAGCTGCTGGAGGATT
The DNA here is from genome assembly GCA_017415425.1 of Oscillospiraceae bacterium. Taxonomy (GTDB): domain Bacteria; phylum Bacillota; class Clostridia; order Oscillospirales; family Oscillospiraceae; genus Faecousia. Next base: position 152,698 of record JAFQGT010000006.1, on the reverse strand, counting down.
ACCGCGGTCACAATCTGCTGGTATTCAGTAGCTACTGGGCCATCGATTTTACCTGCAAACGAAACCCCGGACTGAAGCTGAAAGAAATCGTGGTAGAAGAGGGCTGATGTTATGAAAGCACAGCTGAAAGTATTACCGCTGCTCATTTTGGGCAACGCTATGCTGGCTTTTGCCGTCTGCGCCTTTGTGGTGCCCTACGGTATTATGCTGGGGGGCTCTTCCGGTATCGCCTTGACCGTAAAGCATTTTCTCCCCGGTCTGCGGCTGTCGGTGATCACCGCAGCGGTAAATATCTCTCTATTTTTGCTGGGCTGGGCGTTTTTGGGCAAGAAATTTGCCGCCACCAGTTTGATCTCCACCATTATCTACCCCATCGAGCTGGCGATCTTTGAATCGCTGCCTCTGGGAGATCTCTTCCAAGAGGAAGTTCTGGTTGTGGGTCTGTTCTGCGGCCTGCTCATAGGTCTGGGCATCGGTCTGGTGGTGCGCACCGGCGGTTCTACCGGCGGTATGGATATCCCTCCCTGCATCCTGCAGAAGTATTTGGGAATCCCCGTAGGCACCAGCCTAATGGTCTTTGACACCGCCATCGTACTGATGCAGGTATCCTTCCAGGGTCTTAGGGGCGTGCTGCTGAGCATTTTGGTAATTATGGTCACCTCTGTGGCGATCAATCGGACATTGGTTTCCGGCGAGAAAAAAGTGCAGATCACCATCATCTCCCCTGCCTATCAGCAGATCCGGCAGGAGATCTTGGATACAATGGACTGCGGTCTGACCCTACTGGACATTGAGACCGGCTATGCAGGCCAGGATCAGAAAGCCATTTTAAGCGTGGTATACGCGCGGAAATACCCGGCCATCCGGGATGCTGCGCTGAAAATCGACCCACACGCCTTCATCGTGGCCAACGATGTGACCAATGTGAACGGACGTGGCTATACCATATCCCGCCACTCAGAATAAAAAAGAAAACTGCTGCAAAACCATTGTTTTGCAGCAGTTTTTTGTTTAGTACTGAGTAGGCTCGATGTGCCAGATCTCCTGAGCATACTGGCGAATCGTCCGGTCGGAGGAGAACTTGGCGCCGCTGGCCACATTCATCAGACACTTCCGACCAAATGCCAGCCGATCGGCATAGTCCCGGTTGGCCTGCAGCTTAGCATCCATATAGGAAGCATAATCCAGCAGCAAGAAGTAGTGGTCGGCCTTGTGCCAGTGGGTGCCGTCCAGCAGAGCGTGATACAGTTCCTTCTGATCGTCGTCGGTAGGCACAGTACCATCCACCAAGGTATCGATGGCTCGGCGGAGCCGGTCGTTAACCTCGTAAATACCCCGGGCATAATAGCTTTCTTTAATGGCATTGATCTCATCCACGGTATGACCGAAGATGTAGTTATTCTCTCTGCCTGCCTCCTTGACGATCTCCACATTGGCGCCGTCCAGAGTACCCAAGGTCACCGCACCGTTCAGCATCAGCTTCATATTGCCGGTGCCGGAGGCCTCTGTGCCTGCAGGAGAGATCTGCTCGGAGATGTCTGCCGCGGGGATGATATGCTCGGCATAGGAGCAGTTGTAGTTCTGAACAAAAACAACCTTCAGCTTGTCGGCCACATCCGGATCGTTGTTGATCATCCGGGCGATCCGGTTGATGTAACGGATTACCGCCTTGGCCCGGGCATAACCGGGCGCGGACTTGGCGCCGAACAGATACACCGTGGGTTGGAAGTCGGTCAGACTACCGTCCTTCAATCGGAAGTAAATATCCACCACAGACAGCGCATTCATCAGCTGGCGCTTATACTCGTGGAGCCGCTTGACCTGCACATCAAAGACGAAGTCGGGATTCAGCCGAACACCCTCCCGTTTGTAGATCACTTCGCACAGCTGCTCTTTTTTCTGGCGCTTGACAGAGTTGAACTGGCGCACCAGATCATCGTCGATCATAGGCTTCAGATTGCTGATCTTATCCAAATCATTCAAGAAATCGCTGCCGATGCGATATTTGATCAACTGGGTCAGTTCCGGATTGCACAGGCCCATCCAGCGACGGGGTGTGACGCCGTTGGTCTTGTTCTGGAACCGCTCCGGGAAGACCTCATACCACTGACGGAACACATCGTCCTTCAGAATCTGGGAATGGATCTGCGCCACGCCGTTCACATAAGAGCCAACATAGATGCTTAAGTTTGCCATATGCGCGGTGTTATCCTGCACCACAAACAGGCCGGGATGCTCAGAGCGGAGCTTGGCATCAATGCGGCAGATAATGTCCACGATTTCCGGCACAACAGAGCGCATAAGATCCAGATCCCACTTCTCCAGTGCCTCACCCATAACGGTGTGATTGGTGTAGGAGAAGGTCTTCTGTGCCATATCGAAGCTCTGCTCGAAGTCCATACCTTCCTTCATCAGCAGGCGGATCAGCTCGGGAATCGCCATAGCGGGGTGGGTATCGTTCAGCTGAACGGCATAAAACTGAGCAAAGTGGCTCAGATCTGAGCCGTGGGCAGACTTATATACCCGGAGCATATCCTGCAGCGATGCAGAGGACAGCACATATTGCTGCTTGATCCGCAGGCGCTTGCCCTCCCAAGTGGAGTCGTTGGGGTACAGAACGCGAGTAATATCTTCTGCCTTGTTCTTCTGGGTCAGGGCGCGGAGATAATCCTGATCGTTGAAGGCGTTGAAATCCAATTCCTCTTCTGCTTCACACTGCCACAGACGCAGGGTGTTGATGTTCTGTGTTCCGTAGCCAATAACAGGCACATCATAAGGAACGGCCAGAACGGTGTGGTCAGGAAACTCCACCTTTACGGTATGGTTATACCGGCGGTAAGACCAGGGATCGCCAAACTTGGACCAATCATCGGCATTCTCCTTTTGACTACCGTTGGCATCAAAGCTCTGCTTGAACAAGCCGAACTTATACCGCAAACCGTAGCCGGACAGAGGAATATCGGTACTGGCGGCAGAATCCAGGAAGCAGGCAGCCAATCTGCCCAGACCACCGTTGCCCAAAGCCGCGTCTTCAATATCCTCCAAAATGGCCAGATCCACGCCCCGCTCTGCAAACAGTTGCTTCATCTCATCCAGGATTCCCAGATTGTAGAGGTTGGAATACACCAACCGGCCGATAAGATACTCGGCAGAGATATAGTAAGCCTTGCGGGTGTGCATACGGGTGTGCTTGGCGTTGTTCCAGTTATCGGAGATGGCCATCATCACCGCTTCGCCCAGCGCCTCGTGCAACTCCTGGGCACTGGCCTCCCGCAAGGTCACGTCGTAGGTGTACTTCAGCTTGGCTTCCGTCCACTTGACGATATTCAAACAATTATAGCTCATAATACGCTCCATTTCCAACAGTCAGTTTGGTCATTACCGCTGTTATTCTATCTATTTTACAGCCGACCGTAGGTTGCGGTCAGCTTCCAAATCCGCTCAGCCAGCTCTCGGCTGACAAATTGGGGGTCGGCCCGCCAGGTCCAGTTGTCACCGGTCCGGGTGCCGGGGAAATTCATCCGCCCTTCTGCACCTAGTTCCAGATAATCCTGTATCTGAACCACCGCCAGATCCGACACACTGGAAAGGCACAGCCGGATGATGCTCCATACGGGATCTTCTGTCCCGCCTGCATATTCCAGCGCAAAGGCCACCGCCTTAGGGCTGCTCTCGGCAAGCCACTGCTTTATGGGCATATTGTCGTGGGTGCCGGTGTAGCAGACGGTGTTGCGGTGATAGGTGTGGGGCAGGTACTCGCAGTCAGCGCCTCCGTCAAATGCGAAGGAAAGCACCTTCATACCTGGATAGCCGGAGTCATCCCGCAGCTTATGGACATCCGGGGTCAGCAGACCCAGATCCTCCGCGATCATCTGCACATCCGGCAGTGCGGTGTGCAACGCTCTTATAAAATCCATACCGGGGCCCGGCAGCCACTGTCCGTTCCGGGCGGTGGCATCCCCATAGGGCACTGCCCAGTAACCGGCAAAGCCTCGGAAGTGGTCAATGCGGATTCCATCATAACGGGAAGCTGCGCCCTGCATCCGGCGGATCCACCAGCTGTAGCCATCTTTTTTATGCCGCTCCCAGCGGTACAAAGGATTGCCCCAAAGCTGCCCTTCCTCACTGAAACAGTCCGGGGGGCACCCCGCCACTTCGATGGGTGTCAGCTCTTCATCCAGTAAAAACAGCTCCGGGTCACTCCATACATCCACGGAATCGTAGGGTACATAGATAGGCACATCGCCAATGATCTGCACCCCTGCTTTGTGGGCATAGCTGCAAAGAGCCTGCCACTGACAGAAAAACAGATACTGCACAAAGCAGTAAAACCGGATCTGCTCCGACAGTTCTTGTCTTGCTTTCCAAATCGCATCCGGATCCCGGTGCTTTAGATTATCTTCCCAGTTGTACCATGGTAGCCCGGCAAACCGATCCTTCAGCGCCATAAACAAGGTATAGTCCGGCAGCCAGCCGGCGTTTTCCCGGCAAAAAGCATCCAGCGCCTGATGATCCCGGAATCGGTCGTATGCCAAACGCAGAACCTGCAGGCGGTTTTGGTACTGCAGTCCAAAATCTACCCGGTTGGGGTTCTCTCCCCAGGAATAGGCACGGATCTCATCTCGCTCCAACAGACCCGCCTCCACCAGCATATCCAGGTCGATCAGATAGTGGTTGCCTGCAAAGGTGGAACAGGACTGGTAAGGAGAATCTCCGTATCCGGTGGGTGTCAGCGGCAGGATCTGCCAATACTTCTGCCCGGCTGCCTTGAGGAAATCTATAAATTGATAAGCCTGAGCGCCCATAGTGCCGATGCCGTAGGGTCCGGGCAAGGATGTAATATGCATTAAAATGCCGCTTCCGCGCATAGGAATATCCCCCGCTATTACAGATTGGGTGGTATAAAACAGTGTATGGCGGAAGGTTTTCCAGCGTTCCTTTCCTCCGGAAAAGTGCTCCATTTGCAGGAACGGACTATACCCCCCCATTTAACTATACCCTAAAAGAGTATACTCTTTTTTGTTATTTGTCAAGGCAAACCCGCTCCTTATAACACTTTTCCCTGTTTTGCCCAAAATTAACCGAAAAAACATATAAAAACACCCCGAGCTTGTCTCGGGGTGTTTCGATTACAGATGATAACTGCCGTCTTCCGGCACATCCAAATTGCAGCCGTAGAAAGCGGTCATTGCGTCGATCAGATACAGTGCATCCTGCACGCCGGCGGTCTCCACCGGAGAATGCATTGCCAGCTGAGGAAGACCAATGTCCACACTGGGTACCGCCACCTGGGACAAGGAGATATTACCAAGGGTAGAACCGCCGGCAATGTCGGCCCGGTTGCAGTAGGTCTGTACCGGCACCTGTGCCCCGGCACAGATCTTCCGGAAAATGGCAGCAGACACCCCGTCAGTGGTGTAACGCTGGTTGGCGTTGAACTTCAGCACCACGCCGCCGTTGATTACCGGGGCGTTGGCGCTGTCCGCCAGCTCCGGATGGTTGGGATGTACCGCGTGGGCATTATCCGCAGACACCAGGAAGGATCGGGCCAGCTGCTGATGCTTGTTCAGCCCCAGTCCTTGGCAGATCCGGTTAAGGATGCTTTCCATAAAGTCAGATGCCGCACCCTGATAGGAGGAAGATCCCACCTCCTCGCTGTCGAACACGCACAGCACCGGGATGTTTTGGGTGTTTCCTGCCTGCAGGAAACCCTGAGTGCAGCACCAGGCACACTCCAGATCGTCCAGAGCGGGAGCGGAGATAAATTCCTCCTCCATTCCCCAAACGGTTGCCTTTTGCCGCACATACAAGTACAGGTCGTGACCCAGCACCTTGCCCCCAGCCAGTTCCTCCAGCAGCGCCCCGAATTTGCCGGCGGCATCTTTACCACCCAGCAGAGGCAGCAGATCCACCGCAGGATTCCACTTGTAGCCGTCGTTGGCGGAGCGGTTCATATGGATGGCAACATTGGGGATCAGCAGCAGATCCCGGTCCGCATCCACCAACCGGGTCTGTACCCCATTATCCGTCTCCACTACAACCCGACCTGCAACGGACAGAGGCCGATCCAGCCAGGGCGCCATCAGCATACCGCCGTAGCGCTCCACCGCCAGGCGGGTGTAAGTGCCGGTCAGCTCCGCATTTTCCTTGATCTTAAAGCAGGGCCGGTCTGCGTGGCTGGCGCTGATCAAAAAGCCCTTGGAGTCACCTTCCGGGATCCGGAACGCCGCCACGGCGCTGCCGCCCCGGGTCAGGTAGTACTTTCCTCCGGGAGCAATTTCCCACTTCCCGGTCTGGGTCAGCCGGGTGTATCCGGCCTGTTCCAGCACATCACACAAACCTGCAACAGCGTGGTATACACTGTGAGCGCTGTCTAAAAACTCACACAAATTCCGTACAGCTTCTTGCATCTTACTCACCTACCAGCTGGCAGAACAGGTCGATCTGATCTGCGATCATCTGCAGTGCGCTGCGCCAGAAGTCCTTGTCGGTCAGGTCAATATCCGCCACCTTTGCGGTATCCTCCGCAGAGGCAATGGTAGTGGTGTACAGCAGTTTCTTGTACTTAGGCACGAAGGCTGCGCCCTCTTTTTCATACTGGGCATACAGTCCCCGGGCGAACAGACCGCCAAAGGCGTAGGGGAAGTTATAGAAAGTAGGACCGTAGTAATGGCTCTTACAGATCCACATATAAGGATGCTGGCAGGCAGGATCCAGGCCGTCGCCGTAGGACTGTCTCTGGGCCTCGGTCATAAAGCTGCACAGGGTGTCCGCGTCCATAAACTTCTCCTCCCGGTTGTTGAAGACCATCGCCTCGAAACGGAAGCGGGAGTAAATATCGCAGATGATCTGGGTAGCGTCCTGCAGCTGGGACTCAATCAGCGCCAGCTTCTCTGCCTTGTCAGCAGCCTTGCCGATGGCAGATGCCATTACCACGCACTCGTTGAAAGTGGAAGCGGTCTCTGCCACGGGCATCGAGTAGTCCTTGTTCAGCGTCCGCTGATCCTTGATGCACTGGTTGTGGAAGGCGTGACCCAGCTCGTGTGCCAGGGTGACCACATCGCCAAACTGACCGTCAAAGTTGGTCAGAATCCGACTCTCACCCAGGGCATCCACACCGGCGCAGAACGCGCCGCCCCGCTTGCCGTCTCTGGGGTAGAAATCGATCCAGGCATCGTCAAAGGCCGTGGCCACCATATCGGCCAGCTCCTTGTCAAACTCAGTGAACAGCCCCACCAGATAGTTCCGGGCATCCTGGGTGGTAAACTTGGTGGAGGAAGCGCCCATCGGTGCGAACAGGTCGTACCAGGGAAGTCCATTTTCGTGGCCCAGGGCCTTACCCTTGGCCTTCAGATACTGCCAGAACTTGGGCAGATACTCGTCCATAGCAGACAGCATTGCGTCCAAGGTCTCCTGCTTTACAAAGGAGCGCTTCAGCGTCCGCTCCAGCGGAGAATTGTAACCTCTGAGCTTGCAGTCGGTGATAGTCTCCAGCTTAATGGAGTTCAGAGCGAATGCCACAGAATCCTTGATCCGGTCGTAGCAAGCGATCTCCGCCTCATAAGCATCCTTGCGAACCTGAGGATCGGCATCATATGCCAGATTCCGGATGGTGGACAGATTGGTGGTCTCCCCCCGGTAAGCAACCGGCACGGTGCTGGTTAGATACGATTGCAGATCGCTCCAAGCGGAGCCACCGGACATCTCCATCCGGGCCATAATCTCTTCGCCCATACCGGCCAGCAGATAACGGCTGCTCTCCCGGATGTTTTGGAACAGCCAGGTGTAATCTCTCAGATTGTCGTCACCCTCCACCAGCTCCATCAGATTGGGCAGCTTGCTGGCCCAGGCGTTGAAGGCAGCCTGGGGTGCAGCAGTACCGGACAGCAGCGCCATAATCTGACCCATCCGGGAGCCAGCTTCTCCGTCCCGGGTATTGGCAGACATCCGCAGACTGGCATAGAGCGCCAGGCGGTTGGCAAGGTCATTGATTCTCTCCTGCAGGGCAATGCCGGTGGTCAGACCATCCATCGGATCCATCTGCCCCAGATCGGCGGTAAAACTGCCAAATTCCGCCACGGCCTTTTCCAGTTCCTGCATATCCCGGGCAAACTCCGGCGCGTCAAAATCCGGATAGATCCGTTCCAGATTCCATACTTCGTTCATCGTTGTTTCCTCCTGTGTATTTTTTTGAAAATATTTTACCTAAAAATCTTTGCTTCGTCAACCGTTCTTAAGAATTTATCCACAGGTCGTTTTTTGTCGAAATGTTTGGTATTAACCGATTTTTGTTGTTTTTTATCAAATTTTGTCGAGCAATTGTTTTTATTTTTCCTTGCAAAAAGCGTTTTATTATGCTAAATTATACTTGTCGCAAAGCGGTAGACAGCCTACCACATTTTCCGGGGAATCATCTTCAAAAGTCAGGAGAGGAAGTTATGGATCATCACACCACCGTAATCATTGCGGACAATTCGGAAGAATTCTGCAGCAGTCTTGCCGCCACCTTACATCAGGCTGACCGCTTTCGGGTACTGGACACCGCTAACGACGGAGACAAGACCATCGCCTTGGTTGCCGACCGTCAACCGGACATTCTGATATTGGATATGATGTTGGCAAAAAAAGACGGCATCAGCGTCCTAAAAGCAATCAACACACTGGAGCGTAAGCCCACCGTCCTTGCCACCTCCGGGTTCGTCACCGACTATGTGGCCTCCGCCGCCGCCAATCTGGGTGTGCGGTATTTGATGCTGAAACCCTGTGATATGAGCGCTCTGGTGGAGCGGCTGGAGGAGATCCGGGGCGGGGAGAGCCTGCGGATGCCCACCAGATATCACCCGGGCAATCAAAATATCGAGACCCTGGTCACCGGTATCATCCACGAGATCGGCGTTCCCGCCCACATCAAAGGCTACCAATACCTCCGGGAGGCGATCATTCTGGCGGTGGAGGATATGGATGTGATCAACGCCATCACCAAAGTCCTGTATCCCCAAGTGGCAAAGACCTTCCAGACCACTCCCAGCCGGGTAGAGCGGGCCATCCGCCACGCCATTGAGGTGGCCTGGGATCGGGGAGACCTGGATACCCTCCAGCGATTCTTTGGCTACACGGTTTCCAATACAAAAGGCAAACCGACAAATTCCGAGTTCATCGCCCTGATCGCGGACAAACTGCAGCTGCAGATGAAGTCCGCCGGGGTTGCTTTCTGAAGCACAAGCAATATGCCGCCACCAAAGGCCGGGCATCCAATGTCTTACTCAACAGTAAAATCGGCCCCCATCTCATTACGAGGTGGGGGCCGGTTTGTTTATGTTACAAGTGAACGGATAAAATATAGTTTGTAAATTGGGAAAATGATGGTAGAATATAGGTGTCGTGAGAGGCGAGGCAAATATGTGGCAGTTAACAAAAAAGAATTTTGGCTCGGGTAAGTATGGTCCTTGCCAAACTAGTTTCCCGATTAAACTACTTATGCTGGAGGTAGAATTATGAGAAGAGGTATTATACGCATCATCGCAGGCCTTGCATTACTTATTTTACCGTTACTTGCCATCATTGGAGATACCTTTGCAATAACAAATACAAATCTGGACACAGAGCCTTATTTCGGTCTTTATAGTCTTGCCGTCGCAGGTATAATTTTACTGTTTTATGGCAGGCATGTCCATCGCAAATACGTTTATTCCAAACTCATTCTTCACATTAATGACAAAAAAATTCATATCATAATGAAGTGGGTTGGTTTTGTTTTAAGTAGTCTGCTTTTTATTTGCAGTTCTGTGGAGATCATTTCTTCTTTACCCTATTTTAATATTTTTACACTATTGGGCGCTTTTAGCTTTTTGTCTTTTTCTGTTTACTCATTATTTTATATGTACAAAAGGCCGTCTTGTCTGTTCTCCGCTACCCTAATTTTTATTGGTGTGGGCTATATATACGGAATCATCAGCAATCTTACTTATTACGTATCGTATTTATCAGATGATTCCTTTGTTTTGTATATATTTACATACATACTTCCAAGATTATTTACAGGTATTTTATACCTTGCTATCGCTTCTATCATTTACAAGGAAAGCTTTTCTGCTAAGGTGGTTAAAAACCTGGGTTGGATTACTTTTTCATTAGAAATATTGAACAGGGTGGTTTCCCCCATAATCGTTCTGCAACGTATCTACTTTGTAGGTTTTTTCGAATTTATTTACCTGCTGTTTATAACTACTTTGATGCTATATACGAGCGTTTTCAAAGTGAACACATTACGAAAAGCTTCTAGCTCAATAACACAACGTGCTGGCACCAAATGGTTTACATTCTACACCAAGATCAGACCTTGGCTTGCTTGCCTTACCGCTGTTACCGTTATCGCAGACTTTATGCAACATCAAGAACTATATACGAGTTACTGGTGGTTGATGGTGTACTTTCTTGCCGCACTCATTCAACCCGTGCTTTGCATTATGGTGTTTGTAAAATCCCAAGGCAACTATAAAGACTTTGTTTGCTTCGTCAAAGGTGTTTTGTGGTTTGAAACAATCAATATGGCCTACGGTCAGGCGGTTCAACAGTACATTGAAAGCGAGTTCAATATCGGTGTCGCACTTGTCGTAGGGGTCATCATTCTATCGTTAGGATATTTCATTTGGTATAGACTAAATATGAAATACTTCAAAAAGAGAATAATTGTTTCAACTAATGACTATTCCCCTAACAAAGCAAATACCAGTCTATTCGTTTATCAGAATGAAGCGTTGACAGTTGACGCTTCCCGAATCCATTTTTGCCGTAAGTGCGGGGAAAAACTGATCAACAATAGCAGGTTCTGTCGCAAATGCGGCACAGAAATTGTAGAGCAATAAAGGAGAGAGTTTATGAAATGCACGAAATGCAACCACACTCTGCCAAATGATAGTGCTTTTTGCCAATATTGTGGCAGCAAGTTAGATGTAGTCATTGCACCCACTAACGCATTCACTCAAGGGCCAGAAAAAGTTGAACCTCCTGTCGAAGCGCCTGTTGCTTCTGTAGTCAAGGAGGACCAAAGTTTGGGTAAAACTATGTCAGAAGAAGCCGAGAACGCCTATTGGGAAATCCAGGTTAAAAATGTTATGGAAGCAATGGCAGCAAACTGCAAAAACCAACCCAATAACGAAGATGATGCTGACTTTGGCCTTGTTCCTGAAAAACCGATTTTTACTTATGCTCTAATGTCTGTAGATGGAGAAAAGGAATATTTGAACAATCTCTATACTGATAGAGGTGAGAAAATTACATACAACCGTCTTGGCTGTACCAGTGTTGCTGGTATCAATGGAATGATTGATATTTATGAAACATTCTTGCCGTCTGGACAACCTTACAAGACAATTTATATTGATATGTATGGTGCTAAAAGATCAACCAAGGCACCTGTTGGTTTCACTCTGGGCAAACCCGGTGCCAGAACAGTTGTGTGGCCAAGTCCGCAGAAAGAGAAACCTGTTATTCAAACCATTCCTACACCAACAGTACATACTGAAAATACCAGCAAAACCAAATATTGCCGCAAATGTGGTTCAGCAATTAATGACAAGACCAAAAAGTGTACAGGTTGTGGCAAGCAATACTTCCGTAGTTTAAGGTTCACCAAATTCTCGGTTATGGTAATTATTCTGGTATTCGCGCTTGCTGCAGTATCTACTCTGTGTATATGGCAATTTGTAAATAACAGTGCAAATCGAGAAACCATAGAAACTCTTAATGCAAAAGTCATCAGTTTAGAAAAAGAGGTTAGAAGCAAGACCGAGGCAATAAAAACTAAGGACGCAACTATAATAACTCTGAAGAACAAAATCGCCAATTTAACGCAAAAGGTAGAAGATTTGGAGAACAAAATTGATAGTATAGATATTCTACAATTGGATGATTATCTCGAACGTGATTTCTTTAGAAACTATGCAGAAATTATTGCCGATGACGGGACTCAAAAATACCACAAATATGGATGTTCGAAACTGGATATCTCTTACGGATTTTGGATATACAATACGGAAGCTGTTAAAAGCGATTATTACGAGTGTACTGATTGCCATTAGAAAGAAAAATTTTAGATACATAGCGAAAATGGCCCCCATCTCATTACGAGGTGGGGGTGTTTTTTGTTGGTACCACTGTTACCGACAAAAACACAAAAGGCAAACCGACAAATTCCGAGTTCATCGCCCTGATCGCGGACAAACTGCAGCTGCAGATGAAGTCCGCCGGCGTGGCAAACTTCTAAGAAATAGTCACCACCAAACCCGTCCCCCACCTCACACCGAGGTAGGGGACGGGTTTTGGTGGCCAATTGTAGAAATTATTTTACATATTTTACCCATTTCAGTACAATTGAAACAAAATCCATTTACGAAAGGTGCGGATTGACCGTGTTTCGGAAAATAATTCTGTTTTTATTGTGTACCTCCATCGTTTTGAGTATGATCGCCTGCGGACAAACTCCCGCCCTTGATCCTGCTGCTACCGATTTTCCCACAGAGGAAACACAGAATACTGGCACAACAAACATAACGGAAGAAACGATCCCGGAGGATTCCGCATATAATTATGTTGATTTCGTTGTAGAAGTGGATCCGGACAAAGATCCCGTTGTGCTGCAGCTGTCCGACCCCCAGATCATTGATTCTTCTCAATTATCAGCCGGGTATCTCAACGCGGATATGGTTGCTTTTTATGCCAAGGATAAGGTGGACGAGCGCTGCTATAACTACATACGGGAAACGGTTGCAGCCACCAACCCTGGGCTTCGGCTCAGACCAGATAGATTGGTATAAAGACACAGCAACACAAATCACAACCTTATCCCCCCAAACGAAATTGACATTTGCTTTCCATATTCATATCGCGAAGTTTGCCACAGTCTTTTCAAAATATGGCTCTGTAAAGGATAAAGCATACTTTAAGCCTGTGGATATCGACCAACACCCCAACAAGGTTGACGGAGATTTCGGCTACATAGGAGAATATATTGACACTGCCTTCGACGAAGAAGGCAGAGTGTGGACCAGTATCAAAAAACTGGGCGTAGATTCCATTCTGGTAGGCCACCGGCACAGCAACAGCGCCAGTGCCGTATACAACGGCATTCGGTTCCAGTTTGGGCAGAAATCCAGCACCTATGAGCGGACGAACTTTCAGCTTCCCGATGGCACCATTGTTGAGGTTAGTAACGGCGCACCTCCCCAGGACGCCGTGCCTCTGGTGGGTGGCACGGTAATGCCCCTGTCCAAGGAAGACGGCAGCATCAAAGACCCCTATATCTACCTGTGCAAGAATCCCTAATCTTTCATCTATACAAAAAGGAGAGGCTCACCGAGTCTCTCCTTCTTTTGTAAAAATTCTCATTATCAAAAAATCTCCTCCCTTTGTGTTTTCAAAACGCATTCAAGCGGGTATGCTTTCCCGGATTGTAATTCGGGTGATTCCTTTTGCATAAGTTGTTGTTTTGCCGGCAGGGCCGGGTTTCTTCATTGACAGTGCCGGGTTTTTTCTCTATAATCACACTAGATAAATGTGGCTATTTCCCACAAAACACCTGATAAAAACCAATTTGGAGGACTGTATGAACGAACTGCAAAAAAGAATCAGCCAGATCGGCGTTGTGCCTGTGATCAAGCTGAATAATCCCCAGCGGGATGCCAAGCCTTTGGCAGATGCCCTGTGCGCCGGCGGCGTACCTGTGGCAGAGGTCACCTTCCGGGCAGCGGGCGCTGCCGAAGCCATTCGCATTATGACCGAATCTCACCCCGAGATGATGGTGGGCGCCGGCACGGTTCTAACTACCCAGCAGGTAGACGAAACCATTGCCGCAGGCGGCAAATTTGTAGTCACCCCCGGTTTGGATATTGAGATCGTTCAGTATTGTCAGCAGAAGGGTATCACCGTCTTCCCCGGCTGCACCACCCCCACCGACTACCACGCAGCTTTTAAGCTGGGTCTGGAAGTTCTGAAGTTCTTCCCTGCCGAGCAGTCCGGCGGTCTTGCCAAGATCAAGGCTATGGCCGCTCCCTTCCCTATGTTCCAGGTGATGCCCACCGGCGGTGTCGGTCTTAAGAACCTGGGTGAGTATGCCGCCTGCCCTGTGATCTGCGCCTGTGGCGGCAGCTATATGGTCACCGCGGATCTGATCGATAACGGCAAATGGGACGAGATCACTGACCTGTGCAAAAAATCTGTAGAAATCGTCAAGGAGGCCAGAAAATAATGGCAAAGATCATCACCTTCGGCGAGCTGATGCTCCGCCTGCAGCCCTACAACTACGAACGTTTTGTTCAGTGCGACCACGTGGAATTTACCTTCGGCGGCGGCGAGGCCAATGTAGCCGTTTCTCTGGCCAACTACGGTCTGGATGCCGCTTTCGTCACCAAGCTGCCTGCCCATTCCATCGGCCAGGCCGCTGTCAACTCTCTGCGCCGCTATGGTGTGGATACCTCCAAGATCGTCCGGGGCGGTGACCGGGTAGGCATCTACTTCAATGAAAAGGGCGCTTCTCAGCGGGGCTCTGTGTGCATCTACGACCGGGCGCATTCCGCGATCCAGGAATCCTCCCCTGCCGACTTCGACTGGGATGCCATCTTTGATGGCGCCCAGTGGTTCCACTTTACCGGCATCACTCCGGCGTTGGGTGAGAATCTGGTGGAAACCTGCAAGCAGGCCTGTATCGCCGCAAAGGCACGGGGTATCAAGATCTCCTGCGACCTGAACTACCGGGGTAAGCTCTGGACCCGCGACCAGGCAAGAGCCGCAATGACCGAATTGTGCCGGTATGTGGATGTATGCATCTCCAACGAAGAGGATGCCAAGGATGTGTTCGGCATTGAGGCGGAGGCTACCGACATCTACGCAGGCGAACTGAACCACGAGGGCTACAAGTCCGTAGCCAAGCAGCTGGCAGACAAGTTTGGTTTCCAAATGGTAGCCATCACCCTGCGGGAGTCCCACTCCGCCTTTGACAACGGCTGGAGCGCAATGCTGTACAATGTGGCAAAGGACGAATATTGCTTCTCCAAGAAGTATAACCTGCACATCATCGACCGGGTAGGCGGCGGTGACAGCTTCGGTGGCGGTCTGATCTACTCCATCCTCACCGGCAAGGACACCCAGGCCGCTGTGGAGTTTGCTGTGGCAGCCTCTGCCCTGAAGCACTCCATCGAAGGTGACTACAATATGGTCACCGTAGCAGAAGTGGAAAAGCTGGCCGGCGGCGACGGCTCCGGTCGGATTCAAAGATAAGGAGGAACCCATTATGGAAAGCGAAGAGATCCTGCAGGAGGAAGAATCCTCTGTTCTGACCCTTACCGACGAGCACGGCGAAGATATTAACTTCGACTACCTGGACTGCATCGAGTACAACGGCACCGAGTATCTGGTGCTGATGCCCCAGGATTCCGATGAGATCGTGATTCTGGAAGTGCAGCCCGTAGACGAGGAGAACGAGAACTATATCGCCGTGGAAAACGAGGATATTCTGGACGCGGTGTACGATATTTTCAAAGAGCGCTATAAGGACATTCTCCAGTTTGAAGACTAACAGAAAACCGGCCTTGCTCCGTTGGGAGCAAGGCCGATTTTTTACGGATTATTGAAAATACTTTTGCAGCTGCCGTCTTTGAATGACCCAGTACAGCACACTTCCCAGTGTCAGTAGCACCGCAGCCTCTCCGGTGGCCACATACAGTGCATTGATCCAGAAACCGCCGCCGATGTATATACTCAGCTCCCAGCCTACCAAAAAAGCATTGGACACCGCCGGCAGCAGCATAGCAAGGAGCGGATACCCTTTGACAGTGATCTTTCGTATCAAGTACATACCGCCGGTGGCGATCAGCGTTGCAAGGCTGCCCATCAGAAAGTCCAGAGGCAGCGCCGCCCCGTAGCTGACATTGTACAGCAAACACCCCAAAGTTAACCCCGGGATCGCCGCCGGGGTAAACAGTGCCAGCACGCACAACGCCTCCGATGCCCGAAACTGAATGGCCCAGGAGGTGGAATTGGGGATCAAAAAATTCTGCAGATAGGTCAGCGCCACATACATTGCCGCGATCACCGCGCCTTGCGCTAACAAACGGGGCTTCCGATTCATAAAAGTTCTCCAAACAACAAAAAATGGGCACAGCCGTGCCCATAAACAAAAGCGCATACTGCGCCTTTACTCCCTAGTTTTGTTTACCGACAGGATGGTCACGAACTGTCTTATGAAATTATCCACAGTATACCCCAAATTCTACCCGCTGTCAACTTTGAATAATTCGTAAATTTTTTGCCTATTTGCAGAAAACCTCCCCGTTTTCCGCTTGCGCTTTTTTTCGCCGGTGGTATAATTTAACTAAAGTACTGCAATAGCAAGGTGATCCCAATGAAAAAAATGCTGTTCATTCTCAATCCCTGCGCCGGTACCCGGAAGGCCAACAAGGTCCTGCCGGAGATTTTGTCTGTGTTTAACCGGGCAGAGTTTGATGTGCGTGTCTACATCACCGAAAAGCAAAAAGACGCCACCCGTGCGGTAAAAGCGCTCTCGCCCGGTATGGATCTGGTGGTCTGCTGCGGCGGCGACGGTACTTTTAACGAAACCGTCACCGGTCTTTTAGAGGCTGGGCTGGATCTGCCCATCGGCTATATCCCCGCCGGCTCCACCAACGATTTTGCCTCCTCGTTGCATCTGCCTGCCGATCCCATCGCCGCAGCGCAGGCCATCGTCTCCGGTCAGCCGGAATGCTATGATGTGGGGCGGTTCGGAAGCCGGTATTTTTCCTATGTGGCATCCTTCGGCGCATTCACCAAAGCCAGCTACGCCACCCCCCAGAATGTAAAGAATGCCCTGGGCCATACTGCTTACATTTTGGGCAGTATCCCGGAGCTGTCCCAGATCCGCAAGGAGCACGTACGGGTGGAACTGGACGGAGAGGTCCTGGAAGACGACTACCTGTTCGGCGCTATCTGCAACTCCACCAGCATCGGCGGACTTGTCACATTGGATCCCAAGCAGGTAGATATGGGCGACGGTATGTTTGAGATTCTGCTGGTGCGGGCACCCCATAGTATGGCGGAGCTGACTGAATGTATTCTGGCGGTGCAGAAGCAGCAGTATAACTGCAAAATGATGACCTTCCGCAGCACCCGGGAAGTGGTGATCCACGCAAGCCCCAATATGAACTGGACATTGGACGGTGAGAAAGAAGACGGCCACGATACCGTTACTGTCACCAATCTGCATCACGCCATTCATCTGATGAAATAGAAAGAGGAACGCGCTATGATCAATTCCACCCTCTGCTATGTGACCCAGGGAGACCAGGTTTTGATGCTCCACCGGACCAAGAAGAAAAACGATGTAAATCAGGATAAATGGATCGGCATCGGCGGTAAATTCCTGCCGGAAGAGACTCCCGATGAATGTCTCCTGCGGGAAGCCTACGAGGAGACCGGTCTGACCCTGACCCGCTGGAAATGCCGGGGTATCGTCACCTTCTTAACCAACGGCCCTTGGGAGGGGGAGTATATGTACCTGTTCACTGCCGACGGTTTCACCGGGCAGCTGAAGCAGTGTGATGAAGGAGACCTGCGTTGGGTCAGCCGGGCGTTTGTAAACCGTCTTCCCACTTGGGAAGGCGACCGGATCTTTCTGGAGCTTTTGTGGCAGGATGCACCGTTTTTCCTACTGAAACTGCGCTATGATGGAGACACTCTGGTTGAAGCTGTACTGGACGGAAAGAAAATCAAATAACCCATTCCCTCTGCGGCAATGCCGCAGAGGGTTTTTATCATATATTTTTTAACAAATGTTTGCCAAACCCATTTGGCTATGCTATAATGTACGGAATGACATTTGTGCTTAGGAGGTGGATACCCTTGATATTCCAAAAGCATATTAACCGGTATTACCTAAAATTTGCTTATCTGCTGCTCCCGGGTCTTTTGACGCTGATCGTCATCGACTACCTGCAGCTGATGATCCCCCGGCTGTACCAGATGGTGGTCAATGGTATGAACGACGGATTTGTGATGATGGACGGGGTGCAGACCGCATTTGATATGGACTTCTTGCTGGACCGTGTCTGTATGCCGCTGGTGATCATCATTCTGGCAATGGTATTGGGCAGGTTTTTGTGGCGGATCTGTTTCTTTGGCGCAGGCATCAGCGTGGAGGCCGATCTGCGAAATCGGATGTTCAGCCACTGCAAGGACTTAAGTCGGGAATATTATCAGGTTAACAAAGTCGGCAATCTGATGAGCCTGTTCACCAACGATCTGGATACCATTCAGGAATCCTTCAGCTGGGGTCTGCTTATGCTGTGTGATGCAGTGTTTCTGGGTATTCTGGCAATCATCAAAATGTGGCAGATGGATCACCTGCTGACCATTCTTTCTATGATCCCTATGGCATTTTTGCTGGCCGGCTCCATCGTGGTGGGTAACCAGCTGACCAAAAAGTGGGATGCCCGGCAGGAGGCCTTTTCCAACCTGTCCGACTTCTCTCAGGAGAGTTTCTCCGGCATTGCGGTGATCAAGGCCTTTGTGAAAGAGGCCAAGGAGCTGCTGTTCTTTAAGCAGCTGAATAAGGAAAACGAGGAAACCAACGTCGCCTTCACCAAGGCCTCCATCACCTTCCGGATTATGGTTATGGGCTTTGTGGAGAGCGTCATCTGCGTGATCTTAGGCTACGGCGGCTATCTGGTCTATCAAGGCCGGTTCAACGCCGGTCAGTTGGTGGAGTTCATCGGCTACTTCAATTCCATCATTTGGCCCATTATGGCGGTGTCCGAGTTGATCGATATGACCTCCCGTGGCAAGGCCTCCATCAAGCGTATTGCAGAACTTCTGGATGCCAAACAGGATGTAGTGGACCGCCCCGGTGTGGACGCCCTGCCCGAGATCCGGGGTGACATTGAATTCCGAAATCTGTCCTTCCGCTATCCCGACGGAGAGTTCGACGCACTGGAAAATATCTCCTTCACCATCCACGCCGGTGAAAACGTGGGTCTGGTGGGTAAAACCGGCGCCGGCAAGACCACCCTTGTGGATCTGATCCTGCGTACATACAATGTGCCCGACGGCGCTTTGTTTATCGACGGCCACGATGTGAACACCGTCTCTATCCGAGATGTGCGGGCGGGCTGTGCCTATGTGCCTCAGGACAATTTCCTGTTCTCCGATACCATCGCCAATAACATCGGCTTCGGTTTGGATGACAAGAGCGGCCCCCATATTGAAGAAGCCGCCAAGCTGGCAGATGTCCACAGCAACATCGAAGAATTCTCTATGGGCTACCAAACAGTGCTGGGTGAGCGGGGCGTTACCGTCTCCGGCGGTCAGAAGCAGCGTATCTCCATAGCCAGAGCCCTGCTGAAGAATGCCCCCATTCTGATTCTGGACGACTCTGTCTCCGCAGTGGATACCAAGACCGAGAAGACCATTTTGGAAAATCTGCGTGCTACCCGGGCGGGCAAGACCACCATTTTGATCGCCCACCGGATCTCCACCATCGAAAAGATGGATAAGATCATCTTCATTGAAGACGGTCATCTGGAAGCGGTGGGTACCCACGACCACCTGTACGCCACAAACCGCGCCTACCAGAAAATGGTAGACCTGCAGCGGCTGGAAGAGGAAGGAGGCGACCATAACAATGGCTGAGTATTTGCCCATCCTCATTGTAGGCAGTATCATCGGTGTCTTCACTCTGATTTTTGTGATTGCATTCTTCTGCATCAAAAACAAAAAGGCCGCCATAGGTTATGACCGCCATATGCCGGACAAGGAGATCATTTCCCGGCTGCTGGTATACGCCAAGCCCTTCTGGAAGGACTTCGTGGTGGTATTCTTCATTATGCTGCTGTCCATCGGTCACAACATCCTCTCTCCCCTGCTGGTAGGTCATATTGAGGAGCTGGTGAAGGGACAGTTCCAACTGTCCACACTGTTCGCTCTGGTGGCCTTCTACGGTGTGATCCTGCTGATCTCCCTGGTGTGTACCTATGCCCAGGCGCTGATCCTGCAGAAAACCGGACAGAAGATCCTGTCCAAGCTGCGGCTGGACATCTTCACCCATATCGAAAGCCTGTCCCACGAACAGCTGAACAACATCCCCGTGGGCAAGCTGGTGACCCGTGTCACCAATGATACCAACGCCATCTCTATGATGTTCACCAACGTTTTGGTAACGATGGTGAAAAACTGTATGGTGCTGTTCGGCGTACTGATCTCTATGCTGGTGATCAACTACGGGATGACCCTGGTTCTGCTGTGCTTTGTGCCCTTTGTGGTGCTGTTCACAGTGATCTTCCGGAAATTCTCCCGGAAAGCCCACCGGGCCGTTACCGACAGCCGCACCGACCTGAACACCTTCCTGTCAGAAAACCTGTCCGGTATGAAGATCACCCAGATCTTCAACCGGGAAACTGCGAAAATGGACGAATTTCATACCAAGAGTGTAGCACTGACCAAGGCACGGCGGCAGCGGATGTTCGTTTTCGGCATCTTCCGGCCTATGGTGTATATGCTCTACATCAGCACGGTACTTTGCCTGCTGTACTTAGGTGCCAAGAGCTACATTCAGGATTTCACCCTGCTGGGTCAGGTGATCACCTCCGGCACAGTGGTGACCTTCTATATGTACGCCTCCCGGTTCTTTGATCCCATTCAGACCCTGGCTGAGCAGTTTGACACCCTTCAATCCGCCTTTGCCTCCTCCGAAAAGATCTTCACCATTTTGGATATGGTTCCGGAAGTGGTGGACGAGCCCGACGCCATCGACCTGCCTCAGATTCGGGGTGAGATTGAATTTAAGGATGTGTGGTTCGCCTACAAGCCGGACGAATGGGTACTGCAGGGCGTTTCCTTCAAGGTCGAGCCCAAGCAGACCGTGGCCTTTGTGGGTTCCACCGGCTCCGGCAAAACCACCATTCTTAGCCTGATCTGCCGCAATTACGATATTCAAAAGGGTCAGATCCTCATCGACGGCATCGACATTAAGAAGATCAAGATCTCCTCTCTGCGCCGCCACTTTGGCCAGATGCTCCAGGATGTGTTCCTGTTCTCCGGCACCATCCGCAGCAACATTCTGCTGCGAATGGAGGGCGTCAGCGATGAGGAAGTGATGGAGGCCTGCCGGTATGTGAATGCCGACTCCTTTATCACCAAGCTGGAGGCCGGTCTTGACGAGCCGGTTCGGGAGCGGGGCAACAACTTCTCTGCCGGTCAGCGGCAGCTGCTGAGCTTTGCCCGTACCATTATCCATAAGCCCTCGGTGATGATTCTGGACGAGGCCACCGCCAATATCGACACCGAGACCGAGGTGCTGATCCAAGACTCTCTGGAGAAGATGAAGAACATCGGCACGATGCTGATCGTGGCCCACCGCTTAAGCACCATTCAGCATTCCGATAATATCATCCTGCTGTCTCACGGCAAGATTCTGGAACAAGGCACCCACCAGGAGCTGCTGGCCCAGAAGGGTCGGTACTACAATCTGTACACCCTGCAGTACCACAAACAGCAGCTTTCCCAGTAACCGTTCACTCCGTTTGGCAGGATATATTAAAGCAAGCTCTGCCAGGACAGCCGGTGGGCATCTGCCATTGCCTGCAGCTTTTGGGACAGTGCCGCGCTGGTGGCAGCAAAATGGGGCGTCTCCTCCGTGGCTGCATACACCCACAGTTCCCGGAAGAGATTGTCAATCTCCTCCATAGGACTGTGATCCGCCACCGCAGCCGTTCCCATTCTGCTGCTTTGCCAGAGGGATTCTGCCTGCTTTGCTAAGGCAACCCCTGCATCCAAATCCCCTTTTAATGTCACCTCTGCCGCTTCCTGCAGCAGCTGGGCTCCGGGCAGATGGGCCTGATCCATCCATTGGGAGGTCAAAAACCCCAGGATAAGGAATCCCACCAAAATGGCGATACCCAACCATCCTTTTTTCAATCAAGACCCCTCTTTCCGGTAAAATATGATTGTATCCTGAGCATCCACCGTCAGCAGCAAAGTATCGCTGACGGTGGATTTTTGCTGCTGCAGCACCCGCTGCAGCCAGGCTTTGTCCTTCCCTGCCTTTTGGAGATTCTCCTCCATCACCTTTCCATCAGACACCAGAGTAATGGGCAGATACTGGGGTTTTACCTGGATCCCGGCAGCCTTGGCTGAAGCCGGACGTTCCTTGGGATAGGGAAAGACAGACAGATTGCCGTTGGTCTCCAAAATAGCATATTGCACCGTCCGTAGATCCAGTACATCCTTCTCCCGCAGATGCCCGGTCAGCTCATCCAGAGTGACCCGGGTCCTTTTCAAATTGTGTGTCAAAAGTTTTCCGTTATCGATCAGGATCACCGGCTTGCCGCAAAGCCACTTTCGCACCCGCATACTCTTCATAGACAGAGCCGACAGCACCAGCTCCGCCCCCAGCACCGTGAGGATGGGCACCGCCCCGGAGTACAGAGGGATCCCCCCATCCTGCATAGGAATGGCCGCCAGATTTGCCACCAGCATCGTTACCACAAATTCTGACGGCTCCATCTGTCCGATCTGCCGTTTGCCCATAAATCGCACCACCAGAATCAACACCAGATACAAAATAATGGTCCTTCCGTAGGATAAAATCAATTCCATCACCTCTTAAACACCAGTTTTCCCGCAGCTTATGGGAATATACGGAAGTTTTTGCGAAAATCCCTTGACATTTGGATTGGAGGAATATATAATACACTGGTCTGCGAATGCGGACAAATCCTTGCTCCCGGCGCGACCGGGGGCCAACAGTCCAAAAGGAGGTGCAAACAACATGGCTAAGATCACCGGTAAGTACGAGGTGCTCTACATCATCGACCCTGCTCAGGGCGAAGAGGGCATCGCCGCACTTGTGAACAAGTTCAAGGCAATGGTGGAGGCGGAGGGTACTCTGTCTAACATTGATGAGTGGGGCAAGCGTCGCTTGGCTTACGCAATCAATGATCTGACCGAAGGCTACTATGTTCTGATGAACTTCGAGTCCAAGCCCGAGTTCCCCGCAGAGCTGGAGCGTGTGATGAAGATCACCGAAGGCGTCCTGCGTAGCCTGGTCACCATCGTGGAAGAGTAAGGGGGTCAATCTATGCTCAACCACATCACCATTATGGGTCGTCTGACCCGTGATCCCGAACTGCGCCGTACCGGCAGCGGTGTCGCAGTTGCCAGTTTCTCTCTGGCAGTTGATCGCGACTTCGGCAAGAACGAAAACGGCGAACGGGAAACCGACTTCATCGACTGTGTCGCTTGGCGTCAGACTGGAGAATTCGTATCCAAGTACTTCACCAAGGGCCGTATGGCGGTGGTGTCCGGCCGGCTGCAGATCCGCAGCTGGACCGATAAGGACGGCAACAAGCGCCGCACCGCTGAAGTAGTGGCAGACAATGTCTACTTCGGCGACAGCCGGCGGGAAAATGAAGGTGGTTCTGCCTACGGCAGCAACAGCTTCTCCGCTCCCAGCTTCGGCGGCTACAGCGCTCCCGGCGCATCTGCTCCCGCATCCGATTTTGCGATGCTGGATGACGACGATGCCCAGCTGCCCTTCTGATTTTGAACTTTTCACAATTGCTTAAAAGGAGGTTTTTCTTATGGCTATGGAACAGCGTATGCGTCCCCGTAAGCGCAAGAAGGTATGTGCTTTCTGCGTTGACAAGGTGACCGCTATCGACTACAAGGACACTGCAAAGACCCGCCGTTACCTGTCCGAGCGCGGCAAGATCCTGCCCCGCCGTACCACCGGCACTTGTGCAGTCCATCAGCGTGCACTGACTACCGCTATCAAGCGCGCCCGTCAGATCGCTCTGCTGCCCTACGTTGCTGACTAATTTGTCGTAACCGATCCCCACATCCGTCCGGATGTGGGGATTTTTTATCGGCGCCAGCTCTTTGCTGCCGAAAAATGCCGGATTTTCCCATCTTCCGGACGAAAGTTGGAAAAAAGTTGTTGACCTGGCTGGTTTTTTCGGTTATACTATGTTAGCGTGACCATATATGGTCCCTAGTTATGTTTCGCTGCAGCGTACTCGCTGTCGAGCATATTGAGATTTTGAGGAGGTGTACATCTATGAAGCGTACCTATCAGCCCAGCCGCCGCCACCGTTCCAAGGTTCACGGTTTCCGGCAGAGAATGGCTACTTCCAACGGCCGCAAGGTGCTTGCCCGTCGCCGTGCCAAGGGCCGCAAGGTCCTGTCCGCTTGAGTGTAACCTGGTAGCTGAATCAAAGCAAACCATCGCTCACAGCAAAATGGGAGTCCACGCGGGGCGAATGGCTATTCGCCCCGCTCCCTTTTTATGTGGGACAAGCCTGTCTTGGAACATTCCGGGAACTGCCCGGATGGGAGAACCTATATGAAATTTTCCTGCGCTCTGAAACTGAATCACATTTTCCGGCGGCTGTATGCCACTACCGGCTTTGCCAACGGTTATCTGGTGCTCTATGCCAGACCCAACCGTACTGCCACCAATCGGGTGGGCATCACAGCCGGCAAGAAATTGGGGCACGCCGTGGTCCGGAACCGAGTCCGCCGTCGTCTGCGGGAGATCTATCGTCTTAACGAGGAGCTGTTCGCTCCCGGCTGGGACATTGTTGTGGTGGCCCGCAGCAGGTGCATCGACGCGAATTTCTCCAAGCTGACTCGCGCCTACCTGTCGCTGGCAGAGAAGGCCGGTATTTTGAAATGAAAAAGATTCTGATTTCCTTAATTCGCTTCTATCAGCGCAGTATCTCTCCCTATCGTTTCGCCTGTTGCAGATTCACGCCTACCTGTTCCGCTTACGCACTGGAAGCCATTGACAAGTATGGGGTCTTCAAGGGCAGTTGGCTGTCCGCAAAGCGCATTTTGCGCTGCAATCCCTTTTATAAGGGGGATCATTATGACCCCGTCCCTTAAGGAGGAACAACTATGATTCTCGCATTTAAATTGGTTGATATTGTCCAGGTTCCCTTCGGCTATCTGCTGTCCTGGCTCAATCAACTGACCACCAATTACGGTGTGGCACTGATCCTGTTTGCCATCATTCTGAAGCTCATCCTGTTCCCTGCCACCGCTAAGAGCAAGAAGAGCTCTATGAAAATGTCCCGCCTGACTCCTCGGATTCAGGCACTGCAGAAGAAATATGCCAACGACCAGCAGAAACTGAACGAAGCCACCCAGGCCCTGTACAAAGAAGAGGGTGTTTCTATGGGCGGCGGCTGTCTGTGGAGCTTTTTGCCCCTGCTGATTCTGATTCCCCTGTACACGGTCGTCCGGCAGCCGATCCAGTATATGCTCCACGAAAGCGCAGAGGTTGCGGGGCAGATCGTGGAGATCATTAAAACCGCAATGCCGGAGCAGTTTGGCAAGAACGAATACTATCACCAAATGATCGCGGCTCCCCTGATCCCCCAGTTTGCGGATCAGCTGAAGGACATCGTGACCAACCCCGCTACCCTGGAAGGTCTGAACTTTTCTTTCCTGCATCTTGATCTGGGCGCTGTGCCCCAGTTCAATGTGTTCCAGTGGGAAACCTGGGACTGGTCCCACATCGGCGCATTCCTGATGCCCGTGCTGTCTGCCGGCAGCCAGGTGATCAGTATGCTCATCTCCCAGAAGATGAATAACTCTCTGGTCACCAACGAAAACGGCGTGCAGGACAAGGAAGCCGCCAAGAACTCCACCGCCAATCAATCCACCAAGACGATGCTGTTTATGATGCCACTGATGTCTTTGTGGATCGGTTTCACCGTCCCCGGCGCACTGAGCCTGTACTGGCTGGTGCAGGGACTGGTATCTATGGTTCTGGATATCTACCTGACCAAGAAGTACCGTACGCTCTACGATGCAGAAGACGCTGAGCGTCTGAAGCGGGCAATGGAGCAGGATGCCATCGAGGAAGAGAAAGAGCGTATCCGTGCCGAGCGCCGGGCTGCCAACCCCGACGGCATCACCACCAACACCAGCAAGAAGAAGCTGCAGCAACAGCAGCAGAAAGAGCAGGAGGAGGCAAAGGCCGCCGCTGCCAAGGAATACGCCATTAAGAAGGGTCTTCTGGTTGAGGAAGAGGACACTGTTGTCAAACAGGCAATGTCCGGCGTTCCTTCCCGTCCCTATTGCAAGGGCCGTAACTATGACCCCAATCGCTATGCTTCCCAGACTACGGAGGAATAAAAAATGGAAAAAACCATAATCTCTACGGGCAAAACCATTGATGATGCCATCGAAAGCGCCCTGACACAGCTGGGTCTGGACCGGGATAACGTTTCCGTTCAGGTTCTGGCACAGGCCAAGTCCGGTTTTCTGGGCATTGGCGCAACACCTGCCAAGGTGCAGGTAACCTACGAAGCACCCGATCCCCTGCCGCAGGCGCCCAAAGTGGCGCTGTCTTCCGCTTCCCGTTCCAAACCCAAGACTGCTCCTGTGAAGAAGGCAGAAGAGTCTAAGGCAGAGCCCAAGCCGGAAGCCCCCAAGGCAGAACCGAAACCTGCCGCTCCCAAAGCCCCTAAGCAGGATGCCCCCAAGGAACGCAAACCCAGCCAGCCCCGGGTAGACACCCCAAAAGCCGCTCCCAAGGAGTATGCCGTGGCAGAGCCCGGCTCCATTGAGGAGAAGATTGAAGTGTTCCTGAAGGGTCTGCTGGAGCATATGGGCTCCAAGGCTATTCCCCACGCCTGGAAGGAAGATGCCAACAGCTACCGCGTAGAGCTGGTGGGTGAGGATCTGGGCTACCTGATCGGCCGCAGAGGCGACACCCTGGATGCCCTGCAGCATTTGAGTAACTACACCATCAACCGTGGTATCGACGGCCACATCCGCATCAATGTGGATGCCGAGTGCTATCGGGAAAAGCGGGAGGAGTCCCTCCGCCGCTACGCTCACAAGAAGGCACAGCAGGTGCTGAAGGCGCACCGCCGCACCACTCTGGAGCCTATGAATGCTTACGAGCGCCACGTAATCCACGCTACTTTGCAGGACACCGACCGGATCACCACCTACTCTGTGGGCACTGAGCCCAACCGCCGGGTGGTCATCGAATACGTCCGCTAAGCGCTAAAAAATCCCTGCCGTAAAAACGGCAGGGATTTTGTCGTTTTTATGAATTTTTTGCAAACTTTCCCTTGCATTTTGACGAAAAAAGCAGTATACTCTTAGCAGAAATAAAATCCGGGAAAGGAGAAGGTGTTTTGCAAAACGCGGCAACACTTTCTCTTTTTTTTGCGATTGCCATTTCACAAAAGAATATTTGGAGGAAAAACTATGAATCTGATCTACGGCGTCAAAGACAAACCCAAGTTCGGCCAACTGCTGATCTTCGCTTTCCAGCAGGTTCTGGCAATTTTGGCAGCGACCATTCTGGTTCCCGCGATTATCGGTAACGGTATGAGCCAGTCCGCCGCTCTGTTTGGTGCAGGCATCGGCACATTGGTGTACCAGCTCTTCACCAAATTCCGCAGCCCCGTGTTCCTGGGCTCTTCTTTTGCATTCATTAACTCTATGTTCGCTGCTTTCGGCGGTGCAGTCTCTGCTTCCGCAGGCTACGCAGGCCTTCTGATGGGTGCTGTTTTCGCCGGTCTTGTGTATGTTGTGATCGCCATTGTGGTTAAGTTTGTTGGTGTTAAGTGGATCAACAAGCTGATGCCCCCCGTGGTTATCGGACCCACCGTTGCGCTGATCGGTCTGTCTCTGGCTGTCAACGCCGTAAACGATCTGAAGGTCGGCAAGGTTCTGGTTGACGGCGTTTCCGTTGCCAGCCCCTATGTCACTCTGATCATTGGTATCGTCACCCTGTTCTCCATTTTCTGCTTCTCCGTTTACGGCAAGAAGATGGCTAAGCTGGTTCCCTTCGTGCTGGGCATTCTGGTTGGCTACATCGTTGCTGCTATCTTCACCGTCATCGGCATCGCTACCGATAACCTGGCTCTGCAGGTCATCAACTTTGCAGCCTTCAAGGATATGCAGATCTTCGCCGTTCCCAACTTCACCTTTGTGGAAGCCTTCAAGGGTGTTAAGGAAATCGACGCACAGTTTATTGCCACTGTAGCAGTTGCCTATATCCCCGTAGCTTTCGTGGTCTTTGCTGAGCATATCGCTGACCACAAGAACCTGTCCTCCATCATTGGCGAGGACCTGCTGGAGAACCCCGGTCTGCACCGCACCCTGTTGGGTGACGGCGTCGGCTCCATCGCCGGTGCTTTCTTCGGCGGCTGCCCCAACACCACCTACGGTGAGTCTGTTGGCTGTGTTGCCATCACCCGCAACGCTTCCGTCGTCACTGTGACTACCGCTGCCATTATGTGTCTGGTCATCTCCTTCTTCGGACCCTTTGTTACCTTCCTGTCCTCCATCCCCAACTGTGTTATGGGTGGCGTTTGTGTCGCTCTGTACGGCTTCATCGCCGTTTCCGGTCTGAAGATGATCCAGCAGGTCAACCTGGGCGCCAGCAAGAACCTGTTCGTGGTGGCTTCCATCCTGATCCCCGGCATCGGCGGCCTGAGCGTTTCCTTCGGCAAGGTCACCCTGACCACCATCGCCTGCGCTCTGATCCTGGGCATCCTCACCAACACCCTGCTTGCTAATGGCAAGGAAGACTAATCCTTAAATCCAACAAAAAGGCGTGTGGCTGAGCCACACGCCTTTTGATTGGGGTTTCCTCGGGTAACCCGACCGTCGCTCCGTTTGCATTTTCGCTTTTAGCGAACATAATGGTTCGGCTTGGTCAAACCCTTGCCGGCGGCGCTCGTCCGCGCCGCATTTGATCTTTCGAATCTCCGGCTTCTATAACGCAAAAAGAGGAAGATACCTTTTGGTATCTTCCTCTTTTTGGTGACCCGCCGGAGATTCGAACTCCGGACCCACTGCTTAAAAGGCAGTTGCTCTACCTGCTGAGCTAGCGGATCGAACGAAACCTCGAATGATGAATTTTGCGCAATTCCGCGTCAAAATACAGCATTCAGAGGTTGAGTTGGCTGGGATGGCAGGATTTGAACCTACGAATGCCAGAGTCAAAGTCTGGTGCCTTACCGCTTGGCGACATCCCAATATAGGCTGTCCGGCGCCGGACACACGGGGTATTATAGCACGGGGCGCCCCATTTTGCAACTATTTTTTGTACAAATCGGAAAAATATACATATCCGCGATCCTACGACCAAACGCATCTCTTTATCCCGGCATTTTTCCGTTGATTTCCCTCGCAGAATATGATAGGATTTTTACAGAACCTGGTACAAATATACTTCAAAAACGAGGTGCACTCTGTGGATACACGAACAGCGATGCTGAAAACACTAAAAAAAGAAGCCAAACACGAACGGCGGAAATATTACTCTCTGTGGAAAGGTCTGGCGGTGGTAATGCTGCTGGTGGTCCTGTTTGCCGTTCTGGTGGGAGCAGCAGAAGAACTGCAGAACCAGGAGCCGGTCAGCCGGATCCTTGCGTATATTTGTGATTGGAAAACCCAGGCGGAGACCGCTTTGGGCGTCGAACTGAATCTTTCTCCGGTTGAGTCGGTTCTGGAACACGGACTTTTTATTCCCATATGCCAGGCCGTTGCCGCAGCAGGATTTGTGCTGTTTTTGCTCTTCGCCGTACTGTGGAATCACGGCAAAGGTAAATGGAAATACTCCGGAGCTTATCTGGACTACCGGACTATGTATGTGACCTTAAAAGCAGAGCGACAGGCTGCAAGAGAAAAATAAGCAATCGCGCCATCCCGGCGGGGATGGCGCTGCTTTTTCGCTCAATTCAGCAAAAACACACCCAGATTCAAATATCCTGCAAAGGTCACCCAAAGCAGATACGGCAAAAGAAGATCCCCCGCCCGCTCCTTGATCCGGGAGAACAGGATCAGTGTGACCAAAATCGCCACCCACAGGGCAAGTAACAGAAAAAACGCAGTCAAATACAACTGTCCCCGGAAGAATAGCAGCGGCCAGATAAAATTCAGCGCCAACTGCACTCCATAGGCAATCAAAGCCTTGCGGATAGCAGCGGGATCTTTCCCGGAAGTCAGCACCTGATAAGAAGCCTCTCCCATCAGCAGATACAACACCGTCCACACCACAGGAAACACCCACCCCGGTGGAGACAGAGGTGGCTGGTTCATCACAGCGTAGCTGTCCATACCTCCCGACAACAGGGCTGACAATCCCCCCACCGCAAGGGGAATCCCCCAGCAGATCAATCTGGTTTTCAAAGATTTATTCATAAGTATCCCTCCTGGGTATACTGTAAGTGTTCCCTTCTGCGGACTCCATCGAAATAACTGTTGATTCTGAAAAACATTTAAGCTACAATAACACTGAACTTTTGGAAACGAGGTCTTTTTATGCATCACTGTAACGGCTGCGGCGGAAGCTGTGGCGGAAACTGCGGCGGCTGTGCCAAGGAATTGATACTGACTGCCCCAGAGGTGTCCGTGCTTGCGTCCCTGGGACAGTATTCTTTTCTTCCGGTGGCTCGGAAGGCAGACGATATGACCCCCATCTATCTGGAAGAGCAGACCTACTCCCGTGAGGAGTACAGCCTGACTCTGCAGGTTTTGGAAAAAAAGAATTTGATCTGCATTGACTATACCCCTCTGCCGGGTGCGGATATGTCCGCTTATACTGGCTATCCTGTCCACGGCAGTATAGGTCTTACCCAGCGGGGACAGCAGGTATTAGAGCTGTTGGAATTGCTGGGAATAGGAGAGGAATCCGATGAAAATACAGAATATGACCTATGATGAAGAACGGGCCCTTTACAACCTGCAGGATGCCACCGTAATGGACTGCCGGTTTGAAGGTCCTGCCGATGGAGAATCCGCCTTGAAAGAGGCCCGGAATGTCAAAATCCGCAACTGTAAATTTTCCCTACGGTATCCCCTGTGGCACACCTCCGGCTTTACGTTGGACAGCTGCGAAATGACCGACACCTGCCGGGCTGCCCTTTGGTACGCAGAGGGCGGCAATATCAGCGGCAGCAAGCTTGACGGTATCAAATGCCTGCGAGAATGCCGGGATGTGACCCTTGCCAATACGGAAGTCACCTCTGAGGAATTCGGCTGGAAATGCCGGGGCATTCAAGTAGCCGATTGCGACATCACCTCCCAATACATATTCCTGGATAGCTGTGATCTACAGCTGGACCGGCTGCAGATGCAGGGCAAATATTCCTTCCAGTATACCGAAAACGTTACCATTACCGACTCCCGGCTGGACACCAAGGATGCCTTCTGGCACGCAAAGAATGTGACCGTGAAGAACAGCTGGGTCAAGGGAGAATACCTGGGTTGGTACTCCGACGGTCTGACGCTGATCGGTTGCCATATCATCGGCACACAGCCTCTGTGCTACTGCAAGAATCTGACCCTCATTGATTGCACAATGGAGGATACGGACCTATCCTTTGAATATTCCCAGGTGGAAGCCACCGTCACCGGCCACATTGACTCTGTAAAAAACCCCGCCTCCGGTCATATTTTGGCAGACAGCATCGGACAGGTAATCCTGGAAGATGCGGTAATGGAGACCAACTGCCACATTGCGGTACGATAAGAAGTATAAAGGGCGCAAAGGGGTTTCCAAAGGGGAAAGAGCAGAAAAACCGATTCTTTCTCCGTGTATGTGCGATTTCCCCTTTGGTCGTGGGAAGGGTCCGGGGAA
Source organism: Oscillospiraceae bacterium (assembly GCA_017415425.1). GTDB lineage: Bacteria > Bacillota > Clostridia > Oscillospirales > Oscillospiraceae > Faecousia. Next base: position 121,044 of record JAFQGT010000006.1, on the reverse strand, counting down.
CCTACGAAAAGTTCCCCGGCGGCTCTTTGCATACTTTCTCGCCGGTGAGAAAGTATGGCGTTCCCTGCGTATAACCATTGGCTGATCCTGTATCTCTAGCTAAAAATATTTTCGGGTGTGTTGCCGGACAGCAACACACCCGTTTTGTTCTCTTACTGAAATCTGCGGGCGTAACCGCATTTGCGGCATAGTTCCTCTGCCGCCTCTTTTCGGGAGAAACCCTCATAAATAGCCCGGGCTCTGGGGGACTCCAGAATCTGCTCCAGCGGCTGCTCATAGAGATTGCCCAGTACCAGATCCCCCTCGTGATCCAGACAGCAAGGCACTACCGTGCCGTCACACAGTATCCCCAGCTGATCCCGCAAACCGTAGCAAAAGACCCGGCTACTTCCCTCCTGGGCCTGCAGATCCGGCCAATCGAATTTATCACCATACTCCAGATAGGTTCGGGATGCGACCCGAATGCCCTGCCGCTCCTGCACCCAGGGTTCGGGAAAGGCTACCCCCATCGCCTCCAGAATCTGCTGATTTCTTTCCTCCGCACCCCCTTGATTCCACAGCCGGTAAACTACAAGCTTTTTCCCCTTGGCCGCCTGTCCAAAAGCAAAGCACTCCTGCAGGTAGCTTTCAAAGGGAACTGTAAGGTCATTGGCCTCAAATGCGTGAAGGGAGATGTTCACCTTATGCAGCCCGGGAGACGACAGCAGCAATTCCTGCTGCCGGGCCAAAAGCGTGCCGTTGGTGGTAAGGATCACCCGAAAGCCGTGGCTGTGGGCGATCTCCAAAAAAGCGTCCAGCTGGGGATGGCACAGCGGCTCACCCATCAGGTGAAAATACAGATACTCCGTATAGGGCCGCAGCTTGGGGGCAAGGGTCACAAACTCCTCCGGTGTCATCCGCCGGGGCGGGCGCTTCGTGCCGGGACAAAAAGCGCAGCTTAGGTTGCACAGATTGGATATTTCCACATAGATCTTCCGAAACCGCATACCGTCGCCCCCCCTTTCTTTGCCTTGAGTATAGCACAAAGACCGCAAAATGCCAACAAAAAACCTGCGGAGCGATCCGCAGGTTTTTACTTAGTCGAAAAACTCCTTGATGGTATCGAAGAACTTCTTCCGTTGAGGGTTGGACTTGCCGTCCAGAGTCTCATCCAGCTGCCGCAGCAGTTCTTTCTGCTCCTTGGTCAGCTTGGTAGGTGTCTCCACCACCACAGTGAACCGGTGGTCACCCCGGCGCTTGGGATTGTTTACCTGAGGAATGCCCCGACCGGACAGACTGAACAGCTTGCCTGTCTGGGTGCCCTCCGGCAGAACGAATTTGATCTTGCCATCCAGGGTAGGCACCTCGATCTCGCCGCCCAAAGCTGCCTGAGTAAAGGTGATAGGCACTTCGCAGTACACTTGCATACCATCCCGTTCAAAAATGGGATGACGCTTGATGTAAATTTCCACCATAAGATCGCCGTTGGGGCCGCCGTTGCTGCCTACATTGCCCTCGCCACGGACACGGACGTTCTGTCCGGCATCCACACCGGCGGGGATCTTCACCCGCGTTTTCTGGGTGCGGCGAACCTTACCCTTGCCACGGCAGGTGCCACAGGGGTTCTTGATTACCTTACCACGGCCGGAACACTGGGGGCAGGTGGTCTGGGATTGCATCTGCATACCCATAAAGTTCTGGACTGTCCGGATCTGGCCTGTGCCCCGGCACTGAGAGCAAGTCTCCACCGCCCCGTCGGCAGAGCCGCTGCCGTTACAGGCAGCGCAGTTTTCGATCCGCTGAGCGGCTACTTCCTTCTCCACGCCGAAAGCGGCCTCCTCAAAGGTCAGCTCCAGCCGGATGCCCACATTTTCACCCCGACGGGGGGCATTGTAGTTGGTCTGCCGCCGGCTGCCGCCGCCGAAGAACTCGCCGAAAATGTCACCGAAGTCGCCGAAGCCGCCAAAACCGCCGAAACCGCTGCCGCCGGCACCGCCGCCGTAATTGGGGTCTACGCCGGCAAAGCCGAACTGGTCATACCGAGCCCGCTTGTCTGCATCGGACAGCACCTCATAGGCCTCGCCCAGCTCCTTGAACTTTTCTTCCGCTTCCTTGTCTCCGGGATTCCGGTCCGGATGGTACTTCATGGCGCTTTTCCGGTAGGCTTTTTTAATTTCATCGTCACCGGCGCTTTTGTCCACGCCCAGCACCTCATAATAATCGCGCTTATTTTCTGCCATAGATTCTCACCTCTGAAAATCACCGAAAAGGGGCGGCGTTTTTGCCGCCCCTTTTTTGGGGTCTGTCAATTAGTCAACGGTCTGGTAGTCAGCATCCACTACATCGTCGCCGCCGCAGTTGCCGCCGCAGTTGGGGTCACAGCCCTCACCCTGGGGTGCTGCGTTCTTGTATAGCTTTTCGGACACGGCGTAGAATGCCTTTTGCACTGCATCGGTAGCATCCTTGATAGCCTGGATGTCAGTGCCCTTGTTCACTTCCTTCAGATGATCCACAGCAGACTGGATGTCAGCCTTTTCACTGTCGGTGATCTTGTCGCCCAACTCGTTCAGAGTCTTCTCGGTCTGGTAAACTACCTGATCAGCGGTGTTGTGGGTATCCACTTCTTCCTTACGGGCCTTGTCTTCGGCGGCGAACTGCTCAGCCTCGCGGACAGCCTTGTCGATCTCATCCTGAGACAGGTTGGTGGAAGCGGTAATGGTGATATCCTGCTCCTTGCCGGTGCCCAGATCCTTGGCGGAGACCTTCACGATGCCGTTGGCGTCGATGTCGAAGGAGACTTCGATCTGAGGAACGCCCCGGGGTGCGGGTGCGATGCCGGTCAGCTGGAAACGACCCAGAGTCTTATTGTAAGCAGCCATCTCACGCTCGCCCTGCAGCACGTGGACCTCAACGGAGGTCTGGCCGTCAGCAGCGGTGGAGAAGATCTGGCTCTTGCGGACAGGAATGGTGGTGTTACGGTCGATGAGTCTGGTGAACACGCCGCCCATTGTCTCAATACCCAGAGACAAAGGTGTCACGTCCAGCAGGACCACATCCTTCACATCGCCGGTCAGCACGCCGCCCTGGATGGCAGCACCCAGTGCCACGCACTCGTCGGGGTTGATGCCCTTGAAGCCTTCTTTGCCGGTGATGCTCTTAACTGCATCCTGCACGGCAGGAATACGGGTAGAGCCACCCACCAGCAGGACCTTGTGCAGGTCGGAAGCCTTCAGGCCGGCGTCGTTCATTGCCTGGCGGACAGGCTTCATCGTACGCTCCACCAAGTCAGCGGTCATCTCGTTGAACTTGGCACGGGACAGAGTCACATCCAAGTGCTTGGGGCCGGTGGCATCAGCGGTGATATAAGGCAGGTTGATAGCGGTGGTTGTCATACCGGACAGCTCGATCTTGGCTTTCTCGGCAGCCTCACGGAGCCGCTGCATAGCAACCTTGTCATTCTTCAGGTCAATACCCTCTGCCTTCTTGAACTCGGCAACCAGATAGTCCATAATCCGCTCGTCAAAATCATCGCCGCCCAAACGGGTGTCGCCGGCGGTAGCCAGAACTTCCACGATGCCGTCGCCGATCTCCAGAATGGATACGTCAAAAGTACCGCCGCCCAGGTCGTATACCATAATCTTCTGCTCGGTCTCCTTGTCCAGCCCGTAAGCCAGAGCCGCTGCGGTGGGCTCGTTGATGATACGCTTCACTTCCAGACCGGCGATCTTGCCAGCATCCTTGGTAGCCTGACGCTGGGCATCGCTAAAGTAAGCGGGAACGGTGATGACAGCCTCAGTAACGGTCTGTCCCAAATAGCTTTCTGCGTCCGCCTTCAGCTTCTGCAGCACCATCGCGCTGATCTCCTGGGGGGTGTAACCCTTGCCGTCGATGGTCACGTGGTAATCTTCACCCATATGCCGCTTGATGGAAGCGATGGTGCGGTCTGCGTTGGTCACAGCCTGGCGCTTAGCCACCTGGCCTACCATCCGCTCACCGGTCTTGGAGAATGCCACCACAGAGGGGGTGGTTCTGCCACCTTCGGCGTTGGCGATGACAACAGCCTCGCCGCCTTCCAGAACAGCTACACAAGAGTTGGTTGTACCCAAGTCAATACCAATAATTTTACCCATAATAATTTCCTCCTATATCAATGAAAAAATTGTTTACATTTTTAGTTTGCTACTTGCACCATAGCAAAGCGGATGACCTTCTCTCCCAGCTTGAAACCCTTCTGGAATACCTGAGAAATGGTGTTCTCCCCCAGGGTTTCGTCCTCGGTGTGCATCACCGCGTTGTGCAAATTGGGATCAAACGACTCGCCCACATTGCCGTATATTTCCACACCCAGACCGGCAAGAATGCCTACCAGCTGTGTCATTGTCATTTCTACACCTTTTTTATAAGCCTCGTCCTGTGTTTCCTGCTGCAGGGCTCGCTCCAGATTGTCGTACACCGGCAGGATCTTCTCTACCGCGTCGCACTTGCCGTTGCCGTAGGATGCTTCCTTTTCCTTGATGGTCCGCTTGCGGAAATTATCGTAGTCCGCTGCCAGTCGCAGGAAGGAATCGTGCTCGGCGTTGTATTTTTCTTCCCATTCGTTCACTTCGGGAGTTTCGGTTTCCTTCGGAATTTCTTCCGTGGTCTCCACTTCCTGTTCCAGGGTCTCATCTGTTGTCACGATTTATGCCTCCTTGTGGGGTTCTTCCGGAGAGGCCGGCAGGGCCGGATTTTCCGGTTTTGCAAACATCTTGGAAAGGCTCTCAGCAAAATAAGAAAGTCTTGCGGTGACCTTTGCATAATCCATACGGGTAGGGCCGACCACGCCGATCATACCCTGCATCCCGTCTCCGATATCAAACTTTGTCATAACTACCGAGGTATCCTTCAGTTCTTGAGCCACATTCTCCGGACCCACCAGAACCTGCGTACCGTTGGCTCCCCGCATAATGGCAGGCAGATTCTTCAGCGACTCCTCGTCCAATGTGGAAATGATTTTTTGTGCTTTGTCCACATCCCGGTACTCCGGCTGACCCAACAGCCGCATCTGACCGGCAACGGCCATATTGGTGCTGCCCTGGTTTCGCATCGTCTCGGCAGCAAACTCCATCACGATGGGAACAAGGCTGCTGACCGGTCCGGCGGCGTTCATCACCCGTTCCAGCAGCTCCGGAGTAAATTCCTCCGCTGTCACGCCGGTCATCGTGGCGTTGAGCACAGCACTGAGCACTTTCAGATCTCCGTCTTCTGCCTGTACCGGCAGCTTGATCAGCTTATTGACCACCTGCTCATCGGACAGCAGCATTACCAGAATCACGCTGCCCTGGCCTGCCATAATCAGCTCATACCGCTTGACTGTGGCATTGCTGTGGCGAGCCGCCATAGAAATGGCCGGCAGGTCGGTTGCCTGGCTGACCAATTTAGCCACCTTTTCCACCATTTTGTCTACCCGCTGCATCTTCTCCTCAATAGCATCATTGATAGAGCGGGTCTCATCCATACTCAGTCGATAATCGGCCATCAGCTCATCCACATACAGCCGGTAGCCGGCAGCGGAGGGAACACGCCCGGCGCTGGTGTGGGGCTGCTCCAGATAGCCCATAGCCACCAAATCCGACAGCTCATTGCGGATGGTTGCGGAGGAATACTTCATATCCGGCAGCTCGGTGATGGCCTTGGAGCCAACCGGCTCGGCGGTACTGATGTACAGGTCTACCACACTGCGTAAAACCTTCTTTTTCCGTTCTGTCAGTTCCATTCGTTTCCTCCTTGTTGTGTTTTAGCACTCAGTATCTTTGAGTGCTAAGCACACTATAGCAGAGAGTGCTAAAAAAGTCAAGAGGGTTCTTTTTGAACTTATTATTAACATCCCGGGCGCAGATATTCTCTGCATCGTGCCCAACGGATTTTTCTTGCTATTTTGTTTTGTGGAGGATATAATATAGAGTGTATAACTATACCAAACAGGAAAAGAAGATATTTATGGCTGATAAAAAACATATTCTACTGCTGACCACCGGCGGCACCATCGCCTCCCTTCCGGGAGATGCGGGTCTGGAACCCCGTCAGGCAGGGGTTATGGAACGGGAGATCCAGCAACTGAGAACCCATTATGAGATCACCGTGGAGGATGTGATGTGTCTGGATTCCTCCAACATCCTCCCCCGGCAGTGGCAGCAGATCGCACGTTACATTTTTTCAAAATACGCAGGCTATGACGGTATCGTGGTCTCCCACGGCACCGATACGATGGCTTATACCGCATCGGCGGTGACCTTTATGCTGCCCAATTTCCCCATTCCCGTGGTGTTCACCGGCTCTCAGCTGCCCCTTGCCAACGTGCTCAGCGACGGCCCGGACAACCTGCGGACAGCCTTTGCTATGGCGGCCTCCGGAGCGGCCGGTGTGTTTCTGGCCTTTGACCGGCGGATTATGCGGGGTTGCCGGGCGGTAAAGGTGCGGGCATCGGACTTTTCCGCTTTTGAGAGTGTCAACGCCCGGTATGCCGGTATGATCAGCAGCAGGGGTCTGGTGCTGGATCCCAGGGCGCTGCCTGTGCAAACCGGTAGTCCCTGTCTGAAAGAGTCCCTTAGCGAGGATGTGTTCCTGCTGAAGCTGACCCCCGGCTTGTCCCCCAATATATTCAGCGCCCTGGTGCAGATGGGCTACAAAGGTATCGTGGTGGAGGCCTTCGGTCTGGGCGGCGTAAATATTCTGGAAGGCGGCCTGGATGGTATTGCCCAGGCGGTACAAGCCGGTGTCAGCGTGGTGGTCACCACCCAGTGTTTGTACGACAGTTCTGATCTGCGAGTTTACCAGGTCGGCAACAAGCTGCTGGAGCTGGGGGTGATCCAGGGGCGGGATATGACTTCCGAAGCTGCTATGACCAAACTGATGTGGGCCTTGGGACAGGGTATGGATCCCGGTCAGATCGCCACACTCTTTACCCAAAGTCTTGCCGGTGAGATCACCGTAGAAGAATAAATCACTGATATAGGAGGGCATCTCTATGGATCCCATTTATGTAACCGGTCACAAAAACCCGGATACTGACTCTATCGTTGCCGCGATGGCCTATGCCGCCCTGCGCAACGCCGTGGGTGACCGGGAATATGAGGCCGCCTGTCTAGGCCACGTGTCCGACGAAACCAATATGGTGCTGAATAAATTCGGTTTCAAACCGCCCAAGCGGATCACCAGTATGTTCACCCAGGTACAGGACTTAGATTTCGATACTCCTCCCTTTTTAAGCACCGCCGTCACCGTTGGCCGGGCGTGGAAGATTATGCAGCAGCAGAGAAACCTATCTGCTGTGCCGGTGATCAAGGATGATGGTACCCTTTACGGTATGCTCTCCCGAGAGAATGTGGCCAGCTACAATATGGAGATGATCTCCTCTGCCACTCTGGCGCCTGTGCCGCTGTTTAATGTGCTGTCGGTGTTGGAGGGCAAGCTGCTGAACAACGCCGGTGATGATACCGACACCATTTCCGGTGAGCTGTCCATCGCCCTGCCTCAGTGCCGGGAAAATCTGCTGTTCAACTCCAAAAATTCCATCGTTCTCTGCGGCCATCAGCCGGATATGATCCGCCGGGCTCTGGAGATGAATGTGAACTGTCTGGTGCTGTGTCAGGCCGAGCTGGATGAAGAACTGAAAAATCTGCCCACCGTCACTTGTATCATCTCCACCCCCTACGATGCTTACCGAGCCGCCCGGCTAATTTTCCAGTCCGCACCCATCGGCAGAATCTGCCGCACAGAGGATCTGGTATGCTTCCATTTAGAGGATCGGGTTGACGAAGTGCGGGAGCAGGTGTTGAAATTCCGGGAGCACTGCTATCCCATTCTGGATGCCCAGGAAAAAGTTGTTGGCGTGCTGACCCGATACCATCTGCTCCGCCCCAGAAGAAAGCGGGTGGTACTGGTGGATCACAACGAAGCCGCCCAGTCCGTACCCGGTCTGGAGGAGGCCGAGATCCTGGAGATCATCGACCACCACCGCCTGGCAGATATTCAAACCTCCAACCCCATCTATGTCCGTAACGAACCGGTGGGCTCTACCAATACTATCATCGCCTCTATGTTCCAGGACAAAGGTCTGATGCCCTCGGAGAAAATGGCCGGTATGATGGCCGCTGCCATCATTTCCGACACGGTTATGTTCAAGTCCCCCACCTGCACCGAGCGGGATATCCGCACTGCGGAGCGAATGGCGCGGATCGCCAACGTCTCTCTGGAGGAGTTGGGTCGGGAGATCTTCTCCGCCTCTGTGGAACATCGCAGTCCCCAAGAACTGCTGTTTGCCGACTACAAGGATTTCCACATTGCCGGCTACGATCTGGCAGTGGCGCAGATCACCTGTGTGGACAGTCCCAAGATGCTGGAGCGCAAGGAGGATTTCCTGGCTCTGATGCAGCAGGCCGCCAGCGAGAACGACCTTTCTATGGTGATTTTGATGCTCACCGATGTGCTGAAGGAAGGCACGCAGCTGATCTATGTGGGTGATGACGAGATCATCCACCAGGCCTTCGGTGTAGTTCCCAAGGGCAATACCCTGTTCCTACCCGGTGTGATGAGCCGGAAAAAGCAGGTCATTCCGATGCTGTCGGCACTATGGGGATAAATTTGTCATTTTTGCCTAAAGGGAACCTCTTCAAAGGGGTTTCCAAAGGGGAAAGCACAGAAAAGTCAATTTGTTCTCTATGTTCGTGTGCTTTCCTCTTTGGTCGTTGGAGGAGTCCGGGGAACATACGAAACGTTCCCCGGCGGCTCTTTGCATACTTTCTCGCCGGAGAGAAAGTATGGCGCCTCCACCGGGAGCGTGCAAAATAAAAGATAGCAAAACCCGAAAAACTGTGCTATAATGTTAATTTGAGAATGATTTGGGAGGTCAATATGGGATTTGAAAGCCTGTTGGGCAACGAGCGGCTGAAAGAAAATCTGCAGATGAGTCTGCAAAAGGACCACGCCTCCCACTTTTATCTGATCTCCGGTCCTGCCGGCTCCGGCAAGCACACCCTTGCCCGACTTTTGTCCGCCGCCGTCCAGTGTGAGAACACGAACCGCCCCTGCCTGCGCTGCAACAGCTGCCGCAAGGTGATGGCCAACACCCACCCGGATTGTATCACCGTGATTGATCCGGATCACAAAACCGTTGCGGTAAAGCTGGTGCGAGATGCCCGGGCGGATATTTATGTAATGCCCAACGAGGGCCGCCGCAAGGTCTATATCTTCCCTCAGGAGCTGGGCGTGGAGGGTCAGAATGCTCTTCTGAAAATTCTGGAAGAGCCGCCCCAATACGGTGTTTTCATTCTTCTTTCCGATAATCCGGAAAAGTTGCTGCCCACTGTCCGTTCCCGCTGCACGGAACTGAGCCTGCAGGCGTTGCCCGATTCTGTGCTGCGTTCTGCTTTGCAAAAGGACTTTCCCCAGGCGGATGCCGATTCTCTGGCTGCCGCCGCAGCCCGCTCCGGGGGATATTTGGGTCAGGCAAAACAGATCCTGGAAAGCGGCAGCACCTTCAGCCAGCAGGCCCAAGACTTTACCCGCGCTTTTTGTCAGCGGGACTCTCTTGGTCTTGTGCAGGTGCTGGTACCTATGGAAAAATGGAAACGGGATCAGGCGATCCCGGAGCTGCAGACCTGGCTGAGTCTTCTGCAGGAGGCACTGATCTTCCGATCCGGTATGCAAGCAGCCTCCCCCCTTGCCCGGCAGCTTGCCGCTGCCCGCAGCTCGGCGGAACTGATGGCCGCCATCAGCCAGCTGCAAAAATCCATTGAATATGCTCAGGGCAATGTGTCCGTGGCCGCCATCTGCGGTCACCTCCAATGGTCCCTGCGATAAATAAGGAGTTTACCAAATGGAAGACCAAAACAAAACAAACAACCTGCCTGCCGAATTTGAGGTAGTGGACATTCAGTTCCGCCCCGGCCAGAAGGTTTACTTTTTCGACCCCGCGGGTATGACCTTCCGCACCGGTGACCACGTGATCATCGACACCGCCAGAGGTCCGGAATTCGGCATCTGTGCCGGCGGCAATCACCTGGTTCCCCGCAAGGATGTGGTTGTCCCTCTGCGTCCTGTGCTGCGGATCGCCACAGCCCAGGACGAGAAAATCGCCGAAGAAAACCACGCCAAGGAGAAGAAGGCATACGAGGTATGTATGCAGAAGATCGAAGAGTATCAGCTGGATATGCAGCTGGTCAGCGCCGAGTGTGCCTTCGACGGCAGCAAGATCCTCTTCTTCTTTACCGCCGACGAGCGGGTGGATTTCCGGGAGCTGGTGAAAACACTGGCCTCTGTGTTCCATACCCGCATCGAGCTGCGGCAGATCGGTGTCCGGGACAAGGCCAAGATGGTAGGCGGTCTGGGCATCTGCGGCAGACCCTTCTGCTGCGCCACCTTCCTGGACGATTTCCAGCCGGTTTCCATTAAAATGGCAAAGACTCAGAATTTGAGTCTGAATCCCACCAAAATCTCCGGCACCTGCGGCCGTCTGATGTGCTGCCTGAAATACGAGCAGGATGCCTATGAGGATCTGCTCCGTTCCGCACCCAAGGCCGATTCCTTTGTGGACACCCCCGAGGGCCGCGGCACCATCGTGGAGGTGGATCTGCTCCGCCAGCGGGTGAAAGTAAAAATGGAGCAGCAGCCGGATGTGACCCACGTCTTTGCCAACACCGATATTGCGATCCTGCGCAGCGGCAAGGCGAAGAAGAACGACCCGCCCATTCCCGATGATCTGGCGCCCATCTCCGGTGTGGCAAGAAAAGCGCCCAAGGCAGAGTCCGACGAGGACAAGCCGGTATTTTTGGACTCCATCCGATTCCGGTATTCCACAGAGACCATTGCTGACCAAACCTCTGCGGATGAAGTAGTGCAGGAAGACGCTGCCGAGCCTAAGGAGCAGCATTCCCGCAACCGCCGCAGAAGAAACCGCAAGCCGGCAAACAAACCTACCGAGGCAAAGGCCGACGGCGCTCAGAAGCATCCACAGCCTGCCTCTCAGCAAAAAAAACACGAAACCCCTGCCCAGGCAGGACAGGAAAAACCCAAGAACGCAAACCACAAGTACCATTACCGCCGCCGCAAACCGGCTAAATCCGCCGGCAGCAACACCGCTGAATAAAAAACACGCCCCCGGCACTATCGTGCCGGGGGAATTAAATTAAAAAGTTGTGCGAAATAAACAAAACAAACATTTTATATTGACAAAAATTAGATATCGTGCTATAATTTTGTTAACTCGATTACTGTAAAGCAAAAAGGAGGTGTTCATATGATTTTCAATCGTCTGACAACAGCCCTACCTTTGCGCAATTACCAAGTATGGCGGGGGAAATTGAAACTCCTGATGTTTGCGTATGAGTAAGGCTGCGGATTCACAGCTGCTCATACGCTTTTTTGTATCGTGAATCCTATGAAGGAGGTAATCGTATGCAACGCAAAAAGACTTTATTCGCTATAATTTCGCTGATCCTTCTGGCAACACTTTTGCTTTCTGCCTGCTCCGGCAAGGAGGAGAAGATCAAATTGTCAGAAATGGAAGACGACCTGCTGCTACAAACCTTGACGGATTTAGGCGTGGAGATCCCGGAGGTCAAAAATGTAGACATAAACTCTGCTATTCGTAAGTGGATTGTTGAATTAGAAGAAGATCCTACACGTCCGTCGCTAAGTGTGAGCTGGACAGTACCGTATAACTTGTACGAAGACCTTCGGGATGCCGTTATAAAATATCAGCAAGACACAAAATAAGGAAATTTCTTATGCAGATTACCTTGCAATAAAGATACGCCCCCGGCACTACCGTGCCGGGGGGCGCTTTCATTATGTTTTATTCCTCTTCCCAGGGGAAGTACAAATTGATGTCTACATTACCGGAGATGCCGGGCACAGCGCCTGCATCGGTGTACTGCCACATATCCACCTTGTAGGGATAGTTCAGCACCGTGTCATACATCGCCAGCCAGAATTTATAATCTGCCAGTTCCTCCAGATACACTCTGTTCTTAGACTGATCGGCATTGAAATAGATCATTGCCTCATAGCCGGCTGCCTCGATGGTCTGGCAGAAGGCCTTAGTGCAGTCGGTGAGGGTTCTGGCATCCACCTTGGCGGTGCGGGCGCCGCCATTGACAAACTCCCAGTCAAATACAATGGGCATCTGCACATCCCAACCCCGGATCATATCCAGTACAAACTGCGCTTCCTCCACAGCCTCTTCCACATTGATGGCCTGGGAGAAGAAATAAGCGCCCACCTTGATGCCCGCTTCGGTGGCATTGCGGTAGTTGGTCTGGGCATAATCATCTGTGATCAGCTCGCCCTGTTCCCAGCCGCGACCGCCCAGGCGGATGATGGCAAATTCCACGCCGGCTTGTTTTACCTTTTCCCAGTTGATATAGCCTTGCCAGAAGGAAACATCAATGCCCAGCACCGACGGGGTGACGGTACAGGACAGATAATCGCCCTCCATTTTGAAATCGCCCAGGCCGATGGGGTTAGTCGGCAGGATTGATTCCTCCGTGGCTTCCGTGGCACCCGTAGGATCGGTTGCCTCTGAGGCTTCCGTTGCATCCGTTGGCTGGGTATTGGGAAGGGGCGTGCTCAGCGCTACCACCATAGCAATCACAATACCCAGAACCACTGCCGCACCGACGACGATTTCCCAGAACAGCAACGTTTTATAAATGGGTTTCTTTTCCGTCTGCATAGCACCCTCCCGTAAAAATCTCAAAATAGTATATCACAAATTTTCATTTTTGCCAAGATGGGATTTTTCGGTATATTTATCTCGGCATACGGTAATATTATATACAAAAAGACTGCTGCGGTAAGCAGCAGTCTTCGTCTTAACCTGCAAGAACATCCGCTTTGATCACACTTCGGGTCTGACGCAGCAGGCGAAGCAGATCTTCCAGCTGGATCCTCATTTCCATCGTCTCAGCCGAGATGGTCACCACCGCGCAGCCGTTGGTTGGCACGATGGAATTAATGGTCAGGATATTGGCGCCGTGTTCGGCAAAGATCACCAGCAGATTGGAAAGAGCACCGGGCTCATCGTGCAGCAGCAGTTGGAAGGTGATCACCCGTCCGCTGGCCATATGCCGGAAGGGCAACACTGCATCCCGATATTTGTAGAATGCACTGCGGCTGATACCTGTAATCTTGGTGGCCTCATTGACAGTGGTCGCTTCACCGGTGGAAAGCAGACGTTTTGCCTCTGCCACCTTCAAAAAAACTTCCGGCAAGGCAGATGCCTCTACAATGTAATATTTCGGATTCTTAGCCATAGTGTCCTCCCGCGTCGGACAAATGTCCTGTTATCACGGCTAATTGTATCACATATTTTTCAAAAAGCAACCCCTTTTCGGGGCAAAACCGGGAGAAAGGAGTATCTATGGACAAACATTTTGCGCAAAAGGCGGTCTTTGTGGCAGGATCATTGGTCTTTTTGTGGCTTCTGCTGAAATACTTGCTGCCGGTTCTGCTGCCCTTCGGCGTTGGTCTGCTGCTGGCAATTTTAGCTGAACCGGCAGTGCGCTGGTGCGCAGATCGGCCAGGTCTCCCCCGTTGGGCATCCGCCGGTTTGGGCGTCAGTGTAACTTTGCTGATTCTGGTTGGTTTTATCGGTCTTTTGGGCCTGCTGGGTGCCAGAGCCTTGAAACAGCTGGCAGGACACCTGCCGGATCTGGAAAGTACCGCTACCCAGCTGCAGGCAATGTTGCACACCTCCGTACGGAATCTGCCGGAGGGTATTCAGCCCTTGGCCGACCGGGCGGTAGAGGGTCTTCTGGACTCGGGAAACCAGCTGATCGCCCAAACCGGCCAGCGGCTGCCGGGACTTTTGACCGCCTTCGTGGGACGGTTTTCCCAAGGAGCGCTGGGAGTTGGCACCGGAATTTTATCCGCTTTTCTATTCTCCGCCCGGCTGCACCTGCTGAAAGAGCTGCCTAAACGGATCCTGCCGGAACAATTTCGCCGGCAGGTACTACCTGCCCTTTCCAGAGGTCGCAGCGCCCTCTGGGGCTGGCTGAAAGCACAGGGAAAACTCTGCGGGATCACCCTGTGCATTCTTCTTGTGGGTTTTTTGCTGCTGCGGATTCCCTACGCCCCGGTTTGGGCAGTGGCGGTGGCGTTGGTAGATGCCGTACCGATTCTGGGCACAGGCACAGTATTGCTGCCCTGGGCATTGGTGTGCCTGCTGCAGCACGATCATCTGCGGAGCATCGGCCTTCTATGCCTGTACGCAGCGGCTGTCCTCACCCGGACGGTACTGGAACCTCGATTGGTTGGCAGGCAACTGGGAATGGATCCTCTGGTCACACTGCTGTTTTTATATCTGGGGTTTCGCTTCTGGGGGATCTTGGGGATGATTTTTATGCCTATGCTGGCAGCTGCTGTCACCGCAGCTTTCTCCGGCAAAGAACCGGCAAAATAAAAGGGTGCGCCTAAGCGCACCCTTTTTTAATCTTTAGCAGCAGCCGCAGTTGGTCTCGCAGCCGCAACCGCAGTTATTAGTGTTCAGAAAACCGCCACCGCAGTTGCAGAAGATGATGATCAGCAGAATGATCCAGCAAATATTACCGCCACAGAAACCATTATTGTTACACATAATCCATACCTCCGAATTCTTTTCGCGGTCAACGCCGCTCATTCCAAGATATTCTTTCGGTAGAAAAAGGTTCCTGTATTTCTTAACCCCAAAGTCCGTCGGGGTATTTTCCCTCTTGGGTCATCGCCTTCAGGGCGGCGACCACCATAGGCTTATCGGCGGCATAGGTCACGCCGTACCACTGGTCCGCGGTCCGCAGCACCTTCACGGTGGCCGTATCCTCCTGCAGCATCCGACCTACCGTTCCGGGCAGGTACATTTCCGCTTTCACCGGATTCTGCGCCACCTCTTCCCGGAAAAACCGGGGAAAGTCCACCGCAATAGTGTCCAAAATACCAGGGGTAAAGCCCCACATATTCATAGAAACCGGTGTTTCGGCGGCCACATCTTCCCAAGTTGCGCCGTCGTCTGTGGTAAAGTGGATGCCGCCGGCATATTTTTCGATCCGGGTGCGCTCCACCACATTGGTCAGATACTCGTTTTCATCGGTGGTGCAAATACCCCGGGCCACAGAACCGTTATCGGTGACGGTCTTGCCCAGCTGGTAACCAACCATACAGTAGTCGGCCTTTTCACCGTCTTGCGCAGTGCAAAGATAACGGTAGATCTCTCGATAGGCCTGCTTTCCGTAGTAATCATCTGCATTGATGACAGCAAAGGGCGCGCCGTCGATGGCTTCCCTAGCGCACAGAATCGCGTGGCTGGTTCCCCAAGGCTTGGTGCGCTCCGCAGGAATGGCGCAGCCGGCAGGGATCTTATCCAGTTCCTGATAGGCATAGCGGATCTCCATCGGGCACTTCTCCAGCCGCTTGCCCACTGTCTCCATAAAGTCCTTGCGGATAGCTTCTTTAATGATGATAACAGCAGACTCAAAGCCGGCCTCGTGGGCATCGAACAAGGAGTAGTCCAAAATTGCTTCGCCGTGGCTGCCCACGGGATCGATCTGCTTCAGGCCGCCGTAACGGCTGCCCATACCGGCGGCCATTACCACCAGAATCGGTTTCTTTGCCATAATTTTTCCTCCTTGACGAGTTTCCTCTATTGTAGCCCGTTTCTGCTAAAATTGCAAGTATACGAAATTTTCTTTACAGGATTTGGGAAATATCCGGGCAGATGTTTTCCTTTGACAGCTTTTCCCAGCGAAATTCCCCCGCCAGCTCCCGGGCGCTGATGGGCGCAGGGGTAGGGGTCAGACCCGCAGCGCAAGCCAGCAAGCCGATCAGTTTTTCCGGTGTGGTGTGGTTTTGCAGATATCCTAAATCCATATCCCGGTCCCGCTTGCTGAGCCGCCGGCCGTCGGGGGCCATTAACATCGGTACGTGGCCGTACACCGGTTGAGAAAAGCCCAATAGCTCCTGCAGATACATCTGCCGAGGGGCAGAGCTGAGCAGATCCATACCCCGTACCACTTCCGTGACGCCGGCTTCTCCGTCGTCCACGGTGACCGCCAGCTGATACACATATACCCCGTCTGCCCGACGCACCACAAAGTCACCGCAATCGGTGGCAAGGTTTTCCCGATAAGTACCCTGTACTAGATCCTCCACTACCCAATCCCGATCCGGCACCTGCACCCGCCAGGCAGGGGCTCTGCCAAAGGCTGCCCGCTGCTGATCGTCCAAATTCCGGCAAGTGCCGGTATACACATACGTACCGTCGGACAGGTGTGGCGCATTGACACTGTGGAGCTGGCTGCGGGTGCAGTAACAAGGATACAGCAGACCCATATCCGCCAAAAGCTCAAAATACCGGTCATATACCGCGCCGCGCTTGCTCTGGGCCTCCGTTTCCACATCCCAGGTCAGTCCCAACCAGCAAAGATCCTTGCGGAGAACTTCTGCATATTCGTCACTGGTGCGCTGGGTATCCAGATCCTCCATCCGCAGCACCAGCGCACCGCCCCGGGATCGCACCGACAACCAGGCGATCAAGGCAGCGAACACATTGCCCAGATGCATCCGTCCGGAAGGTGTGGGCGCGAACCGACCCACAGGCACGCTCATCCCAGCATTCCTCCGTACCGCAGGACCCACCATATCAGAATTCCCACGATGCCTGCCGCCAGCAGGATCGCCGTAACGGTAAGACCTGTCAACCCTCTGGTATCCTCCTGCACCTGCTGGGCGTACTCCTCCAGCTCCACATCGGTATGATCGGTGTTGTAGAAACCTTTGGGCAGCTGGGTGATCCGCCGGGTCTCCTCCAAAGACGCTTCCGGTTCTTGAGAAAGCTCCTCATCTTCCAAAAATTCTTCCTCTGCAAGTGCTTCCTCTAAAAGTTCTTCCTCCAGCAGAGCATCTTCCAGTCGTTTCAGTTCTTCTTTTGCATCTTGATACACGAAGCATCCCTCCTTTTCCTTGCATTGTACCGCAAATTTCGTCGGGTGTAAAGGTTTGCACGGGTTTTCTTTTCCATAGGGGGTTGAGAAACCTAAGAAAATGGTGTACAATATTCTCACGATTTTGGAAAAGGAGGTGTGTTTCAGTGGAAAGAGATGCCGAAAAGCGTAGACAGCTGCGGCGGGAAAGAGCTGCCCAACGGCAAAAGCAGGAAAAGCGGATACTGCTGAGTCTGATTGCGGCAGGCATTGTGTTGATGGGCTGTGGCTTTTTGATCTTTTCCCTGTCACGGAAATCGCCTCAAAGCGCCGAGACACAGCCCTCGGAGATAGAAACTGTACCCGCTTCCTCTGAAGAATCCGTCTCTTCAGAGCCCACGCTGCCTCCCACGGTCACCATTCATTACGCCGCCGCCGGTGATCTAAATATCACCGCCGATACGGTACAGTCAGGAGGAATGAACTACCTCTACACCGACACCTTTCTGGATGTGGCAAGCCTGCTGGCCGATGCCCACCTGACTTCGTTGAATTTTGAGGGAACTCTCCGGGGCGCTCCCTACGGCAGCTCCTTCTCCGCGCCTCAATCTATGGCACAGGCTCTGTCCCGCGCCGGCGTGGATCTGGTGCAGATGGCCAACTCCTATTCCATCACAGGCGGTCTTTCCGGACTATCCGCTTCTATCAACAGCATTCGCTCCGCCGGTATGGAGGCGCTGGGTGTTTATGAAAATCAAAAAGCCTTCTCCCAAGGCAAAGGCTATACCATCCGCACTGTGGAGGGTATCAAGCTGGCCTTCGTGGCGTTCACCAAAGGTATGGACGGTATGACCCTGCCCACCGGCAGTGAAAACTGCGTCAATGTGCTCTATGAAGATTACGACAGCATTTATCAGAAGGTAGACCGGGAGAAGATCACTTCCATTTTGTCTGATGTGCAGAAGGAACAGCCGGATCTGGTGATCGCCCTGCTCCATTGGGGAAGTGAATTTAACGATACCATCAGTTCCTCTCAGGAAACCATCGCCTCTTTGATGTTCCAAAACGGCGTGGACGCCATCATCGGCACACACTCCCACTATGTACAGAAGATGGAGCTGGACCCGGAGACCGGTAAGTTCCTGGCTTACTCTCTGGGCGACTTCTTCTCCAACGCAAATCGCGCCGGCTCAGAGTATTCCATCATTCTGGATCTGGAAATCACCAAGGACAACGTGACCGGTGAAACCAAGATCACCGATTATTCCTACACCCCCATTTTTACTGTCCGGGAGACCGGAAAACCTTTGAAGGTTGTGCAGATTCACCAGGCTATGGATGCCTATGAGAATAACCATATCAACAAGGTCAGCAAGGACACCTATGACGCTATGGCATACGCGCTGAAGCGGATCGAAGCCCGTGTAGCAGGAGAATAATCAAAGTGACCGCTCCCTGAATCGGGAGCGGTCTTTTTATTTTTGTGAGAAGGTCAACCTTTTCAAGCCCATCCCGCCCATAAAAAAAGAGCAGCCTTTCGGCTGCGCTTTTTTTATGGGGTGGGTAATGGGACTCGAACCCACAACACCTGGAACCACAATCCAGTGCTCTGCCAATTGAACTATACCCACCATATTGAATTTGGCACGCCAGGAGGGACTCGAACCCCCGACCTACTGCTTAGAAGGCAGTTGCTCTATCCAGCTGAGCTACTGGCGCATTTGGATGGAGCGGGTGACGGGAATCGGACCCGCGTATCCAGCTTGGAAGGCTGGTGTTCTACCATTGAACTACACCCGCAAATCCAGAATCCTGCTTGATTCAGCCATAGAATATTAGCATATTTCTTCTGCTCTGTCAAGGATGTTTCCGGAGAATTTCCGGAATTTTTTCGTAAATCACATCCGCTACCGCGCCATCGGCGCAATTGCACACCGTTTCGTACCGATCCGCCACCACGCCGTCAGCCGGGCAAAAAGCATAATCCGCCCCGTCCAGCATCGTGATGTCATTCTCCGCGTCTCCCACACACACCAGAATTTTCTTGCCCAGTTGCGCCTGCAAATCCCGTGCGGCGATCAGTTTGGAAACGCCTTTGGCGTGAACGTCGATGATCCGGGGTGCTGCCCGGAACGTGACCACCTGATCCCCCCACAGCTCCAGAATCCGCGCCTCTGCCCGGTTGAACATCGCCAGTTCCTCATCGGAGCAAGCGAACATCGTAGCAACGGCATTTTT
Organism: Oscillospiraceae bacterium; assembly: GCA_017415425.1. Taxonomy (GTDB): domain Bacteria; phylum Bacillota; class Clostridia; order Oscillospirales; family Oscillospiraceae; genus Faecousia. The sequence continues at coordinate 101,896 of JAFQGT010000006.1, read as the reverse complement.
ATAGGGTTTGCCAAACAGGGCAAATTTAATAAAGGGTCCCAGATCATCTCCGGACTTAGCAGAGGTATGGTGCCAACCGATGGCGTCGTAAAAAGCCACATACTCCGGCTTCTCGTTGATCAAATAATGGTCATACAGACCCTGCACTTCCAGATTCAGCTCCGGAAACTCCTCCGCCACCTGGTCCAGCACCGTCCACATATCCAAATTGATAGGGTGAGTATATACATATTCTCCCTGGTAGTAGGCGGCGCTGCCGTTAAACAGAAGCAGCGGCGCATTGGTGGGAACTGTCTTCATATGCACGCCGAAGGTATTGATGCTGCGGCCGGTATTGACGGTAAATGTACCGCCGTTTTCCATAAACCAGGTAATGGCATCAATATTTCGTTGAGGCACAACAGCATTGGGTCCGGTCAGGGTGCGGTCATAATCAACGGTCAGCAGGACCTTGGAAAAATCAAGCATCAGGACATTCTCTCCAGTTTTTTCAGAACTTCTTTGAAATAGTCCGGCAGATCCGCCATCACCATCACAGGTCTGCCGTCTCTGGGATGGGCAAAGCACAGAATGCCCGCGTGGAGGCATTGGCTGGACTGACCCAGCTCCGGCTTTTTGTGGCCATAGACCCCATCACCGAGAATGGGGTGACCCATATGGGCCATATGGACACGGATCTGGTGGGTGCGGCCGGTCTCCAGACGGCAGCGCACGTGGGTATACCCCCGGTATCTGGCTACCACCTCCCAATGGGTAACGGCAAAACGGGAATTGCGCTGGGTGACACACATCTTCTTCCGGTCCGTTGGGTGGCGACCGATGGGTGCATCCACCGTACCGGAGTTCTCCTTGAGATTGCCGCAGACGATGGCCTCATAGGTGCGGGCCATCGTATGATCCTTCAACTGGGAGGCCAGTACCGTATGGGCGAAATCATTTTTTGCCACCGCCAGCAGACCGGAGGTGTCTTTATCGATCCGGTGGACGATGCCCGGCCGCAGCTGGCCATTGATACCGGAAAGCTGCCCCTCCAGAGCATACAGCAGGCCGTTGACCAGGGTATCGTCCTGATGTCCGGCGGCAGGGTGTACCACCAAGCCCTTGGGCTTGTTGATCACCAGTACGTCCTCATCCTCGTAGACGATCTCCAAAGGCATCGGCTTTGCCACGATATCCACAGGCTTCGGCTCGGGAACCTCCACGAAAACCTGATCACCGGGATTGAGCTTGTCATTTTTCTTGCCGGGAACCCCGTTGCGCAGGACGCACCCCTCTTCCATCAGCCGCTGGGCGGCAGAGCGGGTCATCCCCTCCACAGATCGGGCAAGAAAGGTATCCAGCCGTTCCCCGGCAGTGTCGGCAACAAAGATCATTTTTTCTTTTCTTCCTTCCAGAATTCTTTGTTCCGCAGAACCAGATGGGCCATCAGCAGAATGCAACCGCAGGTAATGAAACTGTCCGCCACATTAAATACAGGAAATTTCATAAACTCCGTCTGGATCATATCCACCACATAGCCAAAGCGGAGCCGGTCGATCATATTACCCAGACCGCCGCCCCAAACCGCGGCGATACACCACCATTCCAGCTTGGTCAGCGGCATCGTCTTTTTCCGATATTCCCAAATCACAATACCGGTAAAAACCAGGAACACCGCTGCAAACAACCACTGCATTCCCTGCAAAGAAGAAAATGCCGCACCGTAGTTGCGCACATAGGTCAGCCCCACCACCCCCGGCAGCACATCCACGTGGCTGTGGAGGGGGATATTGGCAAGGGTCAGCGCCTTGGTGATCTGGTCAGCTGCCACGATCCCTGCGGCAAACAGCGCCATCAAAACAGCTTGCATAGAGATTCCTCCCGAAAATGCACATATTTTATTTAGTTTATCATTTTTCTAAGTCAAAGTCAACGGACCGCCCCCTGCCGGCAAATCTGCATACATAATTTTCTGCTGTTTGGAAATACTTTCAACAAAAGGCGGTGGATATTTTGGAATACTTCTCCTGCAAGACCCGGATTATCTCCGGCACCGGCGCCATCTGGAAGCTGGGCGAATTGAAAATCCGAAATCTTTTGATCGTTGCAGATCCTTATTTTGAAAAAACCGATATTCCCACAAACGTGATCCGGGCAGCCGGGGCAGAGCAAACGACCTGCTTTTATGACATCTCCCCGGACCCCTCTGTGGAACTGGCTGCCCGGGGTACAGCGCTGGTTCAGCAGATCCAGCCGGACACGGTGATCGCCCTGGGGGGCGGCAGCGCCATAGACTGCGCCAAGGCAATGGTCTACTTTTCCGGGCAGAAGCCCCGGCTGGTGGCCATCCCCACCACCTCCGGTTCCGGCTCAGAGGTCACAGACTTCGCAATCCTCACCCACAACGGTGTCAAGCACCCCTTGGTGGACGATGCCATTTTGCCGGATGTGGCCATTTTGGACGGAAACTTGCTGGACTCCCTCCCTCCGTCGCTGATCGCCGATACGGGTTTTGATATTCTGACCCACGCGGTGGAAAGCTTTGTGGCGCAGGGCGCAGGGGCCATCACCGATGCCCTTGCCCGGGATGCCTTTGCCGCTGCCTTTACCGCGCTTCCGGCCTCCTTCCGGGGCGATACCCGGGTGCGGCAGCGGATTCATATTGCCGCCACGATGGCGGGTATGGCCTTTTCCCAAGCGGGGTTGGGTCTGTGCCACAGTATGTCCCACGTGCTGGGAGCGCAGCTGCACCTACCCCACGGACGGCTCAACGCCATTCTTCTTCCGGCGGTGATGGATGCCAATCGCGCCGCGAACCACAGATACGCCGCCCTGTCCCAGGGGGTAGGTCTGGGCAGCGCTGCGGAACTGCTGGCGGTTCGGAATCTGCGAAACGGTCTGATCAAGCTCCGCAAAGAACTGGGTATGCCCGGCACATTGCAGGAGGCAGGCGCGGACTGCAATCTTTCGCGTCAGCAGCGGCAAAAGATCTGTGAGGCCGTACTCTCCGACCCTTGCTGCGCCAGCAACCCGGTGCCGGTCACAGAACGGATGGTGCTGGAGGTATTGGAGGCGGTGACCGGCCGTGGCTGAGCTTTTGAGCGTGGGGCTGGATGTAGGTACCACCACCAGCCAGATGATCCTTTCCCGGTTACGGACGGAAAATAAAGCCTCTGCCTTTTCCGTGCCGGAGCTTTCCATCACAGACCGGCAGGTGATCTACCGGGGCCCGGTGCGCTTTACCCCGCTGCTGAATGAGCAGCTAGTGGATGCGAACAAGCTGAAAGAGCTGGTGGCAGAGGACTACCGGGCAGCAGGCATCACCCCTGAGCAGGTGGATACCGGCGCCATCATCATCACCGGAGAGACCAGCCGGAAAGAAAATGCCGCGGCTGTGCTGAAAAGCCTGTCTTCCTTTGCGGGAAATTTTGTGGTGGCCACCGCCGGCCCGGATCTGGAGAGCATTTTGGCCGCCCGGGGCGCAGGCGCTACCGACTACAGCAGCACCACCGGGGAGCGGGTTTTGCATATGGACATCGGCGGCGGAACTACCAACCTGTGTTTGATCGAGGATGGTCACATTATCCGCACCGGCTGCTTCAATGTGGGCGGCCGACTGCTGAAGCGGTCACCGGAGGGTGTGGTCACTTACCTGTCTCCGGTGTTAAGAGAATTGACAGACATCCCCACAGGACAAATTCCCACCCATCCGCAGATCGCCGCATTGACGGCGCTTTTGACCCAAACGCTGGCACAAGCAGCCGGTCTTGCTCCGGAAACGGGGCTACTGCGCCTGCTGGAAACCGGAGAGGTGCAGACCCCCTGGCAGATTCCAAAACAGCCGCTGACCATCTCCTTTTCCGGGGGTGTAACCTGCTGCATAGAAAAAGACTTCCCTCCCAACGCCTTTGGGGATATCGGCCCGGAGCTGGGACAAGCCATCCGAACCAGCCCCCTGTTCGGGGGAAAGACCTTCCTTCCGGAGGAGGCCATTCGTGCCACGGTGATCGGCGCAGGCTGCCACAGTGTGACACTTTCCGGCAGTACGGTGTATCTACGGGAGGTTTCTCTGCCGATGCAGAACCTGCCGGTGACGGTATTTTCCCAAGAGGAGCAGGAAGATCCGAATCTTTCCGAAAAGATTCGCTGTGTCTTGACGGAGGAAGATCGGGTGCTGGCATTTCCGGGTTTTTCCGCCCCGGATCACAGCCGGGTACGCCGCCTTGCAGAGCGCATTGCCGGAAGCGAAACTCCCCGCCCCCTGTACCTGTGTGTGCAGCAGGATATGGCCAAGGCCCTGGGGCAGGCGCTGGCGCTTCTGCTACCTGGAAAGCCGATTCTGTGCATCGACCGGGTATGGCTGGAAGAAGGCAGTTATCTAGACATCGGCGCTCCGGTGGGCCCTGCCCTGCCGGTGGTGGTGAAAACATTGATTCTTTCACATTGAGAGGGATTTTATGAAATTAAAAACGACCCTGTTGGGAAAAACCTACACATTCAAGGACATCAAAGAAGTCCTTGCCAAGGCCAACGAGGAAAAGACCGGCGACAAGCTGGCGGGCCTTGCCGCGGAAAACGCCCGGGAGCGGGTTGCTGCCAAGGTGGTGCTGTCGGCACTAACCCTGCAGGATCTGCGGGAGCATCCGGCAGTGCCCTATGAGGAGGATGAAGTCACCCGGATCATTCAGGACGATGTAAACACCCCCGCCTATGAAAAGATCAAAAATTGGACCGTAGCGGAATTGAGAGAATGGATCCTCTCGGAGACCACCACCGGTGACGACATCCGGAAGGCCAGCCGGGGTCTGACCTCGGAGATGGTGGCGGCGGTGTGCAAGCTGATGAGTAATCTGGACCTGATTTACGCCGCCCAGAAAATCACCATCACCGCCCACTGCAACACCACCATCGGCCTGCCGGGAACCCTTTCCTGCCGGCTGCAGCCCAACCATACCACCGATGACCCCGAGGGCATCACCGCTTCGGTTCTGGAGGGTCTATCCTTTGGCGCAGGCGACGCGGTGATCGGTCTGAATCCCGTCACCGACTCCCCGGAGCAGGTGGGCAAAGTGCTTCGGCGATTCCAGGAAATCAAGGAGCATTGGCGCATCCCCACCCAGATCTGCGTTCTGGCTCACATTACCGCCCAGATGAAGGCTGTGGAGCAGGGCGCGCCGGCAGATCTGATCTTCCAATCCATCGCCGGCAGCCAAAAAGGCAACGAAGCATTCGGCTTTGACGCCGCCACCGTGGCAGAAGCCAAGGATCTTCTGCTGCACCGGGGCACGGCGGAAGGACCCAATGTACTGTATTTTGAGACCGGGCAGGGTTCGGAGCTGTCCTCCAACGCCCACCACGGCACTGACCAGGTGACGATGGAGGCCCGGTGCTATGGCTTTGCCAAGCACTTTTCTCCCTTCCTTGTGAACACGGTGGTGGGCTTTATCGGGCCGGAGTATCTGTACGATGCCCGGCAGGTGACCCGGGCAGGTCTGGAGGATCACTTTATGGGCAAGCTCACCGGCATCAGTATGGGCTGCGACTGCTGCTACACCAACCATATGAAGGCCGATCAAAACGATATTGAAAACCTAGCCACCCTTTTGACTGTCGCCGGGTGCAACTACTTTATGGGTATCCCTCACGGCGATGACATTATGCTCAATTACCAGACCACCGGTTTCCGGGAGACCGCCACCCTGCGGGAGGTCACCGGCAAGACCGCCATCCCGGAATTTGCCGCCTGGCTGGAGAAAATGGGCTTTACGGAAAACGGAAAGCTGACGAAAAAAGCCGGCGACGGTTCCAGCTTGCTATTTTAAGGAGGGGATCGTATGAATAAACAGGAGCTGTCCGCACTGGTTGCGGAGATCATTCAAAGTCTGGATGCCCCGGCCACAAAACCGGAGCCAACGGTAAAAGCCAGCGACTACAAGCCTGCGGATCCCGGTCCGAAAGCAGAGGATTTTCACCATAAGGACGGGGATTTTGTGGAGGATGTGACCCAGCTGGATCTGCGAAAGCTGTATCTGACCGATGACCCTGCCAACAAAGAGGCCTTTGCCAAGCTGAAGGCCAAGACCCCCGCCCGTCTGGGCTCCGGGCGGGCAGGTCCTCGATACAAAACTCTGACGATGCTCCGCTTCCGGGCAGACCACGCGGCAGCCCAGGACGCGGTGTTCTCTCAAGTGCCGGAGGACTTTGCCCAAAAGAACGGGCTTGTCCCCCTGCAGACCCGGTGTAAGGACAAAGAGGAATACCTGACCCGTCCAGATCTGGGACGCTGCTTCGATGAAGAGAATCAAAATAAGATCCGCGCCGCCGTACCTGCTCCCCCAAAGGTGCAGCTGGTGATCGGCGACGGTCTGTCCTCCGCCGCCTGCATCCACAACGCTATGGACTGCGCCGGGGCGATCCGGGACGGCCTGCAATTGCAAGGCATTTCTCTGGGTCAGACCCTGTTCGTCCGCTACTGTCGGGTGGGCGCGGGAGACGCGGTGGGAGATGTGACCGGCTGCGAGGTGGTCTGCGTGCTGGTGGGAGAACGGCCGGGTCTTGTCACCGACAAAAGTATGTCCGCCTATATCACCTACAAACCCCACACAGGGGTGTCCGAATCCTCCCGGACTGTGGTCAGTAACATCCATCCGCAAGGTACGCCGGCGGTGGAGGCGGGGGCATTCGTGGCGGAGCTGATTGGCACGATCTTGCAAAAGAAGGCCTCCGGTGTGGCGCTGCAACGGGAGGGCGCAGTATGATCCCAGTAAATGTACTGGCGGTGCAGTATCTTTCCAGCGCATCAGCGGAACTTTGCAAAGCCTTGGGCGCACCGGAGGGTCTGCCCTGTCTGGGGCTGATCACCACCGACTGCGACGACGCCACTTATATTGCACTGGATGCCGCCACCAAGGCAGCGGATGTAAAGGTGGCCTTCGGCCGCAGCTTTTACGCCGGCGCAGCCAATGCCTCCACTCCCTATGCCGGGGAGGTTCTGGGGATCTTGGCAGCCGCCACCCCGGGAGCGGTCCGCAGCGGTATGGATGCCGCCCTGTCCCAGCTGCAGCTGGTGGGGTTTGAAACAGCGGCAGATGTGCCCTACCTTGCCCACACTATCAGCAGCTGCGGCAGTTTTCTGGCAGCAGAAGCCGGCGTGCCCGAAGGCAGCGCCATTGCCTATCTCATCGCCCCGCCTCTGGAGAGTATATTCGCTATGGACGCGGCGCTGAAAGCCGCAGATGTAAAGTTATGTAAACTATATGAACCTCCCAGCCCCACCAATTTCGGCGGTGGACTGCTCACCGGCACCCAAAGCGCCTGCACCGCCGCCTGCGCGGCCTTTGCAAACGCCGTGGCAAAGGTTGCCGGTAATCCCCAATAATCTCCAAGGAGGAAACCTATGGAACTGGATAAGGATCTACAAGCCCGGCAACAGGCCCGGGATCTGGCCCGTCGAGGCGGCGAAGCGGCAAAGCAGCTCTTGACCTTTTCCCAAAGTCAGCTGGATGCCATCGTTGCCGCCATTGCCCGGGATTTTTCCGCCGCTGCGGCGGAGTTGGCGCAGCTGGCAGTGCGGGAGACCGGCTTCGGCAATGTAGAAGATAAGATCACAAAAAACGAATTTGCCTCCCGGACTGTGCTGAAGGCTGTACAGGATATGAAGACCGTGGGAGTATTGAATCGTCATCCCCGGGAAAAGCTATGGGAGGTAGGTGTCCCCATTGGTCTGATCGCTGCCATCGTCCCCAGTACTAACCCCACCTCCACGGTGTGCTACAAAGCTATGATTGCCTTGAAAGCAGGCAATCCCATTGTATTCTCCCCCCATCCTAAGGCGCTGGCCTGCACATTGCGGGCGGCAGAGATCGTACAAAAAGCGGCGGAATCTGCAGGCGCGCCCGCAGGCAGTGTAGGATGCCTCACCATCCCCAGTCTGGACGGCTGCCGGGAGCTGATGGGCGCGGAGCAGGTGCGGCTGATCCTGGCCACCGGCGGACCGGCAATGGTAAAAGCAGCCTATTCCTCCGGTAAGCCCGCCATCGGTGTGGGCGCGGGCAACGGCCCGGCCTATATCCACCACAGCGCCGATATCCGGACCGCATTGGGTCATATTCTCCGATCCAAGACCTTTGACTTCGGCACAGTCTGCGCCTCGGAACAAAGCATCATCGTAGAGCGGTCTCAGGAGGATGCGGTACGGCAGATCGGTGGGGATCTGGGTTTCTATTTTATGGACACGGAGCAGGCCGGAAAGCTGGCCAAGCTTCTGTTTAAGCCCAACGGCACACTGAACCCGGACATTGTGGGCCGCTCCGCCTGCCTGCTGGCAGAAAAGGCCGGTTTTTCCGTACCCCGGGGCACAAAAGTGCTGGTAGCCCGGGAACAGGAGGCAGGTCCTACCCGCCCCTACTCTATGGAAAAGCTCTGCCCGGTGCTGGCATTTTTCGTAATGGAAAGCGAGGATGCGGTGCTGCGAAAGGCCATCGAGGTGCTGACCCACGAGGGCAGCGGCCACACCTTTGCCATTCACGCCAGTGATGAGGCGGTGGTGGAAAAATTTGCCCTGCAGATCCCGGTGTCCCGGTTCCTGGTAAATACCCCGGCGGCTTTGGGAGGCATCGGCGCCACCACCGGTTTGTTCCCGGCGTTGACTCTGGGCTGCGGCGCTGTGGGCGGCAGCTCCTCCTCCAATAACATTTCCCCTCTGGATCTGATCAACATCCGCCGGGTAGCCTGGGGGAACGAGAGGAGCGCCGCCGGGGGCGGATACAGCGACTCGAGTGAGTGGCAGCGGTCTGCAGATGCCGAGGAGCACTGTCGACGAAGGCAGATGCAGGGCACCGCAACAGGGGAGCAAGCCAACTATACAGATGACAAAATGGTAGAACTGGTCACCGCAAAAATTTTGGAACGACTGAATAAAGGAGTATCACAATGAACACAAATTCTCTGGGAATGATCGAAACCAAAGGCCTGATCGGGGCAATTGAAGCGGCGGATGCGATGGTAAAATCCGCCAACGTGCAGCTGGTGGGCAAGGAACAGGTAGGCGGTGGCCTTGTCACCGTGATGGTGCGGGGCGACGTAGGTGCGGTAAAGGCCGCCACCGACGCCGGTGCCGCTGCCGCAGAAAAGGTAGGCGAGCTGGTCTCTGTCCACGTGATCGCCCGCCCCCACACCGAAGTAGACGCCATCTTGCCCCACGGCCGGCTGAGCCAGAATCCCCCTGCTGTTAAGTAATGCTCTATCATCTGCAGGCCGTTCGGGATAACCTGCGAAACAAGCAGGGCAAGCGGGTATTTTATCTGGCAGAGGGAGATTCCCTTACTTGGGAGGCCCGGGATTTTCTCACCCGGGAGCGGATCGAGATTCTGTCCCCGGAGCAGGCCCGGCCGGAACGCTATAGGCTGCTTGGCGGTGGCTTTATGGAAGAAAAGCCGGAGCATATGACCCACCTGAACGCAGAAATCTTGGTAGAAAAAAACCATCCCCGGATCCGATTCCGGGGAGCGGTGGATTCTCTGGAGGCGGAGCTTTTGCTGTGCTGCACAAACGCCACCGGGCAGATCCGCAAACAGCTGGAGGATGCCCTGAAATATGCCCGCACCCTTCTGAGGAACGAAGTGCTGGATGAGCCGGTAAAACAGGAAGCCCTGGGAGGTATGGACGAAAAAGACTTGCGTGAGCGAAGCCATCGCCCTCAGGATTTTTACGGCCAGCCCCACTTTATGCCTGAACCCACCGACAAACCCTTGCTGCTGCAGGTAAACAAGGCAAGATGCGCTGCCCGGGCAACAGAACTTACTGCGGTGACAGCGTTTCCCTCCGGCCGGGAGGATCTGATCAGAGCCTTCAACCGCCTCAGCAGTTTTCTGTACCTGATTATGATCCAGCTGAAAAAGGAGACGTAGGGGCGGGGTTTCCCCGCCCGCAGACGATTGTTAATTGCCTCTGGTTTTGCCTGCCGGCGGCGGTACTTTCTTGTTTCGGCAAGAGCGTACCCAAAGAAACTGCCCCAAGGGGGGAGCGAGGGGAGCGCTGCCTGTGGCAGAGAAAGCGACCTGAGCAAGTGGCAGCGGTCGGCAGATGACGCAGCCGCTCTGTCGGCAAGGAAGATGCCGGACACCGCAACAGGAGCACGAGCCAATAGCGCCCCCTTGGGTATCCCCCGCCGCATACTTGTTTCTGCTCAAAAGGCGGAAATCTTTCTAAGGGGTTTCCAAAGGGGAAAGCACAGAAAAGCCAATTCTTTTCCTGTATTTGTGTGCTTTCCTCTTTGGTCGTTGGAGGAGTCCGGGGAACATACGAAAAGTTCCCCGGCGGCTCTTTGCATACTTTCTCGCCGGTGAGAAAGTATGGTGATCCCACAAATGGCTTTTTTAGGAGTGGTATTTTGACTTACGATGCTTTGACCCAAGCGGTTTTGCAGCGGATATTTATTGAATTGGAGGCCTCCGGCCGCCACGTCCACGTAACGGAGGCGCAAGCCCACGCCCTGTTCGGTCACAAGCTGACCCCTAAGCGGGAACTGTCTCAGCCAGGACAGTTCCTTGCAAACGAACGGCTGACGGTGATCGGCCCTAAGGGAGAATTTCAAAATGTTGCCGTACTTGGTCCGGAGCGCAAGGAGGCACAGGTGGAAATTTCTCTGTCCGATGCCCGGGCGTTGGGGATCGATCCCCCTGTGCGACTGTCCGGCAGTGTCAGCAACTCCCCGGGAGTAACCCTTGTCGGTGTGCTGGGACAGATCATCCTTCCCCAAGGCGTTATCGTGGCCCAGCGGCACATCCATATCACCCCGGCCGATGCCCGGACAATGGGTGTGCAGGACAAGCAGGTGGTGCGCCTGCAGACCTATACCGCCCGGCCGCTGGTGTTTGACGATGTGGTTGTGCGGGTCAGTGAACATTTCCGCACCCGGGCGCATCTGGACTATGACGAGGCCAACGCCTGCGGCTTCCGGGGCGGAGATCTGGGGAGGATCCTGCTATGAAAGCATTGCTGATCGGGCAGACGCCTGCCTGCCCGCTGGGATATACCCTGTGCAGCGAACCCCCCTACGACGGTGTGGTGATCGGCTCTTTGACCTTGGGACAGGCGTTGCGGTTTTCCAACGAGGCGGTGCTCACTGCTCTGGCAGAGGGCAAACCCGTGATCTGCTACAGTCCCGGCTTTCCCCAGTCCCCCCGCAACCGGATGCTTGCCGCTTCCCTTGCCTCTGCCCGGCGGGAACTGAAGAACTGGGGCATCGTCTTCACCGATGGTGGGCAGAAAAAGCTCATCACCGCCCAGGAGGCCCAGCAACTGCGGCAGCAGGGCCGATCCCCTGCCCCCGGCGCGGTGCTGACACCTCTGGCCCGGGAGATTTTGGAAAAGGATGAGAAAATGTTATGAAAATCGGAACAGTAACAGGCTCGGTCTGGTCTACACGAAAAGCAGACTGTCTGCAGGGGCAGACCTTTTTGGTGGTAGAAACCCCCGACGGCACAGTCGTCGCCGCCGATCAGGTGGGTGCCGGGCGAGGGGATAAGGTTCTGCTGGTCACCGGCACCGTCGCCGCCCGGTTCTGTATGGAATCCCCCATCGACGCGGCAGTGGTGGCCATTCTGGATCAGGAGGGCCGCCATGTCAGCCCATGAGATCGTCATCGGCGTAATGGCGGTATTTGCCCTGCTGGGTGCTCTGGATCGGATCTTAGGCAACCGGCTGGGGCTGGGAGAATCCTTTGAAGAAGGCATTTTGGCTATGGGTTCTCTGGCTATGGCAATGCTGGGCATCATCTGCCTTGCCCCGGTGCTGGCAGGCGTCCTCAAGCCGGTGGTGGTGCCGGTGTACCGGTTTCTGGGAGCCGACCCGGCTATGTTTGCAGGCACTATCTTAGCCTGCGATATGGGCGGGGGCGCGTTGGCGCAGCAGATGACTGCCGACCCTCAGGCCGCCCTGCTGGGCGGTGTGCTCACCGGCTCTATGCTGGGAGCGACCATCGTATTCACCATCCCTGTGGCTATGGGGATCCTGCGGCAGGAAGATCGGAGCTTTCTTGCCAAGGGCATCCTCTGCGGCATCGTCACCATTCCGGTGGGCGTGCTGGTAGGCGGTTTGGTTGCAGGTTTCCCGATAGGAATGGTACTGCGCAACCTACTTCCCATCGTGCTGATCGGCGTGCTGATCGCACTGGGCCTTTGGAAATTCGAAAAGGCTATGATCAAAGGTTTTGGCATCTTCGGTAAGTTGATTATTGCCCTGATCACCGCAGGCCTTGCCACAGCCATTTTCCAGGAGCTGACCGGATTTACGGTGATTTCCGGACTTGCCCCCCTGTCGGAGGGTTTTCAGACCGTAGGCAGCATCGCCATTGTGCTGGCAGGTGCCTTTCCGCTGGTAAAGGTGGTGACCAAGCTGCTGGGAAAGCCGCTGCTGAAAATGGGAAAGCTGCTGGGGATCAACGATACCGCCGCAGCGGGTCTTATCGCCAGCCTTGCCAACTCTATTGCCACCTTCCGGCTGGTGGAGGATATGGATGACCGGGGCAAGGTAGTGAATATCGCCTTTGCGGTATCTGCGGCCTTCGTTTTCGGCGACCATTTGGGCTTTACCGCCGGGTTTTCTCCCCAGCTGCTGCCGGCAATGATTTTGGGAAAGCTGGCTGGCGGAATCGCCGCCGTGGCAGTGGCACTGCTGCTGACCCAAAATACCGGGGAAATTTCCGCCAATACTTGACAAACCCGGGAAAAACAGGCTATAATGTCCCCTATAATGGCAAAAGCAGTGAAGAGAAGAGTACGCAGCGGAAGCGATCAGAGAACCCCGGTTGGTGGAAAGGGGTACGCCGGAAACTGCCGAATATGGTCTCGGAGCCGGTGTGTCGACAAAGTAGGCCCACCCGGGCGCGCCCGTTATCGCGCACTTGAGGCAGCGCAAGCTGTAAAACAAGGTGGTACCGCGTCAAAATCTGTCGCCCTTGGTCTTTCCGGGGGCGACTTTCTGTTTTTTAGGAGGAATTACGTATGTGTGAAAAGAAACCCTATTATATTTCCACGGCCATTGCCTATACATCCGCAAAGCCCCACATCGGCAACACCTATGAGATCGTGTTGGCCGATGCCATCGCCCGCTATAAGCGGCAAGCCGGCTTTGAGGTGTATTTCCAGACCGGCACCGACGAGCACGGTCAGAAGATCCAGCAAAAAGCCGAAGCCGCCGGCATCACCCCCCAGGAGTATGTGGACAATGTGGCCGGTCAGATCAAAAGCATCTGGGATCTGATGAACACCACCTATGACCGGTTTGTCCGGACCACCGACCCAGAGCATAAGGAAAAGGTGCAGAAGATCTTCAAAAAGATGTACGAAAAGGGCGACATCTATAAGGGCAAGTATGTAGGCAAGTACTGCACTCCCTGCGAGTCCTTCTGGACGGAAAGCCAGCTGGTGGATGGCAAATGCCCCGACTGCGGCCGGGAATGTGTGGATGCCGAGGAAGAGGCCTACTTCTTTAAGATGAGCAAGTACGCCGACCAACTGATGCAGTATATTGAGGAACATCCCCAGTTTATCCAGCCGGAGAGCCGGAAAAACGAGATGATCAACAACTTCTTAAAGCCCGGTCTGCAGGATCTGTGCGTTTCCCGCACCTCCTTCACCTGGGGCGTTCCTGTAACCATCGACCCGGGCCACGTGACCTATGTGTGGCTGGACGCGTTGAGCAACTACATCACCTTCTGTGGCTATGATCCCGATGGCAACCACTCCGAGCACTACAAGAAGTTTTGGCCCGCCGACCTGCACCTGATTGGCAAGGACATCGTCCGGTTCCACACCATCTACTGGCCCATCTTCCTGATGAGTATGGGCGAAGAGCTGCCCAAGCAGGTATTCGGTCACCCCTGGCTGCTGGTAAAGGGCGATAAGATGTCCAAATCTCTGGGCAACGTGATCTATGCCGACGATCTGGTAAATCTGTTCGGCGTGGACGCAATTCGCTACTTCGTGCTTCACGAGATGCCCTTCGCCGCTGACGGCGTGATGACCTACGAGCTGATCATCGAACGGATCAACGCAGAGCTTGCCAACATTCTGGGCAATCTGGTCAACCGCACCATCGCTATGGTGGGCAAGTATTTCGGCGGCATTGTACCCGCCCCCACCGCACCGGAAGCACTGGACGAAGAGCTGAAGGCTGTCGCGCTGGCGATGCCCGGCAAGGTGCAGACCAAGATGAACGAGCTGAAGGTTGCAGACGCCATCGACGAGATCTTTGCTCTGCTGCGCCGCGCCAACAAGTATATTGACGAGACCGCACCCTGGGCGCTGGCCAAGGACGAAAGCCAGAAGGCACGGCTGGGTACGGTTCTGTATAACCTGCTGGAAAGCATACGCTTTGCCGGCATCGCCCTAGAGCCCTATCTGCCGGATACCTCCCGCCGCATCCTGGAGCAGCTTTGCACCGAAAACGGCGGTCTGGAGAGTTTGACCACCTTCGGTGTCTTTGAGTCCGGCAAGCAGCTGGGCGCAGGTGAGATCCTGTTCGCACGGTTGGATATGGCAGCCAAGCTGGCTGAGATCGATGCCTACCACGCAGAAAAGGCCAAAGCCGCCCTGCCCCCGGTGGAGATCGAGCCCTACGCTACCGAGACCGTGGATTTCGACACCTTTTGCAAGTCCGATTTCCGGGCAGTAAAGGTCAAAGATTGCCAGCCGGTGAAAAAGAGTGACAAGCTGCTGCAATTCACTCTGGACGACGGCACCGGCACTGACCGGCAGATCCTCTCCGGTATCGCCAAGTTCTACAAGCCTGAGGAGCTGATCGGTAAGACTCTGGTTGCCATCACCAACCTGCCTCCCCGGAAGATGATGGGTCGGGAGTCCTGCGGTATGCTGATCTCCGCCGTCCATACGGAAAAGGGCGAGGAGAAGCTGAACCTTTTGATGGTGGACGATGCCATCCCTGCCGGCGCCAAACTGTGCTAAAACAAACAAAAACCCTGTTGCAAAAGTTGCAACAGGGTTTTCTTTTTCCCACGCCCTGCAAAAACATAGAGGCGATTATCAATCGCCCGCAGCATTCCGTGAAAGGCCAAACAGCGCCCCATATCGGTACATCCGAAAACACAATTCCCGTTCGATTCCCCCCATCGCCTGCAAAATAATTTCCACATCCGGATCTTCATCCACTTGATTTAATCGGTCACAGAGCCGATCATAAGCATCCCGCATTCTGCCATAGCATTCCATACAATAAGAACCCTCTGCAAAAGCATCCTCTACCCCCGGAAACCGGTACTTCTCCTGTATGTGGCTGGCCATTGAGGCGTAAACCCACTCTATTTTCGGATCCTGCAAAACACGCCCTCCTTTTATAGTGTCTTTATATGCACACTATTCCTATCTTGATTTTACGGCAATAATAAAAGAAAATCAAGAAAAAAGAGGAATGCGGTGTGATAAAATATGACCGTCTATGGGAAACAATGAAAAAACGCGGCGTGTCCCAATATGATCTGTACACCCGCCACAATGTAAACCGCTCCCTGCTGAACCGCCTGCGGAAGAATCAAAATGTAGAGATCAACACCATCGACCGGCTGTGCAATATTCTTAACTGTACCGTTGAGGAGATTATGGAACATTTCCCGGATGAAAACGCATTCTAAAAACCCTGTTGCAAAAATTGCAACAGGGTTTTATTTTCTCAAAAATCCGGGATGAAAGCGGTATCCGCGGAGGAATCTTCCTGGGTAAAGCCATCCAGCCCGTTCAGATACATCCAGCTTAGGACGCCATCATATTCTTCCTGTGTCACCGGCCGGTCAAAGGGCGCGGCTAGACCCGGCATCGGAGTGTACTGCCGCATCAGACTCACCAGCACCTGCCCGGGAGCAAAGGTGTCGCTGATCCAATCCAGTACCTTCAAAGAGTTTTCAATATGCCCCGGCAGGATCAAGTGGCGGATGATCACGCCCCGGGTGAGCTGATCCCCCTGCCACTGAGGAGGCCCTACCTGCTCTGCCATTGCCCGGATGGCAGCTCCAGCGGTGGCAAAGTAATCCGTCACCCCGGATAAGCTGGCCGCCAGAGCATCGTCGGCATACTTCATATCCGGCAGATAAATATCCACCAGACCCTCCAGCGCCGCCACCGTCTGCACCGACTCATAGCCGCCGCAGTTATACACCACCGGCACGGAAAGCTTGGGTGTCAAGGCCGGCAGAATGGTGGGCAGGTACTGGGTAGGGGTAACCAGATCGATATTCTCCGCACCCCGGGCAATGAGATCCTCAAACAATCGCCGCAGGGCGGCAGAATCCATAGATGTGCCGGTAGGGGCAGCGGAGATGGCCCGGTTCTGGCAGTAAACACAACCTAAGGTGCAGCCACCGAAAAATACGGCGCCGCTGCCACCGCTGCCGGAGAGCGCCGGCTCTTCCCACCGGTGGAGCATTGTCTTGGCCACCAGAGCCGTATCCGGGCAGCCGCAGAATCCCCGCTCCCCGGCGGTACGGTCTGCACCGCAGGCCCGGGGACACAACGTGCAGTTTACATAATCCACAGTATCCTCTCCCCTCCGTCCATAGAATTTTTTCCTATTTTATCACAACGTTGCCAAAAATGCCACTGTTACAAAAAATTCATTTGCTATTCTAAGCGCTGTGTCGTATAACTATAACTAAGAAGATCAGGAGGTGCTCCTATGGGTAAATGGAATGGAAAATCTCTGCCCGCCCGGGCAGAAGCGGCGCTGAAAGAAGCGCCGCTTGATCCCAAAAAACTGATGCTGCTGCACACCGGTGTGGCATTGGGCGTATCCCTTGCCATTGCAGTGCTGAATCTGTTTCTGGATCGGCAGATCGATACCACCGGCGGCTTGTCCGGTTTGGGGCTTCGGTCGATTTTGGCCACCGCCCAGTCTGTACTGGAAACATTGGGAAATTTGGCTCTTCCCTTCTGGGAGACGGGCATCTTTGCCGCCGCCTTTTTATGGGCCACCCGGCAGCCGGCCGAAAATTCCGTGCTGCTGCTTGGCTTCCGCCGGTTTGGACCGGTGCTGCGGATGCGGATTTTGCAGGGCTTCATCCTGATTTTGGCATCTGTCGTGGTGATTCAATTCTCCTCCACAATCTATATGATGACCCCCTGGGCAAATACCGCTATGCTGCAATTAACGACTATTTTGGGAACGGACACCGATCCCATCGTAGCGATCGATTCCCTTTCTCCCGAGATGATGCAGCAGCTGCTGGCTGCGGTACGGCCTCTTTTGATCATTGGCGGAGTTTTACTGGCGGTGGTTGCCATTCCCTTGCTGTACCGGATGCGGTTTGCTCCCTATCTGCAGATGCAGCAGGAGCGGATGGGCGCCCGGGCTTCCATCGCAGAGAGCTTTCGGATGACTCGGAGAAACTGGATCGCCCTGCTGAAGCTGGATCTGCAGTTTTGGTGGTTCTATGTTTTGCAGATTCTCACCATCGCGCTGTGCTACGGAGATGTGATACTGTCCTTGTGCGGCATTGCCCAGCCCTGGAGTGATATGGTAGGCTTCTTCCTTTTCTATGTGCTGGGAATCGCCGGGCAGCTGGCTCTGTTCACCTGGGCGCGGCCCAAGGTGATCACCAGCTATGCCATCGCCTGCCGGGAACTGCAAGGCTACAGCGTATAATCAAGCAAAAAGAGGGATGCGATGCATCCCTCTTTTTTATAAACTTACTTCTCCAGAGCCATCATCTTGTCGATTCTGCGCTGATGCCGGGCCTCGCCGGAGAACTCCGTGCCCAGCCAGGTGTCCACGATCTCAAAGGCCAGCATCTGACCCACCACGCCGGCGCCGATGGCCATCACGTTGGTGTCGTTGTGCTCCCGGGTCATCCGGGCGCTCATCACATCCGACAGCAGGGCGCAGCGGATGCCGGGGATCTTGTTGGCGGTGATCGACACGCCGATGCCGGTGGTGCACAGCACGATACCCTTATCGCATTCGCCGTTTGCTACCGCCTGTGCGGCAGCGGCAGCAAACTCGGGATAGTCGCAGCTGTCCAGGGTGTAAGTACCGAAGTCTTTCACTTCGTGACCCTGCTTTTCCAAATGGGGAATCAGGTTGTTTTTCAGCGCCAGAGCGCCGTGGTCACAGCCAAGTGCAATTTTCATAGAAATATCCTCCAAAGTATAAGTTAATGATATTATATCACAAAGCCGCCGTTTACCGCAAGTACCTGTCCGGTGACAAAATCCGCATCTGCCAGGTACAGCATCGCCTTTGCCACATCTGCAGGAGTGCCGTTGCGGCCAACGGGGGTCTGCTCTTTCAGCGCTTCCATCGTCTCCTGGGATACGGAGGCGCACATATCCGTCCGGATCACCCCGGGGGAAACGCAGTTGACCCGGATCCCCGCAGGGCCCAGCTCCTGGGCTAAGGCCTTGGTCAGGGCGATCACCGCGCCCTTGGTGGCGGAGTAGGCCGCCTCACAGGAGGCGCCCACCTGCCCCCACATAGAGCTGACGGTGAGGATGCAGCCGGATTGTTTTCGCAAAAAATGGGGCATCGCCGCCTGAATGCACAGGTACATACCTTTCACATTCACATCAAAAACCCGATCCCACTGGGCTTCCTCCATACTGCTCAGCAATCCGTAATGAACGATACCCGCGTTGCAGATGAGTATGTCCACATCTGGGATCTTTTGGAAAGCTGCCGATACGGCTCTGGCATCCGCCACATCGCAACAAAGGGGTGTGGCGCCGGTCTGGGCCGCCACCGCGGCAGCTTTTTCCTGTTCTTTTTCGTACAGAAACCACACCCGGTCGCCCCGGGCGGCAAACTGCCTGACGGCTTCCGCGCCGATGCCCCGGCTTCCGCCGGTGATTACCACATTGGACAAGGGAATCCCCTCCTTCATCAAAAAGTAAAAGGAGCAGCTGCCTTTGGCAGCAGCTCCTGAGTCGTGAAATCGTTTTATCTTCTGCGGCTCTTGGTGCGATGGTCCGAATACTGCCGGATGCCGGAGATCTTACTGTCGGACTCGGACATAAACTGCTTGAGCTTTTCCTCAAACAGCTGATCGGCAGTTTTTGGGGCAGGAGGCGGTGTGGGAGCGGACCGCTGCTGGGGGTTGTCCCGGCGAGGAGCGCGGAAAGCGCCGTCTCTGGGCGCTGTTTCCCGTTGGGGTCTTGCCTCCAGCCGCTTGATGGACAGATTGACCTTGCCGCCGTCCAGGCTGATGACTACAACCTTCACATCCTGGCCCTCTGTCAAGTGCTGCCGGATGTCGCTGACATAGGCGTTGGCAACCTCAGAAATATGTACCAAACCGGTAACATTTTCCGGCAGGGTGACAAATGCGCCGAAATTGGTGATAGATTTAACTTTACCCTCTAAGATGGCTCCAACGGTTAACTCCATTTTGTTTTTGCTTCCTCCAATTATTTTAAGGATTGTTTTCTACGGGAACAAAGAACTGAGTGTCCGGATCTACCAGCCCCAACTCCTCCCGAGCGATGCGCTTGATGCTTTCTACAGTGCCCAGTTGGGCGATGTTTTTGGTCAGCGTGCGGTTTTCCTGCTCCAGCTGCGCTGCCTGCAGAGCCAGCTCCTGTTGCCAATCCTGATACTCCCGTATGGTGAACCGCAGGGTCATCATTGCTACGGTGGATAACACGATCGCTGCCAGAATTACGCATTTGAGCAAGGTAGAACTGTGGCGATACACCAGCCGGATCCGGCGAAACGGGTTGTTGTTTGCTGCCATAAAGTACTCCTTCCGATGGGTGATGCTTACGGTTTCTCCAGTATATTGTACCCCATTTTTTCCCGGATGCAAGGAGAAATTTCAAAAAAGACGCCGTTTTTTTCAAAATCCTCCCAAACGGAGCCCAAATCCCACCCAAACCTTTCCAAAACAGCACAAAAACCGGCTGCAGCCACACCCCTGCGGTACGGTCAAAGACCCAGATCCCCAGCAGTAGACACAGGGTGTAGGGCAGCCGCATATCCCCTCGGCAAATGCGAAAGCTATGCTCCAGCCAACCCCACCCGGTAGCAGCAGCAAACAGCAAATCTGCCAAATGGGGGTGTTTTCTGCGCAGGGGGCGCAGCGCCCCGTAAAGTACCCCCAGCAGGCAGCCTATCAGCCACGCCAGCAAAAATCGCTGGGCCTGCTGCGCCGGCGTGTTCATCCGGTAAGCCTGCGCCAGAACGAGCGCATATCCCGCGGCTCTTCATAGCGCAGAGTACAGATGTGGCCGTCCACCCGTACCTGTCCACCCTCCGGCAGCAGGGTCTTCAGCTGAAGTTGTTCCCCTTGCACAATCAATGTTCCCAGTTCTGTGTGGAGGATCACCGCAGCTTCATCGAAGCTGACCACTTCGGTCACACCGGTCATCTCCAAGCGGCTGCGCTCCTGCAGGGTAAGGCTGTGGGGCAGCCGGGGTAGGTTTTCTGTCATACACGTCCCTCCTTATCCCTACACCCTATGCGCCTATGGACCCCATTAGTCCGGATTGACAGAAATCTTCCCAAAGGGTATAGTATACATATCTCAACAAAGGAGGGTGCGCGATGGTATTGGCAGGAGAGGCGCTGTCCGGCAGGTCCGGCCACGAGGCAGGCAGGCAACTGCTGGAAACACTGTACCGGCAGCAAACCGGTCTTCCCTTGCCGGAAATTGCCATCACCCCACGGGGAAAGCCTTATTTTATAAATAACCCCTGGCAATTTTCCATTTCCCACAGCAAGCACCACGTGTTCTGCGCCCTGTCCCGACAGCCCATCGGCATTGACGCAGAGGAGCAGGACCGGGAAATCAGCCTTGCACTGGCACAGAAGATCCTCTCCCCCACCGAGTACGCCCGCTATGCGGAGGCACCAGATAAGCGGCAGGCGCTGCTGCGGCTGTGGGTGCTGAAGGAGGCTGCCGCCAAGGCCACGGGCGAGGGACTCACCGGCTACCCAAACCGTACCGACTTCTCCCCCGATGATCCCCGCATCCAAATCCTCCACGGCTGCTTTGTGGCGGTTGTGGAACTGACAACTGATGGTTAAGGAGAATTCCTATGCTGTTTGATACCCACGCCCATTTGAATGACACGGCCTTTGACGAAGACCGGCAGACACTGATGGAGGGTCTTCCCGGAAAGGGCATCGGCCTGGTGATGAACGCCGGCTGCAACCTGGAAAGCTCTCGGGATATCGTCGCGATGGCAGAGTGCTATCCCTGGTTGTACGCCTCCGTAGGCTCTCACCCGGATTCCGCCGACGAGGTAAATGAGACCGTGATTGAAGAATACCGTAAGCTGTGCCGCCACGAAAAGGTCAAGGCCATCGGCGAGATCGGTCTGGATTATCACTACGAGGATATCCCCCGAGAAACCCAGTGCAAAGCCTTCCGGCTGCAAATGGAGCTGGCACGGGAAATGGATCTGCCGGTGATCGTCCACGAACGGGAGGCCCACGACGACGGAATGCGGATCATCAAGGAATTTTCCGGTGTCACCGGCGTGTTCCACTGTTACTCCGGCACCGCGGAGATGGCCCAGCAGCTGGTGAAGCTGGGCTGGTACATCGGCTTTACCGGGGTGCTGACCTTCAAAAATGCCCGCAAGGCGGTGGAGACCGCCACAGTGATCCCGTTGGATCGGATCGTCATTGAGACCGACTGCCCCTATATGGCGCCGGAACCTTTCCGGGGAAAGCGAAATGACCCGGGATATCTGTACCAGATGGCGGAAAAACTGGCTGAAATCCGGGGTATTTCCACCCAGGAAGCAATCGCCGCCACCTTCGAAAACGGCAAGCGGCTTTATCGGATTCCTTGATTTCTATTTTGCCGGAAAACAATGCAAATGTAGGCAAAAAACATTGACATCACCGGTTTATCGTGGTATGCTAAATATCAGTATACAAATACCGATTGTCATTGCAAATTGTGTGAACGACCTCACTTTTGCAATGACACAATCGAAAAGAAGGAGAATATACACTATGGATATGACAATGGAATCCTGCCGCAAGTTTGTGGAAGTGCTGGCATCCGATGCTCCCGCGCCCGGCGGCGGCGGCGCTGCTGCGCTGGTTGGCGCCATCGGCACTGCTCTGGGCAATATGGTAGGCAGCCTGACCGTAGGTAAGAAGAAGTACGCCGAGGTAGAAGCTGAGATCATTGCGCTGAAGGCGAAGTGTGATGCCCTGCAGACCGAGCTTCTGAACCAAGTGGAGGCCGACGAAGTGAACTTCCTGCCTCTGGCTAAGGCTTACGGCATCCCTAAGGATGACCCCACCCGTGACGCTGTGATGGAAGAGGCTACTCTGATCGCCTGCTCCACGCCTATGAAGATTATGGAGCTGTGCTGCGAGGCTATTGAACATATCGCTGTTTTTGCCGCCAAGGGCAGCCGTCTGGCTGTATCCGACGCAGGCTGCGGCGCTGTGTGCTGCAAGGCCGCCCTGCAGGCAGCATCCCTCAATGTGTTTATTAACACCAAAACTCTGAAGAACCGGGATGTGGCCCAGCAGATGAATGCCAAGGCCCTGGGTATGATGGATAAGTACTGCGCTATGGCTGACGAGATCTTCAATTCCGTCAAGGCTGGCTTCGGTGTCTGATTCTGCAACACTACATATAGGAAATCAATAACTTTTTAAGGAGTATTTTACTATGGCTAAGAGATTACTGGGTAAAGAAGTCAATGAGGCTCTGGTTGCCGCTCTGCAGGCTCGTACCGCAGCGCTGAAGGAGAAGGGCGTTGTTCCTACTCTGGGTATCGTCCGTCTGGGCGAGAACCCCTCCGATCTGAGCTACGAAAAGGGCGCTACCAAGCGTGCCGAGGAAGTGGGCGTTGCCGTTAAGAACTTTGTGCTGCCCGAGACCGCTACCAAGGAAGAGGTTCTGGCTGTGATCGATCAGGTCAATGCCGACGACTCCATCCACGGCGTTCTGATGTTCCGTCCCCTGCCCAAGCACCTGAAGGCTGATCAGGACGAGATCTGCAACCGTCTGGCTCCCAAGAAGGACGTGGACTCTATGACCCATATGTCCAACGCCGGCGTGTTCGAGGGCCAGGATCTGGGCTACGCTCCCTGCACCCCCGCCGCTTGTATGGAAATTCTGGACCACTACGGCATCGACTGCAAGGGCAAAACGGCTGTTGTGATCGGCCGCTCTCTGGTGGTTGGCAAGCCCGCCGCTATGATGCTGATGGCTAAGAACGCCACTGTTACCATGTGCCACACCAAGACCGTCAACACCGCCGAAATCTGCAAGAATGCTGACATCATCATCTCTGCAGCCGGCGTGCTGAAGAGCCTGACCGCTGACTTTGTCCGTCCCGGCCAGGTGGTCATCGACGTTTCTATGAACTGGGATGCCGAGAAGATCACCTCCAAGGGCAAGGGCGGTATGTCCGGCGACGCCATCTTCGACGAGGTTGAGCCCATTGTTGAAGCCATTACCCCCGTCCCCGGCGGCGTGGGCGCTGTTACCACCTCCGTGCTGATGAAGCACGTTGTGGAAGCTGCTGAAAAAGCTTAAATTTCATAACCCTCTTACATAACTGACGATTCAGCGGTTACCGCAAGGGAGTGTAAGAGTGAATATGCCGATCGTCTGGGCAATCCGATTTATAGCAGGATCGGATTGCCCATTTTCTAATTGAAGAGGTGCTTTGTGATGAAAAAGTTAAATAACCTGTCCCAAGAGAACTTTTTGAAACTGTTTTTTGCCTTCATTTCCCTGTGTTTTGTTGTAGCTGCCCCCTTCCTGTCGGACGCAGATCAGATGTTTACCGGCGTGTGGAAGATCATAACCTCCACCTGCAAGATCTCCACCAACTACTTTGCTTTGGGCGGCTACGCAGCCACCTTCCTGAATATGGGTCTGGTGGGACTTCTGTGCACAGCTTTGTGCTGCCTGCCCGGCAGTAAGCCCAACCAGGTCACCACTCTGGGTGTGCTGCTTACCATCGGCTTTGCCTCCTGGGGTATCAATCCGCTGAATATGATCCCCACAGTTTTAGGTGTGTGCCTGTACGCTGCAGTGAAGAAAGAGAAGCTGGGCGCTGTGTCCAACGCTATGCTCTACTCCACCGGCATCGCACCTCTGATCTCCGACCTGCTGCTGCGCTATCCCAATGTGGAAGCGGTTGGCTTCAACTGGTTGGGCCTGGGTCTTGCAGTGCTGGTAGGCCTGATCATCGGCTTCTTCCTGCCTGCCGGTCTTGCCCACGCCCCCAACATCCATAAAGGCTATGACCACTACTCCGCTGCTGTTCCCATCGGTATGACCGCATTTTTCCTGCGTACTGTGCTGTACAATGTTATGCTGGGTTGGAAAATCGGAGATTTGGGCAACCTGTCCACTATGGGCGCTTTGGATACCACCGCAATGCCTGCAGCCAACATTTTCTGCTGCGTTGTATTTGTTCTGTGCATTGTCTTTGCCCTGCTGATGGGCTGCAAGCCTAAGGATTACTGGAATCTTATGAAGGACACCGGTCACGGTGTGTGCTTCTCCTCCAAGTACGGATACGCCCCCTTCCTGATGAATGTTGGCGTATTCGGTCTGATGATCGTTGCCTACTTCAACCTGGCCGGCGCCATTGACGGCAGAAATGTGTGGACCGGTATGACCTTCGGCATTGTGTTCTGTATGCTCTCCACCTGCAACTCCGGCAGCCACCCCGGTAATGTCTGGCCCATTATGGCTGGCTATATGATCACCTCCTTCCTGTTCGGCTGGATCGCCACGCTGTTTGGTGTGGAGAATTACAGTCTCACCATCGGCAGCCAATCCATTCTCATCGGCCTGTGCTACGCCAACGGTATGTCCCCTGTCTCCGGTAAGTACGGCTTTGGCTACGGCATACTGGCCGGCGGTCTGCACTACCTGCTGGTGTCCGCCGTTCCCGATATGCACGGCGGCTTCTGCCTGTACAACGGCGGCTTCACCGCTGCGCTGATCTGCCTGATGTTTGTGCCCCAGCTGGAGAAATTTTGCAAAACCAAGGACGAACGCCGGCTCGCCAAAGCGGTAAAATAATATATCCTCAAAAACCACCGGCTTTGCCGGTGGTTTTCTTTTGCTTGTTTACAATTTCGTCTATTATTTTCTGCTTCGGTGTGCTATAATGTTGTAAAGTATGCCTAAAGGAGACGCACAATGGGACTTCTTACCAAACTGTTTGGCACCCGCTCGGAGCGGGAGATTAAAAAAATCCAACCTCTGGTTGACCGTATATTGTCTCTGGAGCAGACCTACGCTGATATGCCCCGGGAACAGCTGCAGTCAAAAACCGGGGAATTTAAGGAGCGTTTGGCACAGGGCGAGACCCTGGACGACCTTCTGCCGGAAGCCTTTGCCGCCATTCGGGAGGCTGCCTGGCGGGTACTGGGTATGAAGCCCTATCCCGTGCAGCTGATGGGCGGTATCGTGCTCCATCAGGGCCGAATTGCTGAGATGAAGACCGGTGAAGGCAAGACGCTGGTGGCAATTTTGCCCTGCTACTTAAATGCCCTCACCGGCCGGGGCGTTCACGTGGTTACCGTCAATGATTACCTTGCCACACGTGACTCCCAGTGGATGGGCAAAGTCTATCGGTATATGGGTCTTTCCGTAGGCCTGGTAGTTCCCGGAATGAAATCCTCTGAACGCCGGCAGGCCTATGCTGCTGACATCACCTACTGCACCAATAACGAGCTGGGCTTTGACTACCTGCGGGATAATATGGCAATCTACAAAAGTGAGCTGGTCCAGCGGGGACACGCCTTTGCCATTGTGGACGAGGTGGACTCCATTCTCATCGACGAGGCCAGAACCCCTCTGATCATCTCCGGCAAGGGCGAGGACTCCTCCAAGCTCTACGAGATGGCTGACCATCTGGTGTCCTCTATGCGCAAGCAGGTCTTTGCCAAAACTGACGACAAAGAAGCCATCGACGACTACGACTGCGACTATGTGGTGGACGAGAAAGCCCGCACCGTGTCTTTGACCGCCTCCGGTATCTCCAAGGCGGAGCGGTTTTTCGGCATCGAGAATCTGGCCGATCCGGAAAATGCTACCATCTCCCATCACATCAACCAGGCTATGAAGGCCCGGGGCATTATGAAGCGGGATATCGACTATGTGATCAAGGACGGCCAGATCATCATTGTGGACGAGTTTACCGGCCGACTGATGTATGGACGTCGGTACAACGAGGGTCTGCACCAGGCCATCGAGGCAAAAGAAAAGGTCACCGTGGCCGGCGAGAGCAAGACCCTTGCCACCATCACCTTCCAGAATTTCTTCCGTCTTTACGATAAGCTCTCCGGTATGACCGGTACGGCGCTGACGGAAGAAGAGGAATTTGCCGCCATCTATCGACTGGATGTGGTAGAGATCCCCACCAACCGCCCTGTGGCCCGTCTGGATCGCCCCGACGCGGTATATAAGACCGAAATGGGCAAGTTCCGTGCCATCATCAATCAAGTCATCACCTGCCACGAAAAGGGTCAGCCGGTGCTGGTGGGTACGGTATCCATCGAAAAGAGCGAGATTCTCAGCAAGCTTCTTAAGCGTACCGGTATCCCCCACAACGTGCTCAACGCTAAGTTCCACCAGCAGGAGGCCCAGATCGTGGCCCAGGCCGGACACTTGGGCGCTGTGACCATCGCCACCAATATGGCAGGCCGTGGTACGGACATTATGCTGGGCGGCAACCCGGAATTTATGGCAATGGAGCAGCTGCGGAAAGAAGAAGAGGACGAGAACCTGATCCATCAGGCCAACGCCTATTCCGAAACCGACGATGCCGCCATTTTGGCCATTCGCGCCCGTTATAAAGAACTGCTTACCGGTTTCAAAGCGGAAATGGCAGAAGAAGCAGAGAAAGTGCGGGCCGCCGGTGGTCTGTTTATCATTGGCACCGAGCGCCACGAATCCCGCCGGATCGACAACCAGCTCCGGGGTCGTTCCGGTCGACAGGGCGACCCGGGTGAGAGCCGGTTCTATTTGAGCTTAGAGGACGATCTGATGCGGCTGTTCTCCTCCGACCGGATTATGGGTATGATGGACACCCTGGGTCTGGACGAGGATACCCCCATCGACGCCAAGATCCTCTCCAACGCGGTGGAAAACGCGCAAAAGAGTGTGGAAAGTCGGAACTTCCGCTCCAGAAAGAGCGTTCTGGAGTACGATAATGTGATGAACACCCAGCGTGAGGTGATTTACGCCCAGCGGCAAAAGGTGCTGGACGGAGAGGACCTGCGGGAGAACATCCTTTCTATGCTCCGCACCGTGGTAGATTCTACGGTAGCCGACGGTCTGAGCATCAGCGGCGGTATCGTGGACGAAGCGGGGGTCAAGAGCGTGATCAGCCACTTTGAAGGCATTTACTTCCCGGTGGGCGCTTACAAGCTGCCCGAGGGCAATTTCAGTGCCGAAGATTTTGCAGATTCTATTTATGATCTGTGCGTACGGTTCTACGACCGGAAAGAGCAGCACTACACCAGCGCGACTATGCGTGAGCTGGAGCGGGTGGTGATGCTGCGGGTGGTAGACGAATACTGGATGGATAATATCGACGCGATGGACGATCTGAAGCAGGGTATTGGTCTGCGGGCTTACGGCCAGCACGACCCGGTAGTAGCCTACAAGGAAGAGGGCTACCAGATGTTCCAGGCGATGATCACCGCCATCCGGGAGGAGACCGTCCGCCGGATGTTCCTGGTGCAGCTGCGGCCTACCCAGGAAGTCAAGCGGGAAAAGGTCGCCAAGGAGACCGGTGCCGTGGGTGCTCAGGACACGGTGATGAAAAAACAACCTGTCCGCTCCAACAAAAAGGCCGGTCCCAACGATCCCTGCCCCTGCGGCAGCGGCAAGAAATACAAGAAGTGTTGTATGCAGAAGGATAAATCTTCCGGTATGGAATAAATCGACCCCCCAAGAAAGCAGGTGCTGAATGGAAAACAGAAAGATCGGGGCCTTGGAGTTGATTGCCGATCCTAATATCCCTGTGCCCCACGGTTTTACCACCCGTATGGGTGGTGTCAGCACTGGCATCTTCAGCAGCTTGAATTTGGGGATGCACCGGGGCGACGATTCTAAGAATGTTGCTGAGAATTACCGCATTTTGTGTCAGGCGCTGGGGTTTTCTGAAGAAAATTTGGTTCTGACTCACCAGATCCACTCCGATTTGGTACGGGTGGTGGACCGGACAGACGCAGGTAAGGGGTTTGACCACCGGGCATATCCCCAGTGCGATGCCCTGGTCACCAACACTCCCGGGGTGGCGCTGATGGTCTTCACCGCCGATTGCACCCCTGTATTACTCTATGATCGGGTAACCGGCGCGGTGGGCGCCGCCCACGCAGGCTGGCGGGGTACGGCTTCTGGCATTGTCAGCAAGACCGTAGAAGCGATGGTAACCAATTTCGGCAGCAAGCCACAAGATCTGGTGGCTGCCATCGGCCCCAACATCGGCGCCTGTTGCTTCGAGACCGATACCGATGTGCCGGAGGCGATCTTATCCGCTCTTGGAGATACGGCTGCACCCTATATCACCCGGAAGGGTGAGAAATTCCACTTGGACTTAAAGGCTATCAACGGCCTATGGCTGTACCGAGCCGGCGTACAAACCGTCACCCTGTCTGACTACTGCACTGCCTGTTCCCCTCACCGGTTTTGGTCTCATCGGGTCACCAACGGACAGCGGGGTTCTCAGGGGGCAGTCATCTTGTGCAAGGAGATCCAATTATGAAACGAATCTTGGCATTTCTGCTGATCCTGTGCCTGCTTCTGGCAGGCTGTAGCGACTCCGGACAGGCCCATATCCCCACCGGCGACGGTCTGACTTGGGAGGATGACTATACCGGTCCTGTGTCCACCTCCCCCACAGAGAAACCCCCCCAACAATTGACCTTGGCCTACTACAAGGATCGGTCTATGAACCCCTATCTGTGTACGGATTTTACCAACCGGTCGCTGTTTTCACTGCTGTACCAGAGTCTGTTTACTGTGGATCGGGACTATCGGGTGGAGCCGCAGCTGTGTAAAACCTACTTCGTCTCCAAGGATATGAAGACCTATACCTTCTATCTGGAGCGAGCCATCTTCTCCGACGGCCATATCCTCACTGCCGACGATGTGGTGGCCAGCCTGCTGGCGGCCAAGGAGAGTACGTACTACGGCGGCCGGTTCCAGCACGTAACGGAAATCGCTACAGCACCCGACGGCGGTGTCACCATTCAGCTGGATACCCCCTACGAAAATCTGCTGATCCTGCTGGACATTCCCATTGTAAAAGCAAAGGATGTGGCCGAAGACCGCCCCTTGGGCACCGGTCCTTACACCCTCTACTGGACCACCGGCGGTGAAAGCCTGCAAAGACGCAGCAACTGGTGGTGCAAATCCGATCTGGTGGTCACCGCCGATACCATCGCCCTGCTGGAGGCCCAATCGGAGACCCATATCCGGGATAATTTTGAATTTTACGGTTTGAGCCTGGTGTGTGCGGACCCGGGTTCTGATAAATACGCCGACTACCGCTGCGACTATGAGCTGTGGGACTGCGAAAATGGCATTTTTCTATATCTGGCCACCTGCGAAAGCAGCCCGGTTTTCTCCAATGATGCCGTCCGCCAAGCACTGACCTACGCCATTGACCGAAATCTGCTGACAGAAAATTACTACCGGGGATTTGCCCGCAGCGCCACGCTGCCTGCCTCCCCCCTATCCCCCTACTATCAAAAAACCTTGGCAGATAAGTACGCCTACAAACCGCAAAATTTCTCTCAAGCGGTGAAGGACGCCGGTCTGCAGGGAAGCTCCATCACGTTCCTGGTGAACGCCGACGATTCCCTGCGGGTGCGGGTAGCCCGAGAAATCGGCCGTATGCTCTCCGATTGCGGGTTGGAGGTAACGATGCTGGAGCTGCGGGGTAATACCTACACCGAGACGCTGAAGGGTTGGAATTACGATCTTTATCTCGGCCAGACCAAGCTCTCTGCCAATATGGATCTGACCGCCTTCTTCGCCACCTACGGCAGCTTAAGCTGGGGTGGTGTGAACGATACAGCTGCCTACAACCTGTGTTTGCAGGCGCTGGAAAACCACGGCAATTACTATACCCTCCATAAGACCATTATGGACAACGGTCTTTTGTGCCCTGTGCTGTTCCGCAGCTATGCGGTGTATGCCGTCCGGGGTCTTATGACGAGCTTGACTCCCACCCGGGACAGTGTATTCCATTACTCTATGGGCAAGGTGCTTTCCGCGCCCACCACCCAGTAATTTACAGGAAGTCTCTTCCGGTTGCTTTTTTCGAGCAATTCTGCTACAATAGGCCCATATAAACAGAAAGGATTCGCCTATGAAGCATTTTTATATTATTCTTTTGACCCTATGCCTGCTGCTGTGTGCCTGCGGCAAGGATTCCACAGAAACTCAGCCCTCTACCGAACCCACCGAAACCACGGAGGTCACAGAATCCACTGAGCATACGGAGGCTACAGAAGCCACCGAACCTACGGACGTTACAGAGGGTACGGAAACCACCGAGCCGGTGGTGCAGTACCGCCACCCTCTCACCGGCCAGCTGCTGGAGGAGGCGTGGATCGGCCAGGTCAACGCGATCGTGATCAACAATATTCAAGATGCCCTGCCCCACTACGGTGTCAGCAAGGCGGATATGATCTATGAGATCGAGACCGAAGGCGGCATCACCCGGATGCTGGCTCTGTACACCGACTTTACGGATGTGGGTAAGATCGGTCCTGTCCGCAGCGACCGCAGTTTCTTTAACAATGTGGCTGTCTCCTTTGACGCCCCTTTGTTCCATTGCGGCGGCAGCCGGTACGGCCTGAACGGCAACTATGACGACTCCGGCAACGTAATCCCCAACTGGAAGCATATCGATGCCCGCTACTACGAAGGCACCTATTTCTTCCGGGATAATGACCGCTATAACCTGGAAGGCTACGCCTGGGAGCACACCCTGTTCACAGACGGCGGACGCGCCCAAAAAGCGCTGGAGCAAAAAGCTCTGTATCAGCCCGTTTCCCGGGACTTCGGTCTGGCCTTTACAGAGGAATCCCAACTGCAGGGTGATACCGCCAATGAGATCACCGTCACCTTCCGGGGCGGCAAGACCTCCCGTTTTACTTACAATGCTGAAACCGAGCTCTTCGATATGAGCCAGTATGGCAAATCCTATGTGGATGCAGAATACGACCAGCAGATGTCCTTTAAGAATGTGCTGGTGGTTTATTCCGACCAGTGGTTTATCTACGACGGCACCTACAACCGCTCTTTCTACGATCTGCTGGGCAGCGGCCAGGGTCTGGCTGCCATAGATGGCAAGGTCGTTCCCATCACCTGGCACCGGGAAAGTCTCAATGACCCCTTTACCTATACCTTGGAGGACGGCTCTGAGCTGATTCTGGGTGTTGGCAAGACCTATGTGGCCGTCGCCTCTCCCATAAAACCCGCCACTTACCAGTAATTACCGATTCCCCTGGCTCAGCCGGGGGAATTTTTTGATTTTTACACAATGGGTCTTTTTTTCGCGGCAGAAATATTGTAAAATAAAACCAGACGTTTTTGAAAGGAGGGTCTTTTATGCCATCCCACTATGCCCATTACCGATTCGGTGCCGCCGTTCTTCCCAAAATGCCCGCCGATCTGCGCAAAGTCGTGACCCGCTATCGCAGACTCTATGATGTGGGTCTGCACGGCCCGGATTTCTTCTTCTTTTATAACCCCCTTGCAAAGAACCGGTTTGACCTTCTTGGCAGCCAGCTGCATCTGCAAAGCGGTAACGTGTTTTTCACCCGGGTCTGCCGGGGTCTGCGGCTGGTTCCTTCCGAGGAGGCGCAGGCCTACCTGTACGGCGTGCTGTGCCACTACGTGCTGGATTCCCACTGCCATCCGCTGGTAAATGCGCAGGCAGAGCTGGGTACTGCCGGCCACACCGAAATTGAGATGGAATTTGACCGGTTCTTATTGGAACTGGACGGAAAAATTCCGCCCCACACCCAGAATATCAGCCGGCATATGGTTTTGATGTCCCGGGAAATGCAAATTGTTGCCCGGTTTTATCCCGGAACAACAGAGCAGACCGTAGCCATAGGTCTGAAAAATATGGCCCTGACCACCCGGGTCTTTGCCACCAAATCCTCCTCTGCCCGAAAGCTCCTGTCTACAGGCGTGGGAATTGTAAGAAAAAAACAGCAGGACTTTTTCATACCGGAAACGCCCAACCCCCTCTGCGCCCATCTGGACGAACCGCTTCTGGCTCTGTATCAGCAGGCAGAGGAAAAATTCCCCCAGTTGCTTCTTCAGCTAACTTCCCATTTGACCTACAACGCACCCCTTGACCAAGCATTCGACCCCATATTCGGATAAAAAAGCAACAAAACCCTCTCCTATGGAGAGGGTTTTTTATTTGGATTTTTTGAGAGCGGTCAGTAGATTCCCTCCACCAACACGCCGCCATCTGAGCGGATGGTCAGCGTATGGCACGCATCCTGTCCGAACACTGCTTCGATTCCTGTACGGAAGGATTCCAGCAGATCCAGCGGCACAAAGGCCTGCACCGTGCCGGCAAAGCCGCCTCCGTGGACCCGATACGCGCCCCGTCCCCGGAGATACCGCCGGCACAGCGCCAGCGCCAACGCCACCTCCTGGCAGGCCACGCTGCCGGCAGAGATCACATTTTGCAGCTGCATATAGGAAGAATGACCGCTTTCCCGTACCATTGCAAGAAAGGTTTCAAAATCTCCTGCCTGCAGCGCCGCCACCTGGCGGGGTACACGGGCATTCTCCTCGTAAAAATGGATCGCCCGCAACACTGCCCGATCTCCGCATTGGATTCGCAGCTGAGGGATCTGCCGATAGAAGTCCTCCTCCGCCACTTCCCGGAGCACTTCTTTCCCAAAATAGCGGCAGATAGCTTTTAGCTCATCGGTAATGGCGGCATATTCTCCGGTCAGTTCTCCGTGGCTTGCCCGGGTGTCAATGATGCATAGCATATGCCCGCAGGCAGCAAAATCAAAGTTTACCGGCGTGATCACCGGGTCATCTGCAAAGTCGATGCACACCATACCTCCTACCGCGGAGGCCATCTGATCCATCAGACCGCAGGGCTTGCCGAAGAAGGTGTTCTCTGCATACTGACCGATCTTTGCCACCTCCGCCGGGGTAGCTTTACCTTGGAAAAACAGGTGGTTGATGATGGTTCCCATCAGCACCTCAAAGGCCGCCGAGGAGCTAAGTCCCGATCCGGGCAGCACCGCCGACTCCATATAAACATCAAACCCCCGGATGGTGCATCCCCGCTGAGCAAAGCCTGCGGCAACGCCCCGAATCAGGGCGGGAGTGGTATTGACCTCCTCTGCAATAGGCGTCAGCTGATTCAAAGAAATCTCGTACATAGGATAGTCCTTGGACAAGACCCGGATCTTCCCGGTGCCGTTCTCCCTCACCGCCGCCTGCATATCCAGATCCACCGCAGCGGCCAACACCATTCCCCGTTGATGATCCGTATGGTTACCGCTGATCTCCGTCCGTCCCGGCGCGGAGAAAAAATCTGTAGGCGTACCGCAAAACCCGGCATCAAATCCCCGGGTCAGCGTCTGTATTCGCTCCGTAGAAAGGCGCATAAAAAGCCTCCTGTATGGTAGTATATTCCACCCTTTTATGGCACATCCAATTCCGAGTGTATGGTGATCGGTGCTCCGGTGACCGGGTGGGAAAAGGTCAATTCTTTGGCGCACAAAAGCTGGGTGGTATACCCCAGTTTGGCAGAAAATTCTATGGATTCCGGACTTCCGTATTGGGGGTCTCCCAGTATAGGAAATCCCCTGTGGGCACAGTGGACCCGCAGCTGATGGGTCCGGCCGGTAATGGGTCGCAGCGCCAGCTTGGTTACGCTATCCCCCCGCTCCAGCACGGAAAACTCCGTTCTGGAGGGTTTTCCCTCCGGATGCACCTGCCGCAGCAGGCTGGGCAGCGGACATCGGGCAATCGGGTCATCGATCACACCCCCGTCCTCCTGTGGTCCGCCAAACACCAGGGCGTGATAGATCTTTTGAAATCCGCCATCTTCGTGCAGCCGGTTCAGCAGGGCGTGGATATGGGCATTTTTCGCCAGCAGCACCACGCCAAAGGTGTCCCGATCCAGCCGGGTCAGAGGATGAAAAGCACAGCGCTGGCCGGTTGTTTCATAATACCCCACCACCCGGTTGGCCAGTGTTCCGGTGAGCCGGGAGCGGGAGGGGTGGATCAGCATACCGGCAGGCTTATCCACCGCCAGAATGTGGTCGTCCTCATATAAAACCGTCAGTTCCCCTGCCTCTGCCGGATAATCCGGCGCAGGCTCATTCAGCGGAACGGTGATCACATCCCCGGGCGCTACCGGATAGTCGGTATGCTGGGGCTCACCGTTGACAAACAATAACTCCTGCCACTTCAGCCGGTTCATCAGCCCGGCAGACATCTGCAGCTCCTCCCGCAGAAAAGAGGAGAGACGCCCGGAGCGGGTAGCAATGATCTTCAGTTCCATCTCAGCCATTGTCCCACCGATCAAACCGGACGATATCTTCCAGTCTTCTTTTGGGAACCACAAAATCCTGCCCCTCCAGATAATACCGGCAGCTGTCTTCCATCGGCACAGTCCTTCCGCCGTGGGCGCCATAGCCCAGAGAAATCACATACAGCAATTCCATCTCCTCTGGGTCGATGCCCAACAGAGGATACAGGGCATTCCGATCCGCGCTGGCAAGGCAGCAGCTGTCCAGACCCAGTTCATAGGCCGCCAGGGAAAGCGCCGTGGTGGCAGAGCCGGCGGCAAACTGAAACTCCTTGCAGACAGACTTATCCCCTAAGATCACAATATAGGCCTGGGGCTCCTGTTCCCGGGTGATGGTGTATCCCGGCAGGTAGGCCGCCCACTTCAGCGCGGGAAACACCCGGCGGCACACCTCCGGGTCGGAGACCGCCAAAAACTTCAGCGGCTGCAGGTTGGCAGGGGACATATAATAGGGCATCACTTCCAGCAACTTCTGCAGAAGCTGCGGCTCTACAGGCCGGTCTTGATACTGCCGGACAGAGCGCCGGCGGATAATGGCCTCGTTTACATTCATAGGAGATTCTCCTTTCCGGGTTACGCAAAAGGCCCTGCCGTTGGGCAGGGCCTTTTATTCGCTTAGTTCAGAGCAGACTTTGCCTTCTCCACCAGAGCGGCGAAAGCAGCTGCGTCCTGGATAGCCATCTCGGACAGGCTCTTGCGGTTCATCTCGATGCCAGCCTTCTTCACACCGTTCATAAAGGTGGAGTAGTTCAGGCCGAAGGGAGCAACAGCAGCGCTGATACGAGTGATCCACAGTCTGCGGTAGTCACGCTTCTTCAGCTTACGGCCAACATAAGCATAGTTGCCGGACTTCATAACCTGCTGCTTGGCCATCTTAAAGTGTCTGGACTTAGAACCCCAGTAGCCCTTGGCCAGCTTCAGGGTAGCATTTCTTCTCTTGCGCGTCATCATTGCGCCTTTGACTCTTGCCATTTCTCAATATCCTCCTTGGCTTATTTGTAGGGAATCATCTTCTTGACAGCAGCTACGTTGGTAACATCCGCGTAGGCAGTGGTGCGAAGACGACGGGTACGCTTGGTATCCTTCTTGGTGAGGATATGGCTCTTGTATGCGCGGGCTCTCTTAACCTTACCGGTCTTGGTCAGGTTGAATCTCTTCTTTGCACCGCTATGGGTTTTCAGCTTGGGCATAATTGGTTCTCCTTCCGTTTCATTGGTGATAGAACAAAAATTTGTTACTTACTGTTTTTGGGGGCCAGGAACATTCCCATGAACCGACCTTCCAGCTTGGGGTTCTTCTCCATATTGGCGATTTCAGCGCAGGCCTCGGCAAAGTCCATCAGCAGCTTCTCGCCCAGATTGGTGTGGGCCATCTCACGGCCGCGGAAGCGGACGCTGACCTTCACACGGTTGCCGTCAGCCAGAAACTTCTGAGCTGCTCTTGCCTTGGTGTTGAAGTCGTTGGTGTCGATGCTGGGGCTCATACGGATCTCCTTGATCTCCACGACCTTCTGGTTCTTCTTGGCTTCCTTTTCCCGCTTCTTCTGATCGAAGCAGAACTTGGAGTAGTCCATAATCTTGCAGACGGGGGGGACGGCATTGGGAGAGATCTTCACAAGGTCCAGACCCTGTTCCTCGGCCAATTCGTTGGCCTGTGCAGCGGACATAATACCCAGCTGGGCGCCGTCTTGACCGATGACGCGAAGCTCCTTGTCCCGGATTTCCTCATTGAGCTGATGATCTAACTTGGCTATGGTAAGCACCTCCAAATGATTAAGGCCCTTGGCACCTGTGATGCCAAAAATAAAAGCGGATGGCAATCCATCCGCATACTCACATTTTCCCCGCTGGGGAAGTGGAATATTAACCTCTTTGCACGTTGGCTTGAGGTGAGGCGGATGTACAGCCTTCTTTATTACCCGTGTATCTTAGCATACCTGTAGGGGATTGTCAAGTGCTTTTTCGCCGCAAATTTATGGAAATTTCCGGTTTTTACGAAAAATTCCCGGTCCATTGGACCGGGAATTTAGGGTTCTTAGTACATACCGCCCTGGGCTGCGGCTGCATTCATAGCAGCGTCAGCGGCGGGATCGGGCTTGTCGGCAACCAAGGATTCGGTGGTCAGCACGCAGGCTGCGATGGATGCTGCGTTCTCCAGGCTGGAACGGGTCACCTTGGTGGGATCCACGATACCGCCGGCGATCATATCCATATAGTCTTCCGTGTAGGCGTTGTAGCCGTAGCCGATCTTCTTGGAATTCTTGATCTTCTCATAGACCACGCTGCCGTCTACGCCAGCATTCTCGGCGATCTGGCGAATGGGAGCCTGCAGAGCGGTGGCAATGATCTTGGCACCGGTCTTCTCGTCACCGGTGAGCTTGGCGATCAGCTTCTCAACTGCTGCAACAGCATTGACCTGTGCAGTACCGCCACCGGCCACGATGCCTTCCTCAACAGCTGCGCGAGTGGCATTCAGCGCGTCCTCTACGCGGAGCTTCTTCTCCTTCATTGCCACCTCAGTCTGAGCGCCTACCTTGATAACCGCCACGCCGCCACTGAGCTTTGCCAGTCTTTCCTGCAGCTTTTCCCGATCGTAATCGGAGGTGGTGGTAGCAATGGATGCGCGGATCTGCTGTGCCCGGGCCTGGATCGCCTCTGCTGTGCCGTCACCGTCCACGATGGTGGTGGTGTCCTTGGTGACAACCAGCTGACGGCAGTGGCCCAGATCAGACAGCTGGGTCTCGGTCAATTCCATATTCAGCTGGCTGGAGATCACAGTGCCGCCGGTCAGGATGGCGATA
Organism: Oscillospiraceae bacterium; assembly: GCA_017415425.1. GTDB lineage: Bacteria > Bacillota > Clostridia > Oscillospirales > Oscillospiraceae > Faecousia. The sequence continues at coordinate 64,573 of JAFQGT010000006.1, read as the reverse complement.
TCCTGCAGCATTTCCTTGCGGCGGTCGCCGAAGCCGGGTGCCTTAACACAAACCACGTTGAAATTGCCCCGCAGACGGTTCACCAGCAATGTTGCCAGTGCGTCGCCTTCCACATCCTCGGCAATGATCATCATCTTCTTGCCGGCCTTTACAACAGGCTCCAGAATGGGCAGGATCTCCTGAATAGAAACGATCTTCTTATCGGTGATCAGCAGGTAAGCATCGTCCAGGACGGCTTCCATCTTGTCGGTGTCGGTGACCATATAGGGGGAGATATAGCCCCGGTCAAACTGCATACCTTCCACCACATCCAGCCCGGTCTCAGCGGTCTTGGACTCTTCGATGGTAATGACACCCTCGGTGCCAACCTTCTCCATAGCCTCAGCGATCAGCGCGCCGATGGCCTCATCACCGGAGGAAACAGTACCTACACGGGCGATGTCAGCAGAACCGTTGACAGGCACAGAATGCTCTTTGATGGCAGCAACAGCGGCTGCAACAGCCTTCTCGATGCCCTTGCGCATTACCATAGGATTTGCGCCTGCGGACAGGTTCTTCAGACCCTCGCGGGTGATGGCCTGTGCCAGAACGGTTGCGGTCGTAGTACCGTCACCGGCCACATCATTGGTCTTGGTAGCTACCTCCCGGATCAGCTGAGCGCCCATATTTTCAAAGGGATCTTCCAGTTCCACTTCCTTGGCAATGGTGACACCATCGTTGGTGACCAGGGGAGCGCCGAACTTCTTGCCCAGCACCACATTGCGGCCCTTGGGACCCAGGGTGACTTTTACGGTGTCAGCCAGCTGATCAATGCCGGCCTGCAGCTTCTTACGGGCGTCTTCGCCGTATACAATCATCTTTGCCATAATGATAAATACTCCTTTATAATCAATCGGTTACAACAGCCAGGATGTCTTCCTGCTTGACGAACTTATAGTCCACATTGTCCAGCTTGATGTCGTTGCCCACAAAATTGCCAACAACAACCTTATCGCCGGGCTTTACGGTGACGGTCACATCCTTGGTGCCGGGGCCTGCGGAAACCACTTCGTAAATGCCGGGCTTCTCCTTGGTGGTGGTAGCCAGAATGATGCCGGAAGAGGTGGTCTCTTCTGCCTCTGCGGCCTTGAGCAGAATGTTATCTGCCATAGGTTTCAGTTTCATAGTTCTTGCCTCCATAAAAAACGGTATTTAGATTGCGGCTGCGCCGCCAGTATCTACAATTTTGTTAGCACTCTTTTGTTTTGAGTGCTAACAGCTATACTATAATAGAGAGTGGAAAAAAAATCAAGAGAAATTTCACCTTTTCCGTGAATTTTTTATGAATTCTTCAGACATTGCCGGGCAGGCCCAAAAAACGAGAAAAAGAGCGCCGCTTTCGCAACGCTCTCATTTCTTGATTACAAGGTCGCCCTGAGGGTATCCAGAAAACTCTCCTCACCCCAGGTGTTCAGCTTGAAGAACATCGCCTGACTGCCGCCGGAGGTAATGGCGCACAGGTGTACCAGCCCACCGGCCTGGAAGAGCGTCACGCTCATACTGACCCGGTTGCCGCCCAGGTAGCTGTAGCGCTCAAATACCCGCACACTGCACCGTCCCTGAGGAGTCTCATAGTCCGCCGATTCCTCCAGGGTAGCTGAAATGCTGCCATCCATCACGATTTTTTCCACCCGGCTCAGCAGCCGGTCAAAATCCTCCTGAAAGGTCTTTTCAAGAATCGCCATAGGCGACCTCCTTAACCGTTGCCGGTGAGAATCTGGGCCAACTTGGAATCTCCGTCCAGAATCACCGTCTTTTCGCTGCCGGTGAGGCTCTGCTTCAGAGCATCCAGCGCCAGAATGAACTCGTAGAACTCCTTCTTTTCCTGGCTGTCATAAGCCTCGGCCAGCAGTCGCATATACTCCGCTTCACCCTCGGCCTCCAGCTTGGCGGCCTCGGCCTTGGCGTTGGAGATGGTGATATTCACCTGCTTATCCACATCGTTGCGCAGCAGGGATGCCTCGTAATTGCCGTCGGCGGTGTACTTTTCCGCCATCTGATTCCGCTCGGAGATCATCCGGGAGTAGACCGCGTTTAGGTTGCTCTCCGGCAGGTCAAAGCGCTTGATCTTTACATCCAGCACATTGATGCCATAGGTCTGGGCCAGTTCATCCACCGTACCGGCAATGCCGTCGTAGATTTCGTTGCGCTTGGCGCCGTCTTCCATATTGATGATGTCTGCCTGGGCCAGAGTACCCATCACATTTTTCAGGGTATTGTAGGTCAGGGCATCCAGCCGCTGCTCTGCAACACCGGAAGTACCCAGAGTCTGATAGAACCGGAGGGGATCGGAAATTTGCCACAGCACATAGCAGTCCACGGTCATATTCTGCTTATCGGAGGTCAGCACCTCGGAAGGGGGGATGTCATAAAACTGGGCGGCCTTAGAGAAATACTTCACTGAGTGCAGAAAGGGGATCTTGAAATGCAGGCCTGCCTGGTCCTTGGTGTCCACGATCTTAGAAAACTCCACCACGCAGGCATACTGATTTTCCCGCACCACATAAAAGCTGTTGGCTGCCACGATCACAAGAGCCAGCACGAGCAACGCGATCACAATTGTCTTTTTCATATCAGTTACCTCCTGTAACAGATTCGGTCTGCGCCCCTACCATCGGCTCCAGGGGCAGCAGCATCTGCACATCTTCGCCACCTTCGGCGGTGTTGATATACAGCTTCACCCCGGGCAGGATCTGGGAGATGGCTTCGTAATACATACGGGATCTGGTGATCTGGGGATTCTGGGCATACTCCTGGAACATCGCCTGGAACATTGCCACCTGCTGGATGGCCTCGTTGATCCGGTTCTGCTTCAGATATTCCGCGTTCTGGATCAGCTTATCCGCCTGAGCCTGAGCCTGGGGCAGCTGGGCATTCTGGTATGCCATCGCGTCGTTGACCACGGTCTCTGCCCGCTGCTTGGCGGTCTCCACAGCCTTAAATGCCTCAATGACCTCTACCGTAGGCGGCTCGGAATCCTGGATCTTCACATCCACCAGAGTCAGACCGATATCATACTCCTCCAGGATCTGGCTGACCAGATCCTTCACCTGCATCTGGATATTGCTTTTGCCGTCAGTCAACACCGAGTCCACGGTGGAAGAGCCTACCACATTGCGGACCTGGCTCTGGATCAGATTCCGCAGGATCTTCTCCGGGTCGTTGGAGGAATACAGATACTGCACCGGATCGGAAATCTTGTATTCCACGAAGAAGTCCACATTGACGATGTTGTAGTCGCCGGTGATCATTGTGCTTTCGGAATCATTGACTTCATAATACTGATCGTATCCGTAGTAATCGTCATAGTCATCCTTGGTGGTGTAGCCCAGCTCGATCTTCTGGTACACATTCACATCCACCTTATGAGCCTTCTGGATACCGAAGGGCAGCATAAAATGGACACCGGCGTCGGTCACATCGGTGACCTTGCCGAAGGTGGTCACCACCGCCTGCTGCTTATCGTCCACGGTGTAGAAGCAGGTGCCGGCCAACACCATCACAAACACCGCCACAAGGCCGATCAGCAAAAGATTTTTGATCTTCTTGAAATTTGTGTTTTTGTCGGACTTTTTAGAGTCTCCTCCGGGCGTCCAGCTGTAAGTTCCGTTTTCTTCCATATTGATTCATCCTTTCTTAGTTAAATGAGAAATTTTCCACCGGGGTATTTTCGCCGCCTGTTCCCCGGAACAAATTCACCAGGCTTTCAAATTTCACCGTCAGCAGCAAAGAATAGGTCTGGGTCTGCTCCGCTGTCTGAATGGTAACCTCCGCGCCGTTTGGTTTTTCCGTATTCTCCCGGATCAGCACGCTGCCGTTCTTGGTAAACAGCAGCAGCTCCCGGCCGCCCGGTGGCGTTTTGCTCTTATTGGGGCTGGCGTGCATCAGAAACTGAAAATACAGGTCATAGACCCGATCGCAGAGCAGAAACTGCTCTTCTTCCATCTGAGCGATACAGGCTGTGCCGGACAGAGCCTGGGGCAAGATCTTTTTGCCGGTGGCCCAGTTGGTGGTCTGCACAATGGAGTTCAAGCTTCCCCAGAGCAAATATAACAGCACCAGAGAAATGACGGTGATCACTGTAATCTTCACACCCTTATTCATCACCGCGCCTCCATTTCCCGGAGCATTTTCTCCGCTTCCTGGGTCATCCGGGCGGCAAGCCACGCGGTAACCATAATCCGCAGCGTCTGCTTTACCCGCTCACGGGCGCCGGGGATCGGCTCAACGTAATCCGCCAGCGCCTCCTCCAGTACCGCCTCCCGGGTTTCCTCCCGGTACAGCTCTTTCGACCGGGCGGCCAGACGCACGAACATAAAGTACAGCTGAGAATCGTCGATCATATCGTCGCTTTCGTCATCCAGCTGGCCGTTGACGCAGCTGAGCATACTGCAGATCCGCTCCAGAGGCAGTACGCTTTTGAGCATATTGATGTTGATGATGCGGCAAAGCTGCCGCAGGGTGTAGCGCTTGTTTTCCGGTTTGGTCAAAAATCCCCGCTTTACCCAGTTCTGGATCACATAGCTTTCCAGACCGGTGATGTTGGAGACTTGACTGAGCACCATTCCGCCCGGGAAAAACATCGCGCGGAACTGCTCTTCAACGTGGATCGCTTCTGCCCGGGGGGCGGTAAGCGCCGTGCCGGGGATGGTCCAGCTCATTTGCATCACACCTTCCTAGGATTGTGGTGCTATGATAATATCATATGGTCAGCTGATTGTCAAGAGGGTTCTTGTGATTATTTTATACAACCCCACCTGCTCATTTTTGTAGAAGATGACGGGCATATACAAAGAACACGCCCCTACAGGCGCAAAAATCCCCCTCATTCGAGGGGGATTTTATAGAAAGTCTCTTATCTGCAGGGTTCTACTTCATAGCAGGCCAGCACGTGGTAGGGTTGCGCCGCGCCCTCCGAGGTGGGCCGCAGGGTCAGCTTTACCGTGGTGTTCGGGTATTCATCCACCAGGCAGATCAAATGCACCCTTCCGTTGGGCTCCCGGGAGCCGTGCTGCATTGTAAATTCCGTTGCTCCTACCGCGCCGGAAGAATATCCGAAGTAGCACTCGGTATCCTGAAAATACTTGTCGTATAACAGACCTGCCTTGCTGCTCTGGGCAAAGGAGATCCCCAGGAAATCCCGCATCACCTGGTCCATTTTTGCCACGGGCCGTTTGAAAATATCTGTTTCCTGATGCATACAAGATTCCACAAAGGCCTGTTCTTCCGCTGTGAAGCTGAGATACCCGCCATTCTCCCAGAAGCCGTTGTTGAACAATATGTCCAAATTGATGTCCTCCGGCTTGGTAAATCCTCCGGCTGAATAGAGATAGGGCGAATAATATCCGCAGCACAAAATGGTATTGTAATAATTTTTGTCGTCAACTCCGGTACCTGGAGCAAAGAGCTCCTCAAAATTCCTGAGTTCCTCATCTTCCAGCTCCGTACCGGGCAGAATGTGGGCATCCTCCAGCTTGTAACGGATCTGTCTGACGCTGTAAATGTAGTACCGTCCCTGGGCGTTGGGGAGCATCATCACCCGATACCAGCCGGGTTGCTGGCTCTTGCTGAGCTGGATATACACATCCAGGTAGATCACACCCACTGTGTCCCGGTAACCATCGCTGACCCATACCTTTTCAATGCTCCTGTCCGCCGGCCGATAGTAGTAGGTATCGGTGTCCTCCCGGTAGTACAGATCTTCCATATCCCGTTTTTGGGTTTCCTCCAGGGTGGTATCAAAGTAGGTCATCAGCAATTCGTCCAGCCGCTGACCGGTAATTTTCCAAACGCTGACCGCCTTCCAGGGCAGGGCAGCCAGTTCTTCTTCATTGGTCACGCCGACGCCCATTCCTTTGCACAGGAAACTGCCGATGGGCAGTTCCTGGGGAGATGTATAGTCGCCGCCATTGACCGTGGCCCGGGCCGCCTGATAACCAAAGCGCCCAAATACCGGCTGGAATGCGGTATTTAAGTTTTTCATTTCCTCCTCGGTCAGCGGTGTTGCGCTCTCGGGCGGTTCATCTTCGGGCACGCCGGTGGGCATAATTACCCGCCCGTCCTCCTCCAGAGCCGCAGGCAGCAGCGCCGCCCAGCCTTGGGAGGACTCAGTTTCTTCCGTGGAGGGCTCGGTTTCATCCCCGGAGGAGGTAATATCCGTGGGAGAAGTAGCATTTGTGCCCTCCAGAGAGGTGGTAGGATCTTTGCCGCCGGTGAAGGTACAGCCTACCGCCACCACCGCCACCAGCAGCACCGCGATCAGGGTATAGACCGCCATTTTCGGTTTTTTGGCGATCAAAGTAATTCTTTCTTTCAGACTTTTGCCGCTGCCGGTCATCATCGTCGCCGCCCGGAGCAGATCTGTCCGCTTCCGGCAGGTCAGGTCGATGAGAACCCGGCCGTATTCCGCCCGATGCTCCTCGCCGATGGTGGTGATGGTCTTCTCATCGCAGGCCAGCTCTCCGTCCGCCCGGGACATTGCTGCCGCCCACCACACCAGAGGATTATACCAGTGCAGGATCAGACACACACACCGCAGGGCAGACCACATCCCGTCTCCGTGCTGGTGATGGGTCAGCTCGTGGGCAACGGCATACTGCCGGTGCCGAGGTTCTTCCGCCACCAACCGGGTCAGATAGATTGCCGGGCGGAACAGACCAAACAGACAGGGGGTCTCCACCGCCTCCGTCACATACACCGGCAAGACGTTCTTTTCCAGCAGCCGGCGGGATCTTCTCAAACGGCGGGCAAACCGCAGATTGGACAACAGGAAAATGCTTCCCGTCACCGCCATACCGGCGACCCAAACCCGCTTAAGCCAAGTCTTCGTGATTTTCAAAACATCTTTCATCAGGGTAAGGGTCTGCGCCTGCTGGGTGGTGAATTCCTGCTCCACAGGCTCTGCCTTGCCGGAATCCTCACTGTGATTCCATTGGGGTTCCCATTGGTAATAGCCAGTGGCGGTACCGTCCACGTGGTAGACAAAATGCTCCACCTTATCCGCCAGCTGGATCTGCTGCACCACCGGCGCTTTTTCTACAGGATTCTGTACGCTGATGGAGGAGCTGCCGAACTGGAAAGGAACCAGCAGCCGCACCAAAACCAGTGCCCAAAGGGCATAACGAAGGGAAAGCCGGGTCTTGTTTCCCAGCAAAAAACGCAATCCTGCCATCACCAGGATCAGAATACTGCTGCTAACGATCCACTGCATCATATTATTTCCCCTCCATTTCGTCCAGCAGGGCGTGGAGTTCGTGGATTTCCTCTTTGGTAAGGGTGGTTTTCCGTGTCATTGCGCTAAGCATCATACTGACGCTGCCGCTGTACACCCGCTCCAAAAAGCTCTCCGTCTCCTGCAAGACCGCGTCTTCCCGGCACAGGGCAGGGAAGAAGGTCTTCACACCCTCTTGATCGCAGCTTTTCACAAAGCCCTTTTCTTCCATTCGCCGCAGCTGGGTCAGGGTGGTGCTGCGATTCCAGCCCATCTTCTCCTGCAGCTGTTCCGTAGCCTGACGGCCGGTGAGAGAACCTGATATCCATAGGCATTCCATCACGCTCCATTGCGTGGCCGTCAACGCGTTGCTGTGATTGTCCATACGCCATTCTCCTTTCCTTGTTTACATCTGTAACCACATCATAGCACATCTGTTTACATTTGTCAACAAGCCAGTGAAATATTTTTTCATTCTCACCCCTTTACGAACGGGGGAATTTGGTGTAAAATATATACTACTATTAAAAAGGGTCATCCCTTGGGGAGGAATGGCATTGAACTGTCTTAAATGCGGAAAAGAAACCCAAAACCAGCAGGTTTTCTGCAACCACTGCCTGCAGGGTATGGACGCCTATCCGGTAAAACCGGGCACGGCGGTGCATCTTCCCCATCGACCGGAGCAACCTATCAGCAAAAAGCAGGCCCACCGGCGCAAGCCGCTGAACCCCGAGGATCAGATCTCCCACCTGCGGAAGGCCGTGCGACGGCTGGTGACGCTGGCTGTGCTGATGGCCGTCCTGCTAACGGTGCTGGGTGCTATGTTGGTTCGAAACCTTTTACCCGAAGATCAGCTGCAGCAGCCGGGTCGCAACTATGCCATCAACCGCAACAACACCCCCTGATTGTTTCACGTGAAACATTGGCTGCCCCGGCAGCCGCAGATGATAGGTATGTTTCACGTGAAACATACCGGAAAGGACATCTTATGGCAACGATAATCGCAGTGGTCAACCAAAAAGGCGGCGTTGGCAAAACCACCACCGCCGTAAATCTGACTGCCGCTTTGACCGACCTGGGCAAGCGAGTGCTGCTGTGCGACTTTGACCCCCAGGCCAACGCCACTTCCGGTCTGGGTCTGGATAAACGGAAGCTCCGCTCCAGCGTGTACGATGTTGTGATCAATGACCTTCCTGCCAAGCAGGCCATCGCTCACACTAAATTCGGCGATGTGCTGCCGGCAACCGCCGATCTGGCGGGCGCTGCCGTGGAACTGATCTCAATGGAGAACCCCAATCTGCAGCTGAAAAACGCCCTGGCTGCGGTGAAGCAGGACTATGATGTGATCTTCATTGACTGCCCGCCCTCACTGGAAATGCTGACGCTGAACGCCTTGGCAGCCGCCGACGGCATTCTGGTGCCGGTGCAGTGCGAATATTACGCATTGGAGGGTCTGACCGACCTGATGAACACCCTGCGGATTGTGAAAAAGCGCATCAACCCGAGTCTTGATATCTTCGGCGTGGCGCTGACGATGTTTGACGGCCGCACCAATTTCTCCACCCAGGTGGCACAGGAAGTGCGCCGCCATTTCCCCGGAAAGGTCTTCGCCACGGTGGTTCCCCGGAACGTCCGACTGGCGGAAGCTCCCAGCCACGGCCTGCCTGTAACCGTCTACGACCGGCTTAGCCGGGGCGCAGCAGCATACCGGGCAATGGCTGAAGAATTTGCGGCAAAATTACAAAAGAGGTGATACGATGGCAAAAGGTTTAGGAAAAGGTCTTGGCGCTTTGATGGGTGACTTTGGTGAAGAACCCATTCAGAAAGGCCCTTATCAACTGCTTCCCATACACAAGGTCGAGCCCAATCCCAATCAGCCCCGTCAGGATTTTGATGAGGTAGAGCTGCAAGCTCTGTCCGAATCCATTGCCACCCACGGAGTGGTGCAGCCGCTGACCGTCCGGGAGACCGGAAACGGCTATTACCAGATCATTGCCGGTGAGCGCCGTTGGCGTGCCGCCCGAATGGCACAGCTGCCGGAAATTCCCGCCGTGGTCATAGAGGCGGACGACCGAAAGGTTATGGAGCTGGCGCTGATCGAAAATCTCCAGCGACAGGACTTAAATCCGGTGGAAGAGGCGCTGGGTTACCGGACTCTTATGGAGGATTACAGTCTTACTCAGGAAGAAACCGCAAATCGGGTGGGTAAATCCCGTCCCGCGGTGGCCAACGCCCTGCGGCTGCTGTCGTTGCCAGCCGATGTGCTGGATATGGTCCGCACCGGCAAGCTCACCGCCGGTCACGCCCGGGCAGTGGCCTCCTTGCAGACCGAAAAACTGCAAAAAGAGGCCTCTCAGAAGATTTCTGCTCTGGGTCTGTCTGTGCGGCAGGCAGAACTACTGTGCAAAAACCTGCAAAAAGAACCCGCCCCCGCAAAAAAGGTCACTCTGGCAGTGGATTATGTGGCAGAATGCGAAAAAAACCTGTCCAAACACTTAGGCCGGGGCGTCAAGATCGTCACCGGCAAGCGCAAGGGTCGTTTCGAGCTGGATTTCTATGGACAGGACGACCTGCAGGTACTGATCGATACTCTGTTAAATATAAAGAAATAAGGAGAAAGCTATGGAAAAGAAACTGTATAAAAGCGAAAGCGACAAGAAGATCTGCGGTGTATGCGGCGGTATTGCCAAGTATTTCTCTATTGACGCCACCTTGGTGCGGCTGGCTCTGGTAGCCTTCTGTCTTCTGGGCGGCAGCGGTATTTTGGCATATATCATCTGCGCAATCGTGATTCCCGATGAGCCGGTAGACTTCATCGACGCATAAAAAGGAGAGTACTGAAAAATGCTGGATATTCGTAAAATCAAGGAAAACCCCGACGCAGTCAAGGCCGGACTGAAGGCCAAGGAAGTAGACTGCGACGCCATCGTAGACCAGATTCTGGTGCTGGACGAGAAGATCCGTGCCTTAAAGACCAACACGGAGACCCAAACTGCCCAGAAAAACAAGCTCAGCAAGGAAAACGGCAAGCTGTTTGGCCAGAAGAAGGCCGCCGAAAAGAAGGGTGAAGACACTGCCGCTCTGGATGCCCAGATCGCTGCCAACTCCGCAGAGTCCGTCCGTCTGGACGCTGCCATCGCCGGCGAGGCCGAGGAACTGAAGGTTCTGCAGGTGGAGTTCCGCACCGCGATGCTGAGTCTGCCCAATCTGCCCGACAGCGACCTGCTGCCCGGTGGCAAGGAAAACAACGAACCTCTGCGCTATATTGGCAAAAAGCCCGCCTTTGACTTCGAGCCTAAGCATCACGTGGATCTGTGCTCCGATCTGGGGCTGATCGACTATGAGCGGGGAGTCAAGCTGGCAGGCGCAGGCAACTGGATGTACACCGGTATGGGCGCGCGGCTGGAGTGGGCGCTGCTGAATTACTTTATCGACACCCACACCGCCGACGGCTATGACTTTATTCTGCCTCCCCATATGTTGGAGTACCAGTGCGGCGAAACTGCCGGTCAGTTCCCCAAGTTTGCTGACGAGGTCTATAAGATCGCCAATCCCACCGACGACCGCACCCACTATATGCTGCCCACCGCCGAGGCTGCTCTTTGCTCCATTTACCGGGACGAAATCCTCAGCGAGGCCGATCTACCCAAGAAAATGTTCGCTTACACCCCCTGCTTCCGCCGGGAGGCTGGTTCTCACCGGGCCGACGAGCGGGGTATGGTCCGCGGCCACCAGTTCAACAAGGTGGAGATGTTCCAATTCTGCAAGCCCGAGGATTCCGATGCTGCATTTGATGAGCTGGTCACCAAGGCAGAAAAGCTGGTAGAAGGACTAGGCTTCCACTTCCGTACCGTGAAGCTGGCCGCCGGCGACTGCTCCGCCTCTATGGCAAGAACCTACGATATCGAGATCCTGATCCCCTCTATGGACGGCTACAAGGAGGTCTCCTCCGTGTCTAACGCTCGGGATTATCAGGCTCGCCGGGGCAACATTCGTTTCCGCAGAGAGGAGACCGGCAAGCCGGAATTCCTCCACACACTGAACGGCTCCGGTTTGGCAACCTCCCGTATTTTCCCCGCCCTGGTGGAGCAGAACCAGAGAGCTGACGGTTCCATCGTGGTACCCGAGTGCTTGCGGAAGTATCTGGGCGGTCTGGAAATCATCGAAAAGAAGTAATTCTTAAATGTTATGTAAACCAAAGGAGGCACCTCTATGAAAAAACTGAAGAAACCCTCTTGGCTGGAAGAGTTCAAGGAATTTGCCATTAAGGGCAACGCAATGGCGCTGGCTGTCGGTACTATTATCGGCGGCGCATTCTCCACCATCACCAAAAGTCTGACCAACGACCTGATTATGCCTGCGGTCAACATTTTCCTGGGGGGTGCTGACTTTAGCGATGCCAAGATCAAACTGCCCCGGATGCCTTGGGTGGAGCCCACCTTCGAGACTGTTGTCAACGCCGAAGGCGAAGAAGTGGTGCAGGAAGTATTCAACTACCTGACCTACGGCAACTTTATCTCCGCTGTGATCAATTTCCTGATCCTGGCACTGGTGGTGTTCTGGATCGTTAAGATTCTCAACAAGCTGTCCGAGCTGGGCAAGAAGAAGGAAGATGCTGCTCCCGCAGAGGAACCCGCTCCTCCCGCACCCTCTGCAGAAGAGGTTCTGCTCACCGAGATCCGGGATCTTCTGAAGGAGAAATAAATTATGAAGCAGACCGCAAAGCTGCTGATCTGTTTTCTGGTGTGCCTTGTCTTGCTGACCGGCTGCGAAAAAGGGGAGCGCTTCATCTGCAAGGATTTGACATTGCAGCTGCCTGTCGGTTACCGGGATCTGAGCGGGGAGAGCTTTGCTCAGGATGCAGATTTCCTGCTGGGTCGGGATCGGGTGATCATTCAGGGCATTGCCGAGGAGAAAGCATCCTTGCTGGAACTGGATGACCGCTGGACGCTAGAGCGTTACGGGCAGTTTGTCCTGCAGGCCAATGGGCTTTCCTGTTCTTTGAAAAGTTCCGACGGCTGCTACCGTTTCTCCTATGAAGCCTCTGTGAACAATGCTGCCTATACCTATACCGGCGCTGTTTGGGAGGGTGAAGACCACTACTGGGTAGTGCAGATCTACTGTCCTTCTGATGTGTTTGAAAGCAAGCAGCAGGAGATCCTGGATATTATGGACTCCCTTGTTTCTTAATGCATTATGTAAACCACCGCATCCTGCCGGGATGCGGTGGTTTTTTCTTGCACTGACACAGGATCTTTGCTATAATCAAAGAAAACGGAAGGAGGGAAGGATATGGCACGCCTTTCAGACCCCATTACCATCTTAAAGGGCATCGGCCCCACCAAAGCCAAACAGTTTGCCGCGCTGAATATTTTTACTCTGGAAGACCTGATCTGTCACTTCCCCCGAGCCTATGAGGATCGCACAAAGCTGATTCCCATCGAGAAATTAGAGCCGGATGTGCCCGCCTGTTTCAAGGCGATGGTGATGAACGCCCCCAGAACCAGCCATATTCGCAAAGGTCTGGACATCACCAAGGTGCAGGTTGCCGACCATACCGCCCGGCTGACTCTGACCTTTTTCAATCAGAAATACACCGCCGAGCAGTTGCAATACGGTCGGGAATATATCTTCTACGGGGCTGTTTCCGGAGATTTTATCGGCTATAATATGGCTTCTCCCGTGTTTGAATCACTGGACTCTCCGCCTCTGACTACCCGGCGGGTGCTGCCAGTGTACCCCTTGACCGCAGGGCTTTCCAACGCCTCGGTGCTAAAGGCCGTGCAGCAGGCGCTGGCTATTTGCGACCCCCCGGTGGAGATCCTGCCGGAGGAGGTGCGGCAGGAATACGGCATCCTGCCGGCAGAGCAGGCCTACTATGCCATCCACCAGCCTTCCTCTATGGAGGAAGCGGAGCTGGCGAAAAAACGGCTGATTTTTGAAGAATTTTTTGTCTTTTCCGCAGGATTGTCTCTGATACGGGCTGCCCGGGCAACAAAAACCGTCAGCCCCTATGAAAAGTTAGACCTGTCCGCCTTCTACGACGCTTTGCCCTTTACCCTCACCGGCGCCCAAAACCGCGCCATTGAGGAAATTGCCACGGACTTAAGCCGAGGTACGCCGATGAACCGACTGGTGCAGGGGGATGTAGGCAGCGGCAAGACGATGGTGGCCGCCGCCGCGGCGTACCTTGCTGTGCAAAACTCCCAGCAAGCAGCACTGATGGCGCCTACGGAAATTTTGGCGGAGCAGCATTTTCACGGTCTAATAAAATTGCTGTCCCCCTTGGGCATCCGGGTGAGTCTGCTCACCGGCTCTTTGACCCCCAAACAGAAGAAGCTGCTGCGGGAACAAATCGCAGCCCACGAAACGGACCTCATTATCGGCACCCACGCTCTGCTGACCGACTCCACCGCCTTTGCCCGGCTGGGTCTGGTGATCGCTGACGAGCAGCACCGGTTTGGCGTTGCCCAGCGGTCTGCCCTGACGGATAAGGGCGTCAACACCCATCTTCTGGTGATGTCCGCCACCCCCATTCCCAGAACTCTGGCACTGCTGATGTACGGAGATCTGGATGTGTCCATTCTGGATGAGCTGCCCCCCGGCAGAGAGCCGGTGGACACCTTCCTTGTGAACGAATCCTACCGGACGCGGCTCAACGGCTTTATCCGCAAGCAAGTGGCAGAAGGACACCAGTGCTTTGTGGTATGCCCGGCGGTGGAAGAAAACGAAATGCTGAACTTAAAAGCCGCAGAGGTTTGGGCAGAAACTTTGCAAAAAACCGTCTTCCCGGATCTGCGGGTCAGCCTGCTCCACGGGCAGATGAAGGCCGCCGAAAAAGAGGCGATTATGGGCGACTTTGCCGCAGGCAAGGCGGATGTACTGGTTGCCACCACCGTCATTGAAGTGGGCGTAGATGTACCCAACGCCACCTTGATGGTCATTGAAGACGCTGACAGGTTCGGCCTTTCCCAGCTGCATCAGTTGCGGGGACGGGTAGGCCGGGGCAAGGCCAAAAGCTACTGCATTTTGGTGTCCCACAACAAAAATCCCGATACCCAGCAGCGGATGAAGGCTCTGTGCCAAACCACCGACGGTTTCCGGATCGCGGAGGAAGACCTGCGGCTGCGGGGACCCGGCGATTTCTTCGGCTCCCGGCAATCCGGTCTGCCGGTATTTCGGGTAGCCAACCTCAGCTACGACCTGCAGACCCTGAAAGATGCCCAGCAGGCATCTGCCCAGTGGATCAACCGCAGTGGCACTGCCCAAACACCGGAGGCAGAAGCCCTCCGCTGCCGCATCGGTCAGCTGTTCCTCCGCTCCCAAAACACAATGAATTAACGCGGCCAGTCGCCGCGGACAATTCGCACCGGGTGCAGAGGTTATCGTTACTGCCCTGCGCCGCCCGGTTCGTTACCCGTTCATCATCGTACCTTCCACTGACGAGCGATGCTCGCCCCTACAGAAAACTTGCAAAGGGGAATCCAAAGGGGAAAGAGCAGAACAGCCAATTCTTTTTCTGTGTATGTGCGATTTCCTCTTTGGTCGTTGGAGGAGTCCGGGGAACATACGAAACGTTCCCCGGCGGCTCTTTGTATACTTTCTCGCCGGTGAGAAAGTATAGCATCCCCGGGTAGGGGATAGCAGCCCCCGTATATAAGAACCCCCTCCCTATGGCCGTTTCCATAGGAAGGGGGTTTTGTTATTCTTCCGGTTTTTTCTCCGCGTTGAGGGGATCTACCACAATGTCTTTGTAGGGATTGACGATCACCGTCCGGTGGGAATGGTAGATAACCATTCCCGGCTTCCGGTCCGGGGTCTTTTTCACCAGTTTTACCGGCACCACATCCACCGGAATGTTCTGTCCACCGCCGGTCTCGGCGTAATAGGCCGCCAGCTGCGCTGCCTGAGTGATGGTATCGTCGGGAGGCATAGCGCCGCCACAGGCGATGATCACGTGGCTTCCGTGAACCTTACTGGCGTGCAACCAGATGTCGTCTTTTCTGGCCACACGGAATGTCAGTTCATCGTTTTGCCGATTGTTTCTGCCCACATAAATAGGATAGCCGTCGGTGGACTGGAATCTCATAGGCTGCAGCTTTGCCTGTTTCACCCGGCGCTTTGCAGAATCCTGCCGCAGGTAACCGCCCTGCTGCAGTTCCTGCCGGATCTCCTCCAGCTCCGCCTCGGTTTCCGCCCGATTCAGTTCTTCCAGCACACTTTTCAGGTATTGCAGCTCCTGCTGACCCAATTCCATCTGCCGGGCCAGCTCTTTTTCCGCGGTCTTCATCCGGGCGTAGTCCTTATAAAACTTGGCTGCATTCTGCTGGGGCGACAGAACAGGGGACAGCTCCACCCGGATCTGGGCCATATTCTCGTCGTAAAAATCCTCCACCACCACACTGGTCTGACCCTTTTGGATCCGATGAATATTGGCAGTGAGAATGTCTCCCAGCTGCCGCAGCCGCTCCCGATCCATCGCCTCCAGACATTCTTTTTCCTGGATGGCCAGCTTCTTGCTGAGCCGCTGGCAAAGATTTTGCACCGTCTTGCGGACGCTTTGGCTCTTCTGGCGCATAGCATCCTTCCGATCCCGGAGGGTATAGAACCCGTCCAGCAATTGGCTGAAGGAATCCAGACGGACACTGCCGCCGTATTGGCGAATAGGGCAAAAGGCATATTGCTTTGGCGTTCCATCTGGAGTGGTGTACAGATAGGGCGCGGGATGCTCCAGATGCTCCCGGAAAAACAGATGCAGCTTCTCCGCCACCGCAGGAATGTCCATTCCCTCTACCCGGGCGTCCACATCCCCGGCAGCAAACAGCGCCGCCTCCCGGCACACCAAGGGAGACAGACCCCCAAAGGTATCCATCAGCCGGTCAGAGAGCACATCCGCACCCTCCCGGGTCAGCAGTGCTTCATAATCTTCAAATTCCATTGGATTCGCCTTTTCAATGGGGTCGGGGTCCTGATAATACATTCCCGGCAGGGCAGGGCGCTTGGCGGTCTCGTCCAAGCCGACCCGCCGCAGACAGTCGATGATCCGCCCGTCCGCCCCCAAAAGATACAGGTTGCAGGTTCTGCCCATTAGCTCCGCCACCAGCTTTTTGCGCACCGGGTCTCCCATTTCGTCGATACAATCGAAGGTAAATGTGGCGCACCGTTCCATCGCCGGTTGGGAGATCTCCGCCAGCCGGGCGCCGGACAGGTGCTTGCGCAGCAGCATACAGAACATCGGCGGCTCTGCCGGATTTTCCGGACTGGCAGTACTCAAGTGCAGCCGGGGGGCTGTGGGGTTCATTGCAAACAGCAGCTTTTGCCGTCCCTCCGGGCATTTCAGCAGCAGGATCACCGTATCCCGGCTGGGCTGATGGATCTTTTCAATTCGGGCGCCGGTGGTCTTCTCCCGGATCTCCGAGAGTACCGCCGACAACAAAAACGCATCAAAGGCCATTTCCTATTCCTCTTCCATCATAATGGCAAACAGTTCGTTCAGCCGTTCGGTCCTGCCCAGCAGGTACAGCGCCCCAAACAGAGCCTCCAGACCAGTGGCCAAAGAATACTCTGCCCGGGTGGCCGACTTGGGCGCTGCGTGGGTGTGGGCATTCTTGCCCCGGCGAAAGTAGCCCAGCTCCTCCTCCGACAAATAAGGCTTGATTTTGTTGGCAAAGGCCGCCTGGGCGGGGGCTTTTACCATAGAAACCGTATCTTTATGAAGTTTCAGCACTGTCTGATTGCCAGCGGCGCACAGATAGGCCCGGCACATCAGCTCATATACTCCATCGCCCATATGGGCAAGACCCAAGCTGGAGATCGCGCCCACCTGCTGGGGCGTAAAATGCATCTGAAAAAAGTTATCCAAAGCGATTCTCCTCAAACCATAGACTTTACTGGTATTATATCCTGTGGAAATCGTTTTTTCAATAGGCGCGCGCCATACTTTCTCGCCGGAGAGAACGTATGGACAGGCACAATACCCCACCGGATAAAGAGAGGGTGTATCGCAATTGCGATACACCCTTTGATGCTTTCTTTACTTTGCCGTGGTGCTGGAGCGCAGGGTCACATCGTGGTAGCCGCCCTCCACAATAGAAACGGAGGAGACCAGTGTCATCTTGGCATCCTGCTGCAGCTGAGGAATGGTCAGCACACCGCAGTTGCACATTGTGGACTTGACCTTGTACAGCGATGCCTCCACATTGTCGTGCAGGGAGCCTGCGTATGTCACATAGGAGTCGACGCCTTCCTCGAAGGTCAGCTTGGTGTTGCCGCCCAGGTCATAGCGCTGCCAGTTCCGGGCGCGGTTGGAGCCCTCGCCCCAGTACTCCTTCATATAAGAGCCGTTCACCAGCACCTTGGGGGTGGGGGACTCGTCGAACCGGGCAAAGTACCGGCCCAGCATCATAAAGTCCGCGCCCATAGCCAGTGCCAGGGTCATATGATAGTCGTGAACGATACCGCCGTCAGAGCAGATGGGCACATAAATGCCGGTCTCCTTGAAGTACTCATCCCGGGCAGCCGCCACCTCGATCAGCGCGGTAGCCTGTCCCCGGCCGATGCCCTTGGTCTCGCGGGTGATGCAGATGGAACCGCCGCCGATGCCCACCTTAACGAAGTCCGCGCCGGCCTCTGCCAGGAAACGGAAGCCGTCCCGATCCACCACGTTGCCTGCGCCGATCTTCACATCGTCGCCGTAGTGATCCCGCACCCACTTGATGGTGTTGGCCTGCCAGCAGGAGTAACCCTCAGAGGAGTCGATACACAGACAGTCCGCACCGGCAGCCAGCAGAGCAGGTACACGCTCAGCAAAGTCGCGGGTGTTGATGCCCGCGCCTACCAGATAGCGCTTCTTGGCATCCAGCAGTTCCTGAGGATTGGCCTTGTGGGAGGCGTAGTCCTTCCGGAACACGAAATACATCAGCCGATCATTTTCGTCCACAATGGGAAGGCTGTTCAGCTTATGCTCCCAAATGATATCGTTGGCGCCCTTTAGGGTGGTGTCGGCAGGGGCAACGATCAATTTCTCCCGGGGGGTCATAAAGGAGGACACCTTCTCGCTGACATCCATACGGGATACCCGGTAATCTCTGCCGGTAACGATGCCCAGCAGTTTGCCGGTGGCAGAACCGTCATCGGTCACCGCCACGGTGGAGAAGCCGTTGCGCTCCTTCAGGTCCAGCACATCCGCCAAAGTAGCATCGGGGGTCAGGTTGGAGGCAGAGACCACAAAGCCTGCCTTGTAGCCCTTGACTCTGGCAACCATCGCCGCCTGAGATTCGATGGACTGAGAGCCAAAAATAAAGCTCAGACCGCCCTCCTTTGCCAACGCGATGGCAAGGGTGTCATTGGAGACCGACTGCATAATGGCAGAGGTCATCGGGATATTCAAGCTGATAGCAGGCTCTTCCACGCCCTTGCGGTATTTGGTCAGGGGAGTCCGCAAAGACACATTTGCGGGAATGCAGTTTTCGGAAGTGTAGCCGGGGATCAGCAGGTACTCGCTGAAGGTGTGGCTGGGTTCGGGATAATAGTAGGCCATTGTTCGTTACCTCCAAAATATAGAAAATGATAAAATACAATTTTTTGATACTACCTGTGGCAGAGATTTCACACGTGTATGCCGCTGTCCAGCAGTTCCTTTTCGGGGTTATTGTTGCTGTCCAGTCGGGCGAAGTTGCCCATAACCGCACTGACCGGGCTGATGGTGACGAAGCTGCCGGGGAAGTGAGCCACCAGCTTTGTCAGTTCGTTCAGCTGAGAGGGATTGACGACGCACATCAGTACATCCTTGCCCCGCCCGGTATACAGCCCTGTTCCGGGGATCTTGGTGACGGAGTGGTGGAGCTTTTTGATGATCGCCTGTCCCAGGGCATCTCCCTGTTCCGTAACGATCTCACAGCGCAGTGCGCTTTGGTGTTTCCGGTTCATATTGTCCCGGACATTGCTGGAGAAATAGCTGTAGATGATGCACAGCAGTACCGGCTCGATCTTATAATCGTAAACGAAATACGAGATCACCGCCACAACGGAATTCAAAAGAAAAACGATGGAAAAGAAATTAAAGCTGGGTTTTTTCTTGTGGATCAGCTTGGCAATAAACTCCGTACCTCCCAGGCAGCTGCCCATTTGGTGCATATAATAGCCGCAGACGCCGGAGATGAGGCCCGCCACCGCGGGACCCAGCAGCGTGCTGATGGTGGTGGAATAAACAAAGGCGCTCAGATCCATCCGCTCCAGGATCATCAAAAAAAAGGAAAAGGACACCACATAGAGCATTCCCCTGAGAGCGAAAGGCCGGGAGGCCTTGAAATACACCCATATCGCCAGGGGCAGATTAATCAGAAGGCTGGCGTTACTGAGCTTGAAGCCGAACAGGTGCTGGATCATCGTGAAGATACCGTTGATGCCGGCCGGTGCAAAGTTGTTGGGAAACACAAACAGCTGATAGGACAGCGCTATGAAAAAGCCGATGAAAACGATCGTCAAATATGAGACAACTTTTTTCATTCCAAGCCTCCTGCTTCCGAAAGCGGATAGTATGTTACTATATATAATATCACAGCAACAAAGGCGGGTCAAGGAGGAGAGCTTGCAAAACCCGTCATAAATTTGGCAAAACATTTGCAAAAAGATTGCAATTTTTTTGTGAAAGTGGTATTGTCTATAATTAGGAAAAAGCGGACTTTTTACTTTTACTGAAGAAAGAAGGATTCAGCGAATATGACAACCCAGGAAAATATTCGTAATATTGCCATCATCGCCCACGTAGACCACGGCAAGACCACCCTGGTAGACGAGCTTTTGAAGCAGGGCGGTATCTACCGGGAGAACCAAGCTACCCAGGATCGGGTGATGGACTCCGGTGATCTGGAACGGGAGCGTGGCATCACCATTTTGGCCAAGAACACCTCCGTCCAGTACAAGGACTATAAGATCAATATCGTGGACACCCCCGGCCACGCCGACTTTGGCGGCGAGGTGGAGCGGATCCTGAAGATGGTCAACGGCGTCATCCTGTTGGTGGACACCGCGGAAGGCCCAATGCCTCAGACCCGGTTCGTTCTGGGTAAGGCGCTGGAGCTGGGTCATAAGGTCATCGTGGCGGTGAACAAGATCGACAAGCCCGATGCCCGGATCCACGAGGTGATGGACGAAGTGCTGGAATTGCTGTTGGAGCTGGATGCTACCGACGAGCAGTTCAATTCTCCCACTGTTTTCTGTTCCGGCCGGCAGGGCACTGCCTCCTACGGTCCCGACGAGGTGGGTACGGATCTGGTGCCTCTGTTTGAGACCATTATCAATTATGTACCTGCCCCGCAAGGTGACAAGGATGCCCCCCTGCAGCTGCTGGTCTCCTCCATTGACTACAACGACTATGTGGGCCGGATCGCCGTGGGCCGTGTGGAGCGGGGCACCATCCGGGTAAACCAGGAAGTCACCATCTGCGATTATCACGACCCGGAAATAAAGCAAAAGGGCAAGGTCGTTGCCCTGTACACCTACGATGGTCTGGGCAAATCCCCGGTGCAGGAAGCCTCTGCCGGCGAGATCGTAGCGCTGTCCGGTATTGCCGATATCACCATCGGCCGCACCCTGTGCGTTCCCGACACCATTGAGCCGCTGCCCTTTGTAAAGATCAGCGACCCCACCATCGAAATGACCTTTGCGGTCAATGACTCCCCCTTTGCCGGTCGGGAGGGCAAGTTTGTCACCTCCCGGAATCTGCGGGACCGGCTGGAAAAAGAACTTCTCAAGGACATCTCCCTCCACGTCACCGAGCAGGGCACCGACGCCTTTAACGTGGCCGGCCGGGGCGAGATGCACCTGTCCATTCTGATGGAGACGATGCGCAGAGAAGGTTACGAATTCTCCGTATCCACTCCCAGAGTACTCACCAAAGAGATCGACGGCAAGCTCTGCGAGCCTATCGAGCGGATGATCGCTGATGTGCCCGAGGAGTGTATGGGCGCGGTCATCGAGAAAATGGGCCGGCGGAAAGGCGACCTTTTGGGTATGACCCCCGTAGGCAACCGCTACCGGCTGGAGTTCTTAGTTCCCTCCCGGGGTCTGTTCGGCTACCGGAACGAATTTCTCACCGACACCCGGGGCGAGGGCATTATGTCCTCGGTGTTGGACAGCTACGCACCGATGAAGGGTGAGATTGAAAGAAGACTCACCGGCAGTTTGATCTCCTTTGAGTCCGGCGAAGCCGTCACCTACGGTTTGCACGCCGCACAGGAGCGGGGCGTGCTGTTCATCGAGCCGGGCACGCCCGTGTACGCCGGTATGGTGGTGGGTATCTGCAGCCGGAACGAGGATATGAACGTGAATGTCTGCAAGAAAAAGCAGCTGACCAATATGCGGGCCTCCGGTTCTGACGAAGCCCTCCGTCTGGTCAGCCCCAAGGTTCTATCTTTGGAGCAGTGTCTGGAATTTTTGGCAGACGACGAGCTGCTGGAATGCACTCCCAAGAGCCTGCGGATTCGCAAGCGCACCCTGGATCACAGCCAGCGGATGCGGGAAGTGATGAAAAAGCGGGCAGGACAGGAGTAATGCGATGAAACGAATCCTTGTGATCCAGGATCTGTCCTGCGTTGGCAGCTGCAGCCTGACCGTGGCGCTGCCTATCCTAAGCGCTATGGGCATCCGCTGCTCCGTGCTGCCCACTGCAGTGCTGTCCACCCATACCGCCTTCCCCGATCCCCATACCCGGGATTTAACGGAGGATATCGGGCCTGTCTGTGATCACTGGCAGTCCGTGGGCGCTTCCTTTGACGCCATTTTGGTGGGTTATCTGTCTGACCCCCGGCAGGCAGAGGCTGTGTTGGACGTGATGCTGGCCTTCGATTGTCCTGTGATTCTTGACCCGGTTCTGGGAGACCGGGGCAAGCTCTACACGGGAATCACTCCGGAGCATATCGCGGCGATGGCAGACCTTGCCGCAATGGCTCAGGTGGTGCTTCCCAATGTGACAGAAGCCGCTTTCCTAACCGATGTTCCCTATCAGGAGCAGACCGACGGACAGTACCTGCGGATGATGCTGGAAAAGCTCTGCAGGATGAAGACCCGGACGGTGATCATCACCGGCACTTCTCCTTCCCAAGACCAAACCGGCTTTGCCGGGATTCTGAAAGGGGAGGGGCTGTTTTCCTACCGGGCAGACCGGCGGACAATCTCCTCCCACGGCACAGGAGATATGTTCAGTGCCGTGTTTGCCGGAGCGTACCTGCTAGGGAAAGACCCTGTGGAGGCAGGAGAGCTTGCCGCCGGCTTTGTAGAGCGGGTGCTGGATGCCACGGAAGAGGCATCCCCCTTCGGAGCAAACTTTGAGTCTCAGCTTCCCTGGCTGTGGCAGCAACTATAAACAAAAGGCGTGTTGCGTTTTGCAACACGCCTTTTTTGCGGGCAGTGCCCGCAGACAGTTCGTACTCGGCTTTTTGTTGTCGTTACTGCCCTGCGCCGCTCGGTTCGTGACCGTTTTCTCGCCGGACAGAAAGTATGGCGGACAATGTCCGCTGATAATTCGTTCACGGCTTTTTGTTGTCGTTACTGCCCTACGCTGCTCGGTTCGTGACCGTTTTCTCGCCGGACAGAAAGTTTGGCGGACAATGTCCGCTGATGATTCGTTCACGGCTTTTTGTTGTCGTTACTGCCCTGCGCCGCTCGGTTCGTGACCGTTTTCTCGCCGGACAGAAAGCTTGGCGGACAATGTCCGCTGATGATTCGTTCACGGCTTTTTGTTGTCGTTACTGCCCTGCGCCGCTCGGTTCGTGACCGTTTTCTCGCCGGACAGAAAGTATGGCGGACAATGTCCGCTGATAATTCGTTCACGGCTTTTGTTGTCGTTACTGCCCTGCGCCGCTCGGTTCGTGACCGTTTTCTCGCCGGACAGAAGGTTTGGCGGACAATGTCCCATAACGTG
Organism: Oscillospiraceae bacterium; assembly: GCA_017415425.1. Classification (GTDB taxonomy): domain Bacteria; phylum Bacillota; class Clostridia; order Oscillospirales; family Oscillospiraceae; genus Faecousia. Next base: position 41,402 of record JAFQGT010000006.1, on the reverse strand, counting down.
AAAAAACTCCCTCCGCAAAAACGGAAGGAGATATTTTCAGAGAAATCAGGCCAGCTTATTCAGCTTCAGAGTCATACTGCTCTTTCTGCGGGCAGCAGTGTTCTTGTTCAGGATACCCTTAACGATCGCCTGGTCAACAGCCTTCACAGCCAGCTTGTAGGCTGCTTCAGCAGCAGTGCGGTCACCGGATTCCAGCGCTGCGTCAAACTTCTTGACGACAGTCTTCAGAGCAGTCTTGTTTGCCTTGTTCTTCTCGTAAGCAATCTGAGACTTGATGACATCCTTCTTAGAGGACTTAATGTTGGGCATTGTTACACCTCCTGTTTCGTATTATGCTCGTGCACTGTCCAATTATAGCGGAGGTTTTCCATAAAATCAATACCTTTTTTAAAAATTTCCTTTATTTTTCCTTATTTTTCCTAAGAAACCAGCCTTCCCCGGTGGATTGTGGTTTGCTTTGCTTTTTGCCACAATATATAGCGTTCCGGGGCTGTCCGGCATTTTTTCTTTCCGCTTCCCGGCTGTCCGGATCTTTTTGTCAAGAGAAAAATTTATTCGCTTTTTTGCCGCCCCTGTCAAATTGGAAAATTGGGAAGTTTGGCAAAAAGTCACGATTCTCCTAAATGCACTTATGTTAACCGAAATGAATATCACCCGTTGTTTCTTTGTCTCATCCTCCTGTGGATAAACCTGTGGATAATGTGGAAAACTCGCACATTTACACAGGGTTTTTTGGTTTTCTACAGAATTGTTCCCTATAAATTTCCTGCATACGGCGGTGTATATTGCTGTTTTTTTCAGCCTTTTGTAAAATTATGTTCCCATTTGCAAGGCGGTTTTTTTGTCGCATTTTTCTTCAAAAAGTTAGCTGTTCTTTCGGTTAAGCCCTTTTTTCCGCCCAGCGGCCTGGCGGGGGCAAAAATTTTTGTTCATTTTTCACAAACCTGCCTGCAGTATGATTTTCCTTCTCAGGGAGATACTGAATGCATCTTCATTTCACCGGGAGGAATTATGCAGGGAAAAGTAGAGATCTGCGGTGTGAACACCGCCCAGCTGAAGGTTCTGTCCCAATCCCAGATGGATGCCCTTCTGATCCAAGCCAAGAATGGCGACCCCTTTGCCCGTCAGACCCTGATCGAGGGAAACCTGCGGTTGGTGCTGTCGGTGATCCAGCGCTTTGACAAGCGGGGAGAGAGTCCCGACGACCTGTTTCAGGTAGGCTGCATCGGTCTGATGAAAGCCATCAATAACTTTGACCCCACCAAGGGTGTCCGGTTTTCCACCTACGGCGTGCCGATGATCGCCGGCGAAGTCCGGCGATATCTGCGGGACAACTCCGCCATCCGGGTATCCCGGTCCCTGCGGGATACCGCCTACCGGGTGCTGCAGTGCAAAGAGCAGCTCTCACCCAAGCTGGGACGGGATCCCACCAACGCCGAGATCGCCCAGCTTCTGGATCTGCCGGAAAACGAGGTTTCCGAGGCGCTGGATGCTGTCTGTGCGCCGGTGAGTCTGTATGACCCGGTATACACCGACGGTGGAGATCCTCTGACCATTATGGATCAGGTAAAGGACACCCAAAACACCGAAATCAACCTGATGGACCGGATTTGCCTGCGGGGGGCGTTCCAGGCCCTGGGGGATCGGGAAAAGCAGATCCTGTATCTACGGTTTTACGACGGAAAAACACAGATGGAAGTAGCAAATCAGCTGGGTATTTCCCAGGCTCAGGTCTCCCGGCTGGAAAAGGGCGCTATCCACAGTATGCGAAAGGCCTTTGCCCTGTCCTGACAAACCCCCAGGAATATCCTGCAGTCCGGCAGCATAGTCTGATACAAACTATGTTTGGAGGGATGCCCGATGGGTGCTAAATTTACGGAGCTGCACTGCAAAGAGGTGGTCTGTGTGTCCGACGGCCGCCGGCTGGGGTTCATTGAGGACGTGATCATCGAGCTGCCCAACGGAGAAGTCAACGCCATCGTAGTACCGGGCAGGTGCCGATGCTTGGGGCTGCTGAATCCCCGGGAGGACTATGTGATCCCCTGGCACAGCATCTGCCGGATCGGACCGGACATTGTGCTGGTGGATACCCAGCCGGATACCTGCCGGTGCCACCGGGCAAAACCCCGCCTGCCGTTTTAATTGACAATTGAAAATGGAAAAATAAAAATTTTTGTTAAGTAGATTTGTAGGGGCGGGCACGACCTGTCCGCGGGCGAGTTTCCGATTCTCCACAGGTTTTGCACATTTATCTCCCTTCAGTGGGGGATTTTCTTTGAAAAAAGCGGATTTTTTCTGAAAAAAATTAAAAAAACTACTTGCAAAAGCAAATGCATTCCTGTATAATGATTCGGCACGGAAAATTTTCCGTAGTATTTTTACACCACACACCCGGTGATCGTACTCCCTAGTGCCGCAAGGCGGGCCGTGCGAGATTGAAGCGGGGTGGAGGACAAAACAAAAGGAGAAACCAAAAATGTCTGTAATCTCTATGAAGCAACTGCTGGAAGCCGGCGTGCACTTCGGTCACCAGACCCGCCGCTGGAACCCCAAAATGGCCCCCTACATCTACACCGAGCGTAACGGTATCTACATCATTGACCTGCAGAAGACCGTTAAGAAGCTGGAAGAGGCCTACAACTTTGTCCGTGAAACTTCCGCCAATGGCGGCAACATCCTGTTCGTCGGCACCAAGAAGCAGGCTCAGGACGCCATCAAGGAAGAGGCTGCCCGTTGCGGCGGATACTATGTCAACGCCCGTTGGCTGGGCGGTATGCTGACCAACTTCCGCACTATGCGTACCCGTATCGACCGTCTGGCTCAGCTGAAGAAGATGGAAGAGGACGGCACGTTCGCAATGCTGCCCAAGAAGGAAGTTATCAAGCACCAGGGCGAGATCGAAAAGCTGGAGAAGTACCTGGGCGGCGTGAAGGAAATGAAGAAGATCCCCGCTTGCCTGTTCATTGTTGACCCCCGCAAGGAGCGCAATGCCATTGCTGAGGCTCAGAAGCTGAACATCCCCGTTGTGGCTATCGTTGACACCAACTGTGATCCCGACGAGATCGACTACGTGATCCCCGGCAACGACGACGCTATTCGCGCCATCCGCCTGATCGCTGCTTGTATGGCTAACGCTGCCATCGAAGGCCGCCAGGGCGAAGACGCTGTCGCTGACGTAACAGTTGAGGCTGAGGCTGAAGTCGAGGCTCCCGCTGCTGAGTAATTTACGATAATTTGTCCTTGCCCACCGGTCAACCAGCCGGTGTGGCAGTGACTTTCTACAAATGATTTTAGGAGGAAACAATAATGGCATTTACTGCTCTGGACGTTAAGAAGCTGCGCGAAATGACCAACGTCGGTATGATGGACTGCAAGGCTGCTCTGACCGCTACCGATGGTGATATGGATAAGGCTGTTGACTGGCTCCGGGAAAAGGGTCTGGCCAAGGCTGCCAAGAAGGCTGACCGCATCGCCGCAGAAGGCGTTGCTTACGCTACCGTAGTTGACGGCGTGGGTGTTGTGATCGAGGTTAACTCCGAGACCGACTTCGCCGCCAAGACCGACGCGTTCCTGGACCTGGTTAAGAACCTGGCCGTTGTGGTTGCCAAGGAGAACCCCGCTGATGTGGACGCTCTGAAGGCTTCCAAGTACCCCAACTCCGACCTGACCGTCACTGAGATTATGCAGGAGAAGGTTATGTCCATCGGTGAGAATATGCAGATCCGCCGCTTCGACCGCTTCGCTACCGGCACCTCCGTGGCTTATGTTCATATGGGCGGCACCCACGGTGTTCTGGTAAACCTGGCTGTGGAAGGCGACATCGACGCTACCGAGATCGGCAAGAACGTGGCTATGCAGATCGCTGCTATGGGCGCTAAGTACTGGGACAAGACTCTGGTTCCCCAGGCTGATGTAGACAAGGAAATGGCTGTCCAGATGAGCATTATGGACAACGATCCCAAGATGTCTTCCAAGCCCGCTCAGGTGAAGGAAAAGATTGCTGCCGGTAAGCTGGCTGCCTTCTTCAAGGATATCTGCCTGCTGCAGCAGGACTTCGTCCGTTCCGACCTGTTCCAGGGTGACGTGGCTGGCTATATTGCCGACGCTGCTAAGAAGCTGGGCGGTAAGGTGACCTTCGTTGATGCTATTCACTACATTAAGGGTGAAGGCATCGAGAAGAAGGAAGAAAACTTCGCTGACGAAGTGGCTGCACAGATCGCTGGCGCTGCTAAGTAATTAAAAATGATCAACCACCCCGGAGGAATCCTCCGGGGTGGTTTTTTGCCAATTTTCTGTTTGCTCCCCTCTGAGGTAATAAAGTATGGGCGGGCAATGCGCCCTGTCCAACAGCAGATACTACCCACCAAAGGCCACCTTTTGCAGCACCTTTCGAAAGATCTGTCCGAAGGTCAGCCGGGGGACTGCCGTTTCCGCCACCAGAGGGATCTCCTTAAGCACCTGCTCCCCGGCTTTCACATACAGCGTCCCCAGCCGCTGACCTTTACTCACCGGGGCAGTGACCTCCTCCTGCAGCTCCTGCTGCAGATTCACCGAGGCTTTTTGCCCCTTTTCCACCAGCACGCCCCCCGCTTCACCGGCCACAGCCTTTACCTTCGCCTCCGTTCCAAGCCGTACGGAAACTTCACCCGCCTCCACCTCCGGCGACACCAGCGCAAAGGAGGCAAAACCGTAATCCAGCAGCTGTTTGCAAGCAGCAAACCGATCCTTGGAGCTTTCCGCGCCCATCACCACAGCTACCAATTCCATCCCGTCCCGCTGGGCTGAGGCCGACAGACAGTATCCCGCCTGCTGGGTAAACCCGGTCTTCAGCCCCGTTGCCCCGGGATAAAACCGCACCAGCTTGTTGGTGTTGGACAGACCGAACGTCCCATTCCGGACGGTATCCATCCAGATGGTGGTGAATTTTTTGATGTCCGGATGCCGGTACAGAAGCTCTCTGGACATAATGGCAATATCGTAGGCAGAGGTTTTGTGATCCTTGGCCTCGGGCGCATCGTCCAGCCCCGTGCAATTAACAAAGTGGGTGTCGTTCATTCCCAGTTCCTTGGCCCGGGCGTTCATTCTCTCCACAAAGGCCTCCTCGCTGCCGGCAATATGCTCCGCCATGGCGCAGGCGCAGTCGTTGGCAGAGGACACCGCGATGGACTTGACCATATCCGCTACCGACATTGCCTCTCCCACCTTCAGGTAAATCTGGCTGCCTCCCTTGGCGGCTGCCGCCTCCGAGGTGATCACCGTGTCATCCCAGCCGATAGACCCACTGTCTATGGCCTCCATAATCAGCAGCATCGTCATCACTTTGGTCACACTGGCCGGAGGCAGCGCCTGATGGGAATTTTGCTCATACAGTACCGTTCCCGTGTCCAGTTCCATCAGCACCGCGCCTTTTGCCGCCACCTCCGGACCTGCCGCCCGGACGGGAACCGCCCCCAAAAGCAGCAGGATCACCGCTACGATTACCACCGCTCGTTTCATATCCATCCCTCCTATGGTTTCTAGAGAATTTTATGAGGCCCGTCCCGGAGATATGCAAAAAACAGCCAGCGCAGCCACCCACAAAAAACGCAGTTTTCCTATTGTGTATTGGCTGAATTTTTGGTATAATATTCAGAAAATGATATAATGGATGTGGAATGTTTTGAAACACGGAATCTGGAAAACCGCAACGCCGGGAATGGATGCGGTCAACGCCCTAGTTCGGGACGGCTACGCCCCCCTGGCTGCTATGGTGCTTGCTTCCCGGGGCCTGGAGGAACCTTCCCAGGCGCACCGCTACTTAAACAGCAGCACGCCCCTGTATGACCCCTTCCTGCTGACGGATATGGGCCTGGCTGCCGGCCGGGTAGGCCTTGCTATGTCCCGAGGTGAGAAGATCGCCGTCTTCGGCGACTACGATGTGGACGGCATCACCGCCACCTGCTTGCTGACGGAATTTCTCCGCCAAAACGGCTGCGACTGCGTACCTTACATCCCCGGCCGCCTGGAGGAGGGCTACGGTCTGAACCCCATCGCCATCGAGTATCTTCACGGACTGGGTGTCACACTGATCATCACCGTGGACTGCGGCATCACCGCCGTGGAAGAGGCTGCCCTGTGCAAGCAGCTGGGGATCGACCTGGTGATCACCGACCACCACGAGTGCAAAGAGCAGTTGCCCGACGCGGTAGCTGTGGTAAACCCCCACCGCCCCGACGGCGGGTATCCTCACAAGACCCTGTCCGGTGTAGGTGTGGCCTTTAAGCTGGCCGCCGCTCTCAGCGGCTCTCAGGAAGAGGTGCTGGAGCAGTTTGCAGATGTGGTCTGCCTGGGCACGGTGGCAGATGTGATGCCCCTGCAGGGAGAAAACCGCACCTTTGTGACCCGGGGTCTGGAGATCCTCCGTAAGACCCAACGGCCGGGTCTTGCGGCGCTGATGCAGCTGTCCGGCTGCGACTGCCGGAATCTCACTGCCACCACTTTAGGGTATATCCTCTCTCCTCGGATCAATGCCGCCGGCCGGATGGGCCAGATCGATCTGGCGGTGGAACTGTTCCTCACCCGGGATACCCAGCAGGGAGAAACCCTTGCCAAGGCTCTGTGCGACTTAAACCGCCGCCGACAGGAGGTGGAGTCGGAGATCTATGCTCAGGCAGTGGATATGTTGCCCCCGGGAAAGCTCCCGGAAGCCATCGTACTGGCAGACGAAAGCTGGCACCAAGGTGTGGTGGGTATCGTCGCCAGCCGTATTGCGGAAGAATACTGCTGCCCCACCTTCCTGATCTGCCTGGACGGCGACCACGGCAAGGCCAGCTCCCGGAGCTTCGGCGGCTTTAATCTGTTTTCCAGCCTGACCACCCTTTCCCATCTTTTGGAAAGCTACGGCGGTCACGAACTGGCAGCCGGTTTCACCATCCGCCGGCAGCAAATCGGCGCCTTCCGGGAGAGCATTTCCCGTCTAGCCGCGGAATTTTATCGCAGCACCGGCCCAAAAACCGTGCTGGAGGCCGACTGTGTAGTGCCTCCGGAAATGCTGACCCTGCGAGGAATCGAATCTCTGAATGTGCTGGAACCCTGTGGTAACGGCTGTCCCAAACCTGTTTTGGTGATGGAAAACCTGCAGGTGGAGCGAATCGGTCAGGTAGGCGGCGGCAAGCATATGCGCCTGCGGCTCACCTCCCCCAGAGGCGCGTTCAATGCCATCTATTTCTCCTCCAACGCCCAGGCCGCCTCCATCCAAGTGGGCGATCTGGTAGATGTGGCCTTCGTGCCTCAAATCAATGACTTCCGGGGCGAACGTACGGTACAAATGAACATTCAGGATATCCGTCCCGCCTGCAAAACACCGGTAGATTGCGACACCGGTGACTATCTCCTGCTGCGAAACCGGCAGCTGGACGCCTCCACCGCCGCCCGGCTTCTGCCGGATCGGATGCTGCTGGGTCAGGTATGGCGTTACCTGTCCGGTATGGGCACCTCCATTGAAGAGACCCCCATCTGCCTATGCAGAAAGATCGTCCGCTGGTCCGATATGCCTATGGATCTGTCCCAACTGCTGACCTGCCTGGATATTTTCCAGGATGTAGGACTTTTGGAAATCCGGATGCACCACAAATATATCTCGATCCGGCTGCTGCCCACACAGCAGAAGGCGGATCTGAACGCCAGCCAGACTATGCAGCAGCTGTTGGCTGCGAAAGAGAGTTGAACACTATGGAAAGTTTTGCTGAACATTACGGCGCTATGTACCAAACGGTCAACCGCTGCCTGCCGGGAGTGGATATGACCCTCATCGACAAAGCGGTGGAATACGCCCGGGAAAAGCATAAGGATCAAAAGCGCAAGGACGGCTCTCCCTATATCATTCACCCCCTGGCCGTGTCCGCACTGGTTGCAGAGATGGGACTGGATATGGATGCCATTTTGGGCGCGCTGCTCCACGATTGCATTGAAGACACCGACGCCTCCTTTGACGAGATCTCCAAGCTCTTCGGCACCACCTGTGCCGAGCTGGTGGAAGGCGTTACCAAGCTGACCCGGGCCAACTTCTCCTCCTCCGAGGAGGCCCAGATGGAGAATCTGCGGAAGATGTTTATGGCTATGTCCAAGGACATCCGGGTGGTGCTGATCAAGATCGCCGACCGGCTTCACAATATGCGTACGATGCAGTACCAGACCCCGGAAAAGCAGATCAGCAAGTGCCGGGAAACGATGGATATTTACGCCCCCCTGGCCCACCGGCTTGGTATGCAGAAGATCAAGTGGGAGCTGGAGGACATCTCCCTGCGGTATCTGGATCCTGCCTCCTATAAGGAGATTATGGATCACCTGTCCGCTCACAAAGAGCAGGATGAGGCCTTTATGCACACCATCCAGGAGAAGATCTCCTCTCGTATGCATACGATGGGAATCAATGCCACCGCTTACGGCCGGATCAAGCACGTCTACTCCATCTACCGGAAGATGGGCGCCCAGGACAAAACCCTGGACGAGCTGTATGACATCTATGCTTTCCGGGTGATCGTGGACTCCATTCCCGACTGCTACAATGTTCTGGGACACATCCACGATCTGTTCAATCTGGTACCCGGTCGGTTCAAGGACTATATCTCCACCCCCAAGCCTAATATGTACCAGAGTCTGCATACCACCGTGATCGGCTCCCAAGGCATCCCCTTTGAGGTGCAGATCCGCACCTGGGATATGCACCACACCGCTGAGTACGGCATCGCCGCCCACTGGAAGTATAAGCAGGGCGCAGGCTCCGGCTCGGAAAAGGACTTCGAGTGGGTACGCCGTCTGCTGGAAAGCCAGCAGGATACCGATGCGGAAGACTATCTGAACTCTATGAAGATCGATATGTTTGACGACGAGGTCTTCACTTTTACCCCCAAGGGCAAGATCGTGCCCCTGCCCGCAGGCTCTACCCCCATTGACTTTGCTTACGCCATCCATTCCGGCGTTGGCAACGCTCTGGTAGGTGCCAAGGTCAACGGCCGGATCTGTAACATCGATGCCACATTGCAAAACGGCGACATTGTGGAGATCCTCACCTCCAAAACCGCCAAAGGCCCCAGCCGTGACTGGCTGAACATCTGCCAGTCCAACCAGGCCCGCACCAAGATCAAGCAGTGGTTCAAGAAAGAAAAGCGGGAGGAAAACGTGATCCACGGCCGCTCCTCCTTTGAAAGTGAAATGCGCCGGATGGGTCTGCCCCTGTCCATCACCGTAGATCCGGAGGTTGGCCCTCAGCTGCTGAAGAAACTGTCCTTCGACAGCTGGGAGGATATGTACGCCGCCATCGGCTACGGAGGTCTGACTGCCACCAAGGCAGTGGGTCGGATTCGGGACGATATCAATCGGGCCGTGAAGGTGCAGAACAACGAAAAGGTTCTGAATATCAAGACCGATGCCCCCTCCGATAAGCCCAATCGCCACGGTATCAATGGCATTATCGTGGAGGACATCGACACCTGTATGATCAAATTCGCCAAATGTTGTACCCCTGTTCCCGGCGACAGTATCATCGGCTTTATCACCAAGGGCTTCGGTGTGTCCGTCCACCGGATGGACTGTCCCAACGCCCAAAACCGGGATGAGTTCCATCAGGCTGCCCGGTGGGTGCGGGTTCGCTGGGCCAATCTGGCGGATCAGCCCTTCGAGACCACTCTGGAGCTGGACTGCATCACCCGGGACGGCCTGCTGTTGGATCTTGCCACCACGATGACCGCCGCCAGAGTGCGACTCAAGGAACTCAATGGCAAAGATCTGCCCAACGGCCGCAGCACCTTTACCGTCCGTTTTGAGGTAAAGAATGTGGAGGAGCTGGACTCCATCCGCAACAAACTGCTGAACATCCGGGATGTGGTTGGCTCTCGCCGGGGTCACAATTAAGCACCAAAGGAGACGATTATGCGAGCTGTTCTCACGCGGGTAAAATCCGCCTCTGTCACCATTGACGGGGAAGTAGTCGGTAAAATCGGCAAGGGCTTTCTTATCCTGCTGGGCGTGGGCCCGGAGGATACGGAAAGGCACTGCCGGTATCTGGCAGAAAAAGTCCTGAGTCTGCGGGTCTTCGAGGACGAAAACGGCAAAATGAATCTGGGCCTCGGTGATGTTGGCGGGCAGGTGCTGGTGGTAAGCCAGTTCACCCTCTACGGCAACTGCCGCAAGGGTCGCCGTCCCAGTTTTGTGGAAGCGGCAGGTCCGGAGCTGGGCAACCGGCTCTATGAGCAGTTTTTGAACGATTGCACCGATTTGGGATATCCTCCCCAGCACGGTCGGTTCGGCGCGGATATGCAGGTGGCCTCCGTCAATGACGGACCGGTGACTCTGGTTCTGGATACCGATCAGCTGATGGACACCCCCAGACGGAATTAAGGAGTTTGCTATGTTGCATATACAAGGCCTGCCCTTGGGCGATTATCAAACCAACTGCTATATCCTTTGGGGCGAAAACGCCTCTTCCTGCGTAGTGATCGACCCGGGTTATGATGCCCAGCGGATCTTGCAGCAGATTGCGCAGCTGGGTCTTTCCGTGGAAGCGATCTTTTTGACCCACGGTCACTTTGACCACGTGGGCGCGGTGGAGGAGATCGTCCAAAAAACCGGCTGCGCCCTGTGGATGCACCAAGCCGACTGGGCCATTGAGCCCGGCTACGGCATCGCCCAGCTGTTCCCTCTGGCAAATTGCGATTTCTGCCCGGTAAACTTTTATGACCACCACCAGCAGATCTTTGCGGCAAGACTGACTTTCCGGATCTGGCAGACCCCCGGCCATACCTGGGGTAGTGTGTGCATCGGCTGTGAAGATGTCCTGTTCACAGGAGATACCCTCTTTGCCGGCTCCATCGGCAGGACGGATTTTCCCCACAGCCACCACCCCACGATGCTGGATTCTCTGAATTTCCTCAAATCCCAGGACAAAGACTATACCCTCTACCCCGGTCACGGGGAAGCGTCCTCCTTGTCCTATGAAAAGAAGTACAATCCTTTCCTGACTCTGTAATTGGCCATTGGGAGGAACCCTATGAACCTAACCATTCTCGGTCACCAAGACCGTTATCCGGTGGAGCAGCTGTTAATGTCCCTATTCGGCCCGGACCAGCCGGTAGAGGCAACCTCTACTCTTCACCGGGGTCGTATCTGGCTCACCGCCGTGACCACGCTGACAAAAGAGGGTAAAACCTCCCGGGCCGTCCGCCGGCTGAAAGCAGCAGAAGAATCTGTCCGCCTGCGCCGGCAAACCCTCCAGCAAAGCCTGTATCTGGCAGCGCTCCCTCTTCTGGATGCGCCGCCGGCTTGGGGCGCGCTGGCGGGGGTGCGCCCCACCAAGCTGTCTACCAAGCATCTGCTGGAGGGTAGCTCATTGAAAAGCGCCGACAAATTACTCAAAGACGTGTATTTCGTCACGCCCTCCCGGCGGCAGCTGGCGCTTGACTGCTCGGAATCTACCGTCCGGGCAGTGGGTCTGACCAACGAAAACGATATCTCCCTCTATGTGGGCATTCCCTTTTGCCCCACCCGCTGCAGCTACTGCAGCTTTGTCAGCCGTACAGTTGGCCGGCAGACCCATAAGTTGGACGGGTATCTGCAATCCCTTCACCGGGAGCTTGTCCATACAGGAAAACTCTTGGCAACTTCCGGCAAAACCATTCGTACCATCTATATAGGTGGCGGCACGCCTACCACACTGTCCGGCGCCCAGCTGGCTGACTTGCTGGAAGCCATCCGGAACGCCTTTGACCTGTCCAGGTGCGTAGAGTTTACCGTGGAAGGCGGTCGGCCGGATACTTTGGACGCTGAAAAGCTCCGCATCATCCGGCAGCACGGCGTTGACCGAATGAGCATCAACCCCCAGACAATGGAGGACGCTGTCCTTCGTGCCTGCGGAAGACCCCACAAGGCTGCTGATGTGATCACCGCCTACCGGCAAGCACAGGACGCTGGCTTTGCCGCCATCAATATGGACTTGATCGCCGGTCTGCCCCAGGATACCTACGATGGTTTCTGCCGGTCGCTGGATCAGGTGGCATCCCTAGACCCCGCCAATATCACCGTCCACACCCTTGCCTTGAAAAAGGGCGCGGATCTGTTTGAAAAGAAAGTACCCCTCCCCTCCGGGCAGGAGGTGGCCGCTATGGTGGAGTATGCGGGTCGCACCCTCCGCTCTCTTGGCTACAAGCCCTACTACCTGTACCGGCAGAAATATATGTCCGGCTCTTTTGAGAATGTAGGCTGGAGCAAGGGCGGCGCCGACTGCCTGTACAATATCTATATGATGGAGGAGACCCATACCATTTTGTCTCTTGGCGGCGGCGGTATGACCAAAGTCAACCTACCCGACGGCACCCTCCAGAGATTCCATAACCCCAAATTCCCCGAGCAGTATCTGGAGCAGATCGACGATGTGCTCCGGCAGAAAGAGGAATTGTTCCGGCTTCTATCTAAGTAATTCATACTTTCTCCATCGTGAGAAAATATGATACTCTTAACTTTCGAATTTTATTTTCCAAAAGGAAGTGTTTTTTTGGATACATTGATTTCCGGGGTCACCGCGGTGACAATGAACGAAAAGCTGGATGTGCTCTTCGGTGCATATTTGGGCATCCAGGACGGAAAAATAACCTATATTGGAAAAACCGCCCCGGCAGAACAGCCGTCTACCATCATCGACGGCACCGGTATGGTGGCAATGCCCGGTCTTGTGAACTGCCACACCCACCTTTCCTCCTCGGTGCTGCGGAATTTTCTGGATGATACCTCCCGGGCGGAAACCCTGGAGCAGCTGCTGACCCGGCAGGCAAAGCTGGACACCCGCGCCGCCAAGGCCGCTGCCCAGCTGGCAATCGCCGAGTGCCTGCGGTTCGGCATCACCTCTGTGTCCGACCTTTACGATTTCCCGGAGGCCACCGCCCAGGCGGTAGCAGAATCCGGCATCAAGGCCAACCTGGCGCTGTCCGCCTACCGGTTTATCGATCAAAATGAGGATTTTGACTTTGAAACCGATGAGCAGTGCCGGGAACTGGTGCGGCTTACCCACGCCTGGCACGGCTACGACAACGGCCGAATCAAGATAGACGCGGGCATCTACGCCGAGTACACCAGCAATTTTCAGCTGTGGGAAGCTCTGGCGGATTTTGCCGCCGAAAAAGGTCTTCGGATGCAACTGCACCTGAGTGAAACCCAGGAAGAGGTGGATGGCTGCGAAGACCGCACCGGTCTGACTCCGGCGGAGCTTTTGTCCTGCCACCGGATCTTCCGTGTTCCCACCACCGCAACCACCTGCGCCCAGCTGACAGAAGCCGAGCGGCAGCTGCTGGGCAAGCACAAGGTCACCGCCGTGGCTACCCCCATCGCCTCTTTGAAGCAGGGGCTGCCCACCACCCCCATCAGCGATTGCGTGAAGGCTGGAATGAACGTTTCCTTAGGTACCGGCGGCGCGGCTGAGACCGGAAATCTGGATATGTTCGAAGTGATGCGTTCGGCCTGCCTGCAGCAGCGGCTCTCCGGTGGCGATGCCGCCAAGCTGCCCGCCACAGCGGCACTGATGATGGCAACGGTCTGCGGCGCAACCGCCCAAGGTCGCTCGGAGGAATGCGGTATGCTGAAAGAGGGTATGGACGCGGATATCGTTTTGGTGGATTTCTCCGCTCCTCACTTAATGCCCTGCCACAACGTTCCCGCAGGTCTGGTATTCTCCGCCAAGGGCGGCGATGTGGCGATGACAATGGTACGGGGCAAGATCCTCTACCAAAACGGTCAGTTCCCAACCATTGATATGAACCAAGTGGTGTCGGAAATGATGGAGTACGCGATCCCCAAGCTGCTGGAAAACCAGCAAGGAGGCTGATATGGGCGAATCTTCCAAGAAACAGACATTTCTCCACGGCGCGGCGCTGCTGGCGCTGGCCACCGCTGTGGTAAAGGTCATCGGCGCGTTTTATAAGATCCCGCTGAAAATGATCATCGGCGACCAGGGCTACGGCTATTTCATCACCGCCTACGATATTTACTCGGTGCTGCTGATGATCTCCACCGCCGGTCTGCCCATCGCTATGAGCCGGATGATCAGCCAAGCCAGCTCTTTGGGTCATTACAACCAGGTTCGCCGGGTCTATCAGACCGCCCGGGGCATTTTCCTGGGTCTGGGTGTGCTCAGCACGGCGCTGATGATGGGTTTGTCCGCCACCCTTGCGGATTGGCTGGAACAGCCCAACGCCAAATACGCCATTTTCTGCCTGGGCCCCTGCGCCCTGCTGATGTGCGTGATGGCCACCTTCCGCGGTTTCTTCCAGGGGCAGGGCAATATGCGCCCCACCTCCAACTCCCAGATGCTGGAGGCGGTGTTCAAGCTGGTGATCGGCCTGGTGGCGGCCTATGCCGCGATGCGCTATACAAACAGCATCCCCCTGGCCGCCGGCGCTGCCATTCTGGGCGTCACCGTCAGCTGTCTGGTGTCCGCCATCTACCTGAAGGCTCTGCAGTCCCCCGCCTACCGGGAGCTTCCGGTGACCAACGAGACTCCCTGGAGCTACGGCCGCACCGCCAAGAATTTGCTGTCCATCGCCGTGCCCATCACCATCGGCTCTGCGGGCCTGCAGTTTTTGACGGTGGTAGAGCAGAAGCTGTATATGACCCAGCTGCTCACCGCCGGGGGTATGAGCCAGACCACTGCCGATATCACCAAGGGTATCTACAATATGACCCAGACGGTGTTCAATATGCCCTGCGCCTTTATGATCCCCATTGCCACCTCGGTGCTGCCTGCCATCACCGCCAATCTGACCCTGGGCAACGACGGCGCTGTCCGGGCAACCGAAGAGTCCGCCGCCCGGATCACGGGCCTGCTGAGCCTGCCCTGCGCGGTAGGTTTGGCCATTCTTTCCCGTCCGGTGATGTCCCTGCTGGGGGGCTACAGCGGTGAGAATCTGGACTTGGCTGGCAAGCTGCTGGGCGTCTTGGGCGTCAATGTGTTCCTGTACGCCATCATCCAGTACACCAACGCAGTGCTCCAGTCCCACGGCAAACCCTCTGTTCCGGTGGTGAATATGCTGCTGGGCGGCGTACTGAAGCTGGCGGTGGTGTATGTTCTGGTGGGCAATCCCCATCTGGGTATTCTGGGCGCGCCCTT
Source organism: Oscillospiraceae bacterium (assembly GCA_017415425.1). Classification (GTDB taxonomy): domain Bacteria; phylum Bacillota; class Clostridia; order Oscillospirales; family Oscillospiraceae; genus Faecousia. The sequence continues at coordinate 26,272 of JAFQGT010000006.1, read as the reverse complement.
GGGTATGCTGCTGTGCTACGGCCTCATCGGTGCAATGAATCTGTCCGCCATCGCCCGGCTGGTTCCCCAAAAGCCCAAGCTGCTGCAGAACATCCTCCGGCCTTTCCTACCGGCTGCCTTGATGGGCGTTGCCGTGTGGGGCTGTTATCGGGGTCTGGTGTATATTCTGGGACAGAACGGCAGCCGGCTGCTGCTGTGCGGTATTCCCGTGTGCGTGGGCGTTGCGGTATACTGCGTGTGTATCGTGGTGTTTAAATCCATTCGCAAAGAGGACTGCCTGCTGCTGCCTAAGGGCGAGAAAATTGCCAAATTGCTCCGTTTGTAAATTTTTGGAAATTTTCTCTGTAACTCTTGCAAAATGTTGGGAAATATGTTAGAATAAATTGTAAATCTTTTGAAAAGAGGTATATTTTATGAATAAAACCGAACTCATTGCCGCTGTTGCCGAAAAGGCAGGCCTGACCAAGAAGGACGCTGAGCGCGTTGTCAACGCCACTGTGGAAACCATCACCGCTGAACTGAAGAAGGGTGAGAAGGTCTCCCTGTCCGGCTTCGGTATCTTCGAAGTCAAGGCTCGTGACGCTCGCGTGGGCCGCAATCCCCGTACCAAGGAGCAGATCCAGATCCCCGCAACCCGTCTGCCCGCATTCAAGGCCAGCAAGACTCTGAAGGACGCTGTCGCCAAGTAAGATGCGCCTGGACAAGTACCTGAAGGTTTCCCGACTGATCAAACGCCGGACCGTGGCCAACGAAGCCTGTGACAACGGGCGGATCAGTGTCAACGGCCGAGTGGTAAAAGCCAGCTACGAGGTTAAGGTAGGCGACCGGATCGAGATTTCTCTGGGCGCACGGACCGTAGCCGTGGAAGTGGTACTGGTGGCCGACAATGTCCGCAAGGATGACGCGGTGACTATGTATAAGGAAATCTGAAACAAAACCCGCTGTGAGGGAAACTTCCCCCATAGCGGGTTTTTGCATTGACCCCAGCCGCCGCTGCCATTGACAACGCCCACCCCATGTGGTACAATCTGCTTGACAACCGAGCACTGTGTTTTCGTGGCAGTTTGGGCGTATGGCCCTAACTGCTGAACAAGACAATCGGGTGAGAATCCCGAACGGTACCGCCGCTGTAACTGCAGGATAGGCGTTTTAGGACGAAAGTCAGTCACTGGGAAACCGGGAAGGCAAAGCGCCTTGCAGAAATTGCCCTGCACCAGTCAGAAGACCTACGAAAACAGCTATCTCCTTCCTTTTGCGGATCTACAAAAGGAGCGGTTTGTCGCAAAAAAACAGCCACGGCGTTAAGCGCCGGGCGCAAGATTTTTTAGGAGGAATTTTTATGAGCAAAAGAAGCATCTCCGTCTCCCTGATTATGATTCTGGTAATCCTGGGATTGGCCCTGATCGGCTTTGTCACCCGATCACCCGAGAAGTCCGGTATCAAGAACTTCTCTGTGGAGGTGGTCCACAGCGACTACAGCACCCGCACCATCGCCTGTATGAGCGATGTGGATTATCTAGGAGACGTCCTGCTGAGCAAGGGCGTTGTGGAAGGCTACGAGGGCCCCTACGGCATCTATATTGAAGTCGTGGACGGCGAAGCCGCCATTTATGAGGAGACCGGCGCTTACTGGGCCTTCTACATCAATGACGAATACGCCACCACCGGCATTGACAAGACCCTCATTGAGGACGGCGCAACCTACAAGTTCGTCTACACCAAAGAATAACGCAAACCAAAATCCCGGAACGCGTTGGCGTTCCGGGATTTTTATACCTTCTTGTCTTTTTTCAGCAGCCACAGACCTGTCACCAAAAGCAAAGGGAATATGGAGGCCGCCAGCAATCCTTTGTGCATCGATCCGGTGTTTTGGGTCACCAAGCCGTTCAGCGCCGGGCCCGCGGCACAGCCCATATCCCCCGCCAGCGCCAGCAAGGCAAATATCATCGAGCCCCCTGTAGGGAGCTTTCTGCTGGCAAGACTTAGGGTTCCCGGCCATAGAATACCCACGCCAAATCCAGCCAGACCACAGCCCGCCAGCGACAGCACCGGGTGCGGCGCAAACACCGCCAGCAAGTAGCTGCCGACACACAACAAGCCTGCCAGAAACAGCCATTTTCTCACATCAATAGAATCCCCGCGCCCACCAAACAGCGCCCGAGATATGCCCATCAGCACCGCAAACACACAGGGTCCCAGCAGATCTCCCAGGGTCTTGCTGATTTTAAGCCCCTGCTCGGCAAAGTAAGATGCCCACTGGCTCATCGCCTGCTCCGAAGCACCGGCGCAGAGCATCAGCAGCAAAAACACCCAAAACAGCTTGGACCGGAATAGCTGCCCCATCTTTACGGAAGGCTGATCCTCCCCCAGCTGCCGCATCGGCACAAAGCTGCACAGCACCAGATTCAAAAAAGGGATCACCATCCACAACGCCGGCAGCAGACGCCAGTTCTCCCCACCGAACAGCAAAAAATATGCGGTGGTTCCCAGCACAACCGATACGTGTCCCCAGCAGTAGAAGGAGTGCAGCACGCCCATAGCCGATACCTTTTCCTTGCCGGGCAGTGCTTCCACAACGGGGGACACCGTCACCTCTAGCAAACCGGCGCCTACCGCGCTGATGCCGTAGCAAATGCACAGGCCCACAAAGGGCTCTATCAGAAAGGGCAGCAGGGAAATGCCGGACATTCCCACTACCACCACACCCAGCGCCGTCTGCAGGATCCTCCGGTAGCCGACCCGATCCAGATACTGCGCCGATACCAGATCCGTGACGATCTGGATCACGAAATTCATTGAGATCAAAAAGCTGATCTGATCCAGCCCCAGAGAGAATTCCTTCTGCAAGGACACAAACAGCAGCGGCAGCAGATTCAGCACGATAGCTTGGGTAAACAAGCCGAAATAGGCCACGTATTTGGTATGGGTATAGGTCAGTTTCATACGCACGCTCTTCTCCCGGTTCATTGGATTTTATTGGCACTGACTCTCTTTCCGGGTCAAAAGAGCAACCGATTCCACGTGGGCGCAGCGGGGGAACAGATCCACCGCCTGTGCGTTTTGCAGGGTATACCCCCGCTGCTCCAGCAGTGCCACATCCCGGGCCAAGGTAGCCGGGTCACAGGACACATACACGATCCGCCGGGGCGCCATCCGCTCCAGCGCTTCAATGGTATCGGCGTTCAGACCCTTTCTGGGGGGATCCACCACCACCACATCCGGGCGGATACCCTGCTGCTCCAGAGAGAGGGCCGCCTTTCCTGCGTCACCGCAGAAAAATTCCGCGTTTTCGATGCCGTTGCGGCGTGCGTTTTCCCGGGCGTCTTCCACCGCCTGCTCCACCACCTCCACGCCGATGACCTTACCTGCAGCGGCAGCCATCGCAAGGGTGATGGTACCCACGCCGCAGTACAGATCCAGAACCAGATCATTCTTGGTAATGCCTGCTTGCCGGATGGCTGCTTCATACAGCCGCTGGGCCTGGTGGTGATTCACCTGATAAAAGGATCGGGGGGACAGACGGAAGGTCAGCCCGCACAGGGTGTCTTCAATGAACCCTTCCCCGTAGAGGGTAATAAATTCCTCACCCAGTACCGCGTTGCCCGGCCGGGTATTCACCCCCAGTACCAAAGTGGCAAATCCAGGGATCTTTTTCAGCCGCCCAATCAGCTCCGGGATATGGGGCAGCTTTCTGCCACCCACCACCAGACACACCAGAATCTGCCCGGAAACCCCGCCCCGGCGCACATAAATGTGCCGCACCAGACCCTTATGGGTCAGTTCATCGTAGGCCGACACCCGGTACTGGTTCATATAGTCGATGACCGCATCCTTCACCCGATCGCTCTCCTCCGGCAGGATCAGACACCGCTTATTTTCCACTACCTGGTGCGTTCCGGCGCGGAAAAACCCCGCAAAGGCTCTGCCTTTTTGACTGGATACGGGATACTGCGCCTTATTCCGGTAGCCGTAGCAGGTGGGGGCAGACAGAATGGGAAGTGTTTCCAGTTGCTGACCCCCGATGCGGTTCAAAGTCTGGCGCACCCGCTCTGCCTTCAGCCGGGTCTCCTCTTCATAGTCCATATGCCAGAAGTCGCAGCCGCCGCAAAGCTTGGCCACGGGGCATTCCCGGTTCACCCGATGGCAGGATCGTTCCAAAACCTCCACGATCTTTCCCGCTGCCCAGGTCTTTTGGGCCTTTTCGATCCGGATGATGTATTTCTCCCCGGCGATGGCATTGGGCAAAAACACCGCGCACCCTTCCACGTGGGCGACACCCTGACCCTCGGCGGTGTAGTCGGTGACCACCGCCTCATATTGCTTGTTTTTTTCCAGCATCAGGTCTCCTCCAGACTTGCCTCCATACCGATCTTCTGGGGACGAAGTCCCAGAGATTCATAAAATCTCATAGCCGCTTCGTTGCAGCACCACACATTCAATGTCACGCTGCTGCAACCCTGCGCTTTGGCGTAGCGGCAGATCTCTTTATATAACGTCGTGCCGATGCCTGTACCCCGCGTCTTTTCGTCTACGCACAAATCATCGATGTACAACTCCGTGTGATCCCGGATCACCGGATCCTGATAGTAGGTTTTGATCTGGCATACTCCGTAGCCCAGCACCCGGCCACCCTCTGCCGCCACAAAAATGGGAGTCAGAGGATTGTCCAACAGCGCCAGCACCTGGGACGGACCGTATTTTTGCGCCTTTTCCCGAAAAATATCCGGGCGGCCCTGATGATGCACCTGTCCCACCTGCCGCAGTAGGGTGATGATATCTGGCACATCCTGTGTCCTGGCAAAACGAATTTCCATAGCAGACCTCCTGCAGCGTGTTTTCCTTATGATAGCACAAAAAAACCGCCGGTACAAGACCGGCGGTTATGAATTTATTTACGGCGCTCGCCCTTTCTGTCAAACAGAATGGTGACCGCAAGGCTCACCACCAGCCGGGCCAAGATCACCAGCCCCGCCTGCCACAGAAGGCTTTTTGCCGCCGCGGTCACCAGCTGGTTTTGCTCCATCTTCGCAAAACTGCCGGACACCACCAGCATAACGATCAGCAGCACAAGTCCCAGACCGCTGAATGTATAGCCCGCGATCTTCTGGGTGCAGTTCCAGGCCTGTACGCTGCCCATACCGAAATATGTACGGTAGCCCATCCAATGGTTGGCTTCCTTGGGGACAATCAGCAGATACATAAGCCCCATCACCAGCAGCAGAATCGGACCCGCCAGTATCGCCACCCGCATAATGGTAACCACATTATCCAATATAGGGGACAAATCCGGTACCAGGGTCGCAAAGTCGAAATCAAATATCTTTGTAATGATCTCCATAGGGTAAACTCCTTATTGCTCCTCCAGGAATTTCTCGATCTCGTGGATGAAGCTGCGCACATCCTGGAACCGGCGGTACACAGATGCGAACCGGATGTAGGCCACTTCGTCCAGAGGCTTGATCCGCTCCATAACCATCTGACCGATGGCGTCGGTGGTCACTTCCCGCTCCAGGGTGTTTTGAATGGTCTGCTCGATCTCAGTGGTGATCCGATCCAGATCAGAGACCGCCACCTGCCGCTTATCGAAAGCGCGAACCATAGAATTAAGGATCTTGTTCCGGTCAAAGGCCTGGCGGCTGCCGTCTCGCTTCACCACGATGATAGGCAGGCTCTCCACGATCTCATAGGTGGTGAACCGGCGCTGGCAGGCAAGACACTCTCTGCGGCGGCGGATACTCTGACCGTCCTCCGAGTGACGGGAATCCACTACCTTGCTCTCTTGATCTCCACAAAACGGACATTTCATAAAAAACGCCCTCCTTGTATCCATAGTTTTATATATTATACCAGTACTTTCCCTGCCTGTCCAGTTTTTTTTGACAATGCGGATTTTCCTTGCCATTTTTCCCGGTTTGGGGTAAAATACAAAAAGAACCTGTCAAAAGGAGCGCTTTATGAAAAAATCCCTGCTTTACAGCCTGTGGGCTGTGCTTTATTGCTTGTGTGTGGGCCTGGGTTTTGTGGACGAGGCCTACGGCTTTGGTAAATTTATGTTGGTGCTCACCGGCATCCTCTTCTTTCTGCCGCCGGCGGTCCTTGTCTGGCAGGCGTGGAAAGAAAAGGACCGCAGGACCTTGAAGATCCTGCGGCTGATCAGTTTGGTCGTATTGATTTTGGCGCTGGTGCTGCTGGTGCTGAACCTGTTGTCAGTAAATCTGACCAGCCAGGCAGGTCTTGTGCTCCACGTGCTGCTGGTGATGTTCACCGCGCCGATGGTCTGCATCCAGTATTGGGCGCTGGGCCTGTTCCTGTGGGCCTGCCTGCTGATGGTTTCCGGTAAAAAATTCAGTGCTGATTAAAGGCCTCCGGGTCAAAGGTCACCACCAAATGATACTCGCTCTGGTCCTTCTGGGCCAGGGCGTTTTGCATATGGGCCTTAATGGCCTTTTCCTGCCCCCGCAACTCCTGGGGTAAGGCAATGTCGAAAATCAGATTGATGTGCTTTTTACCCTGCACCATACGAAAATCGTGGAGAGATAGCCTTTCGTGATACTCAAAAAGACTCTGCTGCAAAAACTGCCGCATTTCGTCCAGCTTTTCATCTCCCACCACCACCGGATCGTAGTGGATCACCAAATGTACCCCCATTTCCCGGAGGCACTTGCGCTCCAGGCTGTCGATCAGCTCGTGGCAGACCAGGGCATCCTGCTCCTGATCCATCTCCACGTGCATCGAGGCAAACCGCTGACCGGGGCCGTAATCGTGGACCATCAGATCGTGGTAACCCAGCACCGATTCCTCTTGGGATATGGCGCTGACGATGCTTTTTTGCAGTTCGGGACTGGCGGACTCGCCCAGCAGAGGGCTGATGGTTTCCTTTGCCATCTGGACACCGCTGTACAAAATAAAGAAAGCCACAGCCAGACCCATAAAGCCGTCCACCTTATAACCGGTGAATCCCTCGAAAATGGCGGCGATCAACACCGCGCCGGTGGAGATCACATCGTTTCGGCTGTCGGCGGCGGTAGCCAGTAGCGCGCCGGAGCTGATATGCCTGCCTAAGTACCGGTTGAACACAAACATCCACAGCTTCACCAGGATCGAGCCTACCAGCACGATCACCAGAGGAGCGGAGAACGCCACAGCCGCAGGGTGAAGGATCTTTTCCACAGAGGTTTTTCCCAGCTCGAAGCCGATGATCAAGATCAGCGCCGCAACCGCAAGACCGGACAGATACTCATACCGGGCGTGACCGTAGGGGTGATCTTCGTCCGCCGGACGCTCCGCCAGCTTGAAGCCGATGAGGGTCACAACGGAAGATGCGGCGTCGGATAAATTGTTCATTGCGTCTGCAGTAATGGACACAGAGCCGGAGATCGCGCCTACCATCAGCTTGCCGACGCACAGCAATACGTTGCAAAAAATGCCCACCAAGCCGGAGAGCTTTCCCACCCGGGCGCGGACACCGGGATTTTCCTTTTCTTGGTAATTCTTCACAAACAATCGCAAAAACAGCCTTGTCACAGAAAAACACCTCCGTTTTTCGCACATTTTCGCAACTCTACTGCCAGTAGAGTTGCGGATTCTACCCCGGGGAGCGCCGTTTTTGAGGATTTCTTCCCGCCGGGGGATGACTTTTTCCCATTTCTTTTGTATGATGTTTTCGTTCAATATTATAGTCCAGCGAGCAGTCGCTGTAAAGCATTTTTTAAGGAGCGTATCTTATGTCTTATCGCATCGTCACCGATACCTGTTGTGACTTTCCCCAGTCTATGTATGAGGAACTGGATCTGTCCGTAGTCCCTCTGAGTGTGAATTTTCAGGGCCAGGCAGTCTCCTCTTATTCGGAGCAGTGGCTGAAGGATATGTTTGCCGGTCTGCGGGCCGGAGAAACCGCTTCCACCTCCGCGGTGAACCCCACCGGCTGGCAGGAGGTCATTGAGCCCGTTGTGAAATCCGGTGAGGATGTGCTGGTTCTGGCATTCTCCTCCGGTCTTTCCACCACCTACCAAAGCGCCGTGATCGCCGCAAGCGAACTGATGGAAACCTACCCCGACCGGACCATCCGTGTTGTGGACACTCTGTGCGCCTCTCTGGGTCAGGGTCTTTTGGTCTATTACGCCTGCCAAAAGCGGGACGCAGGTCTGTCTTTGGACGATCTGACCAACTGGTGTGAGGAACGCAAATACAATCTGTGTCACTGGTTCACCGTAGATGATCTGATGTATCTGAAGCGGGGCGGACGGGTCAGCGCGGCTACCGCCCTGGTGGGAACGATGCTGCAGATCAAGCCGGTCCTCCACGTGGATGACCAAGGCCATCTGATCAACGTTTCCAAGACCCGTGGCAGAAAAGCCTCCATTGAAGCCCTTGCCAAGAAGATGGGCGAGCTGGGTCTTCCCGGTGAGAACGATACCGTCTTCATTTGTCACGGCGACTGTATGGAAGACGCCCAGCATCTGGAGAAGCTGGTAAAAGAGCTCTACGGCGTGAAGAATGTGATGATCTACTATGTAGGCGCGGTGATCGGCTCCCACTCCGGTCCCGGCACTCTGGCGCTGTTCTTCCTGGGTAAAAACCGATAAAAACACAGGCGTGTTGCAAAAATGCAACACGCCTGTTTCTTTTCTTGCCGGGCGAATCACAAGACGCCTCTACCTTTTCAATTGCTTTTTCCCACTTTTTTCAGCACCAGGGCGGTGCGGCTGGGCAGGTACAGGCGAAAACCGATCCTGCCGTCCTTCTGGAGCGTAGCGGTGTAGCGCTGATGAAACACCCGTCCAAATCCACCGAAACAGAAATCGTCGGTTGACACAACAACATCATACTCTCCCGCCTCCGGCATCTTTACAAAATAGCCGTCGTAGGACTCGGTGGGATGGAAATTAAAGACAAACACGCCGCCGCCCTTTTTGTACACCACCGTCTTTTCCCCGTTATGCAGCTGCAGCTGCACATCCCGGCTATGGAACGCACGGCAGGACTTGCACAGTTTTACAGCGGCCTTTTCGAAGGCATTTAAGTAAGAATAGCGGAGCTTCTCATCGTCTGCCAGAGACCACTGCCGGCGGCAGTAGTGATAGCTCCAGCCATTTCCCTCCCGGGGGAAGTCGATCCACTCCGGGTGACCGAATTCGTTACCCATAAAGGTCAGATACCCGTCGCCACCTAAAGTCATCGTGATCAACCGCAGCATTTTGTGCAAAGCCATACCCCGGTCGATGGTGAGATTCTGACTGTCCTTCCCCATAGCTGTGTACATTTCCCTGTCGCACAGGCGGAACATCAGGGTCTTGTCCCCCACCAGCGCCTGGTCGTGGGATTCACAGTAGCCGATGACCTTCTCCCGGGGGCGGCGGACGGTGAGCTCATAATAGATGTTATTGATGTCCCAATCCTGGTCGGATACTTCCTTCAGCAGCCGGATCCACATATCCGGTTCACCCATCGCCAACCGATAGTCAAAACCAATGCCGCCATCTTCAACGCTCAAACACAGACCGGGAATGGCAGAGGTGTCCTCGGCAATGAGTATCACATCGTTCTTTACCTGCCGGGTCAAGGTGGTTGCCAGCTGCAAATAGGTCACCGCTTCCACATCGGTGTTCATTGAGAAATACTTGCTCTGGTCGGTGAATGCCACGCCCAGACCGTGATCGTGGTAGAGCATTGAGGTGACCCCATCAAAGCGGAAGCCGTCGAAATGATATTCTTCCAGCCAGTATTTCAGATTGGACAGCAGGAAGTGGATCACTTCGTTTTTGTCGTAATTGAAGCACTTGGTGTTCCAGGCGGGGTGGTTACCTTTTTCTCCTCCGTGGAAGAACTGGTAGTCCGTCCCGTCAAACTCGTTGATGCCCTCCCGGGTGTTCCTACAGGCGTGGGAATGTACCACGTCCAGCAAAACGGAGATACCCATAGCGTGGGCGGTATCGATGAGCTTTTTCAGCTCCTCGGGCCGACCGAACCGGGAAGAAGGCGCAAAGAAATTGGTCACCTGATAGCCAAAAGAGGCATAGTAGGGATGCTCCATAATGGCCATAATCTGAAGGGTGTTGTAGCCCAGTTTTTGGATTCTTGGTAGGATGTTGGTGCGGAATTCCTCATAAGATCCCACCTTGCCCTCCTCCTGAGCCATACCGATATGGCACTCGTAAATAAACAGCTTTTTCTTGGGCTTAAAGCCGGCATCCGTCCATTGGAAGGGTTTTTCCGGATCGTAGATCACAGCATTCCAGCTGTAGTCCACGGGGTTTTGCACCACCCGCTTGGCATACAGAGGGATCCGCTCCAGCTCCTGTCCCTGGTGTACCACCACCGACATCACGGTCATACCGTCGCGCAGGGTATCCTGCCCCGGTAAAAACAGCTCAAACACGCCGTTTTCCAGCCTGTTCAGCGGATAGGCATACCGATCCCAGTTGCAGAAGTCGCCGGTCAGATACAGTGCTTCCGCCGCTGGAGCCCATTCCCGGTAGTACCAGCCGTCTGCCGTCTTGTGAAAACCGAAGTATTTGTGACCGTTGGCAAAGTCGCAAAGGGTTTCGTCTGTTCCCAACAGTTGGTTCAGCTTCTGGGCATAGCGATTCATTCGCAGGTCGATGTCTTTTTTATAAGGCAGCAGAGAAGGATCATACTGCAAGATTTTATGTTTCATATTTGGGCAATCCTTTCCGGAAATGTGCTTATGGCTTTTTATGTTTTCTTGATAAACTTTTCGCCGCACTTGGGACAGGTGATGGAGATTTTCCCCTTTCCTCTGGGTACTCGCACCTGCTGGCGGCACCGGGGGCAGCCAAAGTAGCGGTGCTGCTTGTCCTTCAGCCGCTCTTTCAGCCGGAGGAATTTCCGGTTCTCCTGATATCGCTTGTAGGTATTCCGGGACAGCATCCGGTAGATTGCCCATATCATCAAGGCGTAGGAGATCACCGTAAGAATCAGATTTACCACCGGAATTTTAATAAACATACTCAGCAGGCTGGCAATCACACCGCTGATGAGAATGACAGTATTCAGTTTATCCGTGCCGTAACGGCCCAGCATAAAATGCCGTAACCCGGCGCCCAGCTTTGCGCCTAAATTTTGTAACCAGTATTTGATTCTGTTCATAGTATCCACCTTTTGAAAAACTTTTTATTATTATATTTCTCTTTTTTCTCAATTGCAACCGAAATGACGTAGATTTTACGATTTATTAACACCGCGTTTTTCCCCTTCCTAGGGCAAAAACAGCGAAAAAACAGGGTTTTCAGGTTGGGAAAATGTTGGGAAGATTTTTACGGAAAAGTGTGATATGATCATATTGCTGAAAGATGGTTATAGACCACCGAGAATTTCATACTGATCAAGGTTTTTTTCCCATATCTTTTTTTTAATTGTATGTGTGGAAAAAAGCCTTGTTTTTTATGGGATTCTATGTTAAAATTTACGGTGAAAAGCTGTACTCATTTTTCGGCAAAAATTCCGAAAAATTTTGAGTTTTTGTAGTAGAGAAAGGAGTCTGAAACAATGTTTTCATCTGCCTATGTTTGGGCAAAGGTTCTGGGCCATATGGAGGAGCGGCTGGGTGCCGTTACCGTGTCGGCCTGGTTCGACGATGCCGAAGTTGTGGAACTGAATGAGGAGAATCTCATTTTGTATTCCGCATCCGATTTTCGTCGGGATATCATTCGCCGCCGCTGCACCGAGTATATCCACGACGCTCTGAAAGAAATTTTCAATTCCGATGCCAAGCTGGTGGTCTACGGCGATCAGGAACTACAGGCCTACCAGAATAAAGAAATCCGAGCCAATACTATGGACTTTAATCCCCAGTTCAACTTTGACAACTTTGTGGTAGGTCCTTCCAATCGGTTTGCCCACGGCGCAGCCATCGCAGTAACCAACACCCCCGGTCAGGCTTATAATCCCCTGTTTATTTACGGCCCTCCCGGCGTGGGTAAGACCCACCTTTTGTACGCCATTGCCAACGGCATCCGCAAGATCAACCCGGAAACCAACGTGGTGTATATCAAAGGCGATCAGTTTACCAACGAGCTGATCGACGCCATTCAGACCGGTAAAAACATTGAGTTCCGCAGTAAATATCGGGAAGCAGACCTCTTCCTCATCGACGATATTCAGTTCATCGCCGGTAAGGATTCTACCCAGGAAGAATTCTTCCACACCTTTAACAAACTCTACGAGGAGCATAAGCAGATCGTTATGACCTCCGACCGGAAGCCCGGTGATATGCTCACTCTGGAAGACCGTCTGCGCACCCGTTTTGAATGGGGCCTACTGGCCTCCATTGAGGCGCCGGATTATGAGACCCGTATGGCCATCATCAAAACAAAAGCCGCTTCTCTTGGTCTGGATCTTTCCGATGAAGTCTGCAACTACATTGCTGTAAATGTGACCAACAATGTGCGGCAGATCGAGGGCACTGTCAAAAAGATTATGGCCTATAGGGACCTAAACAATATGCCTCTGGATCTGCCCAATATCTCCCGGGCCATCGACGATATGTTCAAGTCCGAGGGCAACACCCTGCCCACCCCGAATCTGATCATCAATCAGGTATGTAAGTTCTACTCTGTGGACGAGTCCACCCTCCGCGGTACGCTGAAAAACAAGGGCACAGCAGAAGCCCGACAGGTTGCCATCTATCTGATCCGGAAGCTGACAAATCTTTCTACCCCGGATATTGGCAAGGAGCTGAATAAGGACCACTCCACTGTGCTGTACTCCATCAAAAAAGTGGAACAATCCCTGAATGGCGGTGACAGCAACCTGCAAAACCACATCCGCGACATCACAGCAAACATCAATTCCTGCCTGTAAATTTATAAACAGGTTCTGTGGAATGTGGAAAGAATTTTTGTGGAGAAATTTATCTCAAAAGTTTCTCATTTTCTGCTGTTAATAAATTCCCCATATTTCACAATCTGCCTGTGAATAAAAACGTGTTGTCCCCCTAAGACAAAATACACTTTTCCACATATTTTCGTACTACTGCTGTTATTACTACCTAATTTATCTATTTTTATATTTATATTTTAATATTACAAGAAAGAAGGTTCGACCAATGCGTTTTACCTGTGAAAAAAATATGTTAGTGACCGGTCTGAATATTACCGGCCGTACCGTAGCACAGAAGAGCACCCTTTCCTCCATTGAAGGCATCCTTTGCAAGGCCGGTAACGGTCTGAGCCTGACCGGCTACAATATGGAAACCGCCATCACCTATCTGATCGATGCAGAGGTATCTGACATCGGTCAGTGCGTTCTGCCAGCAAAGCTGTTCGGCGATATTATCCGCCGTCTGCCGGAAGGCCCTGTCACCGTGGTGGTAGACGACAATTACAAGGTATCCATCCGGGCGGGTTACGCCTCTTTCACCATTTCTGCTGAGTCTGCCGATGATTATCCGGAACTGCCGGATGTAGGTGACGGAAAGAGCATCCGCATTCCCCAGAAGGCCCTCAAGGAGCTGATCAACGGCACGATTTTCGCTGTTTCTGAAAATCAGGGCCGTCCTATTCACACAGGCGTTAAGTTTGAAGTGGAAGAAGATAAAATATCTGCCATTGCGGTGGACGGTTTCCGTCTGGCAAGACGTACCCACCACTTTGAAGAGGCTGTCCGCTGGAATATTGCCTTTGTCGTTCCTTCTCAAGGACTGAAGGAAGTGGAAAAGATTTTGCAGGACAGCGACGACTCTGTGGAGCTGACTCTGGGAAATAAGCACATTTTATTCCAGATAGGGGATGCTACGCTGATCTGCCGTCTGCTGGAGGGAGATTTTCTGGACTGGCGGAAGGTGGTTCCCACTGGCTGCCCGGTGAAATTGGTGACTCACGTTTCCGACTTTTCTTCTTCTATTGAGCGTGTGGGTCTGATTGTATCGGAAAAGTATAAGAGTCCTGTGCGCTGCATTTTCTCCAACCAGGAGCTTCTGCTGCGGACCAATACCACCATCGGCGCGGCGGAAGACCGCTGCACCATTGCCGGTGACGGTAAGGAATTGGAGATTGGTTTCAATGTCCGCTATCTGGCAGATGCCCTGCGGGCTGTTCCTTCTGATGAAGTATGTCTGGAACTGACCAATAGTCTCAGCCCCATCGTACTGACTCCCGTGGATGAAAAGCAGGATTTTGCTTATATGGTTCTGCCTGTGCGGATCAAAAACGGCTAAATAAGGAGCCATTATGAAAGTACCAGTCAAAAAGAAAGACAATACAGTGGATGTTGTGATCCACACGGAATTTATCAAGCTGCAGGACGCAATGAAATATGCCAATGTGGTCTACTCCGGCGGCGAAGCCAAACAGCTGATATTGGAAGGTCAAGTAAAGGTAAACGGAGAAGTCTGCACGATGCGGGGCAAAAAGCTCTATCCCGGCGACACCTTCTCCTTTATGGGCGGCAACTACCGCATGTGTGCCAATGAAGCTGAATAATATTCGGCTGCGGAATTTCCGTAATTATGAAAATATGTCTGTGGATTTTGACCCGGGTGTGAATCTGATCGTAGGTCGCAACGCCCAGGGAAAGACCAATCTGCTGGAGGCGGTCAGCTATCTGGGTTCCGGAAGGAGCTTCCGGGCGCAAAAAACCAGTGAATTGGTCCGGTTTGGCTGCGATTTCGCAGATTTAGAGGGAGATATTTTATCTCAGGAGCGGGAACAAAATCTGCGCTGGGTGCTGTTTTCAAACGCCCGACCCCGACAGATCTACCGCAACGGCGCTAAGAAAAAGACCACCGGGGAAATCGCCGGTGTTTTGCAGACGGTTCTGTTCTGCCCGGAAGATCTGATGGTTCTAAAATCCGGAGCATCTCCCCGGCGGCGGTTGTGCGACCAGGCACTGAGTCAAATGCGGCCCAATTACGAGGCTGCGCTGAACGAATATAACCGTATTCTGGAACAGAAAAATAGGATTCTAAAAGACCGCTATGAAAATCCCGCCCTGTTGGAGATCCTGCCGGAGTACAATACCCGGCTGTGCCAGGTGGGAGCGCTTCTGATTTCCTACCGGGCAAGGTTTTTTGCCGGCTTGGGTCGGGAGGCGGCGGAATTTCATCATCACTTTTCTGGTGGAGTGGAGGAATTCTCTCTGCAATACCGCACTGTTTCCACAGTAACAGACCCCTTTGCGCCGGTTGCTACGCTGGAGGGGCAGCTGCAGGAGCATCTGCAAAGCCATTACCGGGCGGAGCTGGAAAGCAGCTCCTGTTTGACCGGCCCCCACAAGGACGATTTTGATGTAGACCTTTCCGGTATTTCTTTGAAAGCCTTTGGCTCACAGGGACAGGTGCGGACGGCTGCCATCAGTTTGAAGCTGGCCCAGCGGGAACTGATGCAAAAAGAAAGTGGAGAATACCCGGTATTGCTTCTGGACGATGTTCTTTCCGAGCTGGATCCCGGCCGGCAGGACTTTGTACTGAATCAGATCCGGGAGGGACAGGTGGTTATCACCTGCTGCGAACCGGGCAGATTTACCAAATTAGGAAAAACCATAGAAATAGGGAACGGAAAATTGAGAAATGACCAGTGAAGCGTCAGGAGGACGATTTATGTCTGAAGAAACCAAGGTAACACAAGAATACGGCGGCGAACAGATCCAGGTGTTGGAAGGTCTGGAGGCAGTGAGGAAGCGCCCCGGTATGTATATCGGCTCTACCTCTTCCAGCGGTTTGCACCATCTGGTGTATGAGATCGTGGATAACTCCATCGATGAGGCGTTGGCCGGCTACTGTAAGCATATTACTGTAACCATCAACCCCGGTAACTCCATCACCGTTACCGATGACGGTCGTGGTATCCCGGTGGATATTCAGCCCCAGACCGGCAAACCCGCTCTGGAAGTTGTTTTCACCGTACTGCACGCCGGCGGTAAGTTCGGCGGTGGCGGTTATAAGGTCTCCGGCGGCCTCCACGGCGTGGGTGCGTCGGTTGTGAATGCGCTGTCCCAGAGTCTGACGGCCAGAGTCTACAAAAACGGCAAGATCTATCAGATGCAGTTCTCCCGTGGCCAGATCGTTCAGGAAATGACGGTGGTCGGCACCACGGAAAAAACCGGCACGGAGGTCACATTCCAGCCGGATCCGGAGATGTTCGATGAGACTGTCTACAGCTATGAGATCCTCCACGAGCGGATGAGGGAGGAGGCATTCCTGAATGCAGGTTTGTCCATCACCATTACTGATGACCGGGGTGATGAGCCTGTCTCCGAGACGATGTGCTATGAGGGTGGTATTCGGGAGTTTGCCACCTGGTCCAACCGGCACAAGACCGTCATCCACCAGGATGTGATCTATATGGTAGGCGCCAAGGACGATGCCTCCGCGGAGATCGCCATTCAATATAACGACGGCTACAATGAGTCCCTGCAGTCCTTTGCCAACGATGTTCGCACCCCCGAGGGCGGTATGCACGAGACCGGCTTTAAGACCGCGCTGACCCGTGTGCTGAACAACTACGGTGTGAAAAACGGTATCATCAAGGGCGAAGATAAGGTCACCGGCGAGGACTGCCGGGAAGGTATCACCGCCATTATCTCCGTCAAGCTCACCGACGCTCAGTTCGAGGGTCAGACCAAGGCCAAGCTGGGTAATGCCTATATCCGGACCTTGGTGGACCAGGTGGTAAACGATCAGCTCACCACCTATTTCGAGGAGCATCCTGCCACCGCCAAGATCATTCTGGAAAAGGCTATGATGGCCAACCGAGCCAGAGAAGCCGCCCGGAAGGCGAGAGAAAATGCCCGCCGCAAGACGGGTTTGGAATCCGGCGGTATGCCCGACAAGCTGAAAGACTGCAACGAGAAAGACCCCTCCTTATGTGAAATCTACATCGTCGAGGGTGACTCCGCCGCAGGCTCTGCCATCGGCGGCAGAGATTCCCGTTTCCAGGCCATTCTGGCAATGTGGGGCAAAATGCTCAACGTGGAAAAGGCAAGACAGGACAAGGTCTACGGCAACGATAAGCTCTCTCCGCTGATCGCGGCGCTGGGCGGCGGTATCGGTGAGGATTTCAATATTGAAAAGCTCCGCTATCACAAGATCATTATTATGTCCGATGCGGACGTGGACGGTGCTCATATCCGCACCCTGCTTCTGACCTTCTTCTTCCGGTATATGCGTCCCTTGATCGACAACGGCTTCGTATACTCTGCCGTGCCTCCTCTGTACAAGCTGAAGCGGGGCAAGACGGAGCGGGTAGCCTATTCAGACGAAGAGCGGGATCGTATTTCCGCAGAAATGCGGGGCGAAAGCAACGCAAAGATCGAGATCCAGCGTTACAAGGGTCTGGGTGAAATGAATAAGGAAGAACTGTGGGATACCACGATGAATCCCGATACCCGCACCCTGCGCCGAATCACCTTGGACGATGCTCGCCGGGCGGACGAGATCTTTACTGTTTTGATGGGCGAGCAGGTAGAACCCCGTAAGGAATGGATCGAACGCAACGCGAAGTATGCCATCAATATTGACATCTGAGGAGGTGACACTGTATGGCAAAGCATAACCGCAATTATAAACCGGAGGATATCCTCTTCCCGCATCAGATCATCACCGAGTCCAACTTGGTGGAAGAGATGGAAAAATCCTATATCGAGTACGCTATGAGTGTCATCGTGGGCCGCGCCCTGCCGGATGTGCGGGACGGTTTGAAGCCGGTTCACCGCCGCATCCTGTATACGATGTATGAGAGCGGTCTCACCCACGACAAAAAATACAAAAAGTCCGTTACCAGCGTCGGTGACGTGCTGGGTCGTTACCATCCCCACGGCGACGCCTCTGTTTACGATGCGATGGTGCGTCTGGCTCAGGACTTCTCTATGCGGTACCCCTTGGTGGACGGTCAAGGTAACTTCGGTGACATCGACGGTAACCCCGCGGCTGCCTACCGGTATACTGAAGCCCGTCTGGACAAGCTGTCCGACGAAATGCTGCGGGATATTGATAAGGATACCGTCAACTGGGATCCCAACTTCGATGAGACCCGGAAAGAACCCAGAGTGCTGCCCAGCCGATTCCCCAATCTGTTGGTAAACGGCTCTAACGGTATTGCCGTGGGTATGGCCACCAATATCCCGCCTCATAATCTGCGGGAGGTCATCAACGCCTGCGTGGCAGTGCTGGATGATCCTGAGATCACTGCCATCGATCTGATGGAACATATCTCCGGCCCGGATTTCCCAACCGGCGGCATTATTATGGGCCGCAGCGGCATCCGCGCCGCCTACGCCACCGGCCGTGGCAAGGTGGTAGTCCGCGCCCGGACGGAATTTGAGGAGTTTGGCGCTGACCGGGTCCGGATCGTGGTTACGGAGCTGCCCTATCAGGTGAATAAAAGTGAGCTGGTCCGCAAAATCGCCGAGCAGGTCCACGAGAAGAAGCTGGAAGGCATCTCCGACCTGCGGGATGAGTCCGACCGCAACGGTATGCGGATGGTCATCGAACTGAAAAAGGACGCCAATCCCCAGGTAGTGCTGAACAACCTGTTTAAGCAGACTGCACTGCAGAGCACCTTCGGTATCATTATGCTGGCGCTGGTGGACGACCAGAAGCAGCCCAGAATCCTGTCCCTGCGGCAGATTCTGGACGAATATTTGGCATTCCAGATGGAAGTGCTCACCCGCCGTACGGAATTCGATCTGAAAAAGGCAAGGGAGCGGGCCCACCTGTTGGAGGGTCTGATCATTGCCCAGGATAACATCGATGAAGTGATCCGCATCATCCGCTCTGCCTACGACGACGCCAAGGAGCGCCTGTGTGAGCGGTTTGGTTTGGACGAGGTGCAGGCCCAGGCCATCCTGGATATGCGCCTGAAGGCCCTCCAGGGTCTGGACAGGGAAAAATTGGAAACCGAGTACAAGGAACTGCAGGAAAAAATCGCTTATTATCTGGAGTTGCTGGGTGATTCTTCCAAGCTGCAGGCTGTCCTGCGGGAGGAACTGCTGGTGATCCGGGACAAGTTCGGCGATGACCGGAAGACCGAGATCCAGGATATCGAGGATGAGATCGACATTGAGGATCTCATCGAGGAGGAGACCTGCGTCTTCACCATTTCCCGTCACGGCTATGTGAAGCGGATGCCTGTGGACACCTACCGGACCCAGAGCCGGGGTGGTCGTGGCGTCAACGCCCAGAACCTGAAGGATGAGGACTATGTGAAGAGCCTGTATGTGGCCTCCACCCACGATCATCTGCTGTTCTTTACCAATATGGGCCGTGTCCATCACCGGAAGGGTTATCAGATCCCCGAGGCCGGCAGAACTGCCCGGGGTACTGCGATGGTGAACATCCTGCCTCTGGAGGCGGGGGAGTATGTCACCGCGATGGTGATCACCCGGGAGTTCTTTGAACACGAATATCTGATGATGTGTACCCGTTACGGCACGGTCAAGCGGATCCCCTTCATCGCCCTCAATACCCGCCGGAAGACCGGCATCCGGGCCATCACCCTGGAAGAGGGTGATCAGCTGATCAACGTGATCCGGACAAACGGTGACGATAACATCATTCTGGCAACCCGGCAGGGTATGGCCATCTGCTTCAACGAAAACGATGTGCGGCCGATGGGCCGTGACGCCGTGGGCGTGCGGGGCATCCAGCTGACCGGCGATGACTGCGTCATCGGTGCCGAGAAGGTGGAAGAAGGCAAGACCCTGTTGACGGTCACAGAGAACGGCTTCGGTAAGCGTACTGAGCTGACCGAATACCTGCGTACCGGTCCAGGCGGCGAGAAGATCCCCCAGAGCCGTGGCGGTAAGGGTCTGAAGAACTACAACATTACCCCCAAGACCGGTGTGGTAGCCGGCTGCCGTGTGGTGGCGGAAAATGACGATGTGATGCTGATCGAAAACGGCGGCGTTATTATCCGCGTGAAGGCCGCGGGCATCAACATCTACAAGCGGGATGTGCAGGGCGTCATCATTATGCGCATCGAAGAGGGCAACCGGCTGGTGTCCATCGAGCGGGTTGACGGTGAAGAGGAAACGGAAGAATGAAGACCGTGACGCTGTATACCGACGGGGCTTGCTCCGGCAACCCCGGCCCCGGCGGTTGGGGCGCGATCCTGGAATGGAATGGCGTACGCAAAGAGCTTTCCGGCGGTGAGGACTCCACCACCAACAACCGAATGGAGCTGACCGCTGTGATCGAGGGGCTGTCTGCTCTGAAAGAGCCCTGCATCGTGGAGTTGTATTCCGATTCCAAGTATGTGATCGACGGTCTGGAGAAAGGCTGGGCAGAATCCTGGCAAAAAAAAGGCTGGGTGAAGTCTGACAAAAAGCCGGCCTTAAATCCCGACCTGTGGGAACAGCTGCTGGAATTGACGGTTAAGCACCAAATGCGTTACCACTGGGTCAAGGGTCACGCGGATAACCCGATGAACAACCGCTGCGACGAACTGGCTGTCGCCCAGTACAAAAAATAGCGGAGGTCTGTATGTATCTATCCATCGGCAATGATATGGCGGTGCGGGAGCGATCCCTGGTGGGCATCTTCGATATGGATAACACCTCCACCTCCAAGCGCACCCGGGAATTCTTGAGCAAAGCGGAGAAGCAGGGCGAAGTGGTACCCTGCGATGATCTGCCCAAGTCCTTTGTGGTCACCGCTGAGTACGGCTTGCACCGCGTGCATCTGACGGCTTTAAGCAGTCACACATTGGAAAAACGGTTGAAATAAGAAAACCCCCGCAAAGCTTATGCTTTGCGGGGGTACTTTTTATTTGGTTAGCAATTAGCGCTCGGGGTTTTCGAAGGTAGCCAGGTTCTCCCAACCGGCAGCCTCGATGGAGGTCTTGGTCATAGAGAACAGCTCGTCAGCGCCCATCACGCACAGAACCAGGTTGCCCTTCTGAGCGATCACAGCGTCGGTGGGAGCAACGCAAACCCACTTGCCCCAGTCAAGGCTGTTTTCGAAGTCTGCGCGGACAGCGTCGATCTTGCTCTCGTCATCAACGGTCACAACCACGAAGGAGTAAGCGGTGGTCATCATCATAGCGGAGCACAGGGAGCCGCCGGTGATGCCATCGGTGGAGGTCAGGCCGGTGCTGTAGCTGAAGTTCTCGTCCAAAGCAACATCTGTGATTGCCAGGCCGTCCAAGTTGGGAATGCCGGAGTTGTTCAGAACTTCCTGGATAGCAGCCAGACGGTCAGCATCCACTTCGCCCATCACGGAAGCCTGAGGAACATAATCGGGCATCTCAGCGGTCAGAGTCTGGAAGCAAGCTTCCATAGCAGCAAAGCCGGTGGTGTAAGCCTCGGGCAGAGAAGTGCCGGAGTAGCTGACAGAAATAGCGGTGCCGTCTGCAAACTCAATGTACATAGAGCCGTTGGCTTCGCCCTCGTCGTAAACATCCTGGCCGTTCAGAGCAGCCAGACCAGTCTTGTTGAACTCTGCGGTCAGGGTCTCCAGAGCAGCGATGTCCAGGTTGCCAACCTTGCGGATGGTGCCCATGTAATCGAAGGAAGCGGTGGTCTCGTCCATCATAGAAGCGCTCAGGACGGTTACATTTTCGTAGTTTTCACCGTAGCTCAGAGAGAAGAAGGTGATCATACTGGTCTCGGTGGTGTCGCCGCCGGTAGCATCGGTAGCGTCAGTAGCGTCGGTGGCGTCGGTGCCGGTGGTTGCATCATTGCCCTTGGTGGGATCGGTGGGGTCGGGAGTCTTGTTGCCGCAAGCTGCGAACACAGACAGAACCATAACCAGAGCCAGCACCAGAGCAAACATACGAGTCAGATTAGTCTTCATTTCATTACTCCATTTTCTTAAAAATATTTGTTACATACGAACCTCACATATCATACTAGAAAAATGCGAAAAGTCAAGCTTTTAATTATGAATATTGCGTGAATTATTGCAAAAACAGAAGATTTTCTTAACAAATTATACATTCCGGGGAGATGGTCTTCCGAGTGAAAACATCTGTGCGCTGTGGGTTTGCAGAAAGGGTATCACCTACAATGTCATTGCGAGCCGCGCAGCAGCGTGGCAATCTCCGGAAACAACCACCCTCCGCGTCATTCTGAGCGGAGTGCAAAGCACGCAGTCGAAGAAACCTCGCACCGATTATATTGCAAGGGTCACTACACTGCGAAGATCCTTCGACGCGCCTGCGGCTTGCTCAGGATGACATACAGGGGTACGAACGAGCGATAAAAGCCCCTGCAAGGGTTGGTTAATTTTCAAATAAAAAATCCCCCCTGCCACCCGGCAGGAGGGATCTGTTTGTTATCCAAATACGCTCAGCAGGAAGCCTGCGGCGATGGCAGAGCCGATGACGCCGGCCACGTTGGGACCCATAGCGTGCATCAACAGGAAGTTTGCGGGGTTGTACTTCTGACCCACCAGGTTACTTACTCGGGCAGCCATCGGCACAGCGGACACGCCGGCAGAGCCGATGAGGGGATTGACCTTGCCGCCGGTGAGCTTGCACATCACCAGACCGCCCAGCAGGCCGCCAACAGTAGACAGAACGAAGGCGCACACGCCCAGCACAACGATAGACAGTGTCTGCAGGGTGAGGAAGTTGGAGCCTACCATTGTTGCGCCTACAGCGGTGGACAGAAGAATGGTGACGATGTTCATCAGTGCGTTCTGCACGGTGTCGGACAGACGGTCAGTCACGCCGCACTCCTTAAACAGGTTGCCCAGCATCAGGCAGCCGATCAGAGGGGCGGTGTCCGGCAGCAGCAACGCCACAAACAAAGTGACCACAATGGGGAAGACGATCTTTTCAGCTTTGGACACATTCCGTGTTTGGACCATCTTGATCTTCCGCTGTTCGGGGGTGGTGAGCAGCTTCATAAAGGGAGGCTGGATCATAGGGATCAGCGCCATATAGGAGTAGGCTGCCACTGCGATAGCGCCCAGCAGATGGGGGGCCAGCTTGGAAGTCAGGAAGATGGCGGTAGGACCGTCTGCGCCACCGATGATACCGATGGAAGCGGCTTCCTTACTGGTGAAGCCGATCTCGGGGGAGATCAGATTCAGCGCGATCGCGCCGAAGAAAGCGGCAAACACGCCCAGCTGCGCGGCAGCACCCAGCAGCAGGCTCTTGGGGTTGGACAGCAGAGGGCCGAAGTCGGTCATCGCGCCAACGCCCATAAAGATCAGGCAGGGGTACAGGGAGGTCTTTACGCCGACATAGAAGATATCCAGCAGACCGCCTTCTTTCAAAATCGTGCCGTAGCTGTGGTAGGCTTCGTGGCCTTCGGTCATAAAGTTGGTCCACAGCTCCTGGCTGTACAGGCCCGCGCCGGGCAGGTTGGTCAGCAGGCAGCCAAAAGCGATTCCGCAAAGCAGCAGGGGCTCAAACTTTTTCACAAGGGCCAGATACAGCAGCACACAGGAGATGACCAGCATCACCAGGTTCTGCCAGCCGCCCTGGGCCATAAAACCAGAGAACAGAGCGGCAAAGCCGGAGCTGTTCCACAGGTTCAGCAGAATATCACCAACATTGATCATTGGCTGGCCTCCTTACTCAATAACAACCAGAGGTGCGCCAGTATCTACGCTGGAACCCTTGGAGACAATCACCTGAGTGACGGTGCCGGCCTTCGGAGCCATAATTTCGTTTTCCATCTTCATAGCTTCCAGTACGCACAGGACCTGACCTTCCTTGACGGCCTGACCTGCGGTCACATTGACCTTCAGAATGGTACCGGGCATCGGTGCTTTGACAGCTTCGCCTGCACTGGTAACCACAGGAGCTGCAGGAGCAGCGGCAGCCACAGGTGCAGCTGCGGGAGCGGCAGGAGCAGATGCGGGAGCGGCGGGAGCTGCAGGAGCGATGGCTTCATACTCATCCAGGAGCATTGCCTTGCCGGACTCTACCTCTACTTCATAAGTACGGCCGTTAAGTGTTACTTTATATACCATTTTACTTTACCTCCTTAATGGAAATGAAGCGCAATTCGTTCAGGGGTTTGCCCATTTTGTCTGCGACGATCGCCATAAGCATAGCGGCAGTTTTGGATTCTACATCGTGCAGCTTCAGTTGACCTGCGGTGCCGGGGGCTGCAGCCTTGGGGGCTTCTTCCGCGGCGGGGGCGGGTGCGGGGATAGCGGCTTTCTTTTTGTTTTCTGCGGCTATAAAGAGCTTGCCCATAATCATAACCACGACCATCAGCAAAATGATGCCGAAGAAAACAGTGGCGTAGCCAAGCAGCGCGATGATGCCGGCATCGCCGATGGGCAACAGCTCAGGCAGTTTGGAAGTTAACATAACGCCGCCTCCTTATGCTTCGGTGATGGTGTAGGTTACCACATTTTCTTCCTTGGCTTTCCGTTCCTCCAGGAACTTCTCTGCCAGGTTGGGGAAAGCGATGTAGGACAGCACATCTTCGTCGGACTTAGCAAGATCACCCAGCTTTTCCCGGGTGGCCTCTACCACAGGCGCCAGAGAGTCGGCGTAGCGGCCGGTGAGGGGCTGCTCGTCACCCAGAATCTGCTTCTGGATCTCAGCATCGATGGGCGCGGGGGTAGTGCCGTACTCGCCACGGCAGTAAGCCTTGATCTCCTTAGAGACGGTCTTGTAGCGCTGGCCGTCCAGCACATTGCGGACTGCCTGCACGCCAACCATCTGGGAGGTGGGGGTGACCAGAGGAGGATAACCCATATCGGCACGGACCTTGGGAGTTTCGGCCAGAGCCTCCTCAAACTTATCCAGAGCGTTCATCTGCTTCAGCTGGCTCAGCAGGTTGGAGAGCATACCGCCGGGCACCTGATAGGTCAGGCACTGGGTGTCGGTAGCCATAGACTTGGGCATCAGGGTGCCGTCCTTGACGAATTCGTCACGAACGCCCTTGAAGTAGTCGCTCATCTTGGTGGTGCACTCGTCGTCCAGATCCACCTCATAACCCAGCTGACGCAGAGCGTAAGCCATGGTCTCGGTGGCGGGCTGGGAAGTGCCGCCGGAGAAGGGGGAGATGGCGGTGTCGATGATGTCCACACCGGCTTCCACTGCCTTCAGGTAGGTCATAAAGGCAAGACCTGTGGTGGAGTGGGTGTGCAGGTCGATGGGCAGATCCACCGCGTCCTTAATGGCGGAGACCATATCGTAAGCCTCCTGGGGACCCATAATGCCCGCCATATCCTTGATACAGATCGTAGTAGCGCCCATTTCCTTCAATTCCTTCACCATTTCCACATACTTTGCGTGGGTGTGGACGGGGGAGGTGGTGTAGGAGATGGTGCCGGAGGCGATGGCGCCGGCATTCACAGTGGCTTCCATTGCCACCTTCAGATTCTTCACGTCGTTGAGGGCGTCGAAGATCCGGATCACATCCATACCGTTTTCCACGGCCTTTTTTACGAACAGCTTCACAAAATCATCGGGGTAGTGGGAGTAGCCCAGAACATTCTGACCCCGCAGCAGCATCTGCAGCTTGGTATTGGGCATCGCCTTGCGGATCTTCCGCAGGCGCTCCCAGGGATCCTCATTTAAGTACCGCAGGCAGACGTCAAAGGTAGCGCCGCCCCAGCATTCGGCGGCGTAGTAGCCGGCCTTGTCGATGGTAGAGAGCATCGGCTCAAACTTTTCGTAGGGCAGACGGGTGGCGATCAGAGACTGATTGGCATCCCGCAAAACAGTTTCCACAAACTGAACTTTTCTTGCCATATCGTGTAATTCCTCCTAAACATATGAATTGTTTTTCTGTGAAAACAGCCGGGGAAATTCCCCGGCTGTTGTGTTACCAATTACTCAGCCTTGGGGCCTGCAGCGACCAGAGCCTTGCCGTCGTCATTGCCGGTGTACTTGGTGAAGTTCTTGTCGAACCGGGCAGCCAGATCCTTTGCCTTCTCTTCCCAGACAGAAGCATCGGCATAGGTATCTCTGGGATCCAGAATGCCGCTGTCCACGCCGGGCAGGGCGGTGGGAACTTCGAAATCGAAGTAGGGGATCTTCTTGGTCTCGGCCTTCAGGATGGAGCCGTCCAGAATGGCGTCGATGATGCCGCGGGTATCCTTAATGGAGATACGCTTGCCGGTGCCGTTCCAGCCGGTGTTGACCAGGTAAGCCTTTGCGCCGGACTTCTCCATCTTCTTGACCAGCTCTTCGCCGTACTTGGTGGGGTGCAGCTCCAGGAAAGCAGCGCCGAAGCAAGCGGAGAAGGTGGGGGTGGGCTCGGTGATGCCGCGCTCGGTGCCGGCCAGCTTGGAGGTGAAACCGGACAGGAAGTAATACTTGGTCTGCTCGGGGGTCAGGATGGAAACGGGAGGCAGAACGCCGAATGCGTCAGCGGACAGGAAGATGACATTCTTGGCATCGGG
>JAFQGT010000005.1 GCA_017415425.1 Oscillospiraceae bacterium | reverse complement strand
CGGGATCCTCTCACAAGCAGCCTATGGGTGTTGACACCAAAAGGAGTGCAGGTGATCAAAGTGCAATAGTCCATGCCGGATTCGATTCCCAGGTAAGTTGTATCGTGAGGCAGTACTGTTTTGATTTGATCGACCTGATATGCGAGTTTTTCGCCTAACACCTCCAGATAAAACACATCTCCTTTTGACAGCTGATCTAAATCTGAAAACATACGCTGAGATGCCATTCCGGAATGCCCTGTCAAGACCGTATGTGTGCTGCTGCCTCCGACAGGCAGGGAAGTACCTAACAAATGCCCGATTCCATACTCCAATGTTTTATCTTCCGTTCCATGAAAAATGGGAAGATTAACACTGATTGAGGGAATCTCTACATAGCCCATAATACCGTTTCCAGCAATATTAAGCTGATTCTTATAGTCCTCAGATGCCCACAGGAGTGCATCCTTAGAAAAGCTTTCTGTGAGCTGTATATTATTGGCTATGGCATCGTTGTAAGCAACAGCCAAAGCCTTTGCGGTTTCTTTTTCTGTATTATCGGCCTGCGCCACCTGTTCACGGAAATTCGTATGGATTTCCGACTGGTGCTGCTCGTTATACATGGTGCTGATGATTGGGTAGAGCATAATAACTATTGCCATAAGAAATGTAATAACAGCAATACAGATCAGTAACAGTTTCTTTTTCATGTCTGCAACTCCTTTGGGAAACCCCGGGGCGTGAACCCCGGGGCATATGTTTTACTGCTGTACGGATTCCTTCTTATTCTTCTTGGATGCAAGAAGAATGACGATCAGGGCACCGGTCATCATGGTGACTCCAATCACGCCGTACATCCATACGCCGTTGTCACCAGTCTGAGGCAGGTCAAAGCCCTTGGTGTTAACAATGGTCAGAGGTGCCAGGGCGTTTGAAGAATCACCATCGTCCACCATATTGACATCGTTATAGTCAACAACCGCGTAAGCGGTCAGGAAGTAATGCTCCAGATAATCCTGGGGGATGCCAGTCAAGTGCAGATCGTAGCCGCCATCAGCATCAATCAGAGACATGGGCTGTGCATTACCAAAGCAGTAGTGGGGGTCGTTCTGGAGAACACCCAAGACATCCTTGGTGTAAATATCGCAGATACGGTCGTAGTTCTCTTCTACATAGATATCAACATAGACTTCGTCTTTCAGAAGGGTATAGCCATTGGCAGTTTCCACTTCGAACAGACTCCAGTAATCGTCTTCCATGCCTTTGATCACTACCTTACCGAACTGCCCATCGACAGTAACAGGGTAGAAGATGGTTGCATCGGCTTCCTCAGTGACGTGGCCGGTAACATAATAGATGCCGGTTTCTTCATCACGCTTTGCAGTCAGCCAGTAACCGTCGTTGTCGTTGAAGATCTTGAACTTGACGTGCTTGAACATATCCATTTCAGTTGCGGACTCGGAATCCAGATCGCTGAACAGCTTTGTCAGATCCAGGCCGAAGCTAAATACGTGGCAATCATCAATGAGGGTATCGTAGTATTCGGAGGAAGTGCGCTTCCAGGTCAGTACGACCTCATTACAGTTGCCGTTTTCTCCGTAGATAAAGCTTGCATCAGAATTGATCGTTGCGGAGTATGTAATGCGCATGGTGTAGTTGGAGTAGCTGGCAAAGAGCTTACCGTTGACATTCTCAGCGTTGCCATTGATCTCTTCCAAACCAATATCAGTAACATCAATCGTCATATGACGGTCATCGGAGGAATAGGTCACGGTAAAGCGGCCATCGTCCTGTAGCCAGGTAGCTACTTTATCGGTGCAGTCCTCATCTGTAAAGATCTCGATCTTAACATCCTTCAGGGACTTGTTATAGGAGATGCCTTCGCTGATGGTGTCATAAAAATTCCAAGTACAGATGCTTGTGGCATTAGAAGTAATAGTGGGAATGCCGCTGATGATCTGGTACTCAAGGACATCACCTGCGGATGCGGTGGCGTTATGTGCAAAGCCGTCATAGATGTTGTCAGAACCGTCGTTCTTACCGGTATCCTTTTGTGCCTCCCTAATTTCCTTACGGAGGGAAGGTATGCCAGTACTATTTTTCGGGTAGACGACTACATCATAGTTCCAGAAGTGTCCTCCTTCAGGGGAAGCGGAGTTAGCATCGCCGGAAACTGTAGTCATCGGAAGACTGATAAAGAGCGGAGCTGTCGAACTTGTCACCATTTCCGGGCAAGCAGATTCGACACAGAGCCAAAGGCCCAGATCGAGGTTCCGCATGATCGTCTTTCCGTTTTCATTCGTCTTGTCCATGACAATGGCTTCATCGCTCGCAGCAACATAAGCTTCCAGTGCATCCTTAACAGTGGTTGCGTTGTCTTCCAGAGCGTCTGCCAAAGCCTTGTTCAGCACATCAGACTGATAGTACCAGTAGTCATCAGAGTTGTCGCCTGCAGCCAAAGGTACAGCAGAATCACGCTCTGCCATCATATCGGCATTCTCATACCGGCCTTCGCCATTAGGCAGACCGATGGCGGTCAGCAGGTCGGCGGCCTTTTCTTTATGGAACCCATAAAGTACCATAGTCAGGTTATAATCGGGGTGCTGATCGTTGGCACTTTCAGAGAAGGTAACAATGTCAGCCACACGCAGGATGGTAAACTCGACACCCTTCAGCGCATAGCCATTGGAGTTCTGGCCGTTGCCCAAAGGATGATCAGGATTACCATTGGCATCACCCTCACGGACGGTTTCGCCCAATACTTCCTCTACATAGCTCTCACGCCAACCGGTGGAGATGAAGGAATCTTCGTCCCAAACACCGTCTTTGTAGGCGTTGGTCCAGTCAAATTTCCAAATTGTCAGGGATGCCTTGGCATCTTCGTCGATCATGCAGTCCTCCGCCTCAGCGGCAAATGCTGCGGGAACACAGGTAAGCACCAAAACCAGTGCCAAACACAGGGAAAACAACTTTTTCAGTTTTTTCATTAGATTCTTTCCTTTCAAAAGAAATAATTTTGTTATTGAATTTCAAATGGAAACAAAAAACCAGGGACTTCACTCTGGCATAATGCATTTCTATATTCAGTTATTGGGTTCGCTTGCGCAAACAAGCAAACGCACCGGCGCAAAGAGCAAGACAGATCATAATGCTGATAGGCATAAGCATGATAGTCTTGGAGCCGGTTTCCGGTAAGGTATAGCTGTGGTTGTTCACCACCCGCAGTGTAACCGTAAGATCTTCAACCGGCAAATCTCCCTCATAGGCAGGTCCGCTGAGCAGCATATATCCCTCGGGGGCCTCCAGTTCAAGAATTCGGTAATGAAGGGTGGGGTAGAGGTTGTCCCAAGAGATCAGACCGCTATCCGGTGAAATCAAGGCGCCTTCCTCTACATCGGCATTAGAACATCCGCCCTTAACCACAACAGAGGAATCAGAATAGAACACAGGACTCCAGGTGATACCGTCTTCGCTCCACTGGAGTACAAATTTCGCACCAGTAAGCGGTTCGCCGTGAACATCTACCTTTTGTACTGAAATCTTACCTGGCCGCAGAGCATTGGTAAAGGCTACTTCTGCAGTCTCACCAGCTTTAACGGTAATGATCTGAGAAATTCCGGATACACACTGCCAAAGACTGTTTTCTTCCAATACCTCAGAAATTTGGTACTGACCCGGTTCGAGGTCATATAGGATAGTTCCATCTGCGCCGGTTGTGACGGTGGTAATGTACTCCGTTTGTGTATCATTTACGCGACTGATAGTAAAGGTCCAGCCTTCCACAGTGCCAGCCTCCGGATTAGCCAACGTCTTAATGATCTTTGCCTTTCCAATCCACTGGTTATGGAAGGACACTTCTACAGTTTCTCCAGCTTTTACCGTAATGGTCTTAGGCTCTGTATCACAGTACCAATAGGGATCATTCTTATCGGATTCGATAATTTTGTAGTTGCCAGGCTGAAGATCCGCAACAATCGTTCCAGTACTGTCTGTTACATAGGTACCGATTTTATTATTGCTGGCATCATAGATCGTAAACTCCCAGCCTTCAACCTTGCCACCGTTGGTTGCGGTTTTAACAATTCTTGCTTTACCGATCCATTGGTTGGTGAAAGTTACCTTTGCTGTTTCGCCAGCTTTGACTGTTACAGTCTTGGAGGGCTGCGGATCATTGTGCCAGTAGGGGTACACACCATCCGTTTCGATTACGGTGAAATTGCCGGGTTCAAGGTCCAAGGTGATGATGCCAGTGGCATCCGTGACATAGTTTCCAATCACATTGCCAGCAGAATCCTTTACAGTAAAATGCCAACCGGAAACGCTGCCTCCGTTGGTAGCAGTCTTAATGATTTGTGCCTTACCTTTCCACTGGTTGGTAAAGGTAACCGTTGCTGTTTCATTGGCCTTGACTGTTACAGTTTTGGTAGGTTGAGGGTCATTGTGCCAATATTCGTACACCCCGTCCGTCTCTGTTACGCTGAATGTGCCCGGTTTGAGGTTTAGGGTTATGACACCCGATGCATCAGTAACATAGTTACCAACCAAATTTCCCGCAGCATCTTTCACGGTGAAATGCCAACCGGAAACGTTGCCTCCGTTAGTAGCAGTCTTGACAATCTTGGCAACACCCAACGTCAACTTATTGTAAAACGAAACGGATGCAGCCTGGCCGGCGACAATTGTTACAGCTTGCGGATTGGCACTATCGCAGGTGTATAGCTTGGTAATCTCAGAATTTGTGTGACCAATTTCCTTTACCCATACCTGTCCTGCTGTGAGATTCGGTACAGATATGTTTCCATTCGCATCTGATGTATGCGGACCGGAAATCAACTGTGTGCAGTTTTGATCAGCATAGATGTTAAATTGCCAACCAGCCACATTCTTTCCGTCCTCTGTTGTTTTCTTCAAGCTTAACGAACCGTTCGAGGCTTTTAACTTGAAGTAGGCGGGAACTGGGTCGCTGGCTGGAATCGAAACCTTGATACATACCTGTTTGCTCTTATCGTACTGGTTATACCAGACTTCGTACAAGGAAGATGCTGCATCGGGGAGGGTCGCTGTTGCACTTTGGACATCGGTGGGAATCGCACCATTGGCAGTAATGGTCAGGTTGTTTCCGTTCTTGCTGTAAGAAATGCCGCCAGAGCCATTAAAAGTAAAACGTCCCAAAACGCCGTTTGTATCAGTTACTGTTGTGCTGTTTCCTGCTAACTGAATCTCAGGGGCAGTCGCTGCAAAATCACCTGTAAAGCTAGGAATAACGTTGTGCATCTGCAAATCGTTAATAATGGAATTATAGGCATACATAAAGTGGTCTACAGTTCCATCTTCACTCATGCACACTCCTTGAGACTTATCCAGCCAATATGTGCTGTTCAACTTATATGGGGGAGTGGGTTCTCGTAGTCCCTGGACAAGCTCCCAAATGATAGCCTGTGTAGCAAAACGATAGCCAATATTTGGATTGTGCAGGTTCCAATCATCCGTTGCATTGATCCCCCAACTCTCATCCCACAGTTTTGTTGGAGCTCCATAAAGCATGGTCAAGGCTATTGCAACACGCTGGTCAGCGCTAAAGCCGTACCAAATGGATTCACCGTGGGTATCACCGGAGCCATCTATAGGAAGATCGCCAACACCTGCATGTCCACTACCATAGCTGAAGTCTTTTTTATTTTCCAAGCAATAGATCATGTTCATATAATCCCACGGAGCGGCGCCATCTTCATCAGCGTAGTGGAAACCCTGGCGAGAATTATCAGTACAGGGAAAGTCCATCCAGTTACAGTTCCGCAAAGTAGCGGTTTTCTTAACAGACCGAGTACTCGCGGCAAATGTACTGATCGGTTCCAGAAGAACATTACCAGCCTGAATCTGATCGGTGGTAAAACCTGCTTCAATAAGAACAGGGTCTAACTCACCATTATATTCATCAGGGGGCGGTTCAGTATTTTCCTCCACGTCTGTCGGCTCGGTCTGTTCCAATTGATTGCTCGTTAATTCAGTTAGCTCTGTGGTACCGCTTTCATCACCGATCTCTGCAGCATAGGCAGCTGGCATTATAGAAAGAAGCATCATTATGGCCAAAAGGAATACAAGCAGTCGTTTGAATTTCATATCAAAGACCTCCTAAAATACGAGGAGCCCCGTTACGCAAACGAGGCTCCTCACGATTCGAATGTTGTACGACAAAATTATCCATAAAAGACATAGATGTAGTACCAATTTCCGAGTTCATCTGTATGGCTATATTCAACCACACAATTCACTCTAACCAACCCATAAATACTCTCTACCAAAGTTGGAGAATAGTCCTCAGCAAAACGGCTGTTGAGCTGATTCTTTGTAGCGGCCACCAAATCCTTCGCTGCAGAAATGCCTGCATCATTTGATTTGATAGGTCGATAGTCGGGACTGTAATATCCGGAATTGCCTTTGTTTAGACTCCCATCAATCACAAAGCCTAACGATACAGCATAGGAATTAGCGCTGGCAGCAATTACTGAAGCATCAACATTCTCGGGCGGATTATCGGAATCGTCCGGTTTCGTCTCAGCTGGGGGTACAGGATCCGTTTCCTGCGGTGTTGTAGGATCTGTATTTGGCGGCTGAGTAACGGGCGGTACTGTTTCTTCCGGTAATGTTTCCGTGGGAGTGGTAGGCTGAGAGGTATTTATGGTGGGATCAGTCTCCTTAGGTTCTGTCTGCTTGGGGGGAGTATCTTCCTTGTCAATTGGAACAGTTCCAGAAGGCTGTGTTGCTTCTGTTGGTTCAGAAGTATCACTGGGCTGCGTGCCGTCCGGTCTGGAAGGGTCTACTGTTTCATCGGCATCACCGGTTTCTGCAGGAGCAGTGGTAGCCGTAGTTTGGCTCGATGTTGGTGGTGTAGTTGTTGGATCACCGATGGTTTCAGGTCCGTTGCCTGCTGTACATGCAGACAGGAAGATACAAAGCCCAAGGATTAGGGCAAGAGACTTTTTCATGTGATCTATCTCCTTTCTGTGAAATGGTCTCATATTATCCATACGAATGAGAAGACCTTTTTTCAACAGAAATGCAAAATTTCTCTCTTACAGAGCGGTTTTCTGCATCACAGATTCTGACGGATCACACGGGTAATAATGCCTACTGCAACGCCTCGATCTTCATCCAGCCGGGTAACAACGAAGCTGACATCATCCTTTTTACCCGGAGTGCGGAAATCATAACAGGAATGGGCAATGGCATTGACACCGTTAGAGAGTCGGATGAATACGACACCTTTGTGGATATCGGTTACCTTGCCGGCGTATTTACTTTGGACCTTGCATTTACGCAAATTCTCCAGCGTATTGTCCTGGGTAACGCTGCGGACGTCGGCTACAACTTTGATCGTTTCTACCGAGTCACGCTTGACACTTTGGATACGGACAAGGACATTATCACCGATAGAATAATACTCCCGGGCATCTCCGATCCAGTACCAGGCAAGATCCTTTGCAACGATGGAACATTCCACGCCAAAGATCTCCACGCGGATTCCTTTTTCTGCAACAGCAATCACTCGCGCCTGTACCAGCCGGCCTTCATGGATTCGATGGACTCCGTTAACATCCAGATCCATGTAGAAGGTCTGCCGTTTTTTCAGCATTGCTTCTTTACGGCTGGCAACAACAGCACGAGTTTTGGAGTCGATACCCCGCACGATGAAGTCGATCTCTGCACCAAGCATCTTACTCAGCAACTTGTGCTTCCGGGTCATAAACTCTTCATATGCCTTACCGGATACACCCGAATTGGGCTCGATCATCATTTCCTTCAAAGGAATGACAACACGGAAGCCCTTATAATCCACAATGATGATGGTTTTATTATTCTCCATCTGTTCAACGCCGCCAAGCTGGCCGGTGAGGATCTTACGGGTTCTGTAGGCATTATGGATCTCGTGCCAAATGATATCGTCACGGTCACTCTTTGTTTCTACCTCACCACGAACCTCAAGGGTCAGAATGGAAGCATTGGGTGTTCTTGATGCAGTGGAACGGGAAACAGGTGGTGGAGGAGGTAATAGTGCTTCATCCATATCATCCATCAATGAATCCAACGCTTCATCATCCAGCATTACAGGAGATTCTGCTGCTTCCTCCGCATCTTCCGTAATCGTCTCCTCAGCAGTCTCCGTTTCGTCCGGAGCCGGTTCCGCTTCAACCTTCTTCTTACGGCTTGCGCGTTTAGGCTTCGTGGTCGTAGGTGCCGGAGTTTCGGGTACATCCTCTGTGGATACAGGATCATTGGGCGGTGTATCCTCATCATCGAGGAATACGGAAATATCATCTTCGGGGGGCGCTGCTGCAGCGGGAATCGGTTCATCGAGTACTCCATTTTCTTCGGGGGTGGGGATAGTGTCTTCGTTAAAATCGTTTGCTTTGGACATATAGGTTATCAATCCTCCTTATTAGTGTTATGCCATCAATGAATTTTTATCGACGGCTATGATCTCTCCGTCATTATCCGGAATATCCGGAGTAGGGGGCGGAGGCGGCGGTGGAGCAGAAACCGCATCTTTCGGTTCTTCCTTCGGGATTTTTGGAGCTGTGGACTTCTTTTTCGGCGGTTTCTTCTTCACAGGTGGTTTAGGTGGTGGTTCGCTAAGCATATCCTTGCCTGTTTCCATTTCCTTTTGCCGCCACTGTGGGACATAGCTGGATGCCTTACAGGATTTAAGCTTTCCAGCCTCCGGGTGTCTGGAGTAATCAAACTTTTGCACCTTCAGCGGTTTATGCCCGCGAATAATAACAAGGGCCTGATCGTTTGGTAGCCGCATCACTTCATCCTGAGTCAGCACCGGACGCTTACCCACACCGCTGGTCTCACGAAACTCCGGTGTGTAGTTGGATATACGCCAGGAACCAAGCTGCTTGGACTTGCTGGACACCGCTACGCTGGCAAGACCTGTTCTCTCTGAAACAAGAGAGGCCGTTAATGGATCTGAGCAACCAAGAAACAATGTGGAATCACAGTTGCCCAGAATCTCCTGCCACAGGTTATAGGGATATCTGTTTTGCAGGCCGGCAAGGTTTTGGAATACACAGGACATAGAAATGTTTCTTGACCGGATCACACTTAAACGGCGGGCAAGGTCAGGGATCGTACCGCAGGCCGTCAGCTCTTCACCGAGGATATGTACCGGCACTGGAAGTCTGCCGCCCTCGCAGTTCTTATCCGCATAGCGAACAAGCTTGATAAACACGAAGGAGACAAATAGGGAAGCCAGAAAATCAAAGGTACTGTCCTGATCGCTTGTGATCAGAAAATATGCACAAGGTTGTTTTCCTGGAAGCTCCAAGTCAATTTCGTCAGCAGCGGTGATCTTCTTGATAAGATCCGCCTGAAACACCTGAAGCCGGCTGCCCAAGCCGATGATAACACCGCTGCGCACCGTATCAGAAGCCTGCTTGAACAGGGTGAATGGTGCTTTTGCCGGATGGTTATTCGGCAGAACCTCAAATAAGCTGTTCAGCTCATTTTCGGACTGGAGTGTAAGCAGCCGATAAACCTGGCCCATATTCCGGTGTTCCGGTGGATAGCATCGGTCAGTATAGAGAACCAACGCTTTCAGCAAGTTCATTTCCGCGCTGTCCCAGAAGTGATCGCCCTTGGCTCCGCTGGTGTTCTTAATAATGACATCAACGAACAGCTGCGCCATCAATTCCTGACCGTCT
The DNA here is from genome assembly GCA_017415425.1 of Oscillospiraceae bacterium. GTDB lineage: Bacteria > Bacillota > Clostridia > Oscillospirales > Oscillospiraceae > Faecousia. The sequence continues at coordinate 231,006 of JAFQGT010000005.1, read as the reverse complement.
ACTTCCGCAAGGCAGTTCCAGGAATCGGAGTTCTCCGGCTGAACAAGGTTGAACATCTTTACGATATAACCTTTCTTGCGAAGATACTCACTGGTCTTCTCATAAAGCTCGCTCTTGGGGTCGCAGATGATGAGAGATTCGCCGCCTTCCAATGTGTCAGGATTCATGCCGGCAGCACCTTGCAAAATACGGTTGACACAAAAAGCTCGGGTTTTCTTGGAACCACTTGCGCCGTATACTGCAATATTACTGTTGAGCATCGTTTTCTCCGGGATGCATACAGCTTTTCCGTCCAGCAAACCGAGGACAATGCCTTTATGCTTTCGCAGATCCGGAACCAGTTCCAATATCTCTGCCATTTCCTTGCGGTCCATCCAGCCGGATGTTCCGTAAGTTCCTTTGGAGGAATAAGTAAAGTTCCGATCTCGGTCATACTCACCGGTATCGCTGTATCCCATTCGCATGACCATCACCAAAAGAACGACGAACAGCAAAATACAGGCACCAATACCGATCAGACCTTCCGGAATCCGGAAGGCTGCGCGGATACAGGTTAAGAAATCGGGCGATGCCGAAAGGGGAGAAGTCCCGTCCCCGGGAGAAGCTCCGCTTCTCTGCCACTGGTTGTAGTTGTAAATGAACTGTGAAATATATCCACCTGCGTAAAGGGTTGCCAAGATAGCCAGCGGCGCTGCTATCAGGATCTTAATGACTTTGCTTTTTTTGATTAAAAAAACTCCCTTCGAACTTATCAAAACGAATTGCTTGAATTTGAACCCTGCTTCCGCAAAAGCTTCGCAGAGCTTCGCTTTGAAAGTCAAAGCAAATCAGCGTGCCGCTTTTTTGGTGAAGTTCCAGACCGTTACAGAACCGGTTGATTCTCGGCATATCCAACAGATACCCAAATAGGACGGGATTCCCGTCCCGGTCAATTGCATCGTTTACGATTGACAATCCGGGTTGCCCCGGTTTTAATCCCTGGGTAAGAACACTGTCCAATGCAGTGCGCTTCGCTTTGCTGCATAAGAGCTTCAGAAGAACCTCTCCATAATGGTCATTGGTCAGATAATAGAAATGCTCGTAGCTTCCGTCCCGGAGGAAGAAGCAACGAGCGTTGCTGTCAGACGAAGTCAGGATATCGGAAAAAAGGGCAAGCCCTTTTCCAATCATCAGTCCCGAAACCTGTTCTGCCTTGTACTGTGTACTCAGCCTTTCGTAACACACCGTACTGGTCAGCAGGGCTTTCGCCCTCTGTTCCGCCCGGTAGTCCATTTTGGCTAATCCGTATCCGCCATTGTAGGTAAGATACACACCGTCCCCAGTCAGAAGTGCTCCCGCAATTCTGGAACCGCTTATCTTGATGGTCTCCATTCCCATTTGCTTGATCTCACGGGAAGTGTAAAAGGCAGACCCGGATAATGTGCTGACCGCACATCCATCCGGAGAAAAGACATCCGGTTTTAGGTCTCTGTACACAGGTATATCTGCCTCCATCATAAGCACATACATTTCTGCCAACCTATGCAATCTTAACCGACGCACAAGCTCACTTTTGAGTTGGTTAGTTTCTGCATTTCCCGAAAGATAGAGGTCAAATCTATCTTGGTTTTGAATCATAAGAAAGTCCTTTGCTTTCTTGGACAGGCGATAGCCTTTTACTTTATCTTTGGAATACAGCCGCAGTAGGTTGTCTGATTTTAGCAGGCGTATGACATTATCCAGATAGTTGGTACTGGTATGTAGTCTTGGCAGTATTTCTGTTGGTAGTTCACCGCAAATAGCAGTCAGCTCCATCAACCGGTAGGCTAATGTGTCCTGACTGGGGAAGGTGCTTTTTGCAGCCCCATAACATCACCTCCAAAGCTGCAATTTCTACCGGGGGTACTAAAGACCACGGTAAAATTTTCGATTGTGCGGCACGAAAAATACCTTGTGCCACTAAGGTTTTTTAGCTCTGTGCCTATGTTGGAAAAAACCACACCTGAAGCCGGGTAAAATCCAACATTGTTTTTTAGGCTTTTTGACGCTCTGAGAGCCATTCCGGGAACCGCTTTTTAGGCATAACAAAGACCTTGGTTTCGTCGGTTTCTCCCGGCTCGGCAGTATGGTGAACATCACAGAGCAAGCTGTTATCGTCCACCATTGCATGAAGTGCAATCACATCCAAAATCTGCTTTTGCTGCAGGTTGTCATAGTCAAAATACTTCCGTGAAGCATTAACGGATTGAAACACATGAACAAAGCAAACAGAGCATTCCCGGAACCTGGGGATTGGGAGTGCTCTGTTGAATTGCTCCAATGCAGCGTTCAAAGGATCAAGGAAAAACTGGTTGCTGTACCTGCCCCTTTTCTTGGGCAGCAAGCAGGGGAGAGCTACTTCTAAAATTCCGTCCCCAAAGGCGATTCTTACACCTTGGGAACTTGCCGCTTTTCCTAAGTATGCAGCCTTGGGAATGGTACCAGAATCGTAAAGGATCTGCCTTAAAATACATGCTGCTTTTTCAGCCTGCAGTGCTGTTTCTGTGCTGATCGCTTCAAACTTTTCTGGGAACCGTTTACCATCCAAGGTCTCCATGCTGCCGATCTGTGCATCCATAATATGCAGCAGTTCACGGACACGATGTAATCGGATTTGCATTGCGTTTAGATCCATTTTTTATCAGCCTTTCCGTAGTTGGTAATACCGGACGGTGCCGGATTTATCGACTGTACAGTAGCCGGCAATGGAGGGAAAATCCAGAGCAGAGATCTGTTCCGGTGTATCGACAAGTACAATACGACGGCTGCATCCCTCCTTCATTCGCTGTACTGCCTGGGAGACCAAAGCTTCCTGACCCTGCATTGTACAGATGATTTCATATTCCTCGCCCTCCGCAAAGAAGACGATCTTTACAGGAAAATCACTGGCAGAGTGGTACTCTACACGGTCAAGAAAGTCAAGAAGCACCCATACAGCCTTTATCAAAGAATGATCCTTGGTTTTGAAATGTGTACCACTGGTGAAGTAGCTGCTGTCTGCTTCCCGCCGTATGCGACCCTGCTTGGTTAGCTGGGTCAACAGCGTCTTAATGTGATCTTCCTTACCGGGATGGAAACGAAATAATTGCTGTTCCAAAATGCCGGGATACATAGATATTTCCTGCAGCAATTGGGCAGCTTCGTTACCGAAGATCTCTGCTCTGGTGTAGATAGGGCATCACCTCCCTTCAAAGAAATAAAGACAGGTCAGCTTGCACAGCTTTCCTGCCGAAGACGGTCTACGATGGATTTGAGTTCTCTGCGGTCAGTTGTGATCAATTCACGCTCCAGAGGGCTTGCTTTGAACTCGACCATGACATTGTTATTGTTGGTGCTGATCAGACCGTTGCCCCGTTCAAAATGGGTTATTTCCAGCACCTCAGCATCCGACAGATGCAAGGTAGATTGGACACGAAGTGCTTCATCGTCTTCCAAATTCAGAATGATTTTTGTCTTGGAATTGTTGATAATACCTTTTCCAAAACGGCCATCGTCCAGATTAAAGAAGTCGTTCAAGTCCTGGCTGGCGAACACAGCGGAACCGCCGAAACCACGAATGGTCTTTGCGATTTCAAGCAGAAAATCGCCTGCCAGTCGAGTGCCTGTGGCACCTGCGCCGGAAAGAAGCTGCCAGCACTCGTCGATAAATATGGCCTTTTCCTCAGTTCTGTCCTGTTTCGCACGGTCCCAAACGAAGTCCAGAGCAACGAACATACCAATGGTCAGCAAGTCGCCGGTCAGAGAAGAAATATCCAGGACCGTGTACTTGTTATCCAAAGATACATTTGTCTGCTGGTTAAAGGAACGGGCAGAACCGTTTACCAGGCGATTGAGAATGTTGGCCATTCGCTGCGTGCTTTTTGCCTTCGTCAGCAGCTCATACAGATCACCTAACACCGGCATCTGTCGGTACTGACCGGGATTATACGGATCTTCCAGAGATTCGTTATCGTGGGTAATACCCTTGGCATTGTAGGTGCGGATCATAGCTTCATCCAAGAGCTGCCGTTCCTCGTGGGTCATATCAGGGATCAACAGAGAGAAAAAGATGTGCAGCTGCTGAATCTTCTGAGCCAGTTTTGACAGTTGAATTCTGCCGCCATCCAGTAAATCATTTGCTGTTTGATCCACCTGCCGGATCTCCATAACATTGATACAATGGGGGCTGGCAGGGGAGATCTGAATGAACTCACCGCCAACATTTGAACAAGCACGGTGGAACTCGTGGCCCTTCAAAGGAGCAATGATAAATATGGGGATACCTTTCCGACGCATACGCAGCGCCATAAGCTGCATAGTGAAGGTCTTGCCTGCGCCACTGGTACCAAGAATCGCCATATTCGCGTTCTTGTACACCGCACTATTAAAGATATCCACGATGATAAGGGAGCTGTTGTACTTGTTGACACCAAGCAAAATGCCGTTATTATCGCACATCTCATAACTGGTAAATGGGTAGCAGCTTGCGGCGCCGCTGGTCAGCAGATTACGCTTACTGCGCTCATTGAGCCGCTTTTCCATATTTACAAGGGGCAGGGAAGAGAGAAACGCCTGTTCCTGCCGAAAATGGCAATTTACGATGTGCATATCCTGGGAAAGAAGCAATTTTCTCATTTCGCTGACTTTCCATTCCAACTCCTCTTCATTGGGAGCAGTAATGGTAATCAGCAGGTTGAGATAATAGAAATCTTCGTTATTGGACAAGCCATCTTTGAGGTAATAGCCGCCCCGGATCGCATTATCGATCTCGTCAAAGTCCGTATTGGTATCATTAGCGTCTTTCAGCTTGGAACGGTTGATACGGAGCTGTTGACCGACAGATTGAATGATTCGTTCCTTCGGCTGACGGGTGAGAAACATATCCATGTCCACACCGTCACCGGCATTGACGATCAGGCTTAACCAGCCTGCGGGGACCTTCGTTTTGTACCCATCAGAGGGAACAAGCAGATAGGCATAATACAGGCCGTCAATACAGATGTACCTTCCGTGCATAAAGTCGATGTTCCGGGGTGAAAAGAACTCACCCACAGGGATATCCTCGATGGACATTCCTTTTACAAAGCGCTGTGCGGCGATTTCCTTCACACGGATGGGAAGGGGCTTTACAGCGCTTTCATTTCTGCAAAGGAGGTTGTATAGTACATCCACAACGAACTCGTTTTCATTATCCGGGACGACGACTTTATTGCCACATTGCCGCAAGTAATTGGATGCTGTATGAACCGCCGTTTGTATGGCTGTGATGGCATCACTTTCCTCGCTGCGCCGGGTATTGCTCCACGGCTCATACTCGAAGATTAGGAAAAAGCGGCGTGTGACAGCCTCTCTGGAGCTAATCTGCTGAACGAATTGCAGGTAGTCTTCCTGCATCAGCCGGCAGTGCTCATTGGTTTCTGTTTCCATTTCCTTGCGTACTGTTTGCATATGCAGATTGATATCCGCACGGCGGGTAAGCACTTTGAACTGTACCCGGATGGGACAGATCTTCAGATAGGAAACGAAAGAGTAGATGATATTACGCTGCTCCCGTCCGCTTCTAAGCAGAAAGTTGATGGGGATTACCTCCAGAATCTTCACATAACGGTGATCCTTTGTATATACGATTCCATTCTCCACCTTGGAGATAGGAATGTACTCAGACACCAGATTGATTGTGGAGGGCTGTTCCTCTGAGGCAGGAGCTTCACAATCCGCTTCCTGCTTTCGATTCTTTGTCCTTTTCCCGGCAGCCATTGCTTTACGCTTACGCTTTTCCGGTGCCACATCTGTCACTACTCTGCGGTTTTTGAGATACTTAACAAAGACGATTAAGAATGAGGAAAGGCTTTCACCGCCAATTCCCATCAGCGCAAAGAGTGCAGCGGGCAAAGCAGTCAGGCAAAGAATGATAACCTTTGCGGTTACACCAAATGGAAGCAGAAATATAACCGGCACCCCGATGACCACTGCCAGGATACCGGCCTCAATTACATTTCTGACCTTAAACAATCCACCGAGAAAGGTACTGGAACCAATGAAATTCGGTGGGATCGTGTAAAGGTCGTGGTCGTTCTGATTGTTCATTGACACCTCGCTTTACTTAGGATAACACCTGATTACTCCGAATAGGTGATATATGGAATTTTCAGCCAGTGTGTCCACCGACCGTCAGATAGATTTGTTTTCACGACACCGTAGCGTGTGCCCATCGCTTCAATTACCATACCGTCACCGATATAGATACCGATGTGACCGGCGTGCCAAACTGCAAGACCGGGGATCTCCGGAATGGTACTGATGGTGCCTTTTTCGGTTGCGTTGTAGTACATGGAATCCGCACCAATATCGGGCATTCCGTTTGTGCCGTATCCAACCTCCAGGGTTTCTACATTCAACCAGCTATAGCCCTTGATAAGACCCACACAGTCTGCTGTGCGGCCGCCGAGCCAGTTAGCCTCAATAAAGTCAGAGTAACCGCCGACTTCATCGGGATACTGCTCCAGCTTGTAGGCATATAGGTCAGAATCAAAGACACTTCCGTAAGTACCCCATACATAACCCCAGTGACGACTTTCCGCTTCGATGGCCCATTGCACCAAGTCCAAATTGTTCTTGGTGGAGGGGTCTTTATAGCCGGAAATATCAATGGTCGTATCTCTGGCAAAGGCGGAATTTACAGTACCCGCAAATCGATCATCCTGCATAAACAGATTTAGATTGCTTGCGTAGTTTTTGGCAAGCTCCCGCTGTTCGTCTGTCAGTGCAAAGACTTGATCTGCAAATTGAGCTTCTCCGGTAAAGGAGATCCTGTATATCCGCCATACCTCTTCCACATTGGTGACTTCTCCTGTTTCAGAATCGGTCTGGGTCAGAGGTACTGCTTCACCGGTTTCAGGATCTGTGGTCATAACGACTTTGGATTCCTCAGTAACGGTGTATGTGTACAGCAAATCCATATGCGAGCGAAGCATTTGTGATAGATCATCTATGGATACGCTGGCGTAATCGTCCCCCTTTGAAGCACAGTACATAGACACCAACTGATTGGCGTCAAAAAGCATACTCGTAGCATAAGGGTTAATCACCTCAATCTGATCCGCATCTGAAGAATCGAAATCCGATTGTATCTGTGATACCGTATTTGCCAGCGCTTCCGCTAAGATCGCGTCCACAGCATCGGCTATCTGGGTTGTAGAATCCAGCAGGGCAGTGCCACTGTTGATGATAGGATTATTTGGATCAGCAGGGGAGTAGGCATCGCCAAGACCGCCGAAGATAAGACTTGGCAGCATCATTATGTAGATGATAGGCAGCATAAGCACAACGGTGGCCGCAATCAGAATCTTAGTAATGATCTTGCGGTTTTCCCACACCGCACTGGCAATGGCACCGTATACACCGCCTGCAGCCGCACCTTTTGCAATCTTGGCAATCGCCTTGCCGGTTTTAACTGCACCTCTGACAGCTTGGGCGGTAGAGGCACTTTTCTCAAGGACCTCAGAAGCACCGCTTTTCTGTTCGTCGGCCATTTACAGCTTGTCCTTTCTGCGGGGTACAGGTGGAAGTTTCTTGGTGATGGATTCCAGGTATGCAACAGAACCGTCTGGTGCCTTATAAGGAGTTTTCTCCACGGCATCAGCGGCATATTGCTTGTACCATTCGTTACCGTCAGCAGAATAAACCTTGCTGTACTCGCCCTCGGGGGCTGTATATTGCGCGGTAGAGTACATACCAAAGGCGATACCTTCCGGATGCTCTTCGGATGTTTCTACACCGATGATTCGTCCACCGCCGATCTCCACATTGGAGAAGCTTGGAACACCATCGGTGCCGGGGTCCATACCCGCATATCCCATATAAGATTGCAGGGCTTCCTCAGCTTTTGCGCCGGTAATAGAACCCATAGAGCTGATGTTTCCGGTTGCGACTGTGCCGATTACATTGTTTGCAAAGTTTCCACCTTTAGCAACGGACGAAGCATATACTCGGCCGCCAATGCCACCTGATGTTCCTGATCCCGGACCGGAGGAAGGCGCAGTAGTGGATTGAATCGCCCCTCTTGTAACACTGCGGCTAACCACGCCAGCAAGTCCGCCAGACATAAATCCACCGGACGAACCGCCACCGGAGCCACCACCACCTCCAGAACCTCCGCCACCGCCACCTCTGCCGCCGCCAGCAAAACCTCTGACAACACCGGCACCTCTGGCAGCGATCAACGCTTCAGCCATAAGTGAACCGCCTGTATGACCAACATTGATACCCAAAGCAGACATAAAGGAGTCAATTTTTTGGGAGACCTTCAAGAAAGCAAGGGCGCATAGGAACCATACCAATACATTTCCAGCAACACCGTCTTTACCAATCACAGCGACCTGGGCTTCCACTTCTGCTTCTGTTACAGCCAGAGCAGGTTGACAGATAGCACATAAAATCGCGATAACGGATAGACCGGTGTAAAACAGTCTTTTCATTCTTTTCATTACAACAGTCCTCCTTTAGATAGATAACGGGTTGGAAATAAATGCACCGACCATCGAAGTAAATAGGCGCAGGCACCAGGCGTTCATTACGAGCAGAAATACCTGACCGCCGAACATACGGCACCATGATTTGAAAATGTTGGAGGTGCTTTGTGACGCTCCCATAGCAAAGGCAACGGGAGATGTATAGACCAAAACACCTAACAGTACATATCTCTCTGCCGCTTCAAACAGTAGCTTGATATAGTTCCAGGCGAGGATTAGAACAAGAATCAGTGAAATTAGGGATACTGTACCACTGGCACATACACCCACGATGGTAAGAATCACGGAATTGAAATTCGCAAAGTTCAGCGGAGGCAGCTCCGAATTCATTATCCAGCGGTAGGGTGTACCGCCAATTTTGAGAACGATACTTACAATATCGTCAGAGAAGTAGGCCAGCAGAATGAATAGTACCGAACGCAGGCTCAGCTTCACAGGATCTTCCGCTTCAATTCCGGCAACAGCTCCATAATTTTTAAAGAGCTGCCAAACCCAGTTCAGCAGGATCAATCCGATTGCCAGTCCTACGAAGATATTGTACATTGTTTCCGCCGCAGGGAAATATCGCAGAAATACGGTCATATCACAGCCCAGAGCACCCAATACCGAGGTTGTAATCAGATCAAGACCGTTCATTACCTGCTGCGCGATCCACTCTACTATGCCATCTAAAATACCGATACGATCACTCCTTCCGTAGCGGCTTTAGCTTAATTAGCCGGTCCACTTGCCGTCGGCAAAGAAAGGAGTAACGTAAGCCATAATGAAGCCTAAACCGTTCAGAACTGCCCATGTAATGACAATCCGCTTCAGCCATGCACGGCTTTCGTCCACGGTACGGCCATTTCTGGAGAAGTTCATCATAAGCAAAGCGACGGATGCAGTAACGATTGCGGCAATGGTAGAGATAAGCAGGATCTGATCGTAAACATCCTTCATAATCTCACTTGCTTTTTCCCATACCGTTGTCGCAGCATAAGTGGGTTGTGCGAACATCATACCTGCCATTACTGCCACAAACGCAAAGTACAGCGTCTTGGCAATGGGCAGCTTTAGCCGCTTACGGGGCGGCTTCCCGGTGTCAGGTACTTCCTGCAATTGCTTGTTTTTTTCCAAATAGGGACCTCCTTCATGTTATGGTTGCTCAAATGGGTGACAGAAAAATCCCCACTCCAAAGAAATGAAGTGGGGATTTCCGGGGTGTATAGACTCACATGCCAACTATTCGTTTGTGGGTCTTTGGGTTGGGTGCTACTCTGAGCGTGGATATCATAACATGTCCAAAGTATCATTGAAATAGCAAAACCGTATCAATATAGTCTCACTTCCGTATCAATTATGTATCAGAGCCGGAATCCGGAAAAAACTGCTCCAAAATATCCATTGAATCCCTGGCAGTATAGCCCCAGAGAATATCGCCAAGGGCCTTTATGGCGTCTTTTCTGCGGCGAAAATATGTGGCATAACTGATGTCACGAATGTACGGACGAAGCTTGTCAATGATCTCATAGGCATTGTGGGGCTGTTGCGGAGTCGTGTAGGTGTAATACAGCAGCCAGTAATATGCTTCTCCGTCTTTATGCCGGGTGTGGAGCAATTCCATGGCACTGTCCACCAGCTTAATCATCTGGGCGCTTCTTTGGATGCAGCGTGCGTGGTGTTCAATATCCGTTCCGCTAAGATCTGCGCCGGCAAGGTAAATGGATTCCAGAAAATCTTCCACAGACTTACCGAATTCGATCTGAAACTTATTCCGTACCTGCTGCACAGACAGTTCAAGGCTCCAAACAACATCGCGGTATTTCTTCAAAAGACGCCATGTATCGTGGTACAGAGGATTATCAGTTACATTCTTCACATTTTTTGTCGCCATATCAGCACCTCCCAGACGAAGTTGTGTCAAGAGGGGAGAGGGTCAGCTCAAAAGTACGGACAGGCTTATCATTGCCGCACAACACCATCATCCCGAAACGAATTTCCCGTGACTCGTACATAGGTTGAAGAATATCACCCAGGCAGTCGTTCGATAAAGGAAATAACTTATATTTGGATTTGGGGCATCGGAAACAGAAAAGTCCTTGTGAGTCAAGGATTTTTGTCATCTTCTGCAGTATGATCTCTATGTGCTGTTTTGAAACGCTGGAGAGTTCTTCTGAAACATTTACTTCGTGCTCCTGTTCGGGAGCAGCATTGTCGTGGAATCCCTCTGCAGGCAGTGTGAGCTTGATCTTTAGGACCATAGCAACTTCCTCCTTGTCGATAAGTACATCAGAAATCTGGAACATTGTAGAAAGGTAATTCTGCAGATAAATCACGCTACCCTTTTTCCCGGGAAATGTGATCAGCTTAATGTACTGAAGTTCTTCCAGGCGCTTTAACACCCGGCCAACAGTAGCCTTTGAGATACCCCAGCGAGCAGATAATTCGCTATAGCTGACTATAGGGGATCCGGTACCGTTTCTCAGATAGACAACTGGGCCGACCTCAGATCCCTGCACCTGGGTATCGTTATAAACGGTGGACAACCACAGATCTAAAACGATATCCATCTCAGAACACCGCTCGGTGCTGATAAGCTCAGCGGCAGGGGAGAGAGGCATGAAGAAGAACCCGGTATCTTTTTGGCAGGGGCAATTATAGTCAAGAATGGTATTGTGTTTTCCCCAGTCAGTGATTCGATATTTTATTACCTTTCCTCTATTCAAAGAAATAAAGGAGAGAAGGTGCATTTTCTGCAACTTCTCTAAAATTTCTATCGCTTGCCAGTGAAAGCGGGTTCTGAACCACTGAGACAGCTCTTTTGTGGTGACGATCCACTCACCGGGATAAACAGTATAACTGATACCGTCGATCCTGCGATACGATGTGCGGAAATTCGCATAGCTGCAAAGGACAGTAAAACAAAAAAGGCCGGAGCCTCCGCTGATGCGAATGCTCCGGTCATTGATTAAGGATTGAACGAATTGCCGATAGATACGGCATCGTGGATAGTCCACGATCTGTTTTATTTGAAGTTGATAGTCAGACATTTTCTCCTCCATGTTTCAATATTTAGAATTTTCAGTGTCTTAACAAAGGTTGTCCACTACCAAATAGCTATCAAATTGGAACATCTGAGGAGTAGATACTGGCGGTTCTTTCCTCAGTGTATTTTCAGTCTATAACTTGTACCGTTTGGCTCATCGAAAGGCATACTGTATCGCTGAGACAGATATCGCAGAGATGCCCCAAGTTCTCCGTCTGGACCGCCGTACTGACTGATGATAATCCCAGCAAGCCGGGGATTTGGATTGTCGATCTTTACTGGGTATTGGAGTTTTTTGTCATAAATAAACATACTTAGCCCCTCCTGTTCTTGGCATATTCCCACGGCCACGGATCATCCAGCCAAGTATATCCATTTTCCATTTTGGAACTGTGATTTAATGGACCGCATTCCTTTTCATACTGCTCACGTCCTTGCGCGTAAAGACGCTGGAATACCTTATAAACTTCCAGCGCTTCTTTGTCATCGCGATGAGTGTCCAGATATAATGCCATTTCCTGCAGGGCAAATCCCATTGTTTGCAGTTCTGTCAGTGGGGTATTTGGCAGTTCGTTTTTGTTGATCATATCCATAAACGGAAGATCCAGTCCAGGGAACAAAGTGCCCCGAACAATGCCAGTTCTGGCTTCGTATCTGGCGGCATTCTCCATTTGGAACGGTACATAGGGATTTGCCAGCGGTGCGGTTGCCGGCAATCTGCCATAACCGTGGTTCTGGTTTTGCTTGTTTGTATCCATATTGGTAACCTCCTGTTACTGATTACCGGAGCGGTTGCTCCGTGTCATACTATGTCAAATAAGCGCAGTTGGTTCAATATAGACAACCTATGAATACACTATGTTGAGGTGATTTTTATGGAGAAAAAGATTTGGTTTCGTCAGCTGATTCCTGTCTATGCCTTGCTGATTACAGTTTGTATCGTCCTTGTATATTTTACCGGTGCTGCAGTGACAGCGTGGTCAGAAAACAGACCGCTGTCTAACAGGAAATGTGTGATCATTGATGCCGGTCACGGTGGAGTAGATGGAGGCGCAACCTCCTGTGCAGGGATTTTAGAAAGTCACTATAATTTGGATATTGCTCTGAGGCTGAATGATTTACTGCACCTATTGGGAATCGATACTGTTATGATACGCACAGAGGATGTTTCTGTTTATACTTCCGGAAATACCATTGCGCAGAAAAAGATTTCCGATCTGAAGGAACGTGTCAGAATCGTGAACAATTCGGAAGATGCCATTCTGGTCAGTATTCATCAAAACTATTTTTCAGATGGTCGTTACAGTGGCGCACAGGTGTTTTATGGGCCAACGGACGGTAGTCAAATTCTTGCACGGCAGTTGCAAAATGCGTTCAAAGCATATTTGGATTCAGCTGAAAATCGGCAGATTAAAAAAGCTGACGGGATATATTTGATGCAGAACATCAAAAAAATCGGTGTATTGGTGGAATGTGGTTTTCTCTCAAATGTGAAAGAGGAAGGTCTTTTAAGAAGTCCTGCGTATCAGAAAAAGATCAGCTGTGTTATGGCAGTGGTGCTCAGCACCTATCTGCACGGAAAATATGCAGTTGACTGATGAGAAAAAACTGATATGATGAGTATAAGTGAACGAAAGGGGCTGTTAGAATGGGGAAGATGAAAACTGTATTTTACTGCACGAACTGCGGAAACGAAAGTCCCAAGTGGCAGGGAAAATGCAATGCTTGCGGTGCGTGGAACACGATGGTTGAACATATTGAAAAGCCCGATGTATCAAGTATAATAAGACGTGACACAGTTGGAGTTAGTAGAGTTCCACAAAAAATTTCTGATGTCAACACAGATACAGAGATCCGTTTTTCTACCGGAATTGGAGAACTTGACAGAGTTCTTGGTGGCGGAGCGGTTGAAGGCAGTCTGGTACTGATCGGTGGAGCCCCCGGAATCGGTAAATCCACATTGTTACTGCAAATTTGTAATAGCCTCGGTGATGGCCGCAGTGTGCTGTATGTGTCCGGTGAAGAAAGCGAACGCCAACTAAAATTAAGAGCTGAACGCGTCGGCGTGGCCCCTAAGGAACTATACATTTTGTCAGAAACTCGCTTGTCTGATATCTTAGAAGCTGTAGAATCTCAGAAACCTGACATTGTGATCGTTGATTCCATCCAGACAATGTATAATGAGCTCAACGAGTCTACACCCGGCAGTGTATCCCAGGTGAAGGACTGCACAATGACATTGATGCAGCTGTCTAAGTCCCGGTGTATAACCATATTTGTTGTAGGTCATATCAATAAAGACGGTGCCATTGCAGGACCAAAAGTGCTGGAGCATATGGTGGACTGTGTGCTGTATTTTGAAGGGGATTCTAATTCGCAATACAGGCTGTTGCGTGCAGCGAAAAACCGTTTCGGATCTACAAATGAAATCGGCGTCTTTGAGATGGCAGACCGAGGACTGATCGAAGTTCCCAATCCATCACAAATGCTTTTGGAAGGACGCCCTCTAGGCGCGTCCGGCACCTGTGTTGCCTGCGTTATGGAGGGTACACGCCCTGTTTTGGCCGAGGTGCAGGCTCTGGTCTCAAAATCGACCTTAAATGTTCCCAGAAGAACCTCTGACGGATTTGACTACAACCGGGCAAACTTGTTAATGGCTGTTGCAGAAAAACGTGCAGGAATGAAACTGAGCGCATTTGATGCATACGTGAATGTGATCGGCGGATTACGTCTGGATGAGCCCGGAGCAGACCTTCCTGTTGCTTTGGCAATTGCATCGTCCTATCGTGAGCAGGTAATTTCCAGCGATTTGGTTGCCATCGGAGAAATCGGCTTAACAGGTGAGATTCGAGCAGTGTCTCATATGAATCAGCGGCTGGCTGAAGTAGCGCGATTGGGCTTCAAAAAGTGCATTATTCCTAAAATTAGTTCTGAAAAGCTCGATATTCCGGATGGATTGACCCTTTATCGCGTTAAAAACTTGCAAGAAGCGATTGCTGTTTCAACAGAATGAAATAAAACAGGAGAGGGGAGACCTCTCCTGCTTTTTACTATTTTTCCGTAAAATCCAATTTTGACAAAGGATTTGCTTCAGCGGCTATTTTTAATTCTGTATTTTCAATGTGTGTGTAGATCTGAGTAGTATTTAGATTTTCGTGACCGAGAACCTCCTGCACAGTTTTAACATCCACACCACCGGATAGCATCATCGTTGCGGCGGTATGCCGAAGCTTATGTGCAGAAAACTGGGTAGAATCCAATCCTGCCTGTAAAAGCGCCTTTTTAACCAGTCGATGAACCGCGGTGACACTAATTCGATTACTGTCCCGAGAACCAAACAACGCACGGTTATCTGTCAAGACCTGTTTCTGGCGGATGGGAAGATATGCATCAATTGCTTTCCGACAGGCAGTTCCAAAATACACAAATCGTTCCTTGTTGCCTTTACCGATCACACGGATTCGATCCTCATACACATCAGAAAGGTTAAGACCTACCAGCTCACTGCGTCGGATACCACAATTGAGAAAAAGCATCAATATTGCATAGTCGCGTTCTTGATTTTGACCAGAAACAGCCTGCAAAAGTGCCGATGATTGGTCAAAAGTAAGGTATTTCGGCAAACTTTTACGTAATTTTGGGTATTCAAGGTCAGCTACAGGATTTTCTTGCAATTGTTTGGTTCTTACGGTAAGATATTTATAGAAGGATTTGATGGCGGACAGTTTCCTTGCTCTGGATGATGCACTGATACCCAGGTCCGGTACAGGGGAGTCGGGCGTGGGATTCCGGTCATTTGCCAAATAGGAGAGAAAGTCGAAAATGTCCGATGCATTAATATCTCGAATAAAGTTAATATCCACATCCTTTATCGGAATATCGTCCAGACAACTATTGACCGGCATATCGTGGCGCATTAACTTGATAAACCGCAAAAACATCCGAAGATCCAGATAATATTCAGATATGGTTTTAGGCGATTGACCCTTAATTGTTTCGTGATAAGTTAGAAAATCTCGCAAAATCTGAGGACAATCCGAATATTTCTTCATAAAAAACCCTCCTAAAAGGTGTATTGGATAATACGAACATACGTTTGTGTGAAATGACTTTTGAACCTTCAAGACAGTTTTATCAGGAATTTGAGCAGGACCCGGATCTGTTTACAGATATGACGCCATATATATACAGCGCAGAAAAGAGCGATGCAGCTGTGCTGCGGAATCAACAGCTGGGATGGGTGCATATTGCGACTATGCTGAATGATAAGCCAATTGGTGAGATTATATTAAAGAGGATCGACAGCGTTAATATGCACTGCACGCTGAGTATTTGTATGCAATCAAATACGTACAAGAATCAGGGCTACGGAACAGTAGCGGAGATCCTTGCGTTGGATTATGCATTTGATCAAATGAATATGAAGACAGTGTATGCGGATGCGATTCATAAGAATATAAGGAGTCAGCGTGATCTGGAAAAAGTAGGATTTAAGGAAACGCAATGTGATGATATATTTATTTATTATAGATGCGATAAGAGCCGATGGAACCGGCCGAAAATGACATAAATCCTTGTTATGAGTATATTGTATCATAAAATTACCTTGAACGCAACAAAATTTTTATTTTGTTGCGTTCGTTAAATATTATAGTAATTCTTTTAATATTACTCAAGGTAAAGTGCTCTTCGCTCCCCCATATAATTTATATAAAAAATTCCGGCAGAACAATCTGCCGGATTCCTATTTATGTTTTGATTTCAAGTTCTTTTGAATAGAGACAGATCTTGTCCAACGCTTTCTTATCTCGTCCTGTAGTCAGCCAACACGCTGCAACGGAGACCACTGCCATAATTGTCATTACTATCCTGTAATCCTGTACTTCCCCCAGAGCACCCATCGCTTGTTTGAGCTTTTCAAATAAACGCAATACCTCTAGCAGATAAATAACCTTTACAATCCCGATAAATCAGTATAAAATATAGATAGATCATACCAAGGAGGATATTATATGAGTGTAAAAAGAATCGGCGTTCTGACCAGCGGTGGTGACGCTCCCGGTATGAATGCAGCGGTGCGGTCTGTGGTTCGGACTGCCCTATTTCACGGAATTGAGTGCTACGGCGTTCGTCGCGGATACAATGGATTGATTTCCGGCGATCTGATTAAGTTGGATGAAAAGAAAATTTCACACATTATCAACCGGGGCGGTACGGTGTTGTATACTGCGCGTAGCAAGGAGTTTATGACCGAGGAAGGTCAGCAAAAGGCAGTCTCTACCTGTAAATTCCTCGGTTTGGATGGTATTATTGCGATCGGCGGCGACGGTACCTTTCGTGGTGCTCGCGCCTTGTCTAAGTACGGCATCAATGTGATATGTATTCCCGCAACAATCGATAACGATATTAGCTGCACAAACTACTCCATCGGCTTTGATACGGCTGCCAATACCGCGATTGAGTGCATTGACCGTCTGCGTGACACAATGCAATCTCACGAACGTTGCTCTGTAGTGGAAGTGATGGGACGAAATGCCGGTTTCCTGGCTATGTATGTAGGTCTTGCGGTAGGTGCTACCGCAGTACTTGTTCCAGAAAAACCCCTTGATTTTGAAAAGGATGTCATTGAAAAGATCCGTCAAGCCCGTTTCAACGGATTTACTCACTATATGATTGTAGTTGCAGAAGGCTCCGCTTGCGCTTCGGATATTGCAGCCAGAATCAAATCCAGCATCGATCTGGATCCAAGAGTCACTGTTCTTGGCCACATTCAGCGCGGCGGTGTTCCCACCGGACGGGATCGTGTAAATGCAACAAAAATGGGATTTATGGCGGTTGAGCTGCTCCTTGCAGGCAAAACAAATCGTATCGTATGCACCGATAACGGAAACTATACGGATGTAGACATTGATGAGGGTTTGTCAAAAGAACGACGCATTCAGGAAATGGAAGTAAATGTTCTGGCTGCTATGACGGGAATTTGATCCCGCAATCCCCTCTTTTGTTTTCCAATCAAAATAAAAAAGGTCTATTGTTCATAACAATAGACCTTTTTTATGCTTTTGGATGACATTTTTCATACACAGACCGAATCTTCTGGTTGATCAAATGGGTGTACATCTGGGTAGAAGATATGTCACAATGCCCCATCAGTTCCTGCAGTGAACCCAAATCCGCGCCGTTTTCCAGCAGATGGACTGCAAAGCTGTGACGCAAGGTATGGGGTGTGATTTCTTTTTCAATATGCGCTGTTTCCTGATAGTGCTTGAGTATTTTCCAGAAGCCTTGACGGCTCATACGCACTCCGTTTATATTCACAAATAAGGCTGTTTCATCAGGTGATGCAAGCATACTCTCGCGAATGTCACGAATGTATACAGATAATGCGCGTAAGGCTGCAGGATACAAAGGAATTGCACGAGTCTTCTTGGAGGTGCTGCATTTGACAATGCCCAAATCCAGATTTACATCATCCAGATCCAGCTCGATCAGTTCGCTCACCCGGATACCTGTCGCGTACATAACCTCCAACATAGCCTTATCACGAAAACCCTTTGCGTCGACGCAAACAGGCTGTGACAGCAATAATTCGATCTCACGGCCGGTCAAAATTTGCGGAAGTTTCTTCTCACCCCTGGTGATGCGAATATCTGTAACCGGCGTTTTTTCGCAAAATCCAGAAGATACCAGATAGGCATAGAAATTCTTAAGACTTGCCAATGTTCTGGAAATGGTTGCAGCAGAACGATTGTCAGATTCCATCACGCTCATATATTGGCTGATATTTAGTTGTGTGGCATCCATCACTTCTGTGTCCTTGCACTCCATTAACCAGTCAGAAAACTGTCTAATGTCACGCATATATGAAGAAATGGTGTTGGAAGATGCCTGTTTTACCTTAGTTAGGTAATTTTCATAAGCCTTGATCAAATCCAACATGAAACTGCGAACCTTTCTGCTTCATAAGAATAATGCGGATTGCTTAAGTGCAGGGATTAAAATATATACGTCAAGCAATGCAACAGCCACAATGCCAAGAGTTGCAAAAATCATCAATTGACGGGCGGACCTAGGATGTTGCGCAGCCTGTGTAAGCCAGAAAAACCAGGTTATAAATAAGGAAATGATGCCCGGAAACATCACAAGTACTCTGATCAGCCAGCCGGAATGCCCATAGCTTGTAACCAGTAATACGGAGGTAAATCCGAACGTAATAGCTTTGATAAAAACGATTGGATATAGGATCCAAAAACAAATACACAAAGCAATGGCACTGAGCAATAACGGCAACAGGGATAAAAGCAACACCTGAAAAAAGTGCGGCTGCACTAAAGTAAAAGAATATGAATATTTGACGTTACATAAGGCAGCATATCCCCCGAGCGATAAGCCGGCGATCCAAACAAATGCAAGGAAAAAGACACGAAACCTGCATACAGATTTCAGTGTATGAAGTGGTCGATGAATATGCAAAAGAGATGCTCCCCCTTATCCAATGTAAAATCAGTAGAATCAGAAAAGAATCGGAGAACATAACACTTTTGGCGATTTTTCTGCGTATTTTGACTTTGCTTGAATACTATACACCAAAACTTCCCTGAATTCAAGTGAAAAATGAATATTTTTTCCAGTTTTGTGAATTATGCTAAATCTTATGTCAACATTGTTATGTAAACCGGTATACAAATATATGAATAAATATCCAATCCGCAGAAATCGAAACAAGATATAGTCTTTGTGTTTGTGACCGGATACTAGATGTTGATTTTGCATAATTTCCTTCATATAGAATACTTGTCTATTTAAAAACTATCCAACTTATCAATTTTGCACAACGATCCTATTTCCAACGGTGTATCGTGGCTATTTTCGTTGCCGCTTTACAGGCACAACCGGTCAAGCCGCCTATTATGCTACAGACAATTCCTGCGAAAATACCTGATGAAGTACCTGAGAAAACGGCCAGTGATATTGCGGTCAATATCAGTATGTATCCTGCTGTAATAATGCCTGCTTTTATCAATTTTCCCTGCTGCGTACGATTGATTCCGATGATGCTGCCAACTGCTGAGGATACAATCCAAATCATATATGAAAATAACGTTAACTGTTGTATCGTAATTTTCTCTGAAGTAACAGCGAAACTAAGTAGCAACGTGAATGCCATTGTTACAGCAGCAGCGCCTGCGATGCCCAGTGTAATTCTTTTTCCTTCCATTCCCCTTGCACTGCTATGCTTTGCGGATTTTAAGGTAATCATAGTCCCCTCCCCTTTCTGTTTTAATGTATTCGAATGAAAACAAAAAATTCCGGGGACAGAATGAAATCTGTCCCCGGAGAAATGATATGAATTATTTTGACATCTGCAAAATCATTGCATCCAGTAGTCCTTGTGCGGCTTCCTTGGTATCCCCCACTGCGGTATAGTAGAATTTAACTTTTGGTTCCGTGCCGGAGGGGCGGGCAATCACACTGCCGTATTTACCCAGTAGAAATTCCAGAACATTGGATTTGGGAAGTTGGATTGTAGCAGTCTTCCCGGTTTCAAGATCCTTAGAAACACTGGTTTTGTAGTCACGGACGGCTGTAACCGGAACACCACCGATGGTTGCCGGAATGGATTCCCGCAGATCAGCCATCATTTTAGCGGCCTTTTCCATTGCATCAGCGCCGGTAAGCTCCAGGCTTTGCACATAAGCCAGGTAATATCCGTAGGTCTTGTATAGGTCAGCCATTGCGTCCAGGATCGATTTTCCTTCCAGTTTAAGGGCAGCAGCCAGTTCGCATACCAATACGGAAGCAACCACTGCATCCTTATCTCTGGCGTATGTGCCCTTCAGGTAACCGCAGCTCTCCTCGAATCCGAAGATAAATCTGTCCTGTCGGCTAATATTTTCAAGCTCCAAAATTTCACCGCCGATATACTTGAAGCCGGTCAGCACTGCGTGCATATCCACACCATAATGCTCGGCAATCCGATCCGCCAGCGGAGAAGATACGATGCTTCGCACAACAATTGCACCCTCGGGAATATCATTGTGGGCAGAACGTGCTTTCAGAATATAATCCATCAGCAGGCAGCCAAGTTCATTGCCGGATAGCTTCTGGAAGCCACCGTTGCCATCAGGAACGGCGATAGCAATTCGGTCAGCATCCGGATCAGTTCCCAATATCACATCACAGGGAGCGCTGGCGGCTACCTTGTAGCTTTCGTTAAGAGCCGCATCGGTTTCCGGGTTAGGATATTCGCAAGTCTTAAAGTCGCCGTCTGGTTTTTCCTGAGACGCAACAACGGTAATATTTACGCCCAGTCTGCCCAGAAGCTCGCGCACCGGCTCATTACCGGTACCACACAGAGGCGTATACACGATATTTAGGCCAGCAGCACGGAGTTGGTGCGGATTGATGGCTTCTGCTAAAACGGTATTATAGTATCGCTCCCAGAGATCCTGGGTGATGTAAGAAATCAGCCCCTCCTGCATAAACACGTCAAAGGACTTCTCTTCCGGAATAAAATAAGGGATCGTGCTGATCTTCTCGGTTACTATGGCGGCGGGCTCATCTGTCATTTGACAGCCATCTGGGCCATAGCACTTAACGCCATTATATTCTCCGGAATTATGGCTGGCGGAGATTACAATGCCGCATCCGCAGCCCAATTCACGAACTGCAAAGGACAGCATAGGCGTGGGAGCGAGGCGATCATAGAGCCAGCTGTGGATACCTGCTTCTGCAAATGCAACGGCGCAGACCTCAGCAAACAGCTTGGAATTATGACGGGAATCATAACCGATGGCTGCAATTTGAGGCAGATCAGTACCAGCAAGCCAGGCTGCCATACCCTGCGCTGCCCGACGGACGGTATATTTGTTTAGACGATTGCTTCCGGCGCCCATAATACCACGCATACCGGCGGTACCGAATTGCAACTCACTGCCGAATCGGCTTTTCAGCTCCTCTTGATTATCCTTAAGCGCAGCCAGTTCCTGCAGAACGTCCTTAGGCAGATCTGCATCACACCACGTTTGATAACGGTTCATATAGTCCATAAGAATAACCTCCAAAAATATCATTAAAAAACAGCTCAAAAGAATTTTTGAGCTGTTTTCTGTGTTTAGGGCTCCGAATCTTCGACAGCAATATCAGCACGCTTTTCCTGTGCTTCTATCAGAGCGCGGAACTTGGCGCGGGTGTCGCGTACATCTTCCAGGGACATAGCAACTGCTTCTTCTGTGCGACGCAGTGCGTCATCCATATAATCATTGCTGGCTTTCCGCAGCTCGGCCATACGAACCTTAGTCTGCAGAACCATCTCCTGGCACTGACGCTTGGCTTCCTGATAGATTGCCTCTTCGGAAATCATCTTACTTGCCTGCTCCTGTGCCTGGCGGATCAGGGTTTCAGCCTCACGGCGAGCCTGGCCGATCAGCTCGTTGCGGGATTCCACGATGGTACGGGACTGCTTCAGTTCCACAGGCAGCTGGGCGATGATCTCATCCAGCATATCCAGGACTTTATCCCGCTCCAAAATGCACTTGTCAGCGCCCAGAGGCAATGCTCGGGCATCCTGCACCATATCATAGAGCGCGGAAAGGATATCTTCGATATTCTGTTCGTTCATTATCTGTTTCCTCCTTGACGTACATCAGCTATTCGCTGTTTAAATACTGGTATAATTTGTTCCGGCAGAAATTCAGTTAAATCCACA
Source organism: Oscillospiraceae bacterium (assembly GCA_017415425.1). Lineage (GTDB taxonomy): Bacteria > Bacillota > Clostridia > Oscillospirales > Oscillospiraceae > Faecousia. The sequence goes on along the minus strand of JAFQGT010000005.1, from coordinate 208,745 downwards.
TCGTAGTTTGCCAATTCCTTAACCGTACTGGAACTTAAATACATATACTGATGTTCAGCTGTCAGGAACATCGTATCTAGACTTGGATTGATTTTATTGTTAATAATCGCCATCTGAAATTCATTCTCAAAATCAGAACCGGCACGAAGTCCTTTTACGATCACACAACTGCCCATTTTTCGGGCATACTCAGCTAAAAGCTCATCAGATGCATCTACCTGGACATTGGGAATGTCACTGACAACATCTTTGATCATTTGCACACGTTCTGCCTGCGTGAACAACGGTGCTTTTGCGCCGTTCACCATAACACAGACGATCAGACGGTCAAAGATATTTGCAGCACGACGGATAATATTCAAATGGCCGCTGGTAATCGGATCAAAGCTGCCAGGATAAATGGCAATCTTCATAGCCACCTCATTGTCAATCCTTACGGTATATGGTCAAAATAATTTTACCATATTTATAATTTTTCGAACGGGAATAGCCCGGAAAATCCAAAGTTAATGCCTTTTCCTCCGAGCATTCTGACACTATTATACCACCAGATTGCAAAATGTCAATTTCTGATATCATTTTAAGTGAATTTTCCAGAAAAACTTCTGCATAAGGGGGATCGAGAATAATAATGTCAAATTCTTCCTGGCAATTTTTCAGGTATGCCATATAATCGGAGCGAACCACTCTTGCGGACTGTTCCAGTTTTGTCCGCTTTAGATTCTCCCGGACCAATTTACAGGCATCTTCCCTCTCATCAACAAAAACAGCAGATTTAGCGCCTCTACTGAGAGCCTCAATGCCCAACTGACCGGTGCCGGCAAACAGGTCCAGAACTCTGCTTGTTGGCACATCGAATTGAATAATGCTGAACAGCGCCTCTTTTACTCTGTCCGTAGTAGGCCGCGTTGCCATACCGTCCGGAGTCTTGAGTACCACACCCCGGGCAGAACCTGTAATAACGCGCATACACTTCCCTACCCTTCTGTAGAATTGTGAAAATGTTGGTAAACAGAATTGGCAACATCTACCGGCAAAATCCGCAGAAGCTCGTCCAGAGAAGCCTGACGGATGGCAGAAATTGAATGAAATGTCTTCAACAGCTGCTGTTTCCGAACGGGGCCAATGCCGGTGATCTTATCTAGTTCAGAATAATGCAGACGCTTGCTTCGCAACTTTCTGTGATAATGGATGGCAAACCGGTGCGTCTCCTCTTGAATGTTTCCGATCAACGCAAAGACAGACTGCTGTGTTTCCACGCTGATATTGTTACCCTCAGGAGACACCAGTGTCCGTGTGCGATGTCGGTCGTCCTTGACCATACCGAACACAGGAATAGCCAGTTCCAGTCGCCGCAGGACTTCCAGCGCAGTCTGGGCGTGCACAAGACCGCCGTCTATTAGTATCAGATCCGGCTTCTTCTCAAATCCGGCGTCGCCGTCCAAATAATGGGCAAACCGGCGGTCCAGCACCTGTGCCATTGCGGCGTAATCATTCTGATTGTCAAGATCCCGGATGGAAAAACGCTTATATTCGCTTCGTTTTGGGCGGCCATCTGTAAATACCACCATACTTGCTACTGTATCTGTTCCGGATATATTAGAAATATCATAGGATTCAATACGTTCAAGCGGAGAAACTCCAAGCATCTTTTCCAGCTGACGGAGTACGGCATAATGCTTTTCCTCTTTTGTCGTGATCCGTTCCAGTTCTTCTTTTGCATTTACCTGCGCCAGTTCCAGAAGGCGCATATTATCCCCCCGCTGAGGCACCTTGAATTTCGGTGTGCGATGGAATTCCTTTTCCAAAAGCTGCTGGAGCAATTGAGCATCTTCTGGAAGAAACGGTATTAATACAGATTTTGGAGCATAGCCTCGATTCAGGTAAAACTGTGTCATAAGGCTGGTAATTGCCGATTCCGGATCATCCACTGATGGCAGGATTTCATAATCCTTATCCAGCAGGTTTCCATTGCTGAAATGCAGAATTGTAAAGCAGGCATTTTTATCATTTTGATGGAATCCGATCACATCGGTATCTGCCAGCGTACCTGTGGTCACTAGCTGTTTTTGTCCCAGAGCCTCTACAGCCTTTAGTCTGTCACGAAGACTGGCAGCCAGTTCAAAATTCAAATTTTCAGAGGCGGCAAGCATTTGTTCCCGAATTTGAGCAATTACCTGTTTGTAATTACCGGTTAGCAATTGCCGGGCCTGCTCCATTCTTTGCCGGTACAAATCACTTCCTTGCTCTTTTTGACACCACCCGTCACATTGGTTCATATGGTAGTTAAGACATAGTCGACCCTTTCCGATATCTCGTGGAAACACCCTACTGCAACCGGGTAGTCTGAGGGTTTGACGAATAGTCTGTAATAGGTTTTGGGTCACCCCACGACTGCCATACGGGCCATAGTAAGATGCTCCATCATCTGCAACCCGGTTGACCATTGTAACGGTGGGATAAGGATCCTGCATATTCAACCGCAGGTACGGATAGCCCTTATCATCCTTTAACAGGATATTGTATTTCGGCATATACCGCTTAATCAATGAGCATTCCAAAACCAGAGCTTCAAACTCACTTGCTGCTACGATCACGTCAAAATGGTCGATTTTACTGACCATCATTCTAGTCTTTGGAGAATGCGATAGTGTATCTTGAAAGTACTGACTAACGCGGTTCTTCAGTTTTTTTGCTTTTCCCACATAGATCACAGCGTTGGAATGATCCTTCATAATATAAACGCCGGGAGCAAGGGGCAATGCAGACGCTTTTGCTTTCAGTTCATCCAATAACATAATTCACTCCAAAAAGTCCGCCTCAATGCGATGTCGAGCATTGAGGCGGCATTTACAGGGTCATTATATCAATATACATCCCGCTGCAGCAGGGCCTCAAGAGCATTTACGGCTTCCTCGGCATCACAGCCGTCGGCAGACAGGGTAACCGTTGCACCGGTGACAATTCCCATAGACATAATACCCAGCAGGCTCTTTGCGTTCATCTTGCGGTTTCCGGATTCCATCCAAATGCTGCATTCAAACTCGTTGGCCTTCTGAACAAAGTATGTGGCCTGCCGATTGTGCAGACCGGACTCACACTTTACAACGATTTGCTTATTGTACATATAAAACACTCCTTACAATCGCACCGTACCGGCACGAAATACACTTACCATTGTTATGATAACAAATCTAGCGGAAAAGTCAACCGATTTCCAAAAATAACCATTTACTGTTGAATTCTCTGTTTTATGAAAATTCAGCGATGGTTACGCCGTCTTCGCCTTCGCCGTACACGCCAAGGCGGAATTTCTTTACAAATTTATTTCTTCTCAGAGATTGCTGGACAGCGCTGCGCAGCACACCCGTCCCTTTTCCGTGAATGATTCGCACAGAACTGAGATTTGAGCGCATCGCTTCATCCAGATAACGCTCCAAGATGCAAACAGCCTCCACTGCGTCCATACCCCGCAGGTCAATTTCGGTTGCCATTGCGGACATCTTCATCTCCCGGCCGGAGTGGGCAGGCCGCCCGCCCTTCTGTTTATAGGGGTTTTCCTGCTCCAGAAGATATATTTCGTCCCGCTTGGCGTTCATCTTCAATATGCCCGCTTGCAACTGATAGCTACCATCTTTGTTGATGGCGATCACACTGGCTTTTGTGCCAAGCTTCAGCAATTCCACAGTATCACCTACAAGAATTTCGCGAGTTGGTTGCTGTTTTGTTTTCTGGTTCTGCGAAACGTGGAGCTTCGCTTCCGCTTCGTTAAGGCTGCGGCGAAGTTCTGCCTGCCGCTGGTTAATGCCCTGCGTATCGGCATTCTCTGACAGTTGCTTTTTCAAACTTTTGATTTCTTCTGTAGCTGCGTTGGCAGTTCTGCGGGCATCTTCAATAATTGCCTGCGCTTCCCGGCGGGCTTGTTCCAGAGCTTTATCCCGTTCAAGCTGTAGCTGTGCGCTGAGTTCCTCACTCTGTTGTTTGATTTTTGCAGTTTCCAGGCGTAGCCGCTCTGCTTCTACACGGGCCGCCTCCATTTGCTGGCGCTGCTGCTCCAGCTGTGATAGAACATCCTCAAAGTCCTTATCGCTTTGACTTACCAAATCGGAGGCGCTCTTCAGAATGTCCTCGGACAGCCCCAATCTTCTGGAAATCGCAAAAGCATTGGATTTTCCGGGGATACCAATCAGCAGCTTATAAGTGGGTTGCAGAGTCTCAACGCTGAATTCGCAGGAGGCGTTAACCACGTTACTTGTCCGCATTGCGTAGAGCTTTAATTCCGCGTAGTGTGTTGTGGCCACTACGCGACTGCCCATTTTGCGGCAGAATTCAATCAATGCAATAGCAAGAGCCGCACCCTCAGCCGGATCTGTGCCGGCGCCCAATTCATCAAAAAGCACCAATGTACGACTGTCACATTGCGCAACGATTTCAACAATCGTACGCATATGGCTGGAGAAAGTAGAAAGGCTCTGGGCAATAGACTGTTCGTCACCAATGTCTGCAAGAATGGCATCAAATGTGGACAGACAACTGCCGTCGCCTGCCGGAATATGCAGACCACACTCAGCCATCAGTGTCAGCAGACCGATGGTCTTCAGAGTAACCGTTTTGCCGCCGGTATTGGGGCCTGTGATAATCATTGTGTCAAAATCCGTACCCAACCGCACTGAGATCGGGACAACACGATCCGCTGCGATCAGCGGATGTCTGGCATTGCGAAGCTCTATTCTACCCTGGTCGTTCATCAGCGGTGCCCAAGCGCGCATTTGGAAAGCAAGGCGTGCCTTTGCAAAAATGACATCCAGACGAATCAGAATCGTTACATCATCCAGAACCGTCTCCCGATAAATTGCCACCTCGGCTGACAATTCGGAGAGAATCCGTTCAATTTCCTTTTTCTCCTTCAGTTCCAATTCCCGCAAAGCATTGTTGGCATTCACTGCAGACATAGGTTCCACGAAATAGGTAGAACCGGTGGCAGAAACATCGTGAACAAGTCCCGGCACATCGTTTTTACACTCGCTCTTAACTGGAACAACATAACGACCCTGCCGAATGGTAATGATCGGCTCCCGCAGATATTTGGAATAGGATGGTGAAGAGATGATCTTCTGCAAACTATCTTTAATCCTTGCGCTTTGGATCCGCATATGGCGCCGAATATCTGCAAGGGCTGGTGATGCGGTATCGGCAATCTCCTCTTCAGAGAGAATTGCGCTATAGATCCGTTCTTCCAGATACTTATTGGGAGTCAGCATACGAAACAGCGGATGTAAAACGGTTTCTTCTTCCTCTTCGGGCAAATAGTCCTTCACATTTCTGGCGCAGCGCAAAACACCGCCGATGGACAGCAGTTCCTTCGGCTGCAGACAACCGCCGCGATCCGCCCTGTCCAGAGATGCGGAGACATCACTGACAAAAGAAAAATTAGGATAACCCTTTCTGGTGGCTAGATTGCTGGCTGCTGTGGTTTCATCCAGCATCTGCTGCACTTCATCTAGGTCAGAAACCGGGCATAGTCCCAGACAGGCAGCCTTGCCCTCAGAACTGCCGGCGCAGTCGGAAAGCTGCTGCAGAATCTGATTCAATTCCAGTTTCAATAAGGATTTGTTGTATAATTCAGACATAGTGATCTCCTGATTTATGATAGGTAATCTGAGGGTATCATCAGCGATTTGTAGAAATCCAGAGCAGAAAAGCCCCGCTCCAGTTTCGTGGACAGATAACTTTCCGTAACGGAAGACAATTTTTCCAGCGTGTCTGCCCCTGCTGTAAAGGAAAACAGTCTCTTGCTGTCACAGTTGCAAATATACTGCATCGCATCCAATATGCCGGAAGAGATTGGCAACCGTATGCCTTCTGAAGTTCTGTTCTGACATTCCGTGCAGACCAAGCAGCCCTGGGAAATATCAAACCGATTAGGATATGGAGCGCCGCACATATGGCAGCCGTCCAAATCCGGTGCGTAACCGGCAAGGCAGGCGCCCCGCAGTTCAAATACCGACTTGACAAGATACTCAGAAACATTCAATTTCGATAATGCGTACAAACAGTTAAGAACCAACGAAAGAAGTTCCGGATTGGGCAGATCCTCTTGTGATAAGAGCTCTGCCGCCTGCGCAAAATATGTACCTAATGACAGTTTTTGCAGGTCTTTTCTTAGGGGTGTAAACAGCTCCAGAGCGTGAGCCTCGTTGATGGTATACATCCCACGGTACTCAAAAAGTGTAAATTCACCATATGCTAACAGCTGACAGGGCGCAACCAGAGGACTGTTCTTGCGACGCAGTCCCCTGGCCTTCACCGTCAATTTCCCGTGATCGGGTGTCAAAACCGTAAGCAGCGCATCTTGATCCTTATAGGCAGTGACCCGTAACACCAGGCCGTGAATCGTCAAGTACATTGTTATTCTCCATTGCTTGTGCGCGATGATACAGCAGATAGTACTCCGGAACACCGGTCTCAAGAAACATCTGCCAATAGTCATTGGAAGTCATATAGATCCCCTCCCCTGTTAGGATTAGCAGGGATCGGAATATTACACAAGGAAATTATTCTCTGTAGCCAAAGTTCCGCACTAGGAAATCGCTGTCCCGCCAATTTTCCTTAACCTTGACCCAGGTGGTCAGGTACACCTTGGTGCCCATAAATTTCTCGCAATCATTACGAGCCATAGACGAGATTTTTTTCAGCATAGCGCCTTGCTTTCCGATAATAATTCCCTTATGGCTGGCCTTTTCACAGTAGATGGTGGCATCAATGTCGATGATTCCGTTGTCCCGTTCAGAGAATTTGGTGATCTCTACTGCGGTGCCGTGGGGTACTTCCCGGTCAAGTGTCCACAGCAGCTTTTCCCGAATAATCTCAGCCATCACCTGCCGCTCCGGTTGATCTGTGGTAGAGTCTTCCGGGAATAAGAACGGGCTTTCAACGGCAAATTTACCGCATTCGGACAGCAGTTCCTCCACACCGTCGCCGCTCTTGGCAGAAATCGGAATTATAGCGCTGAAATCTGCCGCATTTGCATAGGTAGCAATGACTTCCAATAGGATATCCTTTTCCACTGTGTCAATCTTATTGATCGCAAGGACCACCGGACATCCACTGGATTTCAGCTGCTCCAACAACGCCTCTTCTTGTGTCCCGATGGAAGGAATCGGCTCTACCAATAAAATTGTCATATCCACGTCGGCAATTGAACCGCGGGTTACATTGACCATATAGTCACCCAATTTGGTTCTGGGTTTATGAAAGCCGGGGGTATCCACAAAAACAAATTGCGTATCCTCTTTTGTAACAATGCCGCAGATTCGATTGCGGGTTGTTTGCGGCTTATTGGAAACAATGGCAATTTTCTCACCTACAAGATAATTGGTAAGGGTGGATTTGCCTACATTGGGCCGTCCGGCGATGGTGATCATAGCAGTTTTGGTGGCCATAATGAATTCTCCTTTGTGAGTCAATCTCTTTGCATTCTGGGTATGGAAGCGGCGATCTCCTCTTCCCTCTTGCGCATCTGTACCTTTTGAGGGCCTTCATCCAAATGATCGTAGCCCAGCAGATGTAGCATCGAATGAATGGTTAAGTACCCAATCTCTCTACGGACGGAATGTCCGAACTCCTTTGCCTGGGCGATGGCCCGCTCCAGGCTGATACACATATCCCCAAGAGGACACAATCCGGTTTCCGGATCAATGTATTCTGTCCACACCGTAGGTGGATCACCTGCCACCAGATCAAACATCGGAAAACTCAACACATCGGTTGCATTATCAATCTGGCGGCTGGCCAGATTGATCCCACGGATTCCCTGATCGTTGGTTACCAAAACGTTAATTTCGCAGGGCGCTGTAATTCCCTCTACAGCCAGAGTGGCTTCGATACATTTGCCGATCACAGAAGATACCGAAAAATTATGCAAAGAGAACTTATCAAAGGTCATATTGATCTTAACAGACTTCATAATTTATGCCTTTCTTTTATAATTGCCTTGAAATTGTTTTGATGGCTTGGGCGGTACCGGCTTCTTCTCGGCCTTTTCGTAAGCATTAATAATCTCCTGTACCAATGCGTGACGAACAACGTCTGCAGATGTCAGACGACAAATCGCAATGTCTTTTACGTTTTCAAGGACCCGTATTGCATCCTTCAATCCGGAGGTCTTGTCGGAAGGAAGGTCGATCTGGGTCACGTCACCGGTAATGACGATCTTCGAACCAAATCCCAATCTTGTAAGGAACATCTTCATCTGTTCCCGGGTGGTATTTTGTGCCTCGTCCAGAATAATAAAGCTATCATCCAAGGTACGGCCACGCATATACGCCAAGGGGGCAACTTCGATTGAGCCGCGCTCTTGGTACTTTTGGAAGGTTTCGGGCCCCAGCATCTCATACAAGGCATCGTAGAGGGGTCTAAGATACGGATCGACTTTATTTTGCAGATCGCCTGGTAAGAATCCCAGCCGTTCACCAGCTTCCACAGCAGGCCGAGTGAGGATGATCCGGTTAACCGTCCTTGCGCGAAAGGCAGCCACAGCAGCAGCAACCGCAAGGTACGTCTTGCCTGTTCCGGCAGGTCCAACACCAAGTGTAATGGTGTTTTTACCAATCGCTTGCATATACCGCTGCTGTCCAACGGTTTTCGCCTTAATGGGCTTACCTTTGGCGGTGATGCAGACCACGTCTTTTGTCATCTGCGTAACAAATTCTTCGTTGCCCTCCTGCACCAATGTGATCAGATAACGAACCCGCTGTTCATCAATTGTCTCACCCTTGGATGCCAGAGTGAGCAAACCTTCCAATGCCCGGGCAGCCTTATCTGCAGACTCTTCATCACCGGTTATCCGTAATTCAGTCTCCCGATTTACAATGGTCACGTGCAGAGCTTCTTCAATCCGTCTGATATTTTCGTCAAATGAGCCGAAGACGGCAATCAGATCCTCCACCCGCTCGGAATTTACAATTCGTTCAGTCATTTCGATATATATTCTCCTCATATTTGATCCGGCCGATCATCTCGCGACAGATATACACCGATTTTTGGGAAACACAATCCCTGGAGTACACCATATTGTCCTTAAAGGACAATATCTCACCGGCGATCATTTGTCTTTGTAAATACCCTTGTGCATACAAAGATACCCAGTCGAAATTTTCTCCGCTCACCTGGTTGGCATCATAATCATTGTACCATATTTCAGTGATCCGCACGAAAGAGATCGGCAACTGAAACCCACCCGGCAGGCAGACATAATCTTCCGAATATATTTTAGCACAACTACTACTTGAAATTCCACTATCTTTCTTCAAATTTATTAATTTTTTTCCGATTCGGATTGCATAAGCGTAATTTACAGAGGAAACTTCCCCTCTTATTGCCGTTGGACGGGGCGATATAATATCCAATGACCGGCTCGTCAGCGCTTGTACCTCCCCTGCAGCTTTTACAGCGGAAATGGTGAGTCCATTATCCGTATAGCCGGAGATCAGGACCTGTCCTTCCTTAACGGCCTGACCGGTTTTGCAAAGTGCAGTTCCACTTGTGGCAGAAAGTTGCAGAATGATCCCATCAGTTGCAGCTATAATACTTCCGACTGATTCCTGCGTAATTGGACTCTCGGCGGTCATCGACTTTTCCAATACCGAAATGCTGACAACACACCCTGATGTATTGACACCAACCCATTGCAGCTCCGGGATCTGTTCCAACAGCTTATTTTTTACCTGCTCACTGCGAATGTTGCTGCGCAGGCTACCAAAATAAATGCCACAATTTTCTGCTGCAGACAAAATGGAACGGGTGGAAACGAGGTTATTTCCGTTTACCTGAAAAAATAAAATTCTTGTAGGAAGAAAAGCGCTGCATACAAGCAGAATCGCAACAAGCAGTGGAATAATCGGTCTGAATATCCATTGATGCGCTGCCTTTATAATGGGATTTGCCCTGATTAGCGAAATTTCACCACCCATTTTTTCAGTGATTTCGGTCACAAGCTGATACTGACTATTTGGGCATTGAAATTGAATCGTAAACTGATCTACGTACTGCACGTCTTGTATAAGAATCGACTGACTGATTCGGCTTAGCAGCATAGACGGGTCTGCACAGGTGATACTGCATACCTGCGTCTGATTAACGATCCTCATATCCTTGCCTCCGAATCAGTTCTACAGAGAAAATTGCCCCTGAAACAACAGCCTGCTCCCTGTCCATCATAGATAGCGACAACTGATTGCCCAGGATTCTGATCACACCGTAAGGCACCTTAATATCCACTTCCTGCAAAGAATACGCGCAAATCCCATTATGATGCTCTATCAAAACACGATCTGTACCCAGAATCTCGATCAACGGTTTTCCGGGCAGAGGCAGCGCCTGAATATTTTTTTTGATTATGTCTGGAATAACCAGCCGTTTTGCCACCTGCATCCCCTCCTTCTAAAAAAGCGTATGTTCCATCGGAAATGAAATGAACTTCTTACTCATAGATTATTGGGAGGTGATCAGATGAAGAAGCAATTGCGTTTGGTTGGGCGTATATTCGTACTGCTTGCGGCAGCAATACTGATTTTTGATGCAAAGACCGCATCTAAAGGTGTACAGGAAGGGATCGAATTATGTTTGAAATCTGTGATTCCCGCTCTATTCCCTTTTGTTTGTCTATCCGGAATGCTGAATCGTGTTATAATAGGCAACTCCCCAGTTATTATGCGGTCGCTGGGAAGGCTGCTGCGGATTCCGTCCGGTACCGAAGGCATTCTGCTTGCGGGTCTTCTCGGTGGTTATCCCATAGGTGCAAAAATGATCATAGATGCACAAAAAAACGGCAGTATATCGGACAATTGCAGTCGGAGGATGCTGGGATTCTGTAACCAGGCCGGCCCTGCTTTTTTATTTGGAATGCTGGGTCCGATTGTGGGTTCGCAGAAGTACATATGGATGATTTGGGGATTGCAGATTTTGTCTGCAATCATTACTGGTATTCTTCTGCCTGGAAAATCAGAGGACTACAGAGTGACAAATAATCACGCTGCGCACTCCTATAATACATCCATTCGCAGTACAATTCTTACTATGTCCACTATTTGTAGCTGGGTGATTATATTCCGCGTAATATTGGCATTTATATCCCGCTGGTTTATTTGGATGTTACCGCAACATATGCAGGTTCTTCTGGCAGGAATTCTGGAACTTAGCAACGGCTGCGCTGCACTGTCCCAAATACAGTCTCTTTGGGAAATTATGATTATTTCCGGTATAATACTGTCCTTTGGCGGGATTTGTGTTTTGATGCAAACTATCACCGTTTGTGGTGATCTGGGTACCGGACTCTATTTCCCGGGAAAAATTTTACAAGCTAGCATCAACTGCCTGTTAAGTGTGCTGCTTGCAGTGCTGACATTTCTGGATGCAGATATCGCAGTGATCGTTCCACTAGCAGCTGTGTCTCTCATTTCCCTATCTGGAGTTCTTCTTTATTTGCACAGAAAAAAAGTTGTAGCATTCTTAAGACGAATACTGTATAATAATGGCAGTTATTCCTATGAGAGGGGTTAGTGTATGTTATTCCGTAAGAGAATTCCCCGTTCCTGTGCCTACTGTACCCGGGCTGCAGCGATGGATGCGGACAATGTTTTGTGCGCCAAGCGCGGTGTTGTTTCTGCGTTATCCTCCTGTAAAAAATTTCGATATGATCCCTATAAGAGAATTCCACCTAAAATGAAAGTACTTGACCTGAATCAATACGAGGAAGCTGATTTTACTCTACAGTAAACAGCCGGAAAGCAGTTGCTTTCCGGCTGTTTATTATTGGATCATATTCAGAAAATCTTCCTCGCTCAGAATCGGAATCCCCAGTTCCCTGGCTTTCCGCTCTTTTGAGCCTGCATTTTCACCTACAACAACATAGGTCGTTTTTTTAGAAACAGAACCAGACGTCTTACCGCTAAACAGTTCAATTTTTTCTGTTGCCTCTTCCCGGGTGAACTTAGTCAAAGCACCGGTTAATACAAAGGTCATCCCCGCAAAACGGGCATCGGTGATCGCGCGGGTGCTCTGGAAATTAACACCTGCTTCCCGCAATTTTTCTACCATATCAATTGATTGCGGCTGACGGAACCAATCTGCAATAAAATTGGCTGTAATCTCACCCACATCATCAACCTGGGTCAAGTCGTCAATACCAGCCTGCATCAGCGCATCCAGAGAACCAAAGGCGGCGGCAAGTGTCTTTCCGGTCTTAGCGCCCACCTGTCGAATTCCCAGCGCATAGATCAAACGGCTTACGTCCTGCTGTTTGCTGGCTTCTATAGAGGCAAGGAGCTTCTTCGCTGCCACATCACCCTTTTGCCAGAGTTGTTTCAGATCATCTAATGACAGACGATAGATATCTGCAGCGGATGCAAGAAGCTTGTGTTCAATCAGTGCATCCACGATGGACGCACCCAAGCCCTCAATATCCATCGCATCACGGCTTACAAAGTGAGCGATATTGCGGGAAAGCTGTGCAGGGCAGGCCGCACCTGTGCAGCGTAAAAATGCTCCATCAACATCTCGCCGAGTAGGTGCGCCGCAGATCGGACACGTCGCAGGCAGAAGGTATGGCACTGATTCTGCCGGCCTTTTTGTTAGATCCACCTCCAGAATTTCCGGGATGATCTCGCCGGCCTTTCGGATGCTGACGGTATCGCCAATGCGAATGTCCCGTTCCGTAATAAAGTCCTGATTGTGTAATGTAGCATTGGTTACCGTTGTGCCAGCCAAGCGAACAGGGCGAACGATTGCTTTTGGCGTCAAAACACCAGTACGACCAACCTGCACCACAATATCTTCCACCACAGTGGGTTTTATCTCGGGAGGATACTTATATGCCGCCGCCCATCTGGGGAATTTGGCGGTTGCTCCCAGAGCCTCACGCAGTGCAAGATCGTTAACTTTGATCACCGCTCCATCAATGTCACAGGGAAGCTGTTCCCGACTCTCATTGATCTGCATTACGCAGTTCTGAATGCTTAAAAAATCAGAGGATGTCTCACAGGGAATCACCTTAAACTGCAGATCCCGCAGGTAAGAAAGTGTTTCCTTGTGTGTTTTGAAGAAGACCCCTTCCGCCAGCTGTATATTGAAAACCAGAATGTCCAGACCGCGTTGTGCGGCAATCTTTGAATCCAGCTGACGCAGTGATCCGGCAGCAGCATTTCTTGGGTTCGCAAATAACGGCTTCCCCTCCAGCTCTTGACGGGCATTTAAGCTCTCAAAGACCTTTTTGGGCATATACACCTCGCCCCGTACAATCAAACGGGCAGGTGCATTTTTAATTTGCATAGGAATAGAGCGAATCGTTTTAAGGTTTTCGGTTACATCTTCACCGACAACGCCGTCACCCCGGGTGGCACCACGGACAAACAGGCCGTTCTCATATTCCAATGCCACGGACAAGCCGTCAATTTTTGGCTCAACTGTAAATTCCGTATTGGGATACTTCTCCAAAATCTTGGAAAGAAACTCCCCTAATTCCTCCGTTGAGAACACATCCTGCAGGCTCATCAAGGGTACCGGATGGGTCACTTTCTGGAATTTGCTCAGCGCTTCGCCACCTACCCGCTTGGTTGGAGAGTCCGCTTTTGCCAGGTCCGGATGATCCTGTTCCAGTAGCTCCAGTTCCCGCAACAAGCGATCATATTCAAAATCTGGCATCTGCGGATCATCCAGAACATAGTACTGATAGTTTGCTTGATTCAGCTGGGCTGTCAGTTGTTCAATTCTTTGTTTTATCTCCATAGTTTCCTCCGGTATGCAGATATGTATCCGGTACCTGCCCTACAATAATGGTTTCAGCAACGATCACTTGGCTGCTGACAGTAAAAATTTCTGTATCTCCCAAAACAAGAATAGTCACATCCACACTGACGTGCATATTCATCTGCTGCAGAGTTTGATTGATTCCTGCTTCAGAAAAATTACTGGAAAAAGATGCATCGGAATTGCGTATGGACAGAACCTGTACCGGTATGAGTGGCCCTCTGCCGGATAGAAATTCCGGCAAGAACAAGCTGCCCATTGGAATCCCCAGATCTGTGGTATCCAGCGCCAAAATCTGATCGTTGATCAAATTCAGAATGTCTGTTTTTAACCGATTTACCTCGCTCATATTGGTTTTCAGCGCAGTGATACGCCCATCCAGATCTTTTTCAAAGTAGACCATACGGTCGTACCGGATATTGCCGTTCTCAATTTGTTGGTCAATTGCATCATTAATTAGATCCGAAGTGGTGTTTATTACTTGCGTTTCAGCAAGGGAGCGGATAGCGTCGTTAAACTGATAACGGAAAAACAGTACAGCGCCCAGAGATAATAGCGTCAAAATCATAAGAATTTGCAGAAATTTTCGAATAATTGCGGACATAGCACTTCCCTCCCGGAAAGTCTATGCGCCAACACAGCAGAAAATTACAGCTTTTTCATATGTGCAGATGCGGTTTTTGCCATCAGCTTCTTTGTTCCGATTTGGTCAAAAGCGATCTCAAGCAGTGCGTCACCACCCATTTTCACAACCGACAGCACCAAGCCTTTACCAAAAGCGGTATGCTGTATCATATCGCCCTTGTTCAAATCCAAAATCTGAGCAGATGATTCGGATGGTGCTACATAGGAATAGGCGCTTTTGTAGGATACCTTTTTTTCTGCCGGCACACTTGTGTACGGCACGGAATAAGTATCGCTATACCGGCTTTGGGGAGCCTGATAGCCACCTTTTTTGACAAATGTGTCCTCGGGAATTTCTCGCAGGAATCTGGATGGCAGCGAAGCGTTTGTCCGACCGTACAGCATACGCTGTCTGGCGTGAGAGATGGTCAGTGTCTGCTTGGCTCTGGTGATGGCAACATAACAGAGTCTGCGTTCTTCCTCCATCTCCTCCCGGTCACCGATAGCGCGCATACCCGGAAACAGGCCGTCTTCAAAGCCCACAAGAAATACGTGGGGAAACTCCAGACCCTTTGCTGAGTGCATCGTCATCATCACAACCGCATCATCGCCCTCATTGTACTCTTCCAGGTCTGTATACAAGGAAATCTCTTCCAGGAATCCGGACAACGTGGGAACATCCGCGTTTTGCACATAGGCGGCAATACTGGATTTTAATTCCCGTATGTTTTCCAGCTTTGTCTTATTTTCCTCTGTAGGTTTGCTTTCCAGCATAGCGATGTAACCGGTTCGAAGCATCACTTCCTCGTAAAATTCCGGAAGTGTCAGACCTTCGTCCAACAGATTTTCAAGTTCCTGGATCATCGTAGTAAATTGCAGGAACTTTCCTGCAGACTTTTCCAGCGGTCCATAAGAATAGGGGGCCGAGATCACGTGAAATAAACCCTTCCCCTCCGCCTGTGCCAAGCGGTCTGCCACCTCAATAGTTTTTGTGCCCAAACCTCTAGGCGGGTTATTGATGATTCGATGCAGACGCAAGTCATCACTTCGATTATTGATAATGCACAGGTAGGCAAGCATATCCTTGATTTCCGCCCTATCAAAGAACCGCATACCGCCAATTACACGGTATGGTATGCCGTTACGCTTGAAAGAAAATTCAATTGCATTGGATTGGGCATTGGTGCGGTAAAGAACGGCATAATCGCTGAACTTTCTGCCTTTGGATCTGGAAATGATCTGCCCGGCAACGTAATTGCTTTCTGCGCCCTCATCTGCAGCCTCATAGATGGTAATAGGATCACCGGCACCATTGGCGGTCCAGAGGCGTTTGCCCTTTCTGCCGATATTGTGAGCAATTACTCCGTTAGCGGCGTTAAGAATTGCCTGGGTAGAACGATAGTTCTGTTCCAAACGGATCACCCTTGCTCCACGATACTGTTTTTCAAAGCTCAGGATATTTTCAATGGTTGCACCACGGAATCGATAGATGCTTTGATCGTCATCGCCCACAACGCAGATATTCTCATAACCACCGGCAAGAAGAGAGGTCAGCAGATATTGAAGATGGTTGGTATCTTGATACTCGTCAACCAGCACATAACGGAACTTTCTTTGGTAGAAAGTTCGTACATCCTCGTGCTCCTGCAGAAGTCGAACAGTTTGAAAGATAATATCGTCAAAATCAAGGGCATTGTTTTCTTTAAGCCTCACTTGATATTTCTCATAAGCACGTGCAATATGGATCATACGCAAATCGTTATTACACTCAGCTTGTTCCAGCAATTGATCCGGTGAGACCAGATTATCCTTTTCTCTGCTGATGATGGAAAGAACATATTTGGCCGGGAATGTCTTGTCATCCAGGCCCATATCCTTCACGATCTCTTTCATCACCCGTTCCGAGTCAGAAGTGTCGTAAATCGTAAAGCTTCGGGTATATCCTATCCGTTCTATTTCCCTGCGGAGAATGCGGCAGCAGGCTGAATGGAAAGTCATTGCCCAAATATCCTGCGCCTCGGGACCCAGCATATTGGTCAGCCGTTCTTTCAATTCATTTGCTGCTTTATTTGTAAATGTAATCGCAATGATACTCCAAGGCAAGGCAGGATCCAGTGTGCAAAGAAGATCGGCCCTGTGTTTATCAAAATCAGAAACCGGTTCTGACAGCGATTCCAAAAACAGGACATCTTCATCTGTTACCGTATCAGGAATGTCCGCAGAATCGCTGGCGCGGCCAAAACGAATCAGATTGGCGATTCGATTGATGAGGACGGTTGTTTTTCCACTGCCTGCACCTGCCAGCAGCAGCAACGGTCCGTCTGTGGTAGTGACGGCTTCTTTCTGCATTGCATTCAGATTCTTAAATTGCGATAGAATATAGTGCTTTCTTGCTTCCAGAAAGCGATTCATCATAACATCAGTCATAAACACACCTTATCAAAGAAATTCTTTTCTTTATTTTACAGCATTTCAGTGAAAAGGTAAAGACAAAATTGTTCTGACTATTCCAAAAGTTCACGCAGTTTGCGGAGCGCTTTTTTCTCGATTCGGGATACCTGCACTTGACTGACATTTATAACCTTGGAGACTCGCTCTTGTGTCAAAGCGTGAAAAAAGCGCAGTTGGATAACCAGTTTTTCACGCTCTTGTAAATGTTCAATTGCTTGCCGCAGAGCCAGTTTTTCAAGTAATGAGTCCTCCGATTCCGTATCGGTCAAAATATTTTCCAGAGAAAAACCTTCCTCTCCGGTGGTATGGTGGATAGACTCCACTGATGCCGTTGCGCTCTCAGCAATGGCAATATCCTCTGCAGACAGGTCGGTGACTTCCGATAATTCCTTAATAGTTGGTTCTCTGCCCAGTGATTGTGTTAATTGGTTTCTTGCATTTTTAATGACCGTTGCCCGTTCTTTGATACCACGGGAGACCTTCACTGTGCCATCATCTCTTAAAAACCTACGGATCTCACCGGATATTTTCGGCACAGCGTAGGTGGAAAATTGCGTACCAAAGTTCAGATCAAACCCATCAACAGCCTTCAAAAAGCCTAAACAGGCCAACTGATACAAATCGTCTGCATCGACACCCTTTCCGAAGAATCGTTTTGTGACGGCCCAGATCAGACCGCTGTTTTCTGTAATCAGCAGCTCTTTTGCGCTCTCGTCCCCTGCCTGACATCGTGATATCAGTTCTTCGGTTCTGCTCATTTGCGTCGCAGCAGCTTTCTGCGCATATGTACGGTCGTTCCCTTCCCTGCTACAGATTGCACAGAAAATGATGTCATAAAACTCTCCATAATGGTAAAACCCATACCACTGCGATCACTTCCTCCGGTGGTGAACATCGGCTTGCGTGCCTGCTCCAGATCGCTGATACCGACGCCTCTGTCCTTGATTATAATATCCAGAGTGTTGTCCTTTAAAATCCTGCAGCGCAAGGTAATTGTGCCCAGCGCATCGGGATATGCGTGTACGATACAATTTGTTACCGCCTCAGAAACGGCGGTGCGAATATCCCCGAGTTCCTCCAGCGTTGGATCCATTTGAGACGCAAAACAGGCCACTGCAGAACGAGCAAATGCTTCGTTACTGGATTTGCTGGGAAAATCTATTGTCATATAGTTTTCAAATTTCATTGACTGCCTCCTTGATGTTGATTAATTTGTCGATGCCCGAGGCGCGGAATACACGCATCGGCTGGGCTTTTAAGCCGGATACATAAAGCGTACCTCCGCACTTTGCCATTGTTCTGTATGCGTTGATCACAACCGCAATTCCGGACGAGTCCATAAATGATACATCCTGGAAATCCAGCACGCATATTCCCGGAGCATACGCCTCGATTTTTGACGTAATCGTTTTTACATATTCTTTTGCGCAGTGATGATCAATTTCTCCTGTCAGCGCAATGGTTAATGTGCCTTCCTGTAAATAGCTGGTCAGGTGCATAGTGGTTCCTCCTTGGTGATTTCTATCTCAGTATAGAATATGTCGGCAGAATTTGCCGTCGGAAACAGGCATAAAAAAGAGTGTGCAAACAAAATGTTTGCACACTCGAAGATATAGTGAATATTACAGCTTTTTCATCGCAGCCTCGCTTTGTTGCAGCTGTGTGATCAGAGCGCGGGCCTTGTCTGCCTTCTCGCGAATGTCTGCGACAACAGATTCCGGTGCCCGGGATGTGAAGTTTTCGTTGTTCAGTTTGGCTTCCAAACTGCTCAGATTCTTCTTAGCCTTATCCAGCTCTTTTTCAATCCGCTCCAGCTCCTTGGCAACATCCACAAGCTGTCCCATAGGAATGTAGAGCTTGGCAATATTGGTTGTGCAGCAGACCATTCCGTCCAGATTCTCCGGCTCAGCATCCAAAATGGTCACCTCGTCGGCGTAGGCAAGGCGCTGCATAAAGCCTTCACCCTCTACAAAAATATTGGGTTTGGATGTCAATACATACAGCGCGGCCTTCTTAGAAGGAGGCACATTCATCTCTGCTCTGCGGTTACGGATTGCACGGATCGCATCCATTACGGACTCCATCAGATCCTCCTCTGTCTTAAAGGACAGGTCATTACGGAATTCGGGCCACTGAGCAACGATCAGAGCATCACCTTCATGAGGCAGGTTCTGCCAGATGGTCTCGGTGATGAAAGGCATAAAGGGGTGCAGAAGCCGCAGTGTCTGATCCAGAACATACACCAATACCTGCAGGGCTGTCTGTTTTTGATCGGCATCTTCGCTGTAGAGTCTTGCCTTTGTCAGTTCGATATACCAGTCGCAGTAACTATCCCACAGGAAATCGTATACCTTCTGAACAGCAACGCCCAGCTCATACTTTTCAAGATTCTCTGTGACTTCGGCAATCAAGGTGTTCAGCTTAGACAGCACCCATTTATCAGCAATCGTCAGTTGATTGACATCAGGCAGCTGATTCTTGGCATCCTCTCCCAGATTCATCATCACATACCGGCTGGCGTTCCACAGCTTATTGGCAAAATTCCGCATTGCTTCGCATCGCTCCACATAGAAGCGCATATCATTGCCGGGGGCGTTGCCTGTAACCATATTCATACGCAGAGCATCGCAGCCGTACTTTTCGATCATTTCCAGCGGATCAATGCCGTTGCCCAGAGACTTGGACATCTTACGACCCTTGTCATCGCGGACAAGACCGTGGATCAAAACAGTGTGGAAAGGTGTCTTACCGGTGTGTTCACAGCCGGAGAAGATCATTCTGGCAACCCAGAAGAAGATGATATCGTAGCCGGTGACCAGCACATCCGTGGGATAGAAATAATCCAGATCCTCGGTCTTTTCGGGCCAGCCTAGAGTTTCAAAAGGCCACAGAGCGGAGCTAAACCAGGTATCCAGCACATCGGGATCACGCTCAATATTGGTGCTGCCGCACTTTTCGCACTTGCAAGCATCTTCCCTAGATACGGTGATGTGACCGCACTCTGCACAGGTCCAGGCGGGAATCTGATGCCCCCACCAAAGCTGGCGGGAAATACACCAGTCACGGACATTCTCCATCCAGTTAAGGTAAGTCTTGGAGAACCGTTCGGGAACGAACTTGGTCTGGCCTTCCTTTACGACCCGCAGTGCCTCCTCGGCCAGAGGCTTCATCTTCACAAACCATTGTGCAGAGATGATTGGCTCAACGTCGTTATGGCAGCGGTAGCAAGTACCCACATTGTGCGCGTGATCCTCAATCTTGACCAGATAACCCTGTTCTTCCAGATCTGCAACAATTGCTTTTCTGGCTTCGTATCGATCCATACCCTCGTATTTACCGCCATAGGCATTGACAACACCATTGTCATCCAGCACACGGATCACTTCCAGATTATGGCGCAGACCGACTTCAAAGTCGTTGGGGTCGTGTGCGGGAGTCATCTTTACACAGCCGGTACCAAATTCCATTTCGGCATAGTCATCGGCAACAACAGGGATCTCCTTATTCACCAGAGGCAGAATCACCGTTTTACCAACAATGGCGGTATAGCGTTCATCATTAGGGTTCACACAGACACCGGTATCGCCCAGCATCGTCTCGGGACGGGTTGTAGCAACCACGACATCGCCGTTGCCGTCAGCCAGTGGATAGCGAATATGCCACAGGTGACCGGGCTTATCCACATACTCAACCTCGGCATCAGACAGAGCGGTGACACAATGAGGACACCAGTTGATAATTCGGCTTCCCTTATAAATCAAGCCTTTTTCATATAGGGAGACAAACACTTCCCGAACAGCACCGGAGCAGCCTTCGTCCATTGTGAACCTGGCTCTGTCCCAGTCACAGGAAGCACCCAGCTTCTTCTGCTGTTCCACGATCCGGTTGCCATACTTATGTTTCCAATCCCACACCTTTTCCAGGAACTTCTCGCGACCCAGGTCGTACCGGGTCAGACCGTCCTTGCGCAGCTCTTCCTCCACCTTGATTTGGGTGGCGATACCTGCGTGGTCCACACCGGGGAGCCACAGTGCGTTGTAGCCCTGCATCCGCTTAAAACGGATCAAGGTATCCTGCAGCGTTGCGTCCATAGCGTGACCCATATGGAGCTGACCAGTAACATTGGGGGGCGGCATCACAATTGTGAAAGGCTTGGCGCTTTTCGGCTTGTTGGGCTTAAAATAGCCGTTCTCCTCCCACATTTTATAGATCTCATTTTCTACCTGCTGGGGTTCGTAAACTTTGGGCAGTTCTCTAGACATACTATACACTCCTTTGTAAACAAAAAAACGCCCCGAGCAAATGCTCAGGGCGAAAAATTTCCGCGGTACCACCTGAATTTCCGCACAAAGCGGACACTCTTTCGGCTGTAACGGGCCACCCGCACTTTCCTACTGAGTTCAGAAAGCGAGCTCCGGGACGACAAACTGCATAGGCTCTATGCGCTTACACCCACCGCGCACTCTCTAAAAAAGCAATATGCAGAAACTTCCCATCAAAGCAGTTTTATATCCAGTTCAAAATACCATATATCCCTCAAAAAGTCAACGATATTTTATGCTATCCCCCTGTATCTTGACGAAAACCAAAAATTAACATATAATAATCGCAATTCTAAACAAGTGAGTGATGATATGAAATTGTCTTTGGTAGTCCCCTGCTATAATGAGGCAGAAAATGTAGCTGCTTTTCAGAATGCCACAATTGAAGCCTTTTCCGGTTGCGGTTATGATTACGAAATCGTTTTTGTAGATGACGGCAGCAAGGATGCCACCTTGCATCAGCTCAGAAAGCTGTTTCAGGCGCAGGCGTGTCCTGTGAAAGTTATCAGTTTTTCCAGAAACTTTGGCAAAGAGGCTGCGATTTTCGCAGGTCTTCACCAAGCCTCCGGTGACTATGTCAGCTTTATCGACGCTGATCTGCAGCAGCGTCCCGAAATCGTGCGGGATATGGTTAAGATTTTGGATGAAGATCCCCAATATGATGTGGTTGCTGCATACCAGGATCGCCGTGGTGAAGGCAAGGTCCTCTCCTTCTTCAAAAAATCCTTCTATAAGGTGATCAACGGTCTATCCGACATCAATCTGAAATCTGACGCCAGTGATTTCCGCACCTTCCGCAGATCTGTTGCCGACAGCATTTTGGCGCTGGGAGAGTATCACCGCTTCAGCAAGGGTATTTTCGCGTGGGTTGGATATGAGACCTGCTTTATCCCTTATTTGGCACAGGAGCGCTTTGCGGGCACCACAAAATGGAACTTCCGGAAACTGCTGAACTACGCAATCGACGGTATCATCGGCTATTCCACCAAGCCTCTGCGGATGGCCACCTTCCTTAGCGGTCTGTCTGCGGTTGCCGCCATTTTGTATTTGATCGTGGTGATCCTTCAGAAGTTGATTACCGGTATTGATATTCCCGGCTACGCTACCATCATCGTGCTGATCCTGGCGCTGGGCAGTATGCAACTGCTTTGCATCGGCATCATCGGAGAATATGTTGGCAGAACCTTTGAACAGAGCAAAGATCGCCCAGTCTATTTGGCAAAAGAGGTTCTCACCTATGATGAGTGATTACCGTTCTATGCATAAAGGTACGTTGTAATTTGTTTCAAAAATCATCATATTAAAACAAAAATTAACTGTTGCATTTCGTGATACTATGTGATACACTATAAGTACCATATCGAATGATATGACAATGGTAGTAATTTTCAATGAGCTTTGGCCCGTCAAAGTTGCACTATTTGTTATGCTCATCCGGAATAAATGAACATTGTTTGTAGCCGAATGTGCAGGCCAATTCTCAATCAATGAAGAGTTGGTTTGCACATTTTTGTTGACTTTTGTTATTATGAAAGGTGGGATTATGTGTCATGTGGAATGATAATTAATAAGTTTGTACGCTACCAACACACTGGAAAGGAGTTATTATGAAAAAGTTCATTTCCGTTATTTTGGCAGTATGTTTATTATCATCGATGGTTATAAATACAGCTTTTGCAACTAGTGCAACCGACAATAACCTAAGTATCAATAGTAAAAAAGAAGAAATTATAAAGGCATACAACGAGAAATTGCTCGAAATTGAGCTTAGTTCTCTGGACGATACATCTTCAAATTTAAGAACATCAAATTCAAAATCTAAATTTGACTTAAAGCTTGAAATTCAAGCTGAAACAGTAAAAGAATTGAGAAAATTAGGGTATGAAGCATATGATGTTAATCCTCAAACATTTGAAAGTGTTGAAGAAACACTAAATACAGATTTAACAGCAGTAGGGTTAAGCGACGACGGAGCATATATAATTACATTAAATGACGAATCTTCAATATATCCTGATGCAGAAATAGATGACCCCTTTGTTCATACATACCTGGGCACCACATTTCTTATGCGGTTTATGACGGTTAGAGCAACTGATGATCCAAGATTTAAGAAGGAAAGTAATATTCCCATTCTCGATAGCAACTACTCTAATGTAATAGCAAATTTCTTAGATGCTATTATTGCTATATCAATGGAGGAAATATATAGCCCTATGGGAACCGTGGCAACGCTATTGGGGTTAAGCATATCCGATTTCATACCTCTCCAAAATGCCAGTTCTTCTTTTCATGCAGGTTCTACTTGGACGAGAATCTATACGCAGGTATGGGATGATGACTTCGCTACATGGGTTTTTGGTAGTTATGTTGAAAAGGTTGATGCAAGATTTTTCCTTAGTGGTATGTATTATGATGCAACAACAAATTTATACCAGGCGATGGGTACACCAATTAACACTTGGGTTTATCATTCTGATGAATACTATGATTGGACTTGGAGAAAGGACAATGCAGCTCTAGGTTATCTTACCTCGAGCATATATTCAGATATAACCGATAACGTAAAGTATTATTATGATGGTGAGGTAGTGGTAACACATTACCACAATTTTTAATTATGAAGAGAATAATATTGGGGGGCAGTATTTTAATATTTCTTGCCGTTTTGATAGTAGGTAGTCTGAAAGATATTACCATTACAGATGGTGTTCTGGCGAAAGACGGCAAAGAGACCGAGGTAACGATCACTATAACCAGAACAAACTTTGGTAAGTTATTTAACTGGATCTCAAAGCCTGTTCTGATTAAAGTTGGCGACGAAACCTATGAGTACGAAATCACCGGCAAGAGACTCGGCATATATAATTTGGGCAGTAAAATTTATACATTCGAAGACATCCGCCATTTTTCCATCGGTAGATATGACAATACGGTTGGTTCTGTAATGGGAACATTGTATTTTAGCAACAATATGAAAAATATTGCTATCATTACCAATTATGAAAGCATATATTCTGATTCTGCAGATGAAGCTTTTCTGAAATCGATGTTTCCGGAAAACTAATAGTGAAAAAAACCTTCGGCGTTATGCCGAAGGTTTTTCCTCTATATTTGCGCCGATCCTACGGATCTTTTCACGTATCTCCAGTAGATCCTCAAAGGTCTCCGGACGCTTGGACACATCCCGCAGCAGTGCTGACGGGTGATAAATCGCTGTGATCCAGACACCGTCCCGGCAAATCCAGATGCCGTGATCTTTGGTGATTCGATACTCGGGATCGATCATTCGTCTGGCTGCGATTCGGCCAAGGCATACGATAATTTTTGGTCTGACGAGGGCAATTTGTTGATTCAGATACTCCATACAGGCATCCTGCTCCTCGTCCTTGGGGTCACGGTTCCCTGGTGGTCGGCATTTTACAATATTGGCAATATAGACATTCTCCCGATTCAAATCAATGATAGAGAGTATATCGTCCAAAAACTGTCCGGCTGCGCCTACAAAGGGTACCCCCTGCAGATCTTCCTGCTCCCCTGGTCCTTCGCCAATCAGCATAATATCTGCATCTTTATTTCCTACACCAAATACAACATTGTGTCTGCCGCTGCACAGCTCGCAGCGGGTACAGGTCTGGCAGGTCTGCTGCAGTTTTTCCCAGTTTTGCAATGTTACCAGCTCCTTCTGCGGTTTCTGCTGTGTCGGCGGCTGCGCTTTTTGATAGAGGCAATCCGCGCACCACGAATAATGCATAATATGACAAAAGCCAGTATGATCACGCAGAATAGTATCCCCAAAATTATAAGCAGAGTGTTTCCGATCTTAGGCATCAAGGTTCCATTCGGTTCATCCACTTCCAGCGGCTGCGAAACACGGACACTATTTAGCGCAAACAGATCAGCCCTTGCGACACAAACCGTTCCACTCCATACCTCTACATAGGATATCTTCTCTCCTTTTTTGATGGGCGCCGACAGGTTGCCGATTTCCCCATAGCGGTATATCAGCGTATTGCCGTCGGCATCTTCGGGAAGAACTGATGCTGCGGAAACGTGTGTTCCAATCACCACATCTTCTTGCCCATTTTGCACGGCTAACTGTTGCAACGCTCCACCTTCCACAAAGATCTGAGCGGTCTTAAACCCGGTAAATCCAAGATCTAACAGGTCTGTGGTCTCCTTATAGCCGCCAAAGCTGCTTACCGAGTAGCCGTCATCCCTGTAAAAGGACCGTGAGCCAAGGACAATGCTGATCAGAGTCAGCCCGTTACTCTCCGCCACCGACGCAATACAGCGTTTTCCGTCGGTTGTAATTCCTGTACGGCTACCGGTAACCCGGCTGTCATAATATATTTCAACATTATCTGTGTTGTTTCTGTTGATCAGATAGTTTCCTGATGATAATTTGCGAGACTCGCTTTTGTTGGTAGCCGGTACGGTATATTCAACTGTACCGAACATCTCCCGGAACGTTTCATTACTTAAGGCGTGGGTAAAAAATCTGCAAACATCTCTGGCGGTGGTGTACTGCTGATCGTTATGCAGGCCGTGGACATTGGTGAACTGGGTGTTCACACAGCCGAGCTGCTGGGCGTAGCGGTTCATTTCATCTACAAAGGCTTGCTGACTTCCCATAATATGATCAGCCAGCACAGCAGCTGCGTCGTTGGCAGATCCCACCAGCATACAGGCAAGCAGATCTTCTACACTCAGCACCTCATCCACCACTAGATCCACACCCATTGCATCATCGGGTACAGTATTGAGCACATCTTCGCGAACAGTAACCGCGTCAGTCATCGTACCTTTTTCAATTGCAATCAGCGCGGTGAGGATCTTAACAAGACTGGCAGGATATACCTGAAGATCCGGCTGATAGTCATACATCAGTGTGTCGGTTGTGACTTCATACAAAAGAACGGATTCTGCATTATTGATCAGTTGGCTTTTTCCGAGAAATGTAACCATTCCGTCTAATGTATTGCATCCTGCTTGTATAGAATTATCCTGGGTCTGTGTAGCAGACACAGGCAGTGTAATACATAAGATAATGCATACAATCAGTAAGATTGCACTAATTTTTTTCATATTTCTCCTTTATATCCGTCAATCGGACTTGTCCAAGGGCAATAATTTGTGTATAATGTTTGTGATATTATATCAGCTTTTGCTGTTCCAGTCAATGCAGGAGGTCACTGGAATGAAAAATTCTCAACGGATTTTCGTTTATGTTACTGCTATTTTTCTGTGCGTAATCTTCGGTGTTTTCATTGGAAGAAGATCGGCAAAGGTTTATATCCCTTTGGACAATCCCACTGCTGATACGGCAGAAAACACTGTGCCATCCAACGATGCGGGAAAGATCGATCTGAATACCGCAACGCTGCAACAGCTGCAGTTGCTACCTGGGGTTGGACAGACCATCGCTCAACGAATCCTGGATTATCGGGAATCAGCAGGAAGGTTTGACAACATTGAGCAAATTATGGACGTAAAAGGCATCGGAGAGAATACATTTGAAGCTATGAAATCCTACATCAAAGTGGAGGCCGCCTATGAAGATTCTGGTAGTTGATGATGAAGAATTGCTTGTAAAAGGAATTCGTTTTAATCTGCAAAATGACGGATATGACGTAATCACCGGCTCTAACGGTGCCGAGGCGGTGGAAGCTGCAAGGACAGAGAATCCGGATCTGATCCTTCTTGATGTGATGATGCCGGAAATGGATGGACTGACGGCCTGCTCCAGAATCCGTGAGTTTTCCAATGTGCCTGTGATTCTGTTGACCGCGAAGAGCGATGATATGGACAAGCTTATGGGCTTTGATAATGGTGCAGATGACTACCTTACGAAACCCTTCAACATTTTGGAATTAAAGGCACGGATCCGCGCGCTTTTGCGCCGCTCCGGCAGCAGGCAGGATACAAATGTTAACACCCTGACTATCGGAAACATCACACTGGATCTGAATGCCAGAAATGCTTACCGTTCTGGTGTTTTGGCTGATCTGACCGCCAGAGAATTTGATGTGATAGAATTTCTAATGCGCAATCCCAACCGTGTTTATTCAAGAGAAGCTTTGCTGGATAACATTTGGGCATACGAATACCGAAGCGATATTCGAACCCTGGATGTCCACATTCGCAGACTGCGGGAAAAGCTGGAGGAAAATCCCGCGGATCCGCAATATATTATGACGAAATGGGGCGTTGGCTATTATTTCCGTAAATAAATCCAAATATGCTATTCGGTTCAGAAGTTCCCAGTTTCGATATGCCTGCATTTATGTAGTTGTCACTTTTGTTGTTTTGCTTTTCCTGAATATTTACTCATCGCAAATGAGCCAAAAACTCTTTTATAACAGCAAAGAAAGCTCGATGATTGAAAAATGCAGCTTTGCAGCTACAGAAATCAGCAAACTTGAGGTTATGAATCCCTCAACAGTTGCCACCGCTGTCTCGAATTTGGGCAGTTTAAAGGTCAGCAGGCTTTTAATAACAGATCAAAGCGGTAAAATCATTTATGATAACGAAGCTCCCAAAGAGAATCAGGAAAAATATGCACTGTTTCCCGAAATCGTTCAGGCGCTGGGTTGGAATAATGTTTTCAGTTGGAACTACAATAACGGCACTATGCAATCGCGCGCTGCCACACCTATTGTTTCCTACGGCATCTTGATCGGTTGTGTTTATATGATGGAATACGACACCCAGCAGGGTGCGTTGGTCCAGTCCCTTCAAGTGAATACCCTTTATATCACATTTGTTCTAGAAATCGCCGTTATTATTTTCTCTCTAATTTTCTCTCACACTTATTCTGGAAGACTAAAACGGATCTCTTCTTCTATGCGTACCATCCGTGAGGGTGATTATTCTCACACAGTAGATATGGGCGGTAATGACGAACTTACGCTGTTGGGTGAAGAATTCAATGACCTGGTCGTCCGGCTGCAGACCTCTGAGCAAAAGCGGCGTAATTTCGTTTCTGACGCATCCCACGAACTGAAAACGCCCCTCGCCTCCATTAAACTTCTGTCTGACTCGATTTTACAAAACGATATGGATATTGCCACCATTCGGGAATTTGTCGGCGACATCGGTAACGAAGCGGAGAGGCTGAACCGTATGTCTCAAAAACTGCTGTCTTTGTCAAGAATCGAATCCCAGGAAGACAGTGATTGCGAAATTATCTATATGGGGCCTACTGTTGAGAGAGTTATGCGTATGCTAAGCCGAATCGCGAACAGGAACTGCATCACTATTGTTGCGGATCTAAAGGATGACTGCCCGATTCTGGTGCTGGAAGATGACCTTTACCAAATTGTTTTTAATCTTGTGGAAAACGGAATTAAGTATAATGTTCCCGGCGGTAAGCTGTTCATTACCCTGCGTCGCGATGAGGACAATGCCATTATGGAAGTTCGGGATACTGGCGTGGGTATACCCGAGGATGCCTTGGAGCACGTTTTTGAACGGTTTTTCCGTGTGGACAAAGCACGCTCCAGAAAATCCGGTGGCAGTGGCCTGGGCTTATCGATTGTTCGCAATATGGTAGAACGCAATCAAGGTGAGATCCAAGTGACCAGCGTTGTTGGCAAAGGATCCATATTCACCTTAAAGTTCCCCGCCTTTGATACGGAGGAATCGGTATGAAACGATGGACAGCCATTTTGTTTGCAGTCATTTTAATTATTTTAGCAGTTGGCTGCACCGATAAGAAGACGGAGTTTATAAAACCGGTTAATGTTTTTTACTGCAGAAATGACATCCGTTATAATACCGAGGACGGTGTTTTGCATCAGGAACTTAAAGAATATTCCGGTTTTGACAATGACCTGCTTTCTTTTCTCAATGGGTATCTAAAAGGCCCCGAAAGCAGTGATCTGTATGCCCCCTTCCCTTCCGGCGGTCAAATTACGGATATAGTAAGTGAAGGAGAAAATATTCACATCATTCTCAGTACGGAATTTTCCCGTCTAAGCGGATATGAGCTTACGATCTCATGCGCCTGCATCAGTAGAACGGTACTGGAGCTAACAGATTGTCAGCAGATTCATTTGTACATTGACGCAACCCAGGACAGCGAACGTACGGAGATTGTTATGTCCAGAGATAATCTTCTTTTAATAGATACTACAGAAATCGACTAATTTGATGGAGGACCTTCTATGCGCCTTATCTCCTGGAATGTAAACGGACTGCGAGCCTGTATGCAAAAAGGTTTTTTGGATTTTTTTCATTCCGTGGATGCGGATTGTTTCTGCCTACAAGAAACCAAGCTGCAGGCCGGTCAAATTCAACTGAATATTGGCGGCTATCAGCAGTTTTGGAATTATGCAGAGAAAAAGGGTTATTCCGGTACTGCGATCTTCTCCCGCATTCAGCCGATCTGTGTATCCTATGGTGTCGGCGTGGACGCACTGGATACAGAAGGTCGTGTAATTACTTTGGAGTTTGATCATTTTTATCTTGTTACCGCCTATACCCCCAACGCACAGGCAGAACTGGCCAGAATTGACTTTCGCTTAGCTTGGGAAGAAGCCTTTTTGACCCATCTGAAGCATCTGGACACCAAGAAACCCGTCGTGGTTTGCGGTGATCTAAATGTGGCACATCAGGATATCGACCTGAAAAATCCCGGTCCAAACCGTGGTTGCGCCGGTTTTTCCGATCAGGAACGGGGCGCGTTTTCAAGACTTCTGGATAGCGGATTTACTGACTCATTTCGATTTTTGCATCCAGATGTAGCTGGCGCCTACACCTGGTGGAGCTATCGGTTTAATGCCCGTAAAAATAACGCAGGTTGGCGGATTGATTATTTTCTTGTTTCAAATCGCCTAGCCGAGAAGATCGTTGCAACACCTATCTATGCACAGACCCTTGGCTCTGATCACTGTCCTGTGGGTCTGGAGCTGCGTCTAAGCGAATAAATAACCGCCCGCTTTGATTGACAAGGCGGGCAGTTTTCAGCCACTGCAGCTGCTGGAAAGGCTGATGTGCCGTTAAAAGAATACAATCATTTTGAAACAAAACCTCCGATAAAACAAATTGTAAAGGTTCCCGCGGTATGTATTTCACAGGAACACTCGTACGGATGGAGAAATTCCCCATTTCCGGAACACAAAGGCCAAGGTCGATCACCTTTTCAGCACCTTGCAAATATATATGGTATCTGCCCGATTTTTGTGGTTTACAGGTACAATAAAACCAACAATACAATCCTTTCTTCTCCATCTGAACAGAACCAACTTCTACACCATTTTCTATAATTGAATACATAAAAAATCCCCCCTGCTGCATTTTATGCAACAGGGAGTTTCCTATTCAATCTATCGGACATCGCTGAGTCCAAAACTCACTGCAATGGCATCATCTACCATAGACATTTGATTATCGCTAAGGTGCCCCATATGCTCCCGTAATCTCCGTTTATCGATGGTGCGAATCTGTTCCAGGAGAATCACAGAGTCCTTACTGAGTCCTACGCTACCACCTGCAATGTTGATGTGAGTAGGAAGTCTGGCTTTTCCTGTCTGGCTTGTAATGGCCGCCGCAATGACTGTTGGAGAATGTCGGTTTCCTGTGTCATTTTGTATAATGAGAACAGGGCGGGTACCACCCTGTTCACTTCCGACCACCGGAGACAAGTCAGCATAAAAGATGTCTCCCCGTTTGACCGTGCTTTCCATGTGTTTCACACTCCGAAGAATCATTGCCAACGCTACCAGGTTGATCCTTATGTAACGCGGCTATTACTATTCTCCCACGCACACAAGAAAATATACGGTAGCGCTGTCAATTTATCCTATGCAAAGAAACACATAAAGCTACAAAATTATAAAATTATCGACCTGCAGCGTAAGAATCCGTCGATTATTCCAAAATATCTCCCCACCAACCGGTACAAAATCAGCATTTGTATGGAGCAGCAACGCCACAGAAGTTCCATTATAAATATCGTCGATTTCTATACAATAACCACTTTCCGTTTCCTGGCAACTGTTGATGTATCCGCTGCAAATGGCTCTCAAAAAAAACCACGGTGCCGAGACCGGTGTCAGATGATCATCTGCAATCGTCTCAAATGCCAGAACACGGTCATCAAATGTCAGCGCGCCTTCCTGGCTTGTAATCCTTCCGCAGATACCGCAAATCGTATCGGGCTTTGTGACGGTAAAAGAAAGATTCCCCTCTCTATCTGCTTGACAATCCATTCCGAAGGTATAGATCTTCTCCCCATAGTCCGCTGTGATCTCACAAACGAAAGAGCAACCATTTCCGGCTACAATATCAGACCGCAGACGGATCGCCCGATCCAAGCTGCTCTGCTTACTGCATCCGGTTAAAATGAATATCACACACAAGAAAGCCGCTACCCGATATTTCATAATTTCCCCGCCCTATTTCAGTAATCGTGGCAGAGCATTGAGCATATCTGTAGGAAGCATTGGGTACTGACCCAATTCAGCAGCGCATAAATCACCGGCAGCGCCGTGAAGCCAAGCAGCGCAGGCTGCAGCATCCATAGGTTGAATTCCCTGTCCCAGCAGCGCGGTAATCATACCCGCCAGTACATCACCGCTGCCGCCAACAGCCATTCCAGGGTTTCCGGTGAGATTCCTGTAGCATACAATACCGTCTGTAATCACGGTTTTGTTTCCTTTCAGAACAACAATGGAGCGAAGCTGACGGGCCATCGCCTTTGCAGCAAGTATTCGGTCTTCCTCAATATTACCACCTAACCGACGGAATTCACCCGGATGGGGTGTCAGTATGGTTGGACTTGTCCTGTCACGTATTACATCCATATGCTGCGAGATAACATTTATGCCATCAGCGTCCAACACCAGAGGTCCGCGGTAATTTTGCGCTACCGCCCGCACCACGTCGGCTGTACCCTCTGTTTGCCCCAGGCCTGGGCCGATTAAAACTGCGTCCATATCCGGCAACCGATTCAAAACCAAGTCGACAGAAGCGCTATCTAAGCATCCGTTGTAATCCGGCAGCGGAATCAAAACCGGTTCAGTCACCTTCACCGCCTCAATTGCGTAGATGCATTCCGGAACACCAAGATACACCAATCCCGCACCGCATCGCAGTGCGCCCATTGTTGCCAGAGCTGCAGCGCCGGTGTACCCTCTGCTGCCGCACAGCAGCAAAATTTTACCATAATCTCCTTTATGGCTGTCAGGCTTACGATCCGGTAATATGGACAGAACCTGTTGATGGTCCAATACCCTCACATCCATATGCAGTACCTCAAAGATTATACAGGTCCGTGTACTTCTTCACAAGGTAATCAGTATAGTAAGCAGCATCGAATTTGCCGCATACCATCTCAAACAAGTATCCGGGTTTATGGAAACTGGCGTGACGATGAATCTTTTCTTTTAGCCACCTTGTAACAATAGAAAGATTGCCTTCTTCGATCAGCTTATCCACCGAGCCGACTTCCTGCTCCATTACGGCAAGAAGCTGCGGACCGTAAGCGCTGCCCAATGCATAAGACGGGAAATATCCGATGGTGCCGCCGGACCAATGGGAATCCTGTAGGCATCCCAACGTATCATTGGGAACATCCACGCCAAGATATTCTTTATATAACCGATTCCACTCAGCAGGTACATTCTCAACACACAGCGTTCCGTCGATCAGCTGCTTTTCGATCTCATAGCGAACCATAACGTGCAGCGTATAGGTCAGATCATCAGCCTCGGTGCGGATGAGAGAAGGCTCTGCCTTATTGACAGCCCGGTAGAACTGTTCTGCCGTAACAGATCCAAGTTGCTCGGGGAACAGCTCTTGCAATTTAGGATAGATCAGCTTCACAAAAGAAAGAGAGCGTCCGATAATATTCTCATAGAATCGGCTCTGGCTTTCGTGGATACCCATAGAGACACCGCCGGAAAGGAAACTATAGTTATACTCATCACCACAGCCAAGCTCATACAGCGCGTGTCCGCCTTCGTGAATGACGGAGTACATTGAGGAGGCAACCATATCCTCGTGGTAATGGGTAGTAATACGAACGTCCTTATTATTGAAATTGATGGTAAAGGGATGCTCGGATTCAGCAATTGCGCAATAATTGCGGTCAAGACCCATTACTTCCATTAAATAATCGGAGAACAGTCTCTGCTTGTCGATTGGATAATTCTGCTTTAAGAAAGAATCATCCACGGGGGCAGCTTGACCGATTTTTGCAACCAGTGGAACAATTACTTCCCGAAGCTGTGCGAAAAAGGCATCCAGAGTCTGCATCGTCAGACCTTCCTCGTACTCGTTGAGCAGCGCATCGTACGGCTGCATTTCGGGATGGAAGTAAGCAGCCTTCTTCCGGTTAAAGGCAACGATTTTCTCCAGATACGGAGCAAAAGATGCAAAATCGTTGTTGTTCTTCGCCTGTTCCCACACCGCTTGGGCTTCGTTGAGCAGAACCTCGTAGGCAGCATACTCTTCTGCGGGAATCTTATTAATCTGGTCATACTCCTTCCGCAAGGCTTCCACCTTGCGACGGTCGATGGCAGAAAGTTCCGAAATATTCTCTTCAAGATAGGATAGTAATTCTTCATTTTCAGGGTTTGCGATCAGATCATAGATGATTTGCGACATAACCCCAATCGTCTTTCCGCGGCCCTCATAAGAACCCTTCGGTGCTGCGCTGGCAGCATCCAGATAGGTCACGCCCATTACATGTTCATAGGCGGCTGCAGTTTCTTCTAAATGGTGCATAGCATCCAATGCTTGATTAACGGTTTCGTAATTCATAAAGATTCCCCCTTTTTTTGATATAAAAAACATACCACACTCCTATTCCTTCGTCAAGAATCGGAAATAAATGCTTGCAATTCACTAGCAAATATGCTAATATGCAAATAATATCGAAATGCGATGATTGGGTCGCCTTGTATTGGCAATACGCTGCCAGAGAGAGCGGGTTGGTGTGAACCGCTTGCGTACAATACCGGGCCTTCCCCCAGGAGCTGCCGCCTGAACCTTTTAGTAGGGTGCGCCGGGTGATCCCGTTACGGATCTTAGGTGTGTCTGCACCGAAAAGCGCGCCGTTAGGCGAATTGCGGGTGGTACCGCGGAGGAAAGTCCTTCGTCCCGATTGTGGGATGATGGGCTATTTTTTGTTGTAAATTACCTGTTATCAGGAAGGAGATTATCGAATGAAAGAACAGTTGGAGCAAATCAAACAGCAAGCAATGGCTGCATTGAACAACGCTGCCACACCTGCGGATCTTGAGGAATTGCGTGTCCGTTACCTGGGCAAAAAAGGTGAAGTAACTGCAGTGTTAAAACTGATGGGCAAGCTCTCTGCAGAGGAGCGTCCCATAATGGGTCAGCTAGCAAACTCTGTTCGCGCTGAAATCGAGCAAAAGCTGGAAGATCGTAAAACACAGATCCACGCATCCGTACTGGAGGCAAAATTAGCAGAAGAAGTTCTGGATGTCACCATTCCCGGTGTGGAAGTTGTTATGGGTCATCAACATCCTATGAATCAGGTACTGGACCAGGTTAAAGAGATCTTCGTGGGCCTCGGCTATCAGGTTGTTGATGGCCCGGAGGTTGAACTGGCATCCTACAACTTTACTCGGCTGAATATTGAGGAAGGTCATCCCTCCCGGGATCGCAGCGATACCTTCTATTTTAATGACGATGATTCCATTTTGCTGCGGACACAGACTAGTCCTATGCAGATCCGTTATATGGAAAACCACAAGCCTCCCCTGTGTATGCTGGCTCCCGGCCGCGTATTTCGGAAAGATGAAGCCGATGCTACTCATTCCCCTATGTTCCATCAGATCGAAGGTCTTGTAGTTGATGAACATATTACGATGGGCGACCTGAAGGGCGCTTTGGTTGCCATTATGAAGAAGATCTACGGCGAGGACTCCGTAATGCGGTTCCGCCCCCATCACTTCCCGTTTACAGAACCCAGCTGTGAGATGGATATGCAGTGCCACAAATGCCACGGCACAGGCGAGGTGGACGGACAAACCTGCTCCACATGCCACGGTGAGGGCTGGATTGAATTGCTGGGTGCCGGTATGGTTCACCCGGATGTTCTGCGCAACTGCGGCATTGATCCCGAAAAGTATTCCGGTTTTGCCTTTGGTATGGGTCTGGAGCGTATGGCGATGGGTCGTTTAAGAATCAATGACCTACGTCTGATCTTCGACAACGATGTCAGATTCCTGAATCAATTCTAAGGAGGTACAAGCAATGAAACTGAATAGAAAGTGGCTCCACGAAGAATTTGTTGATTTATCTAATATTTCAGACAAGGAATATGTCGAAAAACTGACCATCTTCGGTCAAAAGGTCGAGACCTACGAGCGTATGGACGCTGAAATTAAGAATATAGTGGTTGGTAAGGTTATCTCCATTGTTCGCCACGAAAATTCCGATCATATGTGGGTCTGTCAGATTGACGTGGGAGAAAGCGAACCGGTTCAGATCGTTACCGGCGCGCAGAATGTCCACGAGGGCGATCTCGTTCCTGCTGCTCTGCACAACTCCTGGCTGCCCGGTGGCGTTCACATCACAAAGGGTAAGCTCCGCGGCGAAAAGTCTAATGGTATGCTCTGCTCCTACCTGGAACTGGGACTGACACAGAACGATCTGCCCGGTGTCTTTGAAGATGGCATTTGGATTCTCAATGACGAGGACTGCAAGCCCGGCGATGATATCAATCTGGTTATCGGCAACGATGACACCGTTGTTGATTTTGAAATCACCAACAACCGCCCCGACTGCTACTCTATCATTGGTTTGGCTCGGGAGTCTGCCGCAGCCTTTGGTATGACTATGAAACACCACGAACCTCAAATCAAGGGTAGCAACGCCGGTTCTTTGTACGACTATCTGGATGTGGATGTGCCTGCAGAAAATCTGTGCAATCGATATTCTTCGCGTATGGTAGCCAATGTAAAGATCGGTCCTTCTCCCAAGTGGCTGCGTCAGCGGCTCCGCGCCAACGGCGTACGTCCCATCAACAACATCGTTGACATTACCAACTATGTAATGCTGGAGTACGGCCAACCTATGCACGCATTTGACTATCGTTATGTAGGCTCCGGCAAAATTGTCGTACGGGAAGCTGAAGAGGGCGAAACCCTGACCACCCTTGACGGCACTGTGCGGAATCTGAAACCCGGTATGCTGGTGATCGCAGATGAAGCAAAACCCATCGGTCTTGCAGGTATTATGGGTGGCGAAAATTCCGAGATTTTGGATGACACCACCACTGTCGTCTTCGAGTCCGCCAACTTCAACGGCACCTCAATCCGCCAGACAGCTCTGGCTCTTGGTATGCGTACCGAGTCCTCCGGTAAGTTTGAAAAGAATCTGGATCCTATGATGACCGTTCCCGCAGTACAAAGAGCCTGCGAGCTGGTGGAACTGCTGGAATGCGGTGATGTACTGGACGGTATGATTGATATCATCAACTACGTTCCTGCACCTAAGACTGTAAAACTGGAAGTCGAGAAGATTAATACTCTGTTGGGTACCAACATATCCCGCGAGGATATGGTTAAGTATCTGAATCTGTTGGAAATCTCTGTAAACGGTGACGAAATTCAAGTCCCCTCCTGGCGACCCGACCTGAATCTGATGGCAGATATCGCAGAAGAGATTGGCCGTTCCTTTGGCTACAATGAGATCCCCACCACCGCATTTAAGACATCAACTCAGGGTGGTTACTCTCAGGAAATGTTGATGGAGGCTGCAGCAGGTCGTCTGTGCCGTGCGCTGGGTTACAGTGAGATCATCACTTATTCCTTTGTCTCCCCCGCTATCTTTGATCAGATTCGTATTCCTGCTGACAGCAGCCTGCGGGATGCGATTCGCATTCAAAATCCCTTGGGCGAGGATACCTCTATTATGCGCACCACTGCCCTGCCCTCTATGCTGGACATCCTGTCCCGGAACAACGCTTATCATAACAAAGCAGCCAAGCTCTACGAACTGGCAAAAATTTATCTGCCTGTAGATGGGGCGGTTCTCCCGGAAGAACCAAAGATCCTGGTTCTGGGCACCTATGGCGCAAGTGAAACTTTCTTCACGCTGAAGGGTGAGTTGGAAGCAATCTTTACAGGTCTGCGCCTGCCGAAGGCATCCTATGTGGCTGATTCTACAAATCTGACCTACCATCCTGGACGCTGTGCAAAAGTCAGCATCGGTGAAATTGAGGTCGGTTGCATCGGCCAGATTCATCCTTTGGTTGCTAAGAATTACGGAATCGATAATGAAATTTACTGTGCTGAAATCAACTTCAACAAACTCTTTGACCTGCGCAAACCAGAACCCACCTATGTTCCTCTACCCAAATATCCTTCCGTTACCCGTGACCTAGCCGTGGTTTGTGACGAGGAAATCACCGTTGCACAGGCTGAAGCTGTAATAGAAAAGGCCGCAGGCAAGCTGCTGCGCAGCATTCGTCTGTTCGATATTTACCGCGGCATCGGTGTTCCTGAGGGCAAGAAGAGCCTTGCCTTCTCTCTTGAGCTTCGCGCAGACGACCGCACTCTTACGGATACCGACTCCGAAACTGTGGTAAGCAAGGTTCTGACCGCTCTACAGGAGCAATTGGGTGCAATTTTACGGTAATTTACGGAAAATTCATCAGTAAACTCTTTACACGCTGGAAAAATTGGGATATAATACTCCTATCACACAAAGGAGGTCGTACAGGATGGATAACAATCAAAGCACAATCAAGTTCACCGTTCCCGGTGAGGAAAAAGAGAATATGCGTACCATTCTCCGGAATGTTTTCGACGCTCTGAACGAAAAGGGGTATAATCCCATCAATCAGATTGTAGGCTATCTGCTGACAGAAGACCCCACATATATCACCAATTACAACAGCGCCCGCAGCAAAATTTGCAGAATTGACCGTGATGAACTTCTGCAGGAATTGGTACACTGCTATCTGTTTGACAAGACCTGATCCTGACGGGAGGCTTTGCCACCGCAAAAGCCTCCCGCTTTCATTGTAACAAGGAGGCTACTATGTCTGACGAGAAGAATGTTTTGATTTATAAAGGTCATCCTTTGATGAGGAAGGACAATTTGATCTACTACGGTTCTATGGCAGATAGTCATATCGTTATGCTGCAGATCCTGGAGACCAAGAAAATTAACGATGTAGATATTGCCACACGGGTATCTGTTCAGTTGCAACTGACTGACCCCAGCGCCAAGAGCCGTGACAGAGTTGTCAAAAAAAGCGAGAAGGCTGGCTTCTACACCGCACTGGATGTTGGCTGTGTCTGGCTGGAACGGGCATTGGCCGGAAAATAAGAAAGAAAAAACTACCGGTAAATCACCGGTAGTTTTTTATATTTTCACAGAAATTTGGCACACTATTTTCAAAGGATGGTGTGTATATGGCAAATCAAAAAAAAGGAAAACAAAGCTTTCTCCTTGGTAATTCTCCGGTAATTTCCGCCTGGGCCAGTGTAGCTGGCAAAAAAGAAGCAGAAGGGCCTCTTAAGGACTTCTTTGACGTAACAGAAACCGACTCCTATTTTGGTCAAAAGACCTGGGAGCAGGCGGAAAAGCATATGCAGCAAATTGCATTAACAACGCTACTGAAGAAGGCCGGGATGCAGCACAAGGACTTAGGGCTTGTGTTCTCCGGAGACCTGTTGAATCAATGCATTGGATCCTCGTTTACCCTGCGAAATACAGGCATTCCTCACATTGGCTTATACGGTGCCTGCTCCACGATGGCAGAAAGCCTTCTGATGGCTTCTATGGCTGTAGGAGGCGGTTTCTTTGATAATGTGGTTGCATTAACCTCCTCTCATTTCGCCGGATCTGAACGGCAGTACCGCTTCCCACTGGGGTACGGCGGGCAGCGAACCCCAACATCCCAATGGACTATTACCGGTTCCGGTGCGGCGCTGGTTTGCAGTAGTGGAAAGGGGCCAAAAATTACTGCCTGTACCATAGGCACCGTAACAGATCTGGGAATTACCGATGCCAATAATATGGGCGCGGCAATGGCGCCTGCGGCCTTAAGCACTATAAAAGCACATTTTGATGACCTAAAAACATCTGTAGAAGACTATGACCTGATCATTACCGGCGACCTTGGACAGCTTGGCAAGGAAGCACTACTCACCCTTGCGCAAAAAGAAGGTGTCCCCTTGGGCGGAAAATTGACTGACTGCGGCACAATGGTGTTTGATCTGCAGAATCAAGATGTGCATTCCGGCGGCTCCGGCTGCGGCTGTAGCGCAATAACTCTATGCGGCTTTTTTCTGGATCACTTAAACACCGGAAAACTGAAACGGATTCTGTTTTGCGGTACAGGAGCGCTGCTCTCCCCTATCTCCACACAACAGGGTCTGCCCATTCCCGGTATTTGTCACGCTGTTTCCATTGTAGGAGGATGATTATGGATTATCTTAAGGCTTTTCTAGTCGGTGGCGCACTGTGTCTGATCGGACAGATTATTATTGACAAAACAAAATTAACCCCTGCACGAATCCTGGTCGGATATGTAGTAGCAGGCGTGATTTTAGGCGGTATAGGAATTTATGAGCCACTGGTATCTTTCGCCGGTGCTGGTGCAACAGTACCACTGACAGGATTTGGTTACAACCTGGCAAAGGGAGTGCGGGAAGCAATCGCAGAAAACGGCTTTATAGGGATTATATCCGGTGGTCTGAAAGCAACCGCAGCGGGCATCAGCGCAGCAATCATTTTTGGTCTAATTGTGAGTCTTCTGTTCAAGGCGAAGGATAAATCTTGATGCATTGGGCATACTGAAAGTGGGATAACCAAATAACAAATGGAGGAAATCACTATGAACAACCAGAATAAGAATCAATCCAACAACCAGAGCAACCAAAACAAACAGAACAACAGCCAGAACAACAATCAGAATAACAACCAGAATCAAAACAACCGCTAAAGCTGAAAGCCGCCGATGGTATTACACATCGGCGGCTTTGTATTAAATCAGAACAAAACGATCCAGCTCAAAGAAATATAATGCGGCTGTTGAAACAGGCTTTTGATAGATCCGTTCCAAGGCCCGTACATAAGCCGATACCTGTGACCGATACTTTTCAGACACCGATAACAGGGTGTCCTCCGTAACATAGTCCGTCTTAAAATCGATTACATAAATGCAATCACTTTCAACAATAGCGCAATCCACCACACCTTGCAGGAGAATCTTTTCCCCTGCAGCATCTGGATAATACCGATCTGCTTCATCCAGAATGGAAAACTTAAATTCCCGCAGCACATTATCGGAAGTGCAAAGCTTACTTCCCAGCTTGCTGTAGAAAAACCGCAGGATTTTTTCACAATCCACCATCTGGCCCTGTTCCGGAGAGATTAGCTGTTCCTCCACCAAACGGCGTACTTCATTATAGATACCATTTTGTGTGGAGCACTCAGAATAGCGGATATATTGCAGCACAGAATGGATTGCATTTCCGTATTCTTTTCCTCGTTTTCCAGTTGACCTATGTTCGTTTTTCTTTGTTAACAAGGCGGGCTGCTGTTTTGTTCCCTGGGAAATCTCCTCATCCTTTTTGCGACCCTTCAGCTGTGTGGCAGTCAATTTCGAGGGTATTTGTGTTGCATTCAAATAAGGGTAGGAATAATCAATGGATTGGTGTAACAGGTTCTGTGTTTCCACTGAAATCTCCTCAGAACATTGATAGGTATCTGCAACCTCCGGATTGTCGATAGGTTTCGATACAATCTGAATCAACCAAGGCTGCTCCGTAACGCTGGCACATCCGGAATTACCTCCCAACGCAAAAAGCTGACCAGCCTCGCTGCGGCTCATAGCTGTTTGCAGAACCCAGGCGCCTGGGCAATCAACCTCAGCGCTCATCAGTATACGATTGGTCAATTTCAGACGAGTACTGATATCCGCCAGGTCCGATTGGAGATATTTGGAGGCGTAGGTCATAATCAGCCGGTCTTTCGCCCGGGTCATTGCAACATACAGCACCCGTATCTCCTCAGAAATGCTCTGCTGGAGCATTTTTCTGGAAATTGCCCATTTAGCTATAGACGGATAGCGAATGCGTTGAGCCATATCCACACAGTTAAGGCCCAACCCAAACTCCTTATCACACAGAACCTGCTGACGCACACTCTCCTGATTAAAGCTTCTGGAAAGTCCACTCAAAAAAACAATGGGAAATTCCAGTCCTTTTGATTTATGGATGCTCATCAGCGTAATCGCGCCGGTTTCCTGTTGAGAGCTGTTCTTACCAAACCCCCGTTCCTGTGCCGCAACCAAGAAATCCAGGAAACGACCAAGATCCTTCTGTCCGGATGTCTCATAATCGGAAGCCATCAGGTAAAACAGCTGAAGATTCTCCATTTTTTCCTCACCGGCGGGCATTGCGCTGTAGATACTCAGCATTTCGGTAACAAGAAATACTTCCGCAATCAGCTCCGTAACCGACAGAAGCCGCGACTTCTGCCGAAGATGATCCAAAATCCGTAGAAAAGCCACAACCTTGGGGGTATTAGAGTTTTGCAGCAAGCGATAGAGGCTGCTGTGATGGTCTGTGCTGCGTAATAAAGACAAATCTTCAGCGGTAAAGCAAAACACCGGACTTGTCAACGCAGCAGCCAGTGGAATGTCCTGTAGCGGATTATAAAGGACCTTTAGGATACTGATCAAAGTGTCAATTTCCTTTGTGCTGAACAGATCCGCAGAATCTCCGGTAACGCACCGGATTCCCCTGCTTTGCAAAGCCATCTGAAATTCGCCGCCAACCGAACCGGGACTCCGCAGAAGGATAGCAATATCCTCTGGCTGAACCGGTCGTAAAGTATCACTTTCTCGGACATAATGGCTGCCATCCAATAATTGTGCAATTTGTCCTGCAACAAAGCTTGCTTCCTCGGCATAGGTATCAGTTTCCACATCCACAGTAAACAAGGATACCTCCGGCTCTGGCAACGATATGTGTGGTATGCCCTCCCGGAGCATTTCATCCTCACCGTATTCCAATCCGCCTACCTGAGGAGACATACAATGCACAAATACATCATTTACGCCGGAAATCACACCACCGGAGGACCGGAAATTACAGCTTAGAAGGACGCGTCGCCCCTCTCCTGTCCCAGCATTCTCAACCGGCGCGTATGTGTTGTATTTTTCCAAAAAAATCCCGGGATCTGCAAGACGGAACTGATATATGGATTGTTTTACATCGCCAACCATAAAACAGTTGTTTCGTCTGTGTGTCAATGCACGAAAAATTATATCCTGAATTTCGTTGGAATCCTGATATTCGTCAACCATAATCTCCTGAAAACGATTGCCGATTTCTGTTGCTACCGAAGTGACAGTATCTCTTTTGCGGCCAATCAGCAGATCTAAAGTGCGGTGCTCCAAATCGCTGAAATCCAGTGCACCTCTGGATAGTTTCAGTGCGTCATACCTCTTGGAAAAGGCTCGTACAAGATCTATTAAACCGCTGGCAGCAACCGCGCACTGAGCAAGATCCTGTAATATCACATCACTTTTCTCACCAAAGTACCGCAAACGCTTTTCAAGGCCGCTCTTACAACTGTTGCGAATGGCTTTGATCTGCTCAACAAGCTCCGTATCCGGACATTTTTTAGAGAACACCAGGCGGCCATAGTCTATCTGTCCATACTCAACTACCGCGTCCCAGGATTCACAGGCATACAGTTCTTTTAGCTGACAAACCGTTTCCTGCAGCAAAGCAGCAGGCTTTTCCATCTCCGCCGTCATTGATGCAAGTGCAACACATCGTTCTAGTGTTTCGATCTGCATTGCCAGGTAATCTTTCAAATCCGTCAGAAGATACGCGCCCCACGGCGTCATAGCCACATCTGACTTCTCCAGCATATCCCGGCTATGAATACACCACTGCAGCCACGATTCCGGATCCAGATGGCAC
This sequence comes from Oscillospiraceae bacterium, assembly GCA_017415425.1. Classification (GTDB taxonomy): domain Bacteria; phylum Bacillota; class Clostridia; order Oscillospirales; family Oscillospiraceae; genus Faecousia. The sequence goes on along the minus strand of JAFQGT010000005.1, from coordinate 165,616 downwards.
TGTGCGCTCTGATAGACCTTAAGAATGATCTGGGGAATCTGGCGGTCATCCCTACCCAGTCCCTGAGTATCTATAAATGTGCGGAAATTATCGTGCAGATCAACCGTTTCGTATGCGCAGTTCAGCACATCCTCCAAGGCTCGAAGCTGCAGCTGGGCGCACTCACTTTCATCCGCAACACGAAAATCCGGCGATAGATCCAGGCGGTAGGCATACTCCCGCAATATGTCCGAGCAAAAGCCGTGGACAGTGGAAATCTTTGCCAGATACAACCTCTGCATCTGCTGCTGCAAATGACGATTTTGAGGGTCTTCAGCAATTCGTTCCGTGAGCTTAGAAGCGATCTTTGCACGAAGTTCGGAAGCGGCGGCCTTCGTATAAGTGATGATCAAAAAATCATCAATATTGGCGGGATTCTTTTTATCCAGAATATGCCGGAGAAGGCGATCAACAAGGACCTTGGTCTTTCCGGAGCCGGCTGCCGCGGACACAAGAAGATTGCCGCCGCTATTTTCAACTGCCTGTCTTTGCTGATAGGTTAAAATTTCAGCCACGGCTGCGCACCTCCTTCTCAATTTCATCCCAGAATCGCTGGGGTTGCATTGTTGCAAAATCACGACGTCCTTCCACGGTTTCCCTATGGCAGATCGCTCCATACGGGCAAAATGCGCAGGCGTTGTGGCGTGTTCCTCTTGAATATGGATTCGGCTCAACTACGCCGGAGGCAATTTCGTCGACCATCTTACTCAGAAGTCCATAGACATAAGCCTTAAGCAGTTGAAGCTGCGTCCGATCAGCCACATCTCCGGACAATGCCCCATCCTTTCTGCGGCTATAGCTCAGCCTTTTCGGTTTTTCAGAGGACTCCATAGCTGCCAAAACATCGTCGTCGCTTAGCAGCAGACCCTTTCGTTTCCAAAGCAACTCCCTGTTCTTACGGATATTGTCTGCATCACTGGGGTTATCCACACAGACCACAGGCGCTCTCGCCGGAAAGTACTGTACACCTGCTGCAACAGGATGCTCACCCAGCAGCTGCTGCCCGTTATCCTCCAACGCGAACATATACAGAAGCATTTGCAGGCCCAGACCATTGAATATATCGCAATAGTCAAAATCCTTTTTACCGGTTTTGTAATCTACGACCCTGTAATAAGTCTGTTCGTTTGTCAGCCAGGCATCCACCCTGTCGACAAAACCCCGCAACCTTGCGGAAATATCACTGCCCGGTATGAAAATGGAATCAAGACCGCCCTCCATACCAAAGGCTAGCTCGAAGGCAATCGGCTCAAATTCCGAATCCTGCAGCTCCTCCCACAGCTCTGTAACCACCATTTCCAGTTCCTGCGCATTTCTTCGAAACAAATAGTTGACTCGCTGCGAATCGATCTGCTGAAATTTTTCGGCAATGTACGCCTGTGAGTACTTTCTGGCAAGCTCCAGTGTTTCTTCCAGAGTAACCTTCCGGAATCCTCCGCGCTGCTGAATATCCCGACCGCAGGACTCCAGTACCGCGTGAACATAAGTACCAAACTCTGCAGGATCAACCTCTGCGACCTTTCGTTCCTTTAGACGAAGGCCATAGCGCAGGAAATATGCAAGTCGGCAATCTGCAGCCTTATCGATCTGTGAGGCAGACAGATTCAAGGTCTCTCCATAAATCCCCCGCACGCAACGGGAGCTGACTTGTCCCAGTTCGTGTGCGGCACATTGACGAAGGTGTGCATACTGCCGGGAAATTCCAAGATCATCTGCCGCATTTTCCGCATCCAGTCGTGCCAGATAGGCCGCTGTTTCCGTTTTGTCAGTATAGGAATATCCCTTTGGCGTATACAGGAAATCACCGCCTGCCATTTGACTGAGGCGACGATATAAATAGGATGGTTCAGAGCTGCCGCAGCTGACATAAATTCCTTTTTGCGCGCCGCAGAAAACACCGTAGATCTCTGCAAATTCCGCCTGCAATCCCTCTATCGCACCACCTGTCAGCGGTACCCCCAGCAAGCGCAGCTGAGTGCGCTCCTGGTCGGTCAATACGCCAACAGAACCGGTGTAGCCCGGCAAAGCCCCCTCAGCAGCACCCAATACAAATAAATATTCCGACTGCTGACAGCGCATAGCGCTGATAGAGCCAACTGTAACCGCATCCAGAACCGCCGGAATGGTGCCTACATCATACTGACTCAGCAGCAGCTTCAACAGTTTTGTAAAAGCCAGTACATCCCACGCAATATTTCCCAGAATATCTCGCAACTGTTCCAGCGCCTGCAGAAGGATCTGCTGTAACTGAATAAGAATCTGCATATTCCGCAGGTCTGCCGAGTCTTCCATTTGCTGTGCCAGTACTGACAGCCTGTCGTCCAACTGCAGATCATCGAGGAAACTGTAAAGAGCATCCACCATATCCTGCAGTACTTGTGCCTGATGCAACCGCTCGGACAGGCAAATTAACGGAGATAAGGCTTTTTCCCGCGCCGCATTCAGAGCCTCAAGCTTCTCACGATCCCGATCAGTCCACACTGTTTGCAGGCCTTCCGGGTGATTGATCCAGGTATTCTTCCAACCGTTACCTGTTATATTCCACACAACTGCATAGTTCTCCAGTTCATCGCACATAGGAAGATCCAGTGGGGAAAGAATTGATTTCAAGTAACGGAATACATCCGACTGTTCAAAACCGCCAATCGCCGCATCCAATGCGGATAGAACGGTTGTAATCACACTTTTTTCCAAAATATCATCCGTGCCGGACTGATATACAGGAATATGGAATCTGGTAAGCACCATATGCAGAAGATTGCCATAGGCAATCTCATCGGCCAAGACAATGCTGATATCCCGATATCGGCAACCGGACCGGACTAAATTGCAGATTTGTTCCGCAACAGCCAAGCACTCATCATAAACCGATTGCGTGCGGTATACTTTCAGCATATCCGCGTTTGTTGGATCCGGCTGAATTTTACCGGCGAAAAGTTTCCCGCAGATCGCTTCCATCCGATCATTTCGGGGTTGTATCTGCTGAATACGCACCGGAACACCCTGCTCGCCGGCGATACGTAAAAGCTCTGCTGCAGTGGCACCGGCCTTTTCAAACGCCGGAGATTCAGAACCGGGCTTATCACAGTTCAGGCTGACCACAACAGATGCGGATGTGCCGATCAAATAAGAAAGAATTGCGGTATGCTGCCGGGTAAAATCGGGAAAACCGTCTATGTAAAAGATATGATCTTTACCAAAGGTACTATCCTCCAGCTGTTCCAGCAGCCAGGTCATTTGATCCCTTGGGTCTCGTTTTCCACGGGCACACAGGCTGTTATAGGCATCCAGAATGAGCGCCAGTTCCTCCAATTTCTGAGCAAGACTTCCTTCTGTTTCCCAGGATGCTGCCCGCAGATCATCGGAGCTGATGCAGCAGCGCTTAAACTCGTCTACACCGTCCAGAAGAGCGGTTAGAAATTCGGGTTTTGTCTCCACCGATGCATAGGCCTTGAGTACGCTGTGCAAGCTCCCGGTGGCGGATGCCATAGCAACAAGGCGTCCACCATTGTCCAGGCAGGCAGGCGCACCGAGTCCGGCCGCTTCGGCTACACGGTCAGCCAATCTGGAAAAAGTCAAAACTTCAGCAAAGCGGCTGGTAGTATCTCCTGCTACAGCGCAAAGTCTGCGTTCGGTATCGTGGCTGATCAGCTCAGGAACGATCAGAATACTGCCCGGCTGTTGTTTTGCTACATTAGAAGATACCATATTCAGTATTACATCCCGATTCGCCGTCCAATCAGTACCCAAAAGCAGTGTAAGCATTCTAACCCCTCCTTTCTTGTATTATATCACAAAATCAGTCCAATTTATAGGGTATTATCAGAATTTATTAAAGAAATTTCCCAGTTTTCCGATACAATCTAACAAAAAGAAACGAATTTCATAACCATTTTCACGGGTCAAAGTCGATGATAGTTTTGAATCGAAGCCCGCGGATGTTGCGATGGAGCAGAACGCATCTGCGGTTTTTGGCACACATAGCGCAGGAAAAGCCACGCACCACCAATTTTTCCCCTCACCACTGCCGATTTCAATCCGCAATGAATCATAGCAACCGGATGGGAGCGAAAATGTGTCATATTCCCGCATTGGAAAGGCTTCTTCCTTCAAGGTAATATTTGCCTGCTGATCTGCCTTTAGCGACTGCAGCACACTGTTAACCACACCGGTCAGTTCATCAAGATGCTCTGCCAGATATTGCTGTACCTGTTCCTTGCTGGAAAATTGTGATAACACGGGTTTTAGGTAATCCAGCACCGCATCCCGAACCAAAATTTTATTGCTTTGATCCTGATCGGAATCGGAATTTGCCACAACATGTATGCGGATCAGATCCTCCTGCAGGCGGTTTAAATCCAACTGCAGATCGGCATAACCCAAAACAATCAGAATCAGCATCAGAACTGCCGTCCATTTGATCAATTTCCTCATAAAAACACCGTCCATACTGAAATATCATCAGTATGGACGGAATCAGTCAAATTTATACAGGCATAGCAATATAAACCTGGGGGTAGTTCTCCTTCAGCATATTGCAAATCACAGCCGCATATTCAAAATCCTTCACAATGGCATAAACTGCAGAACCGGATCCGGTCATTTGGTAGGCAATGGCACCGTAGCTGTTAAATATTGATTTGATATAGTTAAGTTCCAGATGATCCTGGGTAACCACAGGATCAAATACATTCCAGATATTCTCGGCCACCTTGTCCAGATCTCCAGCCAGAAGAGCGCTTTCCATAGCCTGATTGTCAGGACGCTTTGCAATCGCAGTTTCATCTAATTTTCGATACAATTCCGGCGTAGATGAGGAAAAATCCGGCTTACACACCACGAAGCAGCATTCCGGCAGATCCGGCAGTTTTCTCAGCCGTTCTCCCCTGCCTTCCACCATTGCCGTACCGCAAAGGGTACAAAAGGGCACATCGCTGCCAACAAGGCTGCCCAGTTCAGCCAGCGCCAGAATGGACAGAGGGCTTCCGTAATGCCGGTTCAGCGCCCGCAGTACAGCTGCTGCATCAGCGCTGCCACCGCCCAGACCGGCTTCCATTGGAATCCGCTTTGTAATGCGAATTTCAATACCGGTGGTTTCAATTTTTGTATGGGCAAAGAAAATCTCAGCTGCCTTCCACGCCAGATTCCGTGCATCTGTCGGGATGCCCTCTTTATCACAATGTAATACCCAGGGTTTGCCGGTATCCACGTCAATTTCCACATCATCACGGATGGAGATCGTCTGCATAACGCTTTTCAGGTCGTGATACCCGTCCGGCCGTTTTCCCAGAACATCCAGGGTAAGATTTATTTTCGCAAAAGCACCTTCGTATAATGTTGTCATTTTTTATTCCTTCCAGAGCATAAACATTTCCTTGAGATATTATATCGAAGGTATATGAAATTTGCAATGGATTCAAAAGAAAATTTGCATATTTTCTCATTGATTGGAGATGCTAGTACCGTCCAATCTTAATTAAGGGAGGTATCATTATGGATACTGTGGCGTTGATTCTATCCATTATCGGTTCACTGAACTGGGGTCTGGTAGGTATTTTTAAGTTTGATTTGGTAGCCTGGATCTTCGGCGGACAAGCTGCCGTGATCAGCAGAATCATTTATGCCTTGGTGGGCCTTGCAGGTTTGTGGTGTATCACCTTGCTGTTCCGCAGAAACAGAGACAGCATTAACGCTGAGTAATCCCATAAACCGCTAACAGGAAAAGCACGCCGTTCAATGGAACGGCGTGCTATTTTAATCAATTTCGCGGACCCGCAGAACACCATCAATATTTTTAAGTGCGTCTACAGCCTTCGCAGAGGGAATGCTGTCCAGATCCAACATTGTGTAGGCATATTCTCCTCTACTGCGATTCATCAGATCAGAGATATTAATATTCTCCTCTGTCAAAACCATTGTGAATCGATTCAGCATATTGGGAATATTTCGGTGCAGAATGGTAATTCTGGCTGCCTTGGAACAAACACCCATATCGCAATTGGGGAAGTTTACAGAATTGACGATATTACCGTTTTCCAGATAATTCATCAGCTGTTTCACTGCCATCTTTGCGCAGTTGTCTTCCGATTCCTCTGTAGATGCTCCCAAGTGAGGGATCGCAACTACGCCATCCATACTGGCTGTTCTGTCATTGGGGAAGTCAGTGATATACCGCTTGACCTTACCGCTCTTCAGGGCTTCTTCCATCGCATCGTCGTCCACCAGCAGATCGCGGGCAAAGTTCAGAATGATTACACCATCTTTCATCTTTGCGATAGCGTCTGCGTTGATCATCATCCGAGTATCGTCCAGCAGAGGTGTGTGCAAAGAAATAATATCACACTGCGCGTAAATCTCATCTCTGGTCTTTACGGGAATGATATTGCTGTCCAGATGCCAGGCTGCATCAATGGAAATATAAGGATCACAACCATAGACCTGCATTCCCAGTTTAATTGCAGCATTGGCAAGCGGTCCGCCCACAGCGCCAAGACCGATTACACCAAGATTTTTATTGACAATTTCGTGTCCGGCAAACTGAGACTTACCCTTTTCCACCTTCTTGGCAACATCACCGGAATCCTTGATGCTCTGCACCCAATTGATACCGCCGATTACATCCCGGCAACCCAGCAACATACCGCACAGCGCCAACTCAACCACACCGTTGGCGTTGGCACCGGGTGTATTGAATACCACGATACCTTCCTGTGCACATCGGTCAAGAGGAATGTTGTTCACACCGGCGCCTGCCCGTGCAACAGCCAGCAGTTCATCGGAGAATTGCATATCGTGCATCGCCGCGCTGCGTACCACGATGGCCTGTGCAAGATCTGCATTATCTGTTAGACAGTAATCATCTGTCCAAAGCGAGGTGCCCTTTTCCGAAATTTTATTTAAGTAGTGATACTGATACATAAGTTCCCTCTTTTCTCTGTAGGTCAGCTGTTGGCAGCTTCAAATTCCCGCATAAAGTCAACCAGCTTCTCAACGCCTTCAATCGGCATCGCATTGTAAATGCTGGCTCGCATACCACCGACGCTCCTGTGACCCTTCAAATTTACAAAGCCAGCTTCTGCTGCAGCCTTTACAAACGCCTCGTCCAACTCCTTACTGCCGGTGACAAAGGGTACATTCATCAAAGAACGGTCCTCTTTTCTGACTGTACCGCGGAACAGTTTGCTTTGATCCAGGAAATCATACAAAATTGCAGCTTTCTTCTGGTTCTTTTCCTGCATTGCATCCAGACCGCCATTTTTCAGCAGCCACTTAAAGACCTTTCCACAAATATAGATGCCATAGGCAGGAGGTGTATTGTACATAGATCCGTTATCGGCGTGGATCTTGTAGGTCAACATCGTAGGTGTTCCGGGTAATACATCTTCAGTAATCAGATCCTCCCGAATAATGGCGATCACAACACCCGCAGGACCGATATTCTTCTGCACACCACCGTAGATCAAGCCGTATTTGGTCACGTCTACCGGCTCCGACAAGAAGCAGGAAGACACGTCAGATACCAGCATTTTACCCTTTGTATTGGGCAGAGTGTGGAATTTCGTACCGTAGATCGTATTATTCTCGCAGATATACACATAGTCGGCATCGGGGCTTACAGGCAGATCAGAGCAATCGGGAATATAAGAGAATGTCTCATCAGCAGAAGATGCAATTGCGTTGGCAGCGCCATACTTCTGAGCCTCTTGCCAGGCCTTTTTTGCCCACTGACCGGTAATGATATAGTCAGCGACCTTGTTCTTCATCAGATTCATAGGAATCATCGCAAACTGCTGAGAAGCACCACCCTGCAGGAACAAAACCTTGTAATTATCCGGAATGTTCATCAGTTGACGAAGATCCGCTTCTGCTTCATCAATAATTTGCTGATATGCCTTAGAGCGATGGCTCATTTCCATTACTGACATACCGGTTCCTCGGTAGTCCATCATTTCGGCTGCAGCCTCCAGCAACACTTCTTCCGGCAGAACTGCCGGTCCAGCGGAAAAATTATATACTCTTGCCATAACGCTTCCTCCTAGTTGATCAATTTATCCAGCAGACGGTAGCCTTCTTCCAGACACGGAAGATTGGCCGCCGCAGCCTCGGAATAAGCAATATCTTTCTTCTCACGCCAACGGTTGTCATACAGCACATAAGGCACAGGATCGGATGTATGGGTTCGGATTCGAATGGGAGTAGGATGATCCGGAAGCACCAGCATTCTATAATCCTCCCCTGCACGATCCAGTGCATCCTTTACAACGGATACAATTTGCCGGTCGATCATTTCGATGGACTGCACCTTATGGGAAACGATACCTTGATGTCCCATCTCATCCGGTGCTTCAACGTGAATATAAACAAAGTCGTTGCCGTCATCAAGAAGCGCTCCAACGGCAGCCTGTGCTTTGCCCAGATAGTTGGTATCCAGTGAACCGGTGGCGCCTTCAACCAACGCAATTTGCATACCTGCACCTACAGCGATACCCTTCAGCAGGTCCACTGCGGAAATCATCGTGCCCTTAAGACCAGTCTTTTCTTCAAAATTTTGCAGATGCGGCTTGGTACCGGCACCCCAGAACCAAAGAGAATTTGCTTTATTTTTTCCTTCATTTGCCCGTTGTACATTCAGCGGGTGATCATTTAGAATCGCAAAGCTCTTTTCCATCATTGAACGAAGAAGCGGTTCTGCAGGCAAAAATTCTCCGATCTTTTCACCCAGGTGATCGTGGGGCGGCTCTAAATCCAAAACCTCTCCGTGATTCCAAATGGTGATATGCCGGTAACTGGTACCGGTATAGAATGAGAACAGCTCGTTTTGAAAGGCATCCCGAACCGCATTCATCAAAATATCTGCATCCGCGGTGGAAATCTCATCGGAGCTATGATCGATAATGGTCTTTTGTCCATAGGGTTCATCCTCAGACAGCGTTACGAGATTACAACGCAGAACCACATCCGTGCTCTTCATCGAAACGCCAACACTTAATGCCTCCAGCGGTGATCGTCCTGAGTAATTTGACTCCGGATCATATCCCAAAACCGAAAGGTTCGCCACATCGCTGCCCGGCTTCATAGACTTGGGGACAGTTCTGACCATACCAAGCTGACCGAAAGATGCCAGCAAGTCCATTCCCGGGGTTTTGGCGTATTCCAACGGTGTCTTATTGCCCAACTCAGCAATCGGCTCATCCGCCATTCCATCAGCCAATATTACTACATACTTCACAGTTCTCAACCCCTTACCTAGTGTCTTTGTATGACGCACAAATGTACACAATTATACTACCACTTTCTTGTAAAAATAGCAACCATCCGTTGAATTTTTTCTGTTTATGCAAAATCAAATCGTTATTATCTTTTGTTATTTGTCTAAAAACACAAAAACCCCGGCAAAGTTTTTCTCTGCCAAGGGGTTTTCGGCCAAAAAGATTGATTATGCCGGAATTTCTCCGGCATATTGATTTCCTTATAAAATGTTGATCCGATAATGCTCCAGCCAGAAATTGATCTGCAGCATATAGCAAATGGTTTGCGGGCGCTGCATCAGCTGTCCGTACCAGGGCCAATTAAAATCTGCAGTCAATAAATTCATCAGCGTCTCTTTTGAAATGATGCCGTAGATTGGCGCATCCTTGCGTTCAAGAATCCCTTTTAGCTGTTGACTAACCAGATCCTGATATCGGGGGTCGTGTGTTTTGGGATACGGACTCTTCTTTCGCCAAAGGATCTGCTGCGGAAGGTAACCTTCCATCGCATTTCGTAGAAGCCCTTTTTCCCTACCGTTATGATCCTTCATCTCCCACGGAACGCCATATAGATATTCAGCAATCCGATAATCACAGAAAGGCACCCTTACCTCCAAGCCACAAGCCATACTCATCCGGTCTTTTCTATCCAGCAAGGTCTGCATAAACCAGGTTAGGTTCAGATTTACCATTTCTTTCATCCGACGTTCCAATGGGGTTGTTCCCGGCAATATATCACAAGCGGAAATTGTGCTATTGTATTGATCCATTACAAATTCTTCTGCATCAACTGCATACTCCGGAAGTAAAAATTCCTTACGGAATGCAGTATTTTGCGCCCAAGGAAAACCGTTGTATCCCCGAACCTCAGGATCCCGATACCAAGGATACCCGCCAAATATCTCGTCAGCGCACTCCCCGGATAACGCCATTTTTCGTTCTTTTCGTATCTGTCTGCAAAACAGTAGTAGCGATGAGTCTACATCTGCCATTCCCGGAAGATCCCTTGCAATCGTAGCAGCCTCCATTGCACCCACTAATTCTTCCGCAGATAAGACTGTCCTGTGATGTTCTGTTTCAAGATAGAATTGCATCTGATCAATATAGCTATTATCGGAATTGGGTTGAAATTTGCCCGGAACAAAATACTGGTCATTGTGCAGATAATCTACAGAAAATGTCGCAAGCTGCTCCCCTCTTTTGCCAAGGGTCTCAGCACATACAGACGAGATCAAACTGGAATCCAAACCACCGGATAAAAATGTGCCAAATGGCACATCCGACACCATCTGTCTTTGAATTGCATCCGTTACCAAATATCGTACCCGTTCCAATGTGTCCGAAAAAGACTCGGTATGTTCCCGGTCCTTTAACTTCCAATACTGCCAAACAAACAGCTTTTCTTTGCTGAAGCGAGCACAGTATCCGGGTTTTAATTCTTCAATACCCTTAAATACACCGCTTCCCGGGACTCTGCCGGGTCCCAACAAAAGAAGTTGTGCTACGCCATCACGATCCAGTTCCCTTGGAATATCCGGGTAGGCCAGCAAGGTTTTGATTTCGGATGCAAACAGTAAACCTCTCCCATACTTTGTATAAAACAACGGTTTTACGCCCATTCGGTCCCGAGCAAGAAATAATGATTCTTCATCTTTATCCCAGATACCAAATGCAAAAATTCCATTGAGCTTATCCAGAACCTCATCGCCCCATTGCGCATAACCGTGTAGCACGACCTCTGTATCCGAGTGACCGAAAAATGTATGTCCTAGCAGTATCAGTTCCTTACGGATGTCCTCTGTATTGTATATCTCTCCGTTATATGTGATTACATATGATCTGTTTTCCCACTGCAGACTCATTGGCTGTCCCCCACCGTCCGGGTCAACAATGGCCAGCCGGGTATGAAGTAAGCACCCATTCTTTTCCATATAACTTCCGCTACCGTCAGGCCCTCTGTGTTGCATAGATCCCCGCATTTTATCCAAAATTTGTCCATTAAACGGAATCCCGATCATACCGGCAATTGCACACATTCCATTTGTCTCCTTTCCTGTTCTTCTCTATAGACTATGTTTTGAACATAATTTCGTGCATAAAATGTTCTCAGAAAGGCAACACTGTCCTTGGTGATGAAATATGAAGGATAACAAGGATTTACTCGGCTCTGTCCTAAAAACAACCCAAATGGGGCAGATCGGTATTCGAAGTGTTTTAAATCTTTCGCTGGATTCGGCACTTCGCTCTGAGCTGCAGGGTCAACTGAAAGAATTTGACAGCATCGAACGAGAGGTCATCGGTCTAGCTCGCAATCGTGGGTGGCAGCTTTCCGATCTTGATCCGGCAATCAAAGGAATGACCAATTTGATGACACGTTCAAGACTTTCTTTTGGAAATACAAATTCCAAGGCCGCCGCTATGATGATTCAGGGAAACACCAGAGGTATCATCAAGGGTTATAAGAATCTAAACAAGCTCACACCCTCGGATCAGAGAATTCTCGATGTAGCCCACAGACTCATAGACTGCGAACACGTCAACATTCAACAGCTGCAGGGGTTTCTATAAATCCCTGCACAATTTTGTTTGTGATCGCATAGCATAATTTGAAATTGGAAAGGAGGAGATTTTCTGTCAGCAACAGGATACATACAAGTACACAGCTACGCCAGCAATGCGCAAATCCCACTTAAGGATGTTGCCGTCTCCATTACCGATGTAAGCGGAGAAGCAATCGCGATGCGCCTAACCAATCGAAACGGAATGTTGGATACACCAATACCTATTGAAGTACCGGATCTTGCCTCCGGACAAACGCCCAATACGGGGATCATACCATTTGCTGTTGTCAACCTCTATGCTCACGTAGAAAACTACGAGGGCATTGCCGTAGAAAGGTTGCAGATATTTCCCAACGTTATCACTGTCCAGAATCTTGAGATGATTCCCTTGTCAGAATTTCCTGATGCTTGGAACAAGGTGGAAACATTTGACACCCCACCTCAGAATTTATAACAGGAGGAAACGGTATGGCAACTGTAATTCCTTTTGTTCCTCAGCAGATCACCGTGCATTTGGGAAGTCCCAATTCCAATGCCGCAAATGTTACCGTTCCATTCTCGGATTATGTTAAAAATGTCGCATCCAGTGAAATTTACCCAACCTGGGAAGAAAGTGCACTGCGTGCCAACATTCTGGCAATCGTCTCCTTTGCGCTGAATCGGGTGTATACCGAATTCTACCGCAGTCGTGGCTACGACTTTGACATCACAAATTCTACCGCCTTTGATCAGTACTTTGTCAATGGCCGTGCCTATTTTGAGAATGTGTCAAGGCTTGTTGACGAGCTGTTCAACGATTATCTTCGACGACCAGGTTTTGTAGAACCGCTGGCTGCAAAATTCTGCAACGGAACTACAGTTACTTGCGAGGGTCTCAGTCAATGGGGTAGTCAAAATTTAGCGCAGCAAGGCTACAATTCTCAGCAAATCCTACGCAGTTACTACGGTGATGTGGAAACCGTCCTAAATGCGCCAATTCGGGGTATTACCAGCTCATATCCCGGTACGCCATTACGAGTCGGCAGTACAGGACCGAATGTTGTAGTTCTGCAGGTCTCCCTAAACAGAATCGCACAAAGCTACCCTGCTATACCCAAAATTCCCGCAGTTGACGGGATTTTCGGAAGCAGGACGGAAGCCAGTGTCCGCGCATTACAGCAGGTATTCGGACTTACCCCGGACGGAATTGTCGGTCCGGCAACCTGGTATGAAATCGTCAGGTTATACACTGCGGTTAACGCTTTATCAGAACTAAGAAGTCAAGGGCAGCAGTTTTACTCCATCAGCTGGGCTGCTCCAAACTCCCTACAACCGGGTGACACCGGTGAAAAAGTTCGACATTTACAGTATATGCTCAGTGTTCTGTCAGAATATATTCCAGAGATTCCACCGGTAAGTATCGATGGCATATACGGTACTGCAACCCGCGCCGCCGTATTGGCAGCCCAGCGGCGTTTTCGTCTGCCGGAAACCGGTACTGTGGATACTGCTACCTGGGATGAAATCTACTCACAATATTCCGGAATCGAAACAACCAGCCTGCGTGATCCGGAGATCTTCCCCTCCCTGCCAAATACAACCGCACCGGCTTCCGGTGTACGGCAGGTAGGAAATTTTGGTCGGTCGTCTGCAAATAACCGCAATCTATATACAAAAACAACGACCTTGACTCAGTTCCCCGGCAAGGATCTCAGCATCGGTTCTCAATCCCCGGTTAACCAGGAGGTGATTCGATGAGACCGCCAGAATCATTTACTGCACAACCAATCCGAAGTTTACAGACAATGCTTCGGGTAATTGCAGAAGATGATAAGAGGATCCCAACGGTCATTCCGGACGGTATATTCGGCCCGGCAACTATGTACGCCGTAACGGCATTTCAAAGGATTTATGGACTTCCGCAAACAGGAATCGCAGACCAACAAACCTGGGATGCTATTGTCCCGGTATATGAAGAAGCCTATATAAGAATCGAAAAAGCTGAGCCTGTTAAAGTGGTGATGAATCCTGGGCAGGTATACCGGCTTGGTGATGCTCATACCAATATCTATTTAACACAGGGGATCTTGGCAGCACTTGCACAAAACAACTCTTCGATCCTGCCACCGGAGCTTAGCGGTGTTCTAGACGATACAACAAGTTCAGCGCTGTCTGCCTTTCAGTATTTGAACGGTCTACCGCAGACAGGAGAGCTGGATCGAATTACCTGGAAGAATCTTGCAAAACAATTTTCCTTACAGTCCCACCACGATAGATCTGCCAAATTTTAGTAAAATTTACACTTAAGACTTGATTCAAGTATCAAAAAAACATATAATATTCTATACAGTTAACGGGATTACCCGGAGGAAAGCACTATGATTATCAAAGACTGGAAACGTGAAATATTAACAATACCAAATCTACTTAGTATATTCAGGCTGATTCTGATCCCGATCTATGTTGTAATTTATCTAAAGGCGGACAGCGGATCGGATTATTATCTGGCTGCCAGTATTCTGGCGGTTTCCTGCCTGACTGATATGATTGACGGAAAGATCGCACGACACTTTAATATGATCTCCACCCTTGGAAAGATACTTGATCCCGTCGCAGACAAGGCAACTCAATTTACCTTAATCGTCTGTCTGGCTGTTAAGTATCCTGTCTTGCGGTTTCTGGCAGGTCTGTTTTTCGTGAAGGAGTGTTTTCAGATCATTGCAGGCGGTATCTGCCTGAAGAAGGGCAAGATTCTAAAGGGTGCTCTCCTTGCCGGAAAAATCTGTACAACCGTTCTTTTCCTCAGCTTGATTGTGTTAGTTATGCTTCCTAATTTAAGTGAGAAAACTGTTTTCATCATCACACTAATCGACATTGTTTTCGTGATCATCGCTTTTGTGGATTATATCATTGCCTATTTTCGTAAAGATGGTTATTTTCAGTCTATTGACAATAGTCCCGCATAACAGCAAACACCCGGGGCTGCGCTCCGGGTGTTGTTTTTAACATAAAAGTACCCGGTCTTTCAGACCGGGTACTTCTTCATTTTCCTTAGAATGCACCCTGCTCCATCATAGCAGTAGCAACCTTTTTGAAACCAGCAATATTGGCACCGGCAACCAGATCGTAACCCAGGCCGTATTCCTCAGCAGCTTCCACTGACATCGCGTGAATGACCTTCATAATGCCCTTCAGCTTCTCATCCACTTCCTCTGCAGTCCAGACCAAGCGTTCAGAGTTCTGACTCATTTCCAGACCGGAAACAGCAACACCGCCGGCGTTGACAGCCTTAGAAGGAGCGACGATCATATGTTTCTGGCTACGCAGGAAGTCCAGTGCGTCGTTCGTGGTGGGCATATTCGCAACCTCTATGTAATATTTAACGCCGGAAGCTGCAATCTTTTCAGCGGATTCCATACGAACATCGTTCTGGGTGGCAGCAGGCATATAGATGTCTACATCCTTCACACCCCAGCACTTTGCGCCGGGAACAAATTCTACGCCGTACTTATCAGCATAAGGCTTGCAATGCATAGGATCCTTTGCGCGCATTTCCAGAATGAAGTCAAGCTTCTCACCGGTCACACCGTCGGGATCGTGAATATAGCCGTCGGGGCCTGCAAAATAGGTTACTTTTGCACCCAGTTCAGCAGCCTTCTTCATAATGCCCCAGCCCACATTACCGTAACCGGAGATAGCAATTCTCTTGCCCTCAATGGAGTCATTTTCGTGCTTCAGCACTTCCTGCAGGTAGTAAACAGCACCGTATCCGGTAGCCTCAGGACGGATCAAACTACCGCCGTAGCTGAAACCCTTACCGGTAAGAACGCCGTTCTCCCAGACACCCTTCAGGCGGCGATACTGTCCGTACAGATAGCCGATCTCGCGACCGCCAACACCCATATCACCGGCAGGTACGTCAACATCCGGTCCGATATAACGATAAAGCGCAGTCATATAGCTCTGACAGAAGCGCATAATCTCAGCATCGGATTTGCCAGCAGGATCAAAGTCAGAGCCGCCCTTGCCGCCGCCCATAGGCAAGCCTGTCAGACTGTTCTTAAATGTCTGTTCAAAGCCAAGAAACTTAATAATACTGGGAGTCACGTTGGACTGGAACCGCAGACCTCCCTTATACGGTCCGATTGCGCCATTAAACTGGCAGCGGTAACCGATATTGGTATGTGTCTGTCCATTATCATCTGTCCAGACAACACGGAAAGTAAACATCCGCTCAGGTTCTACCATTCGGGTCAGCAGGTCTGCCTTCTCATATTCAGGATGCTTATCCACCATAGGTGCAATAGAAGTAAAGACCTCTTCAACCGTCTGAACGAACTCAGGCTCGTGGCAATGCTTGTTCTTTACATACTCAATGACTCTTTCTACATACGCATTCATTTTTTGCCCTCCTTTTATCCGGCTTGCATATTCATTCTATTTACATATGGTCAGGAAATTTCATAACAACAAAATGAATTATATGCGCCGATATCCTGTATTATAAAACTACTCAACCCACAAATCAAGTCACTCTTCCATAATTTTACAATTTTTTATTTTATGTCTTTCATCATACTTACACACAGAAATTCTTCACATAGGAGTTTTTTGCTTTTTAGGTTAGAGTGATTGATTATTGCCGTATATCGTGCTATAATGCAATAAAATATGTCACGAGATCGTGATAAGGAGGAAAAGATATATGGATTACAGCAAATTGCAAAACGGCAGTGATATTCGCGGTGTTGCATTGGAAGGTATTGAAGGTCAGCATATCAACCTGACCGAAAGCGCCTGCCGTGACATCGGCAGAGGATTTGCCCTGTGGCTGGTACAGAAATTTGGCAGTAAGCAGGGCCTGCGGGTTGCTGTTGGACGCGATTCCCGTCTTTCCGGTGAGACTCTGTGTAACTGGATCTGCGATGCAATGGTGCAGCAGGGTCTGGAGGTAACCAACTTCGGTATGGCAAGTACCCCTGCTATGTTTATGTCCACCGTAACAGAAGGCTATGCCTTTGACGGCTCAGTTATGATCACCGCCAGCCACCTTCCCTTTAACCGCAACGGCTTTAAGTTCTTTACTGCAGGCGGCGGCTTGGAAAAGGGCGACATCAAGCAGATCCTGACCTACGCCGGCAGTGACGAGACCACCGGTCTGGCAGCAGGAACGCTTGTAAACGGCGAGTTTATGGATACATATGCCGGTATCCTGGCTGATAAGATTCGAGCAGCCACCGGCGAAGAAAAACCTCTGGAGGGCTTCCGCATTGTTGTAGACGCCGGTAACGGTGCTGGCGGTTTCTACGTTGACAAGGTGCTGAAGCCTCTGGGCGCCAACACGGAAGGCAGCCGTTATCTAAATCCTGATGGCAGCTTCCCCAACCACATCCCCAACCCCGAGGATCACAAGGCGATGGAAGCCATCACCGAGTCTGTCAATCTCGCAAAGGCTGATCTGGGTATTATCTTCGATACAGATGTGGACCGCGCCGGCGCTGTGCTTTCTGATGGCAGTGAACTGAACCGCAACCGGATCATCGCAATGCTGTCCGCAATCTTGCTGCGGGAGCATCCCGGCACCACGATCGTTACTGATTCCATCACCTCTACCGGTCTTGCTAAGTTCATTGAGGAAAAAGGCGGTATTCACCATCGTTTCAAGAGAGGCTACCGGAACGTGATCAACGAGTCCATCCGGCTGAACGATATGGGACAGGACAGCCAACTGGCCATCGAGACCTCCGGTCACGGCGCATTGAAGGAAAACTACTTCCTGGATGACGGTGCGTATCTGGTGACTAAGCTGCTGATCGAGCTGGCACGCGGCAAGAAGGAAGGCTATACGCTGGAATCTTTGATTACTACTCTGGAAGAACCTGCAGAGAGCGTGGAATTCCGTATGAATATCCTGTTGGATGACTTCAAGGCATACGGCCAGCAGGTCATCGACGAGCTGACTGCCTATGCTGAAAAGCAGGAAGGCTGGAGTCTTGCACCCAGCAACTTTGAAGGTGTCCGTGTGAACCTGGATGAAGCTCACGGTAATGGTTGGTTCCTGCTGCGGCTGTCCCTGCACGATCCCCTGCTTCCGCTGAACATTGAAAGCAATTCTGTCGGCGGCGCTAAGAAGATCGCTTCCGAACTGGCATCCTTCATATCCGGCTACGATAAGCTGGATGCTGAGAAGATGATCGCGTTCACTAAGTAACCTATCAGAATAACCCCCACACCATTTCGGTGTGGGGGTTTGTTTATCTGTTCAAAAACAGATCTTCTACAATATCACTGTGGGTCACTACAATTTCAATTTCCTTCAGTTCCTCTTTTGTAAAGAAACGCAGCTGTCTGGACTCCTTGCTGATCTTCATAGGGCGTTCTTCCGGCAGCTCCAAACCAAATACCACGATCACCATTCTCCAAATACTGCCATCCCGATATGCAGCAATCCGGCCCGGCTCACCATATACACCCAACTTTTGAAACTGTTCTTTGGGAATTCGCCAACCCAACTCCTCATAAATTTCCCGGGAAATAGCCTGTAGCTCGTCCTCGTGCTTTTTTACGCCGCCTCCAACCAAACCCCAGATATCACAATCCCGCCGCTTTTCCAGAAGAATCTTCCCATTACAGGTGATAATTGCGTTGGCTCCCAGACGGGCTTTTTGTGTGGTTTTGGGCGGATTGGGATGTCCGCGATAGAATGTGACGATTGCCATAGGATTGCCTCCATAATGTTTGTTGACACTTATAGTAGCATAGATTCTATCTTTTTTCTACCCAAAATTCTTCTGGCATTGGTTTGGTAACTCCGGTTCGGCGAACTTTACTTAGGCCGCCAGCCATATGGACGTCCTCACTTCCTGCAAATTTTGCCCGACGGATAATGTCCTCCCCGAATTTATCCCGCAGGGCATCCACTGTCTCGTCCAACCGTAGCTTTCGTTCATACTGTACCGGGCTAACTCCGGAAAACAAATCGTACTGCTGATAGGGTTCTTTTGCCAGCCTGGTTACCTGTACACCCAGTTGCCGAAGAGGCGTCTGTCCGTCCCAGGCTTCATCAAATGCCCGGCAAGCAGCGGTAAACAGCTCAGAAGTAATATTTGTGGCACCGTGCAGCAAAAGCTGATGAGAAAAGTGGTGAAAGCTGTTAGTTCGCAAATGCACCGCAATACAACTGCCACTTTTTCCGTCCTTACGCATTCGCATAGCAACGGTTTCACACAGGCTCAGCAACACCCGGTGTCCGGTCTGCCGGTCTGTTACATCCTTTGAAGTTGTCGTAGCATTTCCATAGCCTTTATTCTCCGCAGGCTCCGGTGTCACCATATCCGCATTGCGACCGTTGGCATAATGCCAGAGGGTCTCTCCGTGTTTTCCTAGCCGTTTTCTCAGAATTGCTGGATCGGCGGTGGCCAGTTCCCCAATGGTATAAATCCCCAAATCTTTCAGCTTGCGCTCCGTGGCAGCGCCTACCAAAAACAAATCCCGTACCGGCAACGGCCAAAATTTTTCTTCCATTTCCTCCGGATAAAGGGTGTGGACTTTGTTTGGCTTTTCAAAATCTCCCGCCATTTTTGCCAGTAGCTTATTGGTAGAAATTCCAATATTGACAGTAAACCCCAATTCTTCCCATATCCGCTTCCGCATAGCCTCTGCCGCCAGCAGGGGGTCTCCAAACAGCCGACGGGTACCGGTCATATCCACCCAGGCTTCGTCAATCGAATACTGCTCCACCATAGGGCTGAACTGACGCAGCATCTGTACAAAATGGCGAGATGCTTCCACATACAGTTCATAATCTGGCGGTACAATGGTTAAATCCGGGCATTTCTCCAACGCCTGAAACAGAGGTTCTCCTGTCTGTATTCCGTATTTTTTCGCAGGACCGCTTTTTGCCAGAATGATGCTGTGCCGCGACGCTCTGTCTCCTGCCACCACAGAAGGAATCTGCCGCAGATCCACTGTTTCTCCCAGCACATTTACCTTATACGCCGCCGTCCAGGACAAAAACGCACTGTTGGCGTCCACGTGAAATATCACCCGCTGTATCATATCAATACACCCTTCTCATAATACACCAGCTATGACTGCGAATGGTATACTTCAGTTCCAGCATCCACTGCTGTCCGTTTACCTCCGCCTTACACACAAAGACCTGGGCTTCGATCCCCACATATTGAATGCTTTTCTGGCTGACGATTTCCGTAATATCGATTCGTAGCAGCTGATGGTTTTCATCCTCCACCCGCAGGCGCAGGGGTTGAATTTGACCCCCGGCGCTGCATACGGATATCACATCCACCGGACAATTTATCCAATTCACCCTGCTCACCTCTCTTTCTTTTATTATAGTACATTTGTTCTATAATAGCAAGTGGAATTTTTCGGTTGCCACTTCCCTGCCGGTTTGGTATAATGACAGCAAACGACGAAAGGTGCGCAAGTACTATGTTAAAATATCCCTGTCTGGTTCTGGATCACGACGATACTGCCGTACAGAGTGAGTCCACAGTCAATTACCCGTACTTCTGCTACATTCTGGATCAGTTTCGCCCCGGAGAAACGATCACTCTGCAGGAGTATATCAACGGCTGCTATGATCCGGGATTTGCCCAGATGTGCCGACAAAGATATCAGTTTACTGATCAAGAATTGCAGGATGAATACCGGGGCTGGCAAGGATATATCCGCACCAACATTCCCGACCCGTTTCCCGGTATGAAAGAAATCATTCACCGTCAAAGGGCAGAGGGCGGCCTGATCTGTGTGGTATCTCATTCCAGTGCCGAGAATATTACCCGTGATTACAATGCCCACTTCGGTCTCCTGCCAGATGCCATTTACGGCTGGGATCTGCCGGAGACTCAACGCAAGCCCAGCACCTATCCCCTGGAGCACATTATACAAACATACCATCTTACACCCCAGCAGCTGCTGGTGGTGGATGATTTGAAACCTGCCTGGAAAATGTGCCGTGATGCAGGCGTAGAGATCGCATTTGCGGCGTGGAGCAAACAATACAATCCAGAAATTCTAAAAGAAATGTCGCAACTGTGTGATTATACCTTCCATACAACGGAATCTCTGGAAAAGTTCCTGTTTGATTGACTTGACAATTGTGTTATAATACCAACGTAAATTCGTCAAAAGGAGGTGCGTATTCTGGAAAAGGAAAGTATCAAAGTAATGGCTCGTAACCGAGAAGCCTACCACGAGTATTTTGTGGAAGAAGAGATGGAAGCCGGCATTGAACTGTGCGGTACGGAAGTGAAATCTATCCGACAAGGTACCCTCAACTTGAAGGATGCCTGGTGCGGTATTAAAGACGGCGAACTGATTCTCAACCAGATGCACATCTCCCCATATGACCACGGAAACCGGTTTAATCCCGATTCCAAGCGCCCAAGGCGACTGCTGATGCACAAGCGGGAGATTATGCGCCTGTTTGGCAAGGTCAAGCAGGATGGGTATGCGCTGATCCCCCTTTCGGTTTATCTGAAAGGCAGCCGGGTGAAGGTGAAAGTCGGTTTATGTAAAGGCAAAAAATTATACGACAAAAGACAAGCTGCGGCCGAGCGAGACGCCAAGCGCCAGATCGACCGGGCAATGAAGGAGAGATACTAATATGAACCCTACTTTTAAAATCACAATGGAAAACGGCGGCACTATTGAAGGTGAACTGTATCCCGACAAAGCGCCCCAGAGCGTGTATAACTTTATTGATCTTGCCAATCATAACTACTATGACGGTCTGATCTTCCATCGGGTCATCCCCGGATTTATGATCCAGGGCGGCTGTCCCGACGGTACCGGTATGGGTGGTCCCGGCTATTGCATTAAAGGAGAGTTCTTCTTCAACGGCTTTAAGAACGAACTCAAGCACAAGCGTGGCGTGCTCTCTATGGCTCGCTCCTCCTCCCCCAACTCTGCCGGTTCTCAATTCTTCATTATGCACCAGGATGCTAAGCATCTGGACGGACAGTATGCCGCCTTCGGCAAGGTGACCTCCGGTATGGATGTCGTTGACGCCATTGCAGCCACCAAGACCGGTATGCAGGATCATCCCATTGCCGAGCAAAAGATCGCGTCCATCACCGTAGACACCAAGGGCGAAACTTATCCCGAACCCAACAAGCTGCCCGATCCCTACGGTCGTTTCTAAAGCATATACAGGGGTGCATAAGCACCCCTGACCTCTCACTGTTGACACGGGGATGTACTGGTTTCGACGGGGGTAGTGAGGCTGGATAAGCGGGCCGTGGCGCCTGACCACGATAAAACGGGTACCTTTTTAAAATTAACTGACAACAATACTGTTGCAATCGCTGCCTAATTAGGCGCGCATCCTCCCCGGAAGGTCCACGAGCCGGGCTTGGGTGTCATTTGAGTGGAGCACGTGCGTATGGTAAGCTTTGCCCATACCACGCATAATGAAGCTACTAAGTCCCGTAGGGTGTTTGTTCCCGACGGGATGAGGGAATGTAAATAACAAACTGCGCCCGGAGAAAGTCTTTCCAAGTTGCTTTCGGACAGGGGTTCGATTCCCCTCATCTCCACCAAAATTAAAATCCACCCTTTTGGGTGGATTTTAATTTTATGTATAGGGAATCGAACCCATTTCAAAGCAGATGTCCAGTGGACATCTGCTGACACCAGTGCAAACACTGGTGGCTGCTTATATTTGCTCCCTATCGGGAGCAAATGCAAATCGATTCCCCTCATCTCCACCAATAAAAACACCACCCTTCGGGTGGTGTTTTTATTGGTTTGACACATTTTTAAGGGCAAAATTTTTCAAAAATAGGAATCCAGTTTTCTGTTAACGCCTGTTGGAAATCCTCTTCTGTTGTAATCGTCCAGCTGACACCTTGTACGCCCCAGATTTTTCTGCAAATAAAGTTACTGACAGTCTTTCGGTCAGCAAAGCGATAGGCCACAAAATCCGGTCTGGTAACCACGTTCAGTAACTGGTGTTTCATTGCAAATTTCAAAATTGCCGGGAGGTTGCTATTGGATTTAAAGAAATCCTCTGTAAGCTGTCCGCGGATTATATCCGGTCGATTCTTGCGCAGCCAGGCAACGCAGCGAGGATCAAAGGATTCCACGCAATACACACCTTCATAATTTTGGAGCATATTGCAAGCAGCTTCACAAAGCAACCCGTGATTAACACCGTGTGGTTTGAGCTCCACGATCAACGGCGCATCACCCCGGAATAGATCCAATACCTGAGAAAATAGAGGGATTCTTTCCGTAGTACCTTCCAGATAATATGCATCCAGTTGATCCAGTGACAGATTTTCAATAAGAACATCCGCACCGACAGTTCGCTTCAAGGATGCATCGTGGATTACAGCCAGATTGCCGTCTGCCATCAAATGAACGTCCAATTCGATGCCATACCCTGCCTCCTTGGCCGCACGGAAGGCCGCTAAACTGTTTTCCGGCACGCCGGTTTTGTGCAATCCTCTGTGAGCGTAGTACCAGCCACGCAGAGCCTCTAAGTCCTTGTGCCCAGTTCTGCCCTTCACCAAAAATACAAACAACAAAACCAATAATACAACAATCAGCGCAACCAACATTGTATTTAATCAATCCTCCACATCAAATGCATCCAAGCCCGTCTTCACCTCGACGCGGCTGTCACCGTGTTTGACCATAGACATCGTAACAAAAGCAAGGGCTACGAAGATCGCAGCATACGGGAATAGAGATGTCATCGCTCTCTCCAGGAACAGGCCGGAGAAGTAGGGAGTCAAGGACTGCGCTGCCATAGATGCGGTATAGTAATAACCGGTGTACTTACCTACATCGCCGCCGTCACACATTTCCACAACCATTGGGAAAGAGTTGACATTGATGGATGCCCACGCAACACCTGCCAGACAGAACATAATATACATCAGCCAAGACGGACTGGAGGCAGTCATAAATGCTGCAACCAAGAATGCAATAAACAGCATCACAACGCCTGCCATAATGGTCTTCTTTCTACCTATCTTTGTGGCAACAGCACCAACAGGCACATAGGAGATGATGGCCGCAACATTAGCAAGCAGCAGCGTTAGCGTTGCATCCTTATCCAGCACCGACTGGGCATAAACAGTATATTTGGAAGTAACGGCGTTATATCCGAAGAACCAGAAAACAATGGATGCCAGCAGGAAGAACAGGCTGCGCTTTTCAGCCTTGCTCATCTTGCGTTTCTTACTGGCCGTGTCCTCAGAAACAGTTGCCTCCAAATTCAACTGGTTGCTCTGTTCCTGCATTTCTTTCGCCCATTTCGGCTCTTTTACAGTCAGCAGGAAAATTGCCAGGGCAGCAATCATCAATCCCGCAACAACAGCATACACCCCGGTGTAGCTCATATAGGCATTACGGACCTTTGAGATCGCCAGTACAGATCCGAGTCCCAAAACGATAATACCGCCTGCGTTACCCATCAGATTGATCACAGCGTTTGCCTTTGAGCGTAGTGGTTTCACCGTTACGTCCGGCATTAGCGCTACCGCGGGAGTTCGGAATGTTGCCATAGAAATCAGAAGCAACAACAAAACACCTATGAATGTATACAAGATCCCGGGATTCTGTGAAGTAACCTGCCGCGCGCAAGCCTGTCGCGCAGGAACAACATACTGGGTATACAGATTTACTTCAACTTCCCTTCCAAACGCGTTTATCTGAGTAGTCTTTGACTCAGTAGTCAGTTCCGAAAACTCCTCCCGGGTATACAGATCCGCAAGGCGGTATTCTTCTCCGGAGGGTGTCTTGAGTACAGAATCCTTCTGTTCATCATAAATCACGCCCATCGATTGAGGGTCATTCACAGCAGCATATTTATCAATACTTGCCAGCTGAGCGTTGTCCACAAAAGACAGACCCAAAAGGAATATTACCGCCAGCAATGTACCCACCGCAATAAAGGGCGTACGTCTGCCTCGATTGCTTCTGCAGCGGTCGGAAATACCACCAAAAAGAGGCAGTAGAAACAGCGCCAGAATATTATCCAGCGCCATAATGATACCGGACAGATCCTGACGCATACCAAATTTATTGGTAAGTGTCATAGCGATGGTCACATCATAGATCTGCCAGAATGCGCAAATCAGGAAAAATGCGAAGCCAACCAGTATTGTGCGTTTTGTATTGAGTTTCATATGAATACCTCCAGTATTGGGTATTTGCTTTCAGTTTTTATTATATACCTATATTTTCAAAAGTCCAGTAATAGAAAAGGCGGCATCTAACGATGCCGCCTGTAAATTATGCCAAAATTGCCTTGTGGAACACTTTCTTACCCTTACGGATCTTGACGCCTTCCTGAAGCATATCTTCTGTAACTGCAAACTGTGCAGAGGGAACCTTCTCATCATTTACCAGAACGCCGCCCTGCTCCACCAGTTGTCGAGCCTGCTTGTTGGAGGGAGACAGACCGCAGGCAACCATCAAATTCAAAATACCGATTTTGCCGTCAACAAGCTGTGCAGCAGGGATCTCGGTGGTAGGCATATTGGAATCATCTCCGCAGCCGGCAAACAGCGCCTTGGCGGCAGCCTGTGCCTTGTCAGCCTCTTCCTGACCGTGAACCAACTTTGTCAGCTCGTAGGCAAGGATCTCCTTAGCCGTGTTCAGCTGAGCATCCTTCCAGGAATCCATCTCGTTGATCTGCTCCAGAGGCAGGAAGGTCAGCATCCGGATGCACTTAAGCACATCGGCATCCTCCACGTTACGCCAGTACTGATAGAAATCAAAGGGTGTGGTCTTATTGGGATCCAGCCAAACAGCGCCCTTGGCGGTCTTACCCATCTTTTTGCCCTCGGAGTTCAGAAGCAGGGTGATGGTCATAGCGTGGGCATCCTTACCCAGTTTCCGACGGATCAGTTCCGTACCGCCCAACATATTGCTCCACTGGTCGTTGCCGCCAAACTGCATATTGCAGCCGTAGTGCTGGTACAGATAGTAGAAGTCGTAGGATTGCATAGGCATATAGTTAAACTCCAGGAAAGACAGGCCCTTTTCCATCCTCTGCTTGAAGCACTCTGCACGAAGCATATTGTTAACGGAGAAGCAACCGCCAATCTCCCGGATAAAGTCAACATAGTTCAGCTTCAGCAGCCAGTCGGCGTTATTGACCATCCTGGCCTTGTCCTCACCGAACTCAATAAACCGCTCCATCTGCTTTTTGAAGCACTCGCAGTTATGCTGAATGGTCTCCTCCGTCATCATAGAACGCATATCCGTTCTGCCGGAGGGATCGCCGATCATCGCCGTACCGCCGCCGATCAATGCGATGGGCTTATTACCAGCCATCTGCAGCCGCTTCATCAGGCACAGCGCCATAAAGTGGCCAACGTGAAGAGAATCAGCTGTAGGGTCAAAACCGATATAGAATGTTGCTTTGCCGTTATCAATCATTTCCCGGATTTCATCTTCATTGGTTACCTGTGCAATCAAGCCTCTGGCAACCAACTCATCATATAATTTCATTATTTTTCCTCCTAAAAAACGCCCTCCGTCCCGTAGGACAGAGGGCGTGAATATACGCGGTACCACCTCTGGTTGACTGTTCCTCACAGAACAGTCCTCGTTGTGTCAAGGACACAAGCTGTAACGGGCATACCCGTCCTGCCCTACTGCATTTTCAGGCAAGCCGCTCCGGGAGGTAACTTGGGTACAGTCCCCGCTGCCTTGCACCAACCGGCAGCTCTCTGCAGTAAATACTGTACTTACAACATCCCATCAATGCGTTGATTCCAGTTCATCCTAACAAAAAAGCGGCAATTTGTCAAGGGATTATCCCAGCATCTCTGCTGCGCTGCGCAGGGTCGTTTCCGTAATATTGGTGCCGCCGATGATTCTGGACAGCTCCCGGATACGCCCATCCCGATCCAGGGGAGTGACCGTTGTATATGTGCGACCTTTTCGCTCTTCCTTGGCAATTAAAAAGTGGGTACTTGCCAAAGCTGCCAGCTGAGGCAAATGGGTCACACACAACACCTGCTTTGACTTGGAAACACTCCGCAGCTTTTCAGCTACCTTTTGGGCAGCTCTGCCGGATACACCGGTGTCAACCTCGTCAAAGATCAGCGTTTCCACCTGATCCTGCTCTGCTAAAACATTCTTCATTGCCAGCATAATCCGCGCAAGTTCGCCGCCGGAAGCCACTTTACTGAGGGGTTTCAGCGCTTCTCCGGCATTGGCAGACATATAAAATGCCACCAAATCCATCCCAAGGGAAGTCAATTCCGTCTGCTGGAATTGGCAGGCAAATTGCACTCTGGGCATATCCAACTGCGCCAATTCAACAAGTATCTGCTCAGTGAGCAATTCAGCAGCTCGCATACGACTTTCACGCAACGCGATTGCCGCCTCTGTAGCTTCCTTCTGTACAGCTTTCAGTTTCCCTTCCAGACGAGCAATGGTATCGTCTGCAAATTCGATCTCATCCAACTCTGCTTTCGCCTGTTCCAGATAAGCCAGAATGTCTTCGCAGGTTACACCGTATTTTCGCCTCAGGCGGTGAATAACATCCAGTCGCCCTTCAATAGCCTCCAGTTCGTCAGCACTGTAACTCAGTTCATCTCTGGCATCGCGCACGGCTTCCGCTGCATCGTTTACCTGATACATCAGGTCCGAAACGGTACTATGAAGCTCTGCAAAGGCATCGGTATAGCGGCCAAGTTTTGCCAATTCCCTTTCCGCCGCAGCAAGCAGCGCTGCTGCACCGTCCGAGTCATCGCCGCCATAGAGGCACTCCACAGCGGCGTGGATTCCATCACTGAGTTTTTCAGCGTTTTGCAGGATCTTCCGGCGTTCCTCCAAGCGAGTGTCTTCACCGGATTCAAGTTCTGCCCTGGATATCTCCTCGATCTGATAGCGAAGAGTTTCCATACGACGCAGTTTCTCGCCCTCGTCCATAGTCATACGCTGAATCTGTCTGCGCAGTTCGATTACTTTTTCAAAAGCAGCCAAATAATCCTGCCGCAGCGGTGCATTCTCTGCATAGGCATCCAGATAGGTCAAATGGTTTGCCTCATCAAACAACGAGGCAGAGTCGTGTTGACCGTGAATATTGATCAACTGAATTCCCAATTTGCGCAAAATGGAGACGGTGACCAATGTACCGTTTACCCGACAAATATTCTTTCCGTCAAGAAAAATTTCTCGCTGGATAATGGTCTCTGAATCATATTCCACACCGTTTTCCTCGAACCAATGCAGGTTAGGAACATCAGCAAACACAGCCCGCACAGATGCCTTTTCCGCACCGGTGCGGATCATATCCCGATAGGCCCGTTCGCCCAAAATTGCAGATATGGCATCAATCACAATGGACTTACCTGCTCCGGTTTCACCGGTTAATACATTAAATCCGGCATCAAAAGAAATATCCGCGCATTCGATAACCGCAATATTTTCAATATGCAGAAGGCTCAGCACGGCTCATACCTCCTTTAATTCAGCAGATTCTTGATTTCGCCACAGAAGGAGGCTGCGGTGTTAGTGTCCCGCATCACCACCATTACCGTATCATCACCGGCCAAGGATCCAACCACAGCGTTCAAATTCATTGTATCGATTGCAGATGCAGCCGCGGACGCAAGGCCGGGCAGCGTGCGGATTACGATCAGATTCTGAGCATAGTCGAAGCTGACAACACATTCCCGAAAGATCGTATTCATTTTAGAAGAAAAGCTGCCGTTCATTTCACTGGAAGATGTGGTATAACGGTAAGTACCCAGACTAGTCAGCTCCTTCACGATCCGTAATTCCTTGATATCCCTGGAAATGGTAGCCTGCGTACCGCGGAAGCCCTCCTCTTGCAGTGCCGCAAGCAATTGCTCCTGGGTTTCAACATTTCTGTTGGAGATGATCTCCATTATTTTAGCCTGTCTTTGACTTTTCACGTCATTCACCTCATCCGATCCTAAACTTCATATTAACTGCATCGTAAAAACTGTTCTCTTTCAATCTGAGCAGCTTTGTGCACAGATTTGATTTCCGTATGGTTGCTTTATCGCCCATATTCATTCGCAGCGCCTTACCGCCATCCACAGACAGATAAGCATTTCGTCTGGCATTTTGGGTCATTGTAACCGTAACCACACGCATATCAGATGCAACAATGCACCGGCTTGCAACATCGTGGGCACAAATAGGCGTAATTAAAATATTGTGCGCATCCGGTTCCATAATGGGGCCGCCAGCGGAAAGACTGTAGGCTGTGGATCCTGTAGGTGTTCCCACGATCACACCATCGCCTGCGCATTCCAGCGCCTGGACGCCATCGCAGCGCACCTCCAAATGCACAATCCTTGCAACTGCACCCTTGGTAATCACCACATCATTTAAGCAGATGTCGTGGAAAATAATGTCTCTGTCCCTGTGTACAGTGACATCCAGCATCATACGGTTGTCAATGCCATACTCATCCGTTGCGAGCTTTTTCAGAAGTGACAGTTCACCGCTTTCCAGCTCCGCAAGGAATCCCAGTGTGCCAATATTGACACCTAGAATCGGAATTCCGTGGCGGGTGGCTGTTTTTGCCATATGCAAAAGTGTTCCATCTCCACCAAAGCAGATTACTAAGTCTGTGTTTGGAAGCTCCCGTTCAATTCTAGAGAAGCGAATATCCCTCGGGAGATCATAGGTCTTATCCACTTCAAACGGCAGACATACTCTGGTTTCAATTCCAACTTCATTCAATACCGCCATCGCCTCGCGCAAGGTCTTAAAATTTTTATCGCGGTAAGGATTTGGGGAAAGAATTACACGTTTCATCGGTATCATCCCTTCAGTGTTTCGTGCGCCTGCTGAACCACAAGCGCTGTATCCGGTTGGATTCTGGGTTTATCATCCAATGTCAGATGAGCCAGGAATTCAATATTACCCTCCGGGCCTTTTACAGGAGAGAATGTTAGTCCCAGAATGGTAAAACCAATTTCATTGGTTAACTCTACAAAATGGTCCAAAACTTCCTGATGAATCGCCGGGTCACGGATCACGCCTTTTTTGCCTACCTTCTCCTTGCCTGCCTCAAACTGAGGTTTGATCAGACACAGTACCTGACCGGTGGGTTTCAAAAGATTTTTGATCGCCGGCAACACGATCCGCAGGGAAATAAAACTCACATCGATTACAGACAAGTCCAGCGGTTCACCCAGATCCTCCGGTGTTACATATCGGATATTTGTGCGCTCCATCACCACAACTCTGGGGTCGGAGCGGATCTTCCAGTCCAGCTGACCGTATCCCACATCAATGGCAAACACCTTACTGGCACCCTGCTGCAGCAAACAATCGGTAAAGCCACCGGTTGATGCGCCGGAATCGCTGCATACGAAGCCCTCCGGCTTCACATTGAAATCCCGCAACGCCTTTTCAAGTTTCAAGCCACCTCTGCTTACATAGGGGCAGCCGCCGGTTCGTACCTCAATTGCTGCGGTCCCTTCATAGGACATACCCGGTTTATCTGCTTTCTGACCCTCCACATACACAAGTCCGCTCATAATAATCGCCTGTGCCTTTGTGCGGGTTTCTGCGTATCCCTGTTCTACCAGAAGCACATCCAGTCTTTTTTTAATTTTCAACGCGATGTACCTCCATAACAAATTCTGCAATCTTATGACCGCTTAGTCCATAATGCTCATACAGATTCTGGATAGAGCCGTGGGTGACATACTGGTCTCCCAGATCAATGCCATATACCTTACAATCCGGCCGTAAATGGCGGAGACCAAAAGATAGCTCCTGACAAATGCCACAATTTGCGCCGGTCTCCTCCAAAACAACCACAGTTGCTCCGGTTGCCAACTGCTTGGCAATGGATTCTATGGGTAGCGGTGCAAGTTTCAACAATCGAACGATCCCCGCATCTATACCGTGATTTCGGAGAATCTCAGCAGCCTCCTCCGCATTGGACAGCAGACTACCATAAGTAACCAGACTAACCTCAGCATCAGACCCGCAACAAGTAACACCGTCTTCTGCCAGTCCCCACTGGGCTTCTGCAGAGCCATTATCCGAACCACGGGGGTATCGGATTGCAACAGGTCCATCCTGTTCTTCCACCGCCCAACGAAGCATCTGCTGCAATTCCAAATAGGAAGCGGGACACAAGACCGTCAAACCGGGAGCGTGTCGCAAAAAGCCAACATCGTAAATACCGTGATGAGTCTCCCCATCCTCGCCTACAAGACCTGCTCTGTCAACTGCAAACACCACGTGCAAATGCAGCATACAAATATCCTGTATAATCATATCATAGGCACGCTGCAGGAAAGTGGAATAAATAGCCACCACCGGAATCATCCCCTGCTTTGCAAGACCGCCTGCCATAGAAACAGCGTGTTCTTCTGCTATACCTACATCAAACAGCCTGTCTGGATAGGTCTTCTTAAACTCTAGAAGTCCGGTACCTCCGGGCATTGCCGCAGTAATGGCACATAGGTGATCGTGTTTACCCGCCAGATCCACCATTGCAGAACCAAACGCTTCAGAATAGGTTTGTCCGCTATTCTTTATTGGTTCTCCGGTCTGAAAATCAAATCTACCGATACCGTGAAACAGCTTAGGATGTTCCTGTGCCGGCGCATAGCCTTTGCCCTTCTGGGTCACAACGTGCAGTACGACCGGTCGCTGCATAGATTTTGCTACATTTAGCAGCATAATCAGATTCTCGGTATCGTGGCCGTCAACCGGTCCAAGGTAGACAAAACCCATACTATCAAAAATGGTCGCCGGAAGCAGCATCAAGCGCAGTTTGTTCTTGATTGTACTTAAGAACCGATAGATCACCTGACCACCCGGAATATGAGACAACACCGTTTTTGAGAAATGCTTCATTCCGAGATATTTTTCTTTAGTACGCAACTGACGCAGATGCGAGGCCATTCCGCCTACATTACGATCAATGGACATCGTATTGTCATTGAGCACGATCACGATAGGCTCTTTGCTGACAGCTGCATCATTGAGCCCTTCATAGGCAATCCCCCCGGTTGCTGCGCCGTCTCCCAACAGCGCGACTACACTGTAGTCCTCCTTCCGAAGGGTTCTTGCCCGTGCCATACCAAGGGCAATGGATACGGAACTGGATGCATGCCCCGCAACAAAAGCATCTGTATTGCTTTCCGATGGCTTTGGAAAACCTGCCATACCCCCAAATTGCCGCAGGGTATGAAAATCCGCCCGGCGGTCAGTCAGCATCTTATGGATATAAGACTGGTGACCAACATCAAATACCAGACGGTCTTTTCCGGTGTCAAATACAGTTTCAATTGCAACCGTTAGTTCAACAACCCCCAGGTTTGACGCAACGTGTCCACCGGTTTTAGAAACGGTGGAAATCAGAAACCTCCGCAATTCTTGGCACAGCTGCGACCTTTCTGCTGCATTTAAAGTCACCAGATCTTTATGTCCGTGGATTTTCTCTAATATACTCACAGGTTACTCACCTTTTATTTTATCTTTTATTTGTTCTATTGAAAATGTTGCGGATCGCCCATATCATTTTTCCGACTCCATACACAATCTTCGTACAGGAGCCAATCGCATAGCTTTTGCCAATTGCCTTGCCACCTACTGTCAAACCGGCAATAAGGGCTGACATCAACAGGGATACGATTTGAGGAAATCTAAACTCAAAACTCCGAAGAGCCTGTGCGGCAATGGTAGCAGCTGCAGAACCGGAAACAACGCCGCAAATATCACCAACCACATCATTACAAATGGAGCTGACACGTTCAGCGTTACGCAACAATTTGATTGCCTCTTGCGCACCCGGAACTTTACGGGCAGCCATAGAATGAAAAGGCTTCTCATCAGCGGAAGTAACCGCAACACCAATAATATCAAACACAATACCAATTAACACAATCAGTAGCAGTGTCAAAAAAGCAACAGCAATGGTGCTAACCGCCATAATTTCATCGGACAAAAAGGAAATCGTTCCAGAAATAAAAATCGTCGCCAAAAAAACAGAAACAACCCATCTTACAGACTTATTGCGTACTCTTTTTGACGAGGAATGATCGGATTTTGGCACAGGTCTTATCCCCTTTAAGTAAAAATAACGGTAGCAGGCAGGATAAATCTTACGGCTTAGGTCGGGTTGGTTTTCCCCAGACAGAACCTGCCGTTGCCGCACAGGCCGTTTCCGTTTAATCCGTCAGCTCAAGTGTTGCCAAATTTGAATACCCGATTGCCACTTAGTCCGTACTGTAATCCCCTGCCTGCCCATTTACGACAGTCTAGGTGATTTCCACCGCAAAACAATTTGGCTCTTATCCTCTTTTGCAAGCATGGTTTCCAGGAGCAATGACAGCAGCGGTATGGCCACTACCGGCCGCTGAAAGGTCCCCTTTCCCCACATGTTCACTCAAGGCAGGCTACTCTGCACGTAGCACACGATTCTGTGCACCACATTGCAGGTTCATACCCGGCTCGTACGCGAAGAAGGCTTCCCACCAGGGAGTTCGCAAGCTTCGTCGCACAATACCAGGTCTCCACGGAAACCGGGTCGTATGCTCCATGCCATTGGAGCGCGCCCGAAATCCTTAACCCCCAGCACCCACCCTAAACTGGGCGTAAAAAGCAGGCACCAGGGACTTCATCGATATGCCCTTTATAGGATTTTTAGGCCCTACCTGGGAACCGACTGTTTTGACTAGAATACTGCACCGTTGGAATGTATATTATCACAGAATGTTTGAATATACAAGTATCTTTTTAATTTTTGAATAAAATTTACATATCATCCGTGATTTCTCACAAAAAACGCGAATAAAAAACCAGACAACCCAATGGGAAGTCTGGTTTTGGTGCGAGAGATGGGACTCGAACCCACACGGCATTCACCACACGCACCTCAAACGTGATTGTCTACCATTCCAACACTCTCGCAAACGCTTGGTTATTATAACCCGCTTGTAGTCTTTTGTCAATATATTTTTCCGACAGCGACAAGGCGTTTTTGGTTGTCTTTCCTTCCAAATTGTGTTATACTCAATTCAATATTAAACACAAAAGGAGCCTCATCTATGACTCGTTTTTTCGTAGATCCGGATCAGCTTCAGCTTGATTTTTTGGTACTCACAGGAGAAAATGCCGCCCACGCAAAGGTTCTTCGGCTGAAAATCGGTGATGAAGTGATAGTCTGTGACGGAAGCGGCAATGAATGTCTGTGTACCATCAGCGACATCAGTGCTGACAAAATCAGCCTGGTTGTCAACAGCCGCAGTAATGCCACATCAGAGGCACAGGTCAATGTCAGTATCTATATAGCGTTTTCCAAGGGCGATAAGCTTGAGCACGTGATCCAGAAAGCCACGGAGTTGGGCGCATACGAGATTGTAGCCTTCCCCTGCTCCCGGTGCGTTTCCAGACCTGACGAAAAAAGCCTACATAAAAAGCTCGAACGTTGGCAAAAAATTGCCGAATCCGCAGCAAAGCAATCAGGACGCGGTCGGATCCCGCAGATTTTGACCGTAGATAGTTATCAAAAAGCACTGGATCGTGCTGCAATAGCCGACATTCCAATCCTATTCTATGAAAACGAACAGGCTACTACCCTGCGTATGGTGCTGTCCAGCAAGCCTTATAAAACAGTCAGCTTACTGACAGGCCCAGAGGGCGGCTTGGAGCCAAGAGAAGTAGAACAAGCAAAGAATACCGGTTTCCAAATTTGTACTCTCGGAAGGCGTATCCTGCGTTGTGAGACTGCCCCCTTGTGTGCCCTGTCTGCTGTGATGTATGACAGCGGTGAGTTTTAATGAGAAAGCCGGTTCAAATCGAACCGGCTTTTACTTATGATACTTGCTGCCTGCCTGAATTGCCTCAGCGCGATATAACTGTTCCAAGACCATCACTCGTGCCAGATGATGCGGAAATGTCATCGGACTCATAGAGAGCTTAAAATCGGCTTTACTTTTGATGCGTGGCGCAATACCGAATGATGAACCAATCAGGAAGCACGCGCTGCTTCTTCCGCTAAGTTTGATCTGTTTCATTTTGTCAGCCAGTTCCTCAGAAGATAGCAACTTGCCTTCTGGTGTTAATACACACAGCCATGCGCCCTTCGGAATTCTGTTTAAAATCAGCTCTGCTTCCTTCTCCAGTCCTGCCGTGATTTCCGCCGGAGACGGGTCCTCCGGCAATCGTGTCTCCGGAAGTTCAATCAAATGGAACTGGCAAAAGCCCTTCATACGTTTTTCATACTCATCTGCAGCGGAAATATAAAACTTTTCTTTCAACTTGCCCATTGCAATCAGTGTAAGGTCAAACAACACGATCACTCCTTTTGAGCAAGTATATCACAAAATTGCGAAGGTTTCCATAGTAGTTTTATACTCTGCGGGAAAACTATTGCCGAGGTGAGATAATGAAGAAGGACGAAAAGATCGTAACAGATCCTTTTGGAAGTTACACCGGTCGACCCGCAGATCCCAACGACAGTGTTGTACAGGATGCAGATGATCTGTAGCGCAAAAATCAATGCAAGGCCACCACTAACGGTGGTCTTGCATTGATTCATCTAAAAATCTTTTGCTATACT
The DNA here is from genome assembly GCA_017415425.1 of Oscillospiraceae bacterium. Classification (GTDB taxonomy): domain Bacteria; phylum Bacillota; class Clostridia; order Oscillospirales; family Oscillospiraceae; genus Faecousia. Next base: position 130,229 of record JAFQGT010000005.1, on the reverse strand, counting down.
TTCGTCTTGTTGCAAGACCGCCGCGAATATGCCGCTGGGCTTTGTTAAGTTCCAGCACACGGCGAACCTGGCAATACAAAATTTTATTATACTGAGGTAATCTCTGGGAAAGGTCTTTGTGAACCGTAGATTTTGAAATCCCAAAATGCTGTGCAGCAGCTCGGACGGTAGCTCCCGTTTCAATGATGTATACAGCCAGTTCACAGGCTCTGTCCTCTATTGTATCTGCCATACAGATCCCTCCCTGCGGTATCCTACCGTGACAACCTTATGATTTTTAGGGAGGGAATATACCTGCTTGACATAGGTTCCGGAAACAGATAGAATATAAGAAAATAATGTATCATTACGATTTGTACATATTTTGCTGTTATGCTTGTACCAGTGAAGGAGATGATTATTTGTTAGAAGTAAGCAAGAAAACATTAAGAAGGGTTATTCTGGGCGTGATTGCCTGTATCGTTGTGTATTGGCTGCTTCACGAACCTGTGCGTGTAAAAGTTTTCTTCAGTACAATTTATGGTGTCCTGTCTCCGTTTATCCTGGGCGGCGTTCTTGCCTTTATTTTAAACGTCCCTATGCGGGCCATTGAAAACAGCTTTCTGAAGAAGATCGACAGACCCGCGCTTCGCCGCTCGGTTGCGATGGTGCTGACTTTTATTGCAATATTGATCGTCCTTGCATCGGTTATTTGGCTGCTGATTCCCCAAATCGCAAACACCATCCAATCACTGATTCCAAGTCTTACCGATTTCTATCTGGATGCAAGGGATTGGGTTATTGAAACGCTCAACGAAAATCCGCAGCTGAAAGACTGGCTGGAAAACAATACAGAACTGGAAAAAACTAACTGGGATAAGCTGATACAGGATGCTCTTTCTGTGGTTGGTACCAGTATCAGCGCCATTGTCAGCGGTACGGTTTCCGCTGTCAGCACCATTTTTTCTGCAGTCTTTAATCTCTTCATCGGTGTTGTATTCTCAATCTACTGTCTCTTTCAGAAGGAAACCTTGGCAAGACAGGGCAGAAAACTGCTGTATGCCTTCATAAAAGAAAAGAATGCTGATTTCATCATCCGAGTACTTCGTCTGACCAATTCTACATTCTCAAATTTTCTTTCCGGACAGTGTGTTGAGGTCTGCATTCTTGGTATTATGTTCGCCATCTCCATGAGTATCTTTCGAATGCCGTATATACCTTTGATCAGTGTTCTGATCGCAGTTACAGCATTCATTCCCATCATTGGCGCCTGGGCCGGTTGCGTATTTGGCGCGTTCTTCATTCTTGTGGAAAATCCCGTTCTCGCATTTTGGTTCGTTATCTTGTTTGTGGTTATACAGCAAATCGAAAACAATATGATCTATCCCAAAGTCGTTGGCAGTTCTGTGGGACTTTCCGGTATGTGGGTGCTGCTGGCAGTTGCACTGGGTGGCGAACTGATGGGCGTTGCCGGTATGTTCCTGATGATTCCCTTAGTTTCCGTCCTGTACACACTGATCCAGGAGCTGACAAACAAGAAATTGTCAGCTCGGGGGTTGGACCAGCAGAAACTTGAGCCTCAGCCTCCGGAGCTGTATTCCAGGTTCCGGGCAAAGAGAGAAAGCAAGAAGAAAACGAATCAGATAAAACAGACAAAAAGAAAAGAAAAGAAAAAATAACAAAAAGATGGCAGACAAAATTTTGTCTGCCATCTTTTTATATCCGTTCAAATTCGTAGTTTTCGAATTTCAGTCGATCGCCAACATCCACACCAAAGGGCAGCAGAGCAAGCGCGACCTCAGAAATAACACCGGAATCATCGTACTTCACGTAGGCATAATCGCCCCGAATATCCATAATTGTACAGTACATATTTTCTCCTTAGAAAATCCGCCCCCGGCAACCCGGGGGCGGACACTATATAAGGTTAGTCCTTATACATTTCAACCAGCTTCAGCAGATGCTCGTAGCGCTCCTTAGCAGCAGCCTCGTTCCTAGCGAACAGCTCGGTTGCGCGCTCAGGGAATTCACGGGTCAGACGAGCATAGCGGGCCTCGTTCATCAGGAACTCCTGATAGCCATCCTTGGGAGCCTTGGAGTCCAGAGTGAACTTGCCAGTCTCCTTAGAGGGATCGAACCGGAACAGGTTCCAGTAGCCGCAATCAACAGCTTTCTTCATCTCGGACTGGCAGTTCATCATACCGCCCTTGATGGAGTGCATCTCACAGGGTGCATAACCGATAATCAGAGAAGGACCGTTATAAGCCTCTGCCTCACAGATAGCCTTGATGGTCTGAGCCTGGTTTGCGCCCATAGCGATCTGTGCAACATAGACATAGCCGTAGGACATAGCAATTTCGGCCAAAGACTTCTTCTTGGTCTCCTTACCGGAAGCTGCAAACTGTGCAACCTGACCGATGTTGGAAGCCTTGGAGGCCTGTCCGCCGGTGTTGGAGTAAACCTCAGTATCAAAGACGAAGATGTTGACATCCTTGTTGGATGCCAGAACGTGGTCAACACCACCGAAGCCGATGTCGTATGCCCAGCCGTCGCCACCGAAGATCCAAATGGACTTCTTGGACAGATATTCCTTCTTGCTCAGGATGTCAGCAACGGTATCGCAGCAAACCTTAGCTTCCAGATTTGCAACCAGAGCCTTGGTAGCAGCCTTGTTGGCCTCTCCGTCATTGTAGGTATCCAGCCAAGCCTGGCAAGCAGCCTTGCGCTCGTCGCATACAGTGGTCTCCATAACCTTACGGACCTTGTTTGCCAAGGACTCACGGATCACTGCCTGTGCGGTATACATACCCAGACCGTGCTCAGCATTGTCCTCAAACAGGGAGTTGGACCAAGCGGGACCGTGACCGTCAGCATTGACAGTATAGGGAGAAGTAGCAGCGGGGCCACCCCAGATGGAGGAACAACCGGTAGCATTGGAGATGTACATACGGTCACCAAACAGCTGGGTAACCAGACGTGCATAAGAGGTCTCAGCACAACCTGCGCAGGAGCCGGAGAACTCAAGCAGCGGCTTGCGGAACTGGCTGCCCTTGACGGTATTGTCTTCCAGTTCTGGCTTCTGAGCGACCTTGGATACCATATAGTTGAAGACATCCTGCTCAGCCAACTCTTGCTCCTGAGGTACCATAGTGATCGCGCTGGCGGGACATACGCCTACGCAGACACCGCAGCCCATGCAGTCCATAGGAGAAACAGCCATCGTGTAGGTGTAAACACCCTTGCCCTTGCCTGCCTTGACAGGAACAGTACGGGTACCGGCGGGAGCAGCAGCAGCTTCAGCCTCAGTCAGAGCGAAAGGACGGATGGTAGCGTGAGGACAAACATAAGCACAGTTGTTACACTGGATACACTTGGTCTCATCCCAGTGAGGAACGGTAACAGCAACACCGCGCTTCTCGTATGCGGAAACGCCCAGGGGGAACTGACCGTCTTCCATCTCTGCAAATGCGGAAACAGGCAGGCTGTAGCCGTCCATCTTTCCAACAGGAGTCAGAATGTTCTTGGCAACAGCAACAGTAGCAGCAGGGCCTTCCAGATTCAATTCGACCTTAGCAACCTCAGCGGTAGCCCAGGAGGCAGGAACATCGATCTTCACATAAGCGGTAGCGCCTGCGTCAATGGCGTTCCAGTTGGCATCAACAACATCGCGGCCCTTCTTCAGGTAGGAAGCTTCAGCAGCAGCCTTCATATAGCCAATTGCCTCTTCGCTGGGCATAACATTTGCCAGAGAGAAGAATGCGGATTGTAGGATGGTGTTGGTACGCTTGCCCATACCGACCTTGATAGCCAGATCAATAGCGTTGATGGTGTACAGCTGAATGTTGTTTTCAGCAATGTAGCGCTTGGAAGCAGCATCCAGGTGATGCTCCAGTTCTTCCATAGACCACTGGCAGTTGATCAAGAACACGCCGCCGGGCTTTACGTCCTGAACGATCTTAAAGCCCTTGGTGATGTAAGAGGGGTTATGGCAAGCAACAAAGTCAGCCTTATTAATGTAGTAGGGAGACTTGATAGCCTGATCACCAAAACGCAGGTGAGATACGGTTACGCCGCCGGTCTTCTTGGAGTCATACTGGAAGTATGCCTGTACGTACTTATCGGTGTGATCACCGATGATCTTGATGGAGTTCTTGTTAGCACCAACTGTACCATCGCCACCCAGACCCCAGAACTTGCACTCGATAGTGCTCTCCGCTGCGGTATTGGGAGAAGCCTTCTCAGTCAGAGACAGGTTGGTCACGTCATCAACAATACCAACAGTGAACTCATTCTTGGGAGCGTCCTTAGCCAGCTCTTCGTAGATAGCAAAGACGGAAGCGGGGTGGGTATCCTTAGAACCCAGACCGTAACGACCGCCAACAACAGTAATATCGTTCTTGCCAGCCTTAGCCAGAGCCATCACAACATCCTGGTACAGAGGCTCGCCCTGAGAGCCAGGCTCTTTGGTGCGGTCCATAACAGCGATCTTCTTAACGGTAGCGGGAATAGCAGCCAGCAGATGTGCAGAGCTCCAGGGACGGAAGAGACGAACCTTGATCAGGCCGACCTTCTCACCGTGAGCGTTCAGGTAGTCAACCACTTCCTCGGTAACGTCACAGAAAGAACCCATAGCGACAATAACACGGTCAGCATCGGCAGCACCATAGTAGTTGAACAGCTGGTAGTTGGTACCCAGCTTTTCGTTGACCTTAGCCATATACTTCTCCACAACTGCAGGCAGTGCGGTGTAGTACTTGTTGCAGGACTCACGGTGCTGGAAGAAGATGTCATCATTCTCGTGAGAGCCACGCATTGCGGGACGCTCGGGGTTCAGAGAATGCTTCCGGAACTCAGCAACAGCCTCCATATTGGTCATTTCCTTCAGATCCTCGTAGTCCCAAATAGCGATCTTCTGGATTTCGTGGGAGGTACGGAAACCGTCGAAGAAGTTAATGAAGGGAACGCGGCCTTCAATGGAAGCCAGGTGTGCAACAGCGCCCAGATCCATAACTTCCTGAACGTTGGACTCAGCCAACATTGCAAAGCCGGTCTGACGACAGGCATATACGTCGGAGTGGTCACCGAAGATGTTCAGTGCCTGAGTAGCAACGGTACGGGCAGAAACGTGGAACACGCTGGGCAGCAGCTCACCGGCGATCTTGTACATATTAGGGATCATCAGCAGCAGACCCTGGGAAGCGGTGTAGGTGGTGGTCAGTGCACCGGCGGCCAGAGAGCCGTGAACAGTACCTGCAGCACCGGCCTCGGACTGCATCTCGACAACCTTTACAGTGTCACCAAAAATGTTCTTACGACCTGCAGCAGACCACTGGTCAACATAGTCGGCCATGGGGCTGGAGGGAGTGATGGGATAAATGCCAGCAACCTCGGTAAAGGCATAGCTGACGTGGGCAGCAGCAGTATTGCCGTCCATTGTTTTGAATTTTCTTGCCAAAATCAATTACCTCCTAAAGTAATCATTCTTTAACGGACATATCATAGCACTTTTCATTTCATTTGTAAAGCCAATCTGGAGTATATTCCGAGGAATTTTGTAAAATCATTTTGGTATTTGTAAGGATATTTGCCATTTGATAAAATAATTGTAAACATCAATCAATTTACCCTACAAAAAAAGATTTGAGTTTTTATAAAGAATGGAGTATGATGTAGAAAAGTCTGCAAAAGGAGGAAACTTATGATTTGCAGTATCAACACTATGGGCATTGACGGAATCCGCGGCAATCACATAACTGTAGAGTGTTATATTTCCAATGGTCTGCCTGCCTTTGATATTGTCGGTCTACCGGATACTGCGGTAAAAGAAGCCCGCGAACGGGTTCGCGCTGCTGTAAAGACCAGTGGTATGAAATTTCCTACCAGCAGAATTACTGTAAATCTGGCTCCTGCAAATTTGAAAAAAGCCGGAACCCATTATGATCTACCTATCCTCCTGGGCATAATGGCAGCCTGCGGAGCAATCCGTCGCCCAAGCTCCACCAGCGCATTTCTGGGAGAAGTGAGTCTGGACGGGCGCATTCGACCTATTGCCGGCGTGCTCCCTATGGCAATTGCCGCTAAGAAAGCCGGTTTTGAAGCAATATATGTACCGGCAGAAAACGCCGCTGAAGCTACTCTGGCAAGAGGACCTGCCATTTACCCGGTACAGACCGTACGCCAGTTGGTCGAAGCGCTCAACGGTGAACAGGAATTGACTGAAGAACCGATCTGGGTTCCGGAAAAACAGGACATTTCTCTGCCCGATTTTAAGGATGTGGTGGGCCAGGAGAATGTAAAGCGCGCAATGGAAGTTGCCGCTGCCGGCGGTCACAATATTTTGCTGATCGGCCCTCCCGGCTCGGGAAAAAGTATGCTCAGCAAGCGTCTTCCGTCTATACTGCCGGATATGTCCTGGGAGGAATCTCTGGAAGTCACACAGATCTACTCCGTTATGGGTCTTGTCAGTTCTCAGTCTCCCCTGGTTACCGAACGTCCTTTCAGAAGTCCCCATCACACCGTATCCAACGCTGGTCTCGCTGGTGGCGGTACTAATCCAAAACCCGGCGAAATTTCATTGGCACACAAGGGTGTGCTGTTTCTGGACGAGCTTCCGGAGTTCCATAAAGATACACTTGATATGATGCGGCAACCACTGGAGGATGGACTTGTTACCATCTCCAGAGTGTCGGGTACCGTTACATATCCATCAGAATTTATGTTGGTATGTGCAATGAATCCCTGTAAATGCGGCTGGTATGGTGACCCCTCCGGAAAATGTATCTGTTCGGATGCATCTATCCGCAACTACCGAAGCAGGATCTCCGGTCCCCTGCTTGATCGCATCGACATCATTATGGAAGTACCGGCTGTGAATTACGAGGATCTGCGCCGCAGAGAAGAGACTGAAACCTCCGCATCTGTCAAGGAGCGAGTCAACCGTGCAAGAAATGTTCAGCATAAGCGTTTTGGTTCTTTCAGCGGGATGTGCAATGCCCGTATGGGTCCTGAACAGTTGCGGGCATACTGTAAGTTGGATGCCGATTCAGAAACATTGATGCGCCAAGCATTTGATGCCTTTGGCCTAACCGCACGAAGCTACGACAGAATTTTGAAGGTTGCCAGAACCATCGCCGATCTGGAAGGCAGTCAAACAATTACTGCCGACCACATTGCTGAAGCAATTCAGTACCGGACTGTGGAATTATAATAAAGCGAGGAATCGTTGTGAAAGAGATTTTTTTATTAAAATTGGGTGAAATTGTGCTCAAAGGCGCTAACAAGCGTCAATTTGAGGATAAACTGCGTCAGAATATCCGCCGCCGTATGAAGGCTTACGGAAATTTTGATGTATATCTTATGCAGTCCACGGTTTATGTGGAGCCTATGGATGATGATGCTGATGTGGATGGTGCCTGGGAGGCCTGCCGCTGCATCTTTGGTCTGGTAAGCCTGTGCCGTTGCCGCGCTTGTGAAAAGGATATTGACACCATCTACGACACCGTGGTGGAATATCTTGGCGACGACCTATCCTGCGCTGAATCCTTCAAGGTAGAGTCCAAGAGAGCTGACAAGCGATTCCCTCTGACCTCTATCGGTATTTCCCAGGAAATAGGCGGTCGACTTGCCGAAGCATACCCCGATTGCCGTGTTGACGTGCATAAGCCCGCGTATACGGTGTACGTGGAAGTTCGTGACCTGGCTGCCTATATTCACGGGCCGGCTGTTCCCGGTGCCGGCGGTCTGCCCACCGGTGTAAGTGGACGAGCAATGTGCCTTCTTTCCGGTGGTATCGACTCCCCTGTTGCAGCTTATATGGTAGCAAAGCGGGGAGTTGAGGTGGAATGTATCCATTTCTTCTCCTATCCTTATACCTCGGAGCTTGCAAAAAACAAAGTAATGGAGCTTGCCCGACTGGTCACAAAGTATTGTGGCCGTATGACCGTAAATATTGTTGGCTTCACGCAGATTCAGGAGGCAATTCGAGATAACTGCCCTGAAGAATTCTTCACACTGATTATGCGTCGGTTTATGATGGAGATCTCTCAGCGCATTGCGCTACAAGATGGCTGCGGAGCACTGATCACCGGTGAGAATCTGGGACAAGTGGCTAGTCAAACGATGCAAGCAATGACCGTCACCGGTGCAGTGGTGGATATTCCAATCTTTATGCCACTGATCGGTATGGATAAGGAAGAGATCGTCACCATCGCCCGAAAGATCGGTACTATGGAAACTTCTGTCCTGCCCTATGAGGATTGCTGCACTGTCTTTACTCCCAAACATCCGAAAACCAAACCCACCATCGGTCAACTGATGAATGCAGAAAAGAAGCTGGATCGAGAAGCTTTGATCCACCAGGCTCTGGAAACGGTGGAAAGAATTGCGGTGAAATATGATGACGCACCTTTCCTGTGATGTATTAAAAGTGCTCAAAGGGAAAACACTGGTAACCGCTGAAAGCTGCACCGGTGGCAGAATCGGTGCTGCCCTAACCGCAATTGCTGGCAGCTCACAGATTTACAAAGGCGGTGTGATCTGTTATAGCAACTGGGTCAAGGAGCATATTCTTGGCGTAACCGGAGAGTTGCTTGAGACTGTTGGACCTGTTTCTGATATTGTTGCAGAAGAACTTGCATCCGGAGTCCGCCGGATCCTGCAAGCTGATGTTGCTGTATCCGTAACGGGACTTGCAGGTCCAGACACAGATGGCTCTTCCAATCCTGTTGGCACGGTTTATATCGGTTATGAAGATGAGCATATACGCACTCACCGGAAATTTCTGTTTCACGGCAACAGACAACAAATTCGAGATCAAGCTGTTTATGCTGCCCTTTCTTTCATTTTGGAACTGCATACCAAATAAAAAACAGCCATCCCCATTAGGGATGGCTGTTTTGGAGCTAGTGACCTGACTCGAACAGGCGACCTTCTCATTACGAGTGAGATGCACTACCGACTGTGCTACACTAGCATTTTGACAATCGCAGATATTATACTGACAAACCAAATAGATGTCAACAGATTTTTTGTATACCTAAATCACCATTTTTTCAAAAAAGAATAAATTGGGGTTGACAAAACGAGACAAATGCGATATTATACACAAGCTGATTGCCGCGCAGTCGCATTATGGAGAAGTCGCGTAGCTGGCCGAGCGCGCACGATTGGAAATCGTGTATACCCCAAAAGGGTATCGAGGGTTCAAATCCCTCCTTCTCCGCCATAAGAAAGCCTCTGGATTTTCTAGAGGTTTTCTTTTTTTCTTATGCAGTGGGATCATCGCAGCAAGAATTCAGTAGCAATTCCTTTCATTATGTGGTATACTATTGAAAATTTGTTGGGAGGAATATCGCAGATGCGTTTTTTCATCACTCTTTGGATTTCTAAATTTATTGCATTTGCTGTGAATCGGATCGACAAGCAGCGCGGCAGTAATTACTCCGGCAAAATAGCTGTTAAGCTGATGTCGAACTTTGTTTCCAGTTTTCAGAACATCGACTATAATAAGGTATTTTTTATTTCTGGAACCAACGGCAAGTCTACAACAACAAACCTGCTCTACCACACGCTGACCCAGGCAGGCAAGAAGGTCGCCTCAAATGTGGAAGGTGCCAATATGATGGGCGGTGTGGCTACCACATTGATCAAAAACTCCACCTTGACCGGAAAATTCTCCAAGGAGTTCCTGGTTCTGGAGATCGACGAACGGAGTTTTCCTCTGATCCGCAAGCAACTTCCCGGTTGCAATATGGGCATCACCAATTTGCAGAAGGATCAGGTGCAGAGAAATGGCGATCCGGATTTCATTCTCCGTAAATTCCGCAGCGCCATCGGCAAGGATATGACCTTATACCTGAACAATGAAGAACCCCGCAGTCTATCATTGGGTACACTGGCAGGCAGCTATAAGACTTTCAGTATTGCTGAAAATAGCAGGACCTATACATCTGACGATTTTTATAACGTCACACTCCCCTGCCCTGTCTGTGGACACCCGATCAATTACAAAAATTACAATCTGGCGAACATTGGACCTTTCCGCTGCACAAAATGCAGCTATGCTTCCGCAAAGGCGCCCACCGTTCTGATCGATTCTGTAGACTACGAAAACAACACATTCACCTGCAGCGGTACATCCTGGCAGGTGCCCTATAACAATCCGTTCTACATTTACAATTTTGCTATGTGTATCACCATCTGCCGGGAAATCGGTCTGTCTGATGCCCAGATCCAAGCCGGATTTGCCAGTTTCCGGAATCCCGCATCTCACGAAGATATTATTTATTATCGCGGAAAAGAGATCCACTATCTCCGTGGCAAACAAGAAAACCCCGAAGCATTGCAATCGGAGCTGGATGTTATTGCGGCAGATACCCGCAAAAAAGCGGTTTTCGTTGGTCTGTACCGAGTGGAGGATTTCTATCCCCATTATGCCGGCACATTCTACTTTTTTGACTGCGATTTTCAAAACATTGTAAAGAGCAATGTGGAGTGCTATGTTGCCTTCTCTCAAAATGTTGCCTATGATATTGCAAGTCGTATGATCCTTGCAGGTGCACCGGAAGAGGATGTAACGATCGTCAACAGTGACGAAATGTCGCAGATTTTCGCAACTCTGGATTCGATTGAAACAGATATAATCTATGTGCTTACAAATCCGAAACACGCCCGCGTTGTAAAAAATTATCTGAACCAGGGGGGTGACAGCAATGCCTGAGATCACAGTCGGATGGATGTATCCGAATCTACTGAACCTCCACGGTGAACGAGGCAGTGTGCAGGCGCTGGTACAAGTGGGAAAGAAAATGGGCGTTGATGTTACCGTGGTGCGCATCGAGGATATCGATGACCCCATTCCCTTTGAGAAGCTGGATCTTCTGATCTTTCTACCGGGTGAAATTGCTGTGTTCCAGCATCTGATCCCAGCGCTAACTAACTCTGACTTGTCTCACTATTTGGAACAGGGTGGCTATGCCTTGGCTATGGGTACATCCGGCCTTCTCTTCGGTAAAACCATTCTAAGAGAAGACGGCTCTGTGCTGGAAGGCCTGGGAATCCTGGATATGACCGCTAAGGAGAGAAAGTATGTGTGGGGGGACGATTTGCATTTTCGCATAAATGACCCTGCAATGGAACTGGCAGGCTCACAGATTATGATGGCTGATGTATACGCCAGCGAGCCTTTTGGTACTACCATTTATGGCCGCGGAAATAATAACACTGGTACCGAGGGTGCCCGCTACAAGAATCTGATCTACACAAACTGTATGGGTCCCCTGCTGGTAAAAAACCCTTGGCTTGCAGAATACCTTATCCGTGAAATTCTTCTAAAGAAGAGCATTGAATTGGATGTAAATGTTGACCACAGCATTGCAGAAAGCTCTTTGAATGCAACATTGCAGTTCATCGAGAATAAGCCTAAAAAATAATCAAAACGCCGCACTTCAAAGAAGTGCGGCGTTATTTTAGTTTTGCAATCTCTTCTTTCTGGGAAGATCGGTGGGTTCAAAGTTCAAACCATTGCCCTGTGCAAGGCCGGCAATGCCATTGACTGTATTTTGCTGCTCACCCCGGCAGACAGAACAATTACATTTGCTCTCATACACAGGCGGTTCTGTATAGGTAGTGATAACACCTTCAAAGTTTCTCAGAACCACTCTTCTGGGGGATTGGCTCAGCACATAGTTGGGCATTACCGGGATCTTACCGCCGCCGCCGGGCGCGTCAACCACAAAGGTAGGTACACAGAAGCCGCTGGTATGACCACGCAAAGCCTCAATGATTTCAATACCCTTACTGACCGGTGTGCGGAAGTGGGACAGACCTAAGCTCAAATCACAGGCATAAATATAATACGGGCGCACACGAATGCGAACCAGGTCATTGACCAGTTTCTTCATCACATGTATGCAATCATTCACGCCGGCAAGTAAGACGCTTTGGTTCCCCAAAGGAATGCCGGCATCTGCCAGCATAGCACAGGCTCTCGTGGATTCTGGGGTGATCTCATTGGGGTGATTGAAGTGCACATTCACCCAGATAGGATGGTATTTCTTCAACATATCACACAGCTTCTGGGTAATTCTCTGGGGCATTACAACAGGCGTACGAGTTCCCAGCCGAATGATTTCCACGTGTGGAATGTCCCGCAGTGCAGAGATTACATACTCCAGCTGCTCATCGCTTTGCATAAACACATCGCCGCCGGAAACCAGCACATCACGAACCTCCGTATGTTGGCGAATATAATCGATGCAGGCGTCGATCTGGGATCTGGGCATCGCATTATCAGTCTGTCCAACCATACGGCGGCGTGTACAATGACGACAGTACGCAGCACAGCGGTCTGTAATCAGAAACAGAACGCGGTCAGGATACCGATGGGTCAGACCCTTAACAGGAGAGTCTGTATCCTCATGCAGAGAGTCGGCATCCTCCTCGGGAGCAAAATACAGCTCGTGTTCTGTAGGAATGGCCTGCTTCCGAACAGGATCGTTGGGGTCATTCAGATCAATTAGTGACAGATAATACGGAGTGATTGCCATACGAAAAGAATCCAGACAGTTCCGGATTCCCCGCTCCTCTTTCTCTGTCAGAGAAATATACTTCTTCAGTTCTTCTAAGGTTTCCACACGGTGCTTTGCCTGCCAGGTCCAGTCATTCCACAGTTCCTCGGGCACGTCCGCAAACAAACCGTTGCGTGTATTCATAAGGAAATCTCCCTCCGGATAATCAAGAAAATTGCACTTTCATACTTCTAAATGATATATGAAACAGCACAGAATGTCAAGGCATTGTCTTTTTCTTGAACAGACAACAGCATATATGCTATCCGACCGTTGTAGTATCATTTTTTACGAAAAACAAGCAATTTACTGCCCACATAATTGAGGATCACCACCAGCACAGCTACCAAAATCTTCATTAAATTGCCGTTCCACTTCAAATAATCCACTGTCAGCCAGATAACACCCGTCTCCAAAGCACCGGAACCAACACGGCAACCAATAAATTTACCAAGCTCAGGCAAAACCGTCTTCATCGACCAATCGTAGCTTTTGAAAACAAAAGGCTTGTTGGTCAAATACGCAAAGATTACTGCAGTGCACCAAGCGATCACATTACTAACTACACCAGACAGATGCAGATAATTGTAAAGCGGAAAATACACCAGGTAATTAACCATTGTAGTTAACCCGCCAAAGAACAGATAGCTGATAATATCTATGTGTTTTTTGCACAAATTACGCAATTTTTCAATCATACGAACCACACTTTCTGTTGTGATAGAATGGGCGCAGCTACCGACAAGAAGAGGCGGACCACTGTCCGCCTCTTAGTATATCACACATTCAGCAATTTTTCCAGTACTGCCAGCTTCAAACAGGTACAGAAAATATCCATTGCTTTTTCAAGTTCCTCCACAGGTGGGAAACTGGGAGCGATCCGGATATTGCTGTCCTGAGGATCCTTACCATAGGGGAAGGTTGCACCGGCGGGAGTCATTGTCACACCGGCATCACTGCACAATGCCAGCGCCCGCTTTGCTGTTCCAGGCATCGTGTTCAGGCTTACGAAATAACCACCCTTGGGTCGATTCCAATTGGCAAAGCCATAAGGTGCGATCTCCCGTTCCAGCGCTTCGGATACAACACGAAACTTCGGTGCAAGCTCGCTGGCGTGTCTTTTCATTATTTCCAGAGTATGTTCCTTATTCTTCAGATACTTCACGTGGCGCATCTGATTGATCTTATCGTGGGAAATAATCTGAATGCCAAAGAGTTTCGTCAGATATGTAATATTCTCCTTGGACGAAGCAATAACGGAAATACCTGCGCCGGGGAATGTAACCTTAGAGGTGGACGCAAACTCGATCGCCATATGGGGGTTTCCGGCCTGTTCGCAGAGATCTAAAATATTGGGAAGCTTCACATACTCCCCCTCAAATTCGTGGATGCAGTAGGCATTATCCCACATAATAACGAAATCGGGTGCAGCAGGCTTCAGCTCGGCAAAACGACGGACCACCACATCGGAATAAATAATGCCGTCAGGATTGGAGTACTTGGGCACGCACCAGATGCCCTTCACCGTGGGATCTTTTATAAGATCCTCCACCACATCCATATCGGGACCTTCCGGTGTCATCGGTACTGTGATCAGTTCCGCACCAAAAAACTCGGTAACCTTAAAATGGCGGTCATATCCGGGGCTTGGGCAGAGAAACTTGACGGTCTCTTCTTTGCACCAAGGACGAACACTGTTCAGCAATCCGTGAGTATAAGCGCGGGAGATCACATCGAACATCAGATTCAAACTGGAGGAACCGCCCACAAAAGTCTGCTCGGGGAGACAATCCAAAATATCTGCCCAATATCTTCTTGCAGCCGGCATACCTGCAAGTTCTCCATAGTTTCTTGCATCAATGCCATCGCACATACATTCTTCTGCAGATGTGAGGCACGTCAACATATCGTTAACCAGATCCAACTGACTTGCCGCAGGCTTACCTCGCGCCATATTCAATTTCAAATTCTGTGCCTTACAGTCACTATAATGCTGGATTAAAGATTGATACAACTCCTGCATTTGGGCTGCGGTCATCATTTCAAACTTCACTGAGATCCCCCTCTTCATAATCTACTAGGTTGTGGTTACTATACACCCATTTCCCACAAAATGCAAGTTACGATTGTGAAAAATTCATTTTTCGTACAATGCGTATCGTTTTTGTTGGATTGCATAAGTGAATTTGGGATGGTTTGTCAAATTTATGCATTATTATCTCTTGCTTTTCCTGTGCATTTGGAATAAAATTTAAGATAGGTATAAGATATTGTTCAAATTCATTCTGAAAGGACGCGTCAAAATGAGCGAATTTTTGAATGTACCCGAGATATTCGGCAGTGATGTATTTAACGAAGCCGTAATGAAACAAACCCTGCGGCCGGAAATTTTTATGTCCTGGAAACAATGCATTGAGAACGGTACGCCACTGCAGCTGGATGTTGCCAATGAAATCGCCGAAGCAATGAAGCTTTGGGCAATTGAAAAAGGCGCAACGCACTATACTCATTGGTTCCAACCACTGACCGGTATCACTGCCGAAAAACACGACTCTTTTATTACACCCACCGATGACGGCCGTGTCATTATGGAATTTACCGGCAAATCTCTGGTTTGCGGCGAACCGGACGCATCCTCCTTCCCCTCCGGCGGCCTGCGCGCCACTTTTGAGGCCCGTGGATACACCGCTTGGGATCCTACTGCATTTGCCTTTGTAAAAGACGGTAGTCTGTACATCCCCACCTGCTTCTTCTCTTATACCGGCGCTGCGCTGGATAAAAAAACCCCTCTGCTGCGCTCCATCAACGAAGTCTCCCGTGAAGCTCTTCGCATTCTGCGTCTGTTTGGCGACAACGAGACCAAGCGGGTTCAGACCTGTGTAGGCGCTGAACAGGAGTATTTCCTGCTGCCTAAGGATATGTATGCCAAACGAGAAGATCTGCGTCTGACAGGCCGCACGCTCTTCGGCGCGACGCCTCCTAAGGGACAAGAGCTTGATGACCATTATTTCGGTACGATCCGTACTCGTGTATCTAATTTTATGCAGGATCTGGATGAACAGCTCTGGCGACTGGGCATTCTATCTAAAACAAAACACAATGAGACAGCTCCTTGTCAGCACGAGATCGCACCAGTATATACCGATGCAAACAGCGCCTGCGATGCCAACCAGATCATTATGATGGTAATGAAAAAGTGTGCTGCCAAGCATAATTTGGTCTGCCTTCTCCACGAAAAGCCCTTTGCCGGTGTGAACGGCTCCGGCAAACACAACAACTGGTCTCTGGCCACCGACACCGGTCTGAATCTCTTCAGCCCCGGTAAAACACCTCGTCAAAACGCCCGTTTCCTGGTTTTTTTGGCTGCGTTTATCAAAGGTGTTGATGAATATCAGGATTTTCTGCGCTGCACAGTTGCTTCTGCGGGCAATGATCACCGTTTGGGTGCCAACGAAGCGCCTCCTGCGATCATTTCCATCTTCTTAGGCGACGAACTAACTGCGGTTGTTGATTCCATTATCAACGGTACTAACTACACTGATCCCGAAAAGAGCATTATGCGCATCGGCGTGGATGTTTTGCCTGCAATCCCCAAAGACACCACCGACCGCAACCGCACCTCTCCCCTGGCTTTTACCGGTAACAAATTTGAATTCCGTATGCTGGGCTCCTCTCAATCGATCGCTGGACCGAACATTGCCCTGAACACCATTATGGCTGAGGAGCTTGGCAAATTTGCCGACGAGTTGGAGCAGGCTGATAATTTTGAGGCTGCGCTGCAAAAGCTGGTATGCAAGGCCCTAACAGACCACCAGCGGATCATCTTCAACGGCAACGGCTATTCCCAGGAATGGAAGGATGAAGCAAACCGCCGCGGGCTTAGCAATTACCCTTCCACCGCTGAATGTCTGCCGACATACGTAGATGATAAACAAATCCAGTTGGTAACCAAGCGCGGAATCTACTCGGAGAGCGAGTTCCGGGCAAGATACGAAGTGCATCTGGATGCTTACCGCAAGATCGTGAATATTGAGGCAAGGACCTGCATCGATATGGTACAGCATCAGATCCTGCCTGCAGCAATTCGTTATAGCAAGGCCCTTGCCGAGACCATTTTGTCAAAGAAACATCTTGGTTTCTCCTGTGACGCTGAGACACGCATTGCAGCAAGGTTATCCGAAGCAACCGATGCTCTGTATCGAAATTGCAGAAAGCTGGAAAATGATCTGACAAAGATCCCGGAAGGCAAAGAGGTCATTGCAAGATACTTCCACGATGTAATTGTGTCAGATATGCAGGCCATCCGAACCGAGGCTGACATTTTGGAAAGTCTCACCGACAAAAATTTATGGCCCTATCCCACATACTCCGACCTCCTGTTCTATTAACAAAAACCCAGGATGCAATGCATCCTGGGTTTTCTTTTTATTTTCCGGTAGAGCCAAATCCGCCTGTACCACGGTCGGTGTCTGACAAAGACTCTGCTTCCACATAACTGGGTGTGATCACAGGTGTGATCACCATTTGTGCGATGCGTTCACCGGGCACAATCCGCTGATTCTGATCACTATGATTGAACAACACAACCTGAATCTCTCCCCGGTAATCGCTGTCGATCACACCAACCTTATTGGCCGGCGCCAATCCCCGCTTTGTTCCCAGACTGCTGCGAGCATAAATCAAGCCCGCACAGCCCTGGGGGATCTCCACAGCCAGTCCTGTAGGCACCCAAAAGGTCTCTCCCGGAGCGATGGTGATTTCCGTTTCCAGGCAAGCATACAAATCCGCGCCGGCAGCTGCGTCGGAGCCGTATGTAGGCAGCATTGCATTGGGTCTTACTTTCTTGACTCGAATCGTTTCCATTATTTCATTCCCTTTCCATTCCCCTGCCAGTCTTCCCACAGGACAACCGTTCCCTTCTTAAGGGATGCAGGTACATCAATAATCCTTTGGTTGGAGGAGCCACGAAACCGCAGTGTTAAATCTTTCTTCTCCATTACAAACCGTCCGTCCACAAGCACATCCAGATAACTGATATATTCATTGGTAATCTCCCACGGACCTAGCTTACCGGACAGGATATCCTTGTCAAACAAATACCCCGAAAAAGCCCATACCGACTTTTGAGGGTATTTTGTTTTCATCTGGCGAAGAAGGTCTACAATTGCAGGCTGGTTCTCCGGTTCAAAGGGTTCACCGCCCAAAAGGGTGATGCCCTGAATATGCGCAGGCTCCAACATCTGCAGTATTTGATCGATGGTCTCCTGTGTAAAAGGCTGCCCATAATCAAAGTCCCAAGCGACCTCATTAAAACAGCCTTTACAGTGATGGGTGCAACCGGAGACAAAGAGACTGACTCGCACACCGGGTCCATTGGCAATATCGTAATTTTTAATGGTTGCGTAATTCACAGACACACCCCCATAGCTGTACAGATAAAGTTTTTAACCGTTTCCACATAACGGTCCGGTTCTGCCAGAAAACTAACGCCGTGCTCCGCGCCTTCTACCAGCAGCAATTCTTTCGGCTCGGCACAAACCGCAAATGCCTCTCTGGTCATATCACAGGGAACAAATGTATCTCCGGTTCCGTGCACCATCAATACTGGAATACGGCTATTTTGTAATGACCTTCTGGTGTCTTCCTCCCTCAAGTGAAACCCGGCAAACAATCTGGCAAACATATCTGCAATCCAAAGGGAAGGACCTGCCGGCAGGTGCGTTACATTCCGGAACACTGAGGAAATAATATTCCAGGGGGACGTAAAACCGCAATCAGCAATAATACCCTTTACATTGTCCGGAAGCTCCTTGTCCGCAAGATACAACATCGTAGATGCCCCCATCGAAAGGCCGCTGAGCATTACCGGAAGATTGGGATTGTGTTGGTTGTGCCATTGGATCCAGCCTTGCATATCCCGGCTTTCTTTCACACCAAAGGTGATTACTTTTCCTTCACTTTGTCCGTGAGAACGCTGATCCGGCACCAGGATATTCATTCTAAGATTATGATAAATCCGGTATACTGCGCCAAAATCCACCAACTTGGTGCTCCGATAGCCGTGGGCCAGCACCACTGTGCCCACAGGATTTTCCGCCGGGATCCAGTGAGCGTGGAGTTTCAGACCGTCAACGCTTTCAATCCACGCATCCTGCGCATTATTCTCTCTCAAAAACGCGTCAGAAGAATGAATTATCGAATAATACTTTCCGTAATGGGTGCTTTTGATGGATTCGTCCAGCCAAGGCAATTCCTTTCTTCGGACGCAGGCTGCCCAGAACGTATAAAAACCGCTGAACAGTAACAGCAAAAGAATAGCCACTCCAAGATACAGTGCAAAATGCATGCGTATTACTCCTTATTGCCAAGCTTTGAAAACCAGCGGAAGGTGGATGGCCATACGATACCGGCAAACACAACGATCAGAAAATACCGCGCTGCTCTGCCGATATTCTCACCCATCAAGCTGTTGAGCAGCTCCTTAGTACCACTCTTAATGCACAACACCAACGCAAGACCACCAACGACTTTTAAAATCTGCACCCACCAAACTGCTTTTGTTGTGAAATGTAGCCACTTTTCGTCCACAATATACACAACGATCAAACCAAGCAACGAACCAAACAGCGTATAACCGCTTTTGAGGCCAGAAGCGTAGTTGTGTGCGTCCAGATCCGCAGGAAACGGATAGCACTCAATAAAGATCAGATACGCTACCGATAGGAGAATCATTACCCCAAACAGAATAGGCATTCTTTTATGAGAATTTTTCCCAAACAATGGCTGGAATGCAAATACCAGCGCCAAAGCCATCAGTGACGCAGCGCCCACATCCAGAGGCGTATGCACACCCAGGTACATTCTGGAAATCGGCACCAGCACAGCCAAAGCAATACAAACAATCCGAACAATTTTCTGTTTGGCAGTATAAGCAATTCCACATAATGTTCCCACCGCACATTGGGTATGTCCACTAGGGAAACTGTATCCGGATGCCGCTTCTCTTGCCTGTTCTACGATTGTAAAATGTTCATCCAGAATCCAGGGTCTGGGAATCCGAAACCAGAGTTTCATAAACTGATTGGCAAGTGTACCAACAAATCCCACAGACAGGATATAGTAACCCATATATTTATGAATGCACCAAAACAAAGCCAATGCAATTACAAGAAACGCTGTTTCTTCACCCAAACTGGTAACCAGTAACATAAGCTTATCCAATACAGGAATCCGGATTTGTTCAAGAAAATACAGCAATTTCATCGGCAGCCTCCAAAAAATTAACATACTTAAATTATAGCAGGATTTATAAAAAAGTAAAGTTTCCCAATTCTTAGAATCATATCTTCGCCTTGCTTTTTTTGATGAAATGGTTATACTAAAGACAAACATTTTCAGGAGGTTCTTATGCCATACCCTTATTTTTACGGATTTGACTGGACATATCTGTATATTGTCCTTCCTTGCCTGCTCCTGTCTTTCATTACAAGCGCTCGCGTTAACAGTACCTTCAAACGTTACTCCTCGCAAATTTCTTCCCGCAGGATTACCGGTGCGGAGGCCGCTCAGCGGGTACTAAGCGCCAATGGCGTACGTAACGTCCGAATTGAGAAGGTCTCCGGAAATTTGACAGATCACTACGACCCGAAGAGCAACATCATCCGCCTGTCAGACGCGGTGTACAGCAGTGCTTCAACCGCAGCAATTGGCGTTGCTTGTCACGAAGCCGGTCACGCGGCACAATATGCCCACAACTACTTCCCCATTAAGATCCGTGCCGCTATTATCCCCATTACAAACTTCGGCTCAAAGCTGGCAATGCCGCTGATCCTTCTGGGTATCCTTCTATCAAGTTTTGCTGCATTCTCCTATTCTCTTGTCTATCTCGGTATTGGTTTTTTTGCTTTATCTCTGGTGTTCCAACTGGTGACATTACCGGTGGAATTCAATGCCAGCCGCAGAGCGATGGAGGCTATTGAGTCAGCAGAGCTTCTCACAAAAGAAGAACAAAAAGGTGCCAGAAAAACTCTATCCGCCGCCGCCCTCACCTATGTGGCTGCCGTTGCAATCGCAGCAGCGCAGCTGTTGCGCCTTGTGCTTCTGTTTGGCAACAGAAGATCCCGCGATTAGCCGAAATATTCCATCCCGGTCTTGACAACCGGGATGGTTTTCATTATACTTTTAATGTGTGAAAAGTATGAATTATATGAATGGAGTGGAGTTATGGCTGGTGGCAAACACCTTCTTGGAAAACAGAATACTAAACGAGCATTTGGAACCGCAAAAGTCGGCGATCGCGGACAAATCGTGATCCCCAAGGAAGCGCGGGAACTATTCGGTATTAAACCCGGCGATACACTACTGATCGTTGGCGAGTCTGATACAGGTCTGATCATCTCTCGTCCGGAGTTGCTTAACAACATTGCCAACGAAATCCTAAATATAGTCAAGAATGAGGAATAATAAAATGGAACCGTTATTACAGTTATACACAAGTATGGGGATCTCCCCTGCTGTTTATCAATACGGAGAGGACGCACTAATACGTCTCCAGGACCGTTTTGCTGCAATTGATAAAGTAGCCGAGCACAATCAAGCTAAGGTACTTGCTGCAATGCAGAAAAATCACGTATCTGTGGCTTGTTTTGCAGCTTCCTCCGGTTACGGTTATGATGACATCGGCCGTGATAATCTGGAACGGGTTTACGCGGACGTATTCCACGCAGAAGCCGCCCTTGTCCGTCCCCAAATTACCTGCGGAACACACGCTTTGACGGTTGCACTGTCCGCAAATCTTCTGCCGGGAGATGAACTACTGTCCCCTGTAGGTCTGCCTTATGATACTTTACAGGAGGTGATCGGCATTCGCAACAGTCCCTGTTCCCTTGCTGAGTACGGTGTCACCTATCAGCAGGTGGATCTTCTTCCGGATGGTTCTTTTGACTACGATAACATCCGCAAAGCCATCCATTCTAAAACGAAGATGGTTACCATACAGCGCTCCAAGGGGTACGCCACACGACCCACCTTCTCTGTGACGCAGATTGGTGAACTGATCTCCTTCTGCAAGAGCATCAAGCCCGACTTAATCGTGATGGTGGATAACTGCTACGGAGAGTTTGTAGAAACCATTGAACCCTCTGATGTGGGTGCAGATATGACTGTAGGCAGCCTGATCAAAAATCCCGGTGGCGGTCTTGCTCCCATCGGTGGCTACATCGTAGGTACTGAGGAATGCATCAACCGCTGCGCTTACCGACTCTCTGCTCCGGGTCTCGGCAAAGAAGTTGGCGCTAACTTGGGTCTGATGACCAGCCTCTTTCAAGGCTTCTTCCTGGCCCCCACCGTAGTTGCCGGTGCAGAAAAAGGTGCAATCTTTGCCGCAAATCTGTATGAGCCCCTTGGTTTCCACTGTGTTCCTAATGCAACGGAAAGCCGTCACGATATCATTCAGGCGGTTGAGCTTGGCTCCGAAGCCGGTATGGTTGCTTTCTGCAAAGGCATTCAAGCGGCTGCTCCAGTGGACAGTTTTGCAACACCCTGGCCCTCAGAAATGCCTGGATACAATGATCGTGTGATTATGGCAGCCGGTGCTTTTGTCCAGGGAAGCTCCATTGAGCTGTCTGCCGATGGCCCGATCCGCCCGCCCTACGCAGTTTATTTCCAAGGTGGCCTTACCTGGTATCACGCAAAACTTGGTATTTTAATGAGCCTGCAGAAGATGGTAGATGCAGGCCTTGTAGATCTATAGATAGAGAGGTAATCGTATGTCTTGGTTATTCTTCGCCATTGGTACCGCCCTTCTTTGGGGTACTGCAGAACTATTTTATAAGAAAGGCGCTTGCCCCGATGAAAAATACGCCCATCTAAAAATCTGTGTATGGGTTGGTATTGTAATGGGTGCTCACGCAATCTTCACCCTACTGACCAAGGATATCAACTACAATCCCGTAAATATCATTCGCTACCTTCCCGTTTCTCTCTTTTATATCATATCGATGGCCTTTTCCTATTTTGGAATGCGTTTCCTGGAGGAATCCATTTCCGACCCCATCGAGAACACCGCTGGCGTTATTTGCGTTCTGCTGTTTGTTCTCGTGTTTAAGGAAGAGTACAACCTGCTTACCTGGATCGCCATTGCTGTTATCACCATCGGTATTTTGGGTGTCAGCTTTCTGGAAAACCGCGGTGAGACCACAAGAAAGAAAAAGCTTGGCAAAACCTTAGCTGTGGTCGCCTTCTGTATGCCTTTTGTATATGCCCTGCTTGATGCGTTCGGCACTTTCCTTGATGATGCCTTCTTCCTGATCGAGGACGTGGCAAATTCCCCTTTTGTGGATGTTACCGAGGATACCATCGAAGCCGTTGCCAATACCAGCTATGAGCTGACTTTTGCGTTGTTTGCTCTGGGCCTGTTCATTTTTATGAAGGCTAAAAAAGTGAAATTTGGTCCTATCCCTCAGCATAAGGACAAGATTTTGGCTGCAGTATTCGAAACTGCAGGTCAATTCACCTATGTTTACGCACTCGGTGGTGTTGATGCTGTAGCTGCACCGATTCTTTCATCAGTTTGCGTTGTTTCCCTGCTTCTTTCCCGTATCTTCCTGAAAGAAAAGCTTTCTTGGAAAACTTATGTCTTTATTACCATTGTAATTATTGGTATCCTCTTGCTGGCTGTCAGTGAGGAACTCTAATACATAACAAAAAGCGCTTTAGAGTTTCACTCTAAAGCGCTTTTCTTATATATACATCACATAATTGTAGTTTTTCATCCCTTGAAAGAGATTTTACAGCATATTCTCGCTTAAGTGCCTGAGAATGGCTCTCACAAATTTCAGAATACACTAATTTCAGAGGCGCTCTGCCGCGAGTGTATTTAGCACCTTTACCGCTTTCGTGCATTTGAATTCTGCGGGACAGATTGTCCGTGATCCCAGTGTACAATGAACCGTCCTTACACTCAAGCATATACAAGACCCATTGTTTTTCCATACCTGCTCCAAAACAAACACTTGGGTGACACATCATTTCTTGCCGTTCTTCTTCAGTAAGTCATACTTAATATCCCACAATTTTTGTGACAAGTCCACATAGTAGGTATGCGGGTTATCAAACCGCTTAACTTCATCCCAGAGAGTATCCACCTGCTCCAGGCAATACTGACGAATTTGATGAATATCTGGACATTGATAGACCAATTCACCGTTCTTAAAAATCGGTACTTGCAGTTCCTTGGCAGAAAAATCGTAGACATTTTTTCTCTTCCAGGTTGCATCCGGATCAAAAATTTCCATTTCACCGCTGTCATCCACCGTTTCGTCATAGACACACAGATAGTCGGCGATTGCTTTTCCGGTATCGTTACCGAAGAACCGGTACAACTTTTTGTAATGAGGGTTGGTAATTTTTCCGGTATTCTCGGAAATCTTGATTTTGGGGATCACCGTACCGTCATCTGCCTCAATAGCGGTCAGCTTGTAAACGCCTCCGAACACAGGCTCACTTTTGGCGGTAATCAGCCGCTCACCCACGCCAAACATATCGATTTGGGCACCTTGGTGCAACAGATCTTCAATGATATACTCGTCCAGTGAGTTGGATACGGAGATCTGACAATCCGTCCAACCGGCATCATCCAGCATTTTTCTTGCTTTGCGGCTCAGATACGCCATATCACCGGAGTCAAGACGAATGCCACACTTGGTGATTCCCAAGGGTTTGAGTACCTCATTAAATGCGCGAATCGCATTAGGAACACCGGACTTTAGTGTGTTATAGGTATCTACCAACAATGTAGCATTATTGGGATACATTTGGCAGTAGGCCTTAAAGGCTTCATACTCCGTATCAAACATCTGCACCCAGGCGTGTGCCATTGTACCGCCGGCGTAAACGCCAAACAGCTGATCGGAAATGGTGCAGGCCGTTCCGTTACAACCGCCGATATAGGCGGCTCTGGCACCCAGGATGGCAGCGTCAGCACCTTGCGCACGGCGGGAACCAAATTCCAATACCGTCCGTCCCTGGGCGGCTCTAACCACACGGTTAGCCTTGGTGGCAATCAGACTCTGGTGATTGACGGACAGCAGAATAAATGTCTCAATCAGCTGTGCTTCGATAGCAGGAGCGCGGATCGTCATTATAGGCTCTTTGGGGAATATGGGTGTACCCTCCGGCACTGCCCAGATATCACCGGTAAACCGGAAGTCTTTTAGATAATCTAGGAACTCTTCTGTGAAAATGTTACGTTTGCGAAGATAGGCAATATCCTCTGCAGAAAAATGCAAGTTTTGAATGTAGGTGATAATCTGCTCCAGACCGGCTGCAATAGCAAAGCCACCACCGTCGGGACACTGACGGAAGAATACATCAAAATAACAGATTCGGTCCTTGTACCCGTTTTTAAAATAACCATTACCCATCGTCAGTTCGTAAAAATCACAAAGCATTGTTAAATTCAATTTCTCTTGTGTAGCCATAGAGTTACACCCCTTGTGTTGATATGTGATGTTATTATAATTTATTTCACCGCAAATTGCAATCCTTTTATTGACAGGTCAAGTATTTTGGACTATGATTATTGACATAAACATTAGGAGGTCCGCTATGGAAATTACAGTTGGAATGAAAGCAGAAGTTTCCACCTTGGTGGAGCGGGAAGACACAGCCTATGAGGTAGGTTCCGGCAGCCTGCTTGTTTATGCGACACCTTGTATGGTTGCGCTGATGGAGGACGCTGCATGTGAAGCAATCGCATCTGCCCTGCCGGAGGACAAGACGTCTGTGGGAACGGCGCTAAATATAGCCCATCTTGCAGCAACGCCGGTTGGTCTTGAAGTTCGTGCCGAAGCGACCGTCACAGAGGTGGAAGGTAATATGATCACCTTCCGTGTCACTGCCTACGACGAAAGCGGCAAGATCGGTGAGGGTATCCACAAGCGAGCTGTTATCAACACACAACGTTTCTTGGATAAAACATACTCAAAATTATAACGAAAGCTGATGAGGAATATGAGAAAACTGAAAGCATTTTTACAGCGCAAAAACATTATTTTCTCCGGTAAACGCTATGGCATTGATGCCTTGGCAGCAATGGCGCAGGGGCTGTTTTGCACTTTGCTTGTGGGCACGATCTTAAACACCATCGGTCAACAATTCAACATTGAATTTCTCAATCGCACTCTGATCACGCTAAAAAGTGCCGACGGTGCCAACGAGATCCATTATAACTTGGGTGGTATCGCTTCCGCAATGGTAGGTCCAGGAATCGCCGTGGCCATCGGTTTTGCATTGGCCTGCCCTCCATTGGTTTTGTTCTCTCTGATCCCGGTAGGCTTTGCCGCCAATGCTATGGGTGGTGCAGGAGGTCCTTTGGCTGTCTATTTTGTGGCAATTGTGGCATCCGAGTGTGGCAAGCTGGTTTCCAAGGAAACCAAGGTTGACATTCTGGTTACCCCCATCGTTACCATTTTGGTAGGCATTGGCATTTCCACACTGGTCGCAGCCCCAATTGGTACAGCAGCAAAGGCTGTAGGTTCCGCTGTGATGTGGGCAACCGAGCTGCAACCGTTCTTTATGGGAATCCTTGTATCCGTTATCATCGGTATTGCCTTAACCCTACCCATCAGCTCCGCTGCCATCTGTGCCGCATTTTCACTGACTGGACTTGCAGGCGGCGCTGCCGTAGCCGGCTGCTGCGCCCATATGATTGGCTTTGCTGTGATGAGTTTCCGGGAGAACCGCTGGGGCGGCCTGGTAGCGCAAGGAATCGGAACCAGTATGCTGCAAATGCCGAATCTGGTAAAGAATCCCCGTTGCTGGATTCCCCCTGTTTTAGCATCTGCCATTACCGGACCCATTGCCACGTGTCTATTTCGGTTCCAGATGAACGGCGCGCCGGTCTCCTCCGGTATGGGCACCTGTGGACTGGTTGGTCAGATCGGTGTTTACACCGGCTGGATCAACGATATTGCTGCCGGTACCAAGCCTGCGATCACAACTATGGACTGGGTCGCAATGGCTTTGATTTGTTTTATCCTGCCTGCGGTTTTGAGCCTTGTTTTCTGCGAGATACTCCGGAAATGGGGTTGGATCAAGAAAGACGATCTGAAGCTCCCTCTGTAAATACATAAATTTATAAACCCGTACGATTTTTATCGTACGGGTTTTCTTATATTTCTTGTCTGCCTTCCAAGGCTCGAGAGAGGGTTACCTCATCAGCATACTCCAGCTGGCTACCCACCGGCACGCCGTATGCCAATCGTGTCACCTTGACCTCCATAGGCCGCAGAAGACGGGAGATGTACATCGCTGTCGCCTCACCCTCTGTGTCCGGGTTGGTGGCCATAATAACTTCCTGTACATCTGATGTAGCCACTCGATGCAAAAGCTCCTTCACGCGAATGTCGTCTTGTGTGATATGGTTCAGCGGAGAGATCACGCCGTGGAGTACGTGGTATACACCATCAAACTCACGGCTGCGCTCCATTGCGACCACATCCTTAGGCTCGGCAACCACACAAATCACAGTATGATTGCGCATCTCGTCCCTACAAATGGGGCAAATTTCACGATCAGTCAGATTCTGACACACAGGACAGGTATGCACCGTCCGTTTTGCTTCCAAAATAGCCTCTGCAAAATTCTGCGCTTCTTCCAAAGGTAATGCCAAAACGTGAAACGCCAGTCGTTGCGCAGTTTTACCGCCAATACCCGGCAAACAGGCAAATCGGTCGGCTAGATTCTGCAGGGCGGCGGGAAAGTACTGCATAAAGCCTCCTTAAAACAAGCCGCCCAGATTCAGACCACCTGTCAGTCGGGACATATTATTGGCAGAGTCTGTATCTGCGGCACGCATTGCCTCATTAACCGCAGCAATTACCATATCCTGCAGCATTTCCACATCATCGGGATCCACTGCTTCGGGATTGATCTCCAGAGACACCAACTCGTGCTTGCCGTTCACTGCAGCCTTGACCATACCGCCGCCTGCAGCAGCAGAATAGGTCTTGTTCTCCATCTCTTCTTGCATACGCAGCAGATCCTGCTGCATTTTTTGAGCCTGCTTCATCATAGCGGCTTGATTCATTCCTCCGGGCATTCCCCGGAATCCACCCTTAGCCATAGTTAGTCTCCTTCATATTGTTTGATTTTAATTACATCGGAATGGTCTCTACCAAATTGCAGCAATTGTTCCATCTGTTGACTTTTCACATTCAAACCGGATTCGTCCGCGACAACCACTCGTATAGGACGGCCTAGTTTTGCAGATGCTTTCCGGGAGACCAACTCCAGGATATCCGGTTTATTGATCATCTCTCTGGTAAAGGAGTTGGCACAGCAAATCACCAGCTTATCCCCCCTCAATGAACCCTGTACAGGTGCATTGGATGTAGGTGCAAAGAATCCGGAAACAGGCGGTTTCAATTCCTTTCTCACTTGTACGGATATATCGGTCCAAAAACCTACCGGCGTTTCGTCCGGTATAATTTCCGGCATTTCACAGAGAATAGGCACATCCCGGTCATCTGGCGGAGGTGGCATTTCCTCTTCATCAGCCACCATCTCCACTGACGTTACAGGTTCTGCGGGTGTTGATATTCGGATATCACCGCTTTTGATTTGATCCTCCAGACGGGTCAGACGGGCGTTAAGAGCCTCGGCATCCAGCTGTAGTTCCGGCTGGCACAGATTCACGAGACACAGTTCCACATCCATCCGACGGCTGGCGCTGCGTACAAATCCGGCTGCAGTTTTTTGAATCTGCTCCAGCATCCGAACCAATTCGGCATTGGTAAAGCGACCTGCAAGTAGTTTTACTTCTCGATCGGTTGCCACGCCAGAGAGCATACTGATCGCTTCCTGCGGAGCTGCCTGCATTACCATAAAGTCCCTGGTTAGACAAGCCAGTTCATCCAGCAGCGCACCCATATCCTTACCCTCTGAATAAAAGCGGTTCAGAAGAGACAATGCGCCACCAGCATTTTGGTCAGCAATGCAAGCCATTAGTTCACCGCACTGCTGAATACCGGCAATACCCAGACAGGTATATACCTTCTCGGCCGTCAGTTCGCCGGTCGTAGCCGAAGCGCACTGGTCAAGCAAACTTAATCCGTCACGCATACCGCCGTCGGCAAGACGAGCAAGCACTCTTGCAGCGGCATCATCCAGCTCGATATTCTCCTGATAGGCAACATACTGCAGTCTGGCAGCAATATCATCCTGCCCAATGCGCCGGAACGAAAAACGCTGACACCGTGAAAGAATCGTAGCAGGTACTTTGTGCAGTTCCGTAGTCGCCAAGATAAACAGAAGGTGCTCCGGAGGCTCTTCAATGATCTTCAGCAGCGCATTGAACGCAGAGATCGAAAGCATATGCACCTCATCAATGATATACACACGCATCTTCACCTGAGACGGTGTATAGATCGCATCGTCCCGCAGATCCCGGACATTATCCACGCCGTTATTGGAGGCTGCATCAATCTCCAGCACGTCCATACAGGAGCCGGCATCAATGCTGCGGCAGGCATTGCAGCAATTGCAGGGATTACCAGCCTGAGGATTCTCGCAATTTACTGCCTTTGCCAGAATTTTGGCGCTACTTGTTTTACCAGTTCCCCTGGAACCGGTGAACAAATACGCGTGACTCAGTTTTCCGGTTTGCAGTTGGGTCTTAAGGGTCTGCGTGACTGCCATCTGACCAACCACATCATCGAATGTCTGCGGCCGATATTTTCGATACAGCGCCTGATACATACTTACCTCCATAATAGAAAAGGCCGGCTCATAACAAGATCGCACACCTACATTTGAACCAACCCAATGCTCGGTTTCCGTGCAGCCAACTCGGGAACGACATCCCCGCGGCACACAGAAAGATCCGCTTAATGCTGCTTGGTTCCCCACCTGACATGGTTCACGGGATTCTGTTGCGCAGGATCGTTCCTTCAACGCCGCTTACACGGGCCGGACAGCACCGGGACAAGCCCGGGTATAGGAATTCATCCCTGCTATAGCGGATTGCAGGTTACAGGGCACCGCTATCTCCCCGACTAGTGCGACCTTGTTATAAGCCGGCCTGCCATAACAAGGGTATTTGATTGCTTAGTTCAGCTTGGAATCAATAAAGTCAGCCAGTTCCTGGAAGGTGGTAATCTTCTGATCTTCCATTTCTAACTCAACACCGATTTCGGACTCCAGATCCATAATCATCTCCACGATGTCCAGAGAGTCAATACCCAGGCTTTCAAAGGTACTGTTAGGAGTAATTTCGTCAGGATTCAGCTCCAGCTGCTTGGCTGCATAAGATACGAGCTTTTCGTACATCTTTCTCTACCTCCATTAATGGGCTTTTGCTTAACACGTGTGTATTTTATTACAATAGCAGTTATTTGTCAATGATCGTTTTTGATAGCCATCGCCGCAGCGTAGGCGGTAGACCAGGCGATTTGAAGGTTAAAACCTCCGGTGTATGCATCACAATCCATAATCTCTCCCGCAAAATACAGGCCCTTGATTTTCTTGGATTCCATTGTTTTTGGATCGATCTCCGACACCTTCACACCACCGGAAGTAATGATTGCTTCAGCCACCGGACGCTTTCCAATAATTTCCACAGGGAACGCCTTCAGCAGATCGATCAACGACCTGCGCTGTTGTTTTGTTAAGGAATTTGCCTGCAGATCTGCCGGGATATCCAGTTTCCGCAGAACTACAGGAATCATAGACCTTGGCAGAAGATCCGTAAGAGCATTTTCCATTGTCCGGTTTTTGTACATCTCCAGATCCCGCAGAATCCGGTCATTGAGTTTTCTCTCATCCAAAGCGGGTTTTAAATCCAGAAGGAGTTTACACCCTTCCCCTTTCAAATGGGCGCTGGCGCTAAGCACAGTCGGTCCGGATACACCAAAATGGGTAAAGAGCAATTCACCAAAATCCTTATAGAGAAGCTTTCCCTTACCGCTGAGCAGCCTTACACCCACATTCCGCAGGCTAAGTCCCTGCATCTGCTGACAGTCATCACCCGCCGTTTCCAGAGGAACCAACGAACCCTCCGGCTCCACAAGGGTATGCCCCAACGCCTTTGCCATTCGGTATCCGTCGCCGGTAGAACCTGTGGATGGATAAGATACACCGCCGGTAGCCAGCAGTACAGTACGGCAGGAAATAAAGCCATCCGCAGTATTTACACCCTGTACGCCACTTGCATCTGTGATTATCTCCACAGCCCGAATATTCTGCACCTTTACGCCGGAGCTATGCATCACATTGCGTAAGCACTCCAGAACCGAATGGGATCTGTCCGTCACAGGAAATACCCGATTGCCCCGCTCGGTCTTCAAGGCACAACCGTTGGATGAAAAGAATTCCATCACATTCTCAGGAGAATGCGCCTGCAGGGCGCTATACAGAAACTTTCCGTTTCTGGGAATATTTTGCAAAACCTCCGCCGCAGAGCAATAATTTGTCACATTGCAGCGACCTTTTCCAGTAATCAGTAGTTTCTTACCAAGTCTGTCATTGGCTTCCAAAAGCAAAACAGACAGGCCACGACGAGCCGCGTGAATGGCACCGTACATACCGGCCGGGCCGCCGCCGATCACGACAACATCCCATTTCAAGGTACATCCACCTGCTTTTCATAAATATTGTATTCTTCCCATACCCGTTCTAACGTATCAAAATGCTTTTTGAGAGCTTCCTCTCTGCCGCTTGAAAGAGCGACCAGCAGCGCATTGACTAAGCTTAATGGCGCCACAAGAGAATCCACGAAAGAAACCATATCGCTTTTTGCAATCAGCACATAGTCACTATCTTGTGCAAGGGGGGACAGCTGACTGTTGGTAATTCCAACGACGGTAGCACCAACGCTTCTGCAGTATTGAGCGCCTTTCAACGTAGCTGCAGAATATCTGGGAAAACTGAATGCGATCACCACATCGTCACTGTTCACATTCACCAGCTTCTCAAACATTTCACCGCCGCCGGAAGTTGTGATTACGTGAACATTCTGGAAAATATAGTTCAGATAATAGCCTGCAAAGTTGGCTAGAGCCGCCGCAGATCGAACCCCTAAAATGTAGATCCGCTTTGCCTGCAAGATTGCCTGAACAGCATTTTGAAAAGCCTCGCCATCAATGGTTTCCGCAGTTTGACGAAGTTTATCAGCATCTGCGTTGAGTACAGTTGTCAGCACATTATGATCACCGATTCGGTCATTGGCAATCCCCAGTCGCTGGGCAGAGGTCAATCGGTTCAGCACCATTTCCTGCATTGCCTTCTGCATACTGGGATAGCCGTCGTATCCCAGTTCCATAGCAAAGCGTACCACCGTGGACTCGGAAACACCCACGGTCTTTCCCAGCTTACTAGCAGTCATAAAAGCCGCCTTGTCATAGTCCTCTGTTATGTATGTGGCAATCCGCCGCTGGCCCTTGGAAAAGGTCTGCATTTGATCCTGTATGATCATCAGAATGTCGTCATTCATAATGTCCTCCACAGTTTTTCTGTTCATACGCTTTTCAGAAGCGCAATTTCATCCGTTGTCAAGTACCGCCACTTTCCCGGTGGCAAATCTCCTAAAATCAACGAACCCTCACGGATCCGTTTCAACCGCCATACCTGCATACCTGCCATCGCGCACATACGCCGCACCTGGCGGTTTCGTCCTTCGTGAATGGTAATTTCTAATTCCGCTTTTCCGTCTGCACCGCTTCTTAAATGTTTTACGTCCGGTTTGCGGATGGTGTAACCATCTATGGAGACCGGCTGCTTCAGCTTCTCCATTTTTTCTTCCGAATAATCTGCTACCAATACACGGTAAGTTTTGTCCACCTCGTGTTTGGGATGCATCAAGGTGTTGGCAAATTCTCCGTCATTTGTAAACAGCAGCAGTCCCTCTGAGTCCATATCCAATCGACCGATAGGATATACCCGCTGCCCACAATCGGCTACCAGCTGCGCTGCGTTCTTTCTCCCCTTCTCATCGGAAAGGGTTGTCACAAACCCTCTGGGTTTGTTTAACATAAGATACACATATCCATTTGCAGCCGGGAGCGGTTGCCCATCCACTAGGATTACATCTACATCCGGATCGGCACTGTCTCCCAGCTTGCAAACACTTCCGTTACAGGTTACCCTGCCCTCCAATATCATCTGCTCAGCGCTTCTGCGGGAAGCAATTCCTCGCGCGGATATGATTTTTTGCAGCCGCTGGGTCATTTCTTCTTCCCTCCAAAAATCCGCTTGAAAAGCGATGTGTTCTCTTCTGATAGGCGTTCAACTGTGTTGCCGTACTCCAGCGGGATCTGTCCCACAATCTTATTTTCCAGATACAGGTACGCCACGCCCGCCTCCTGTCCTTCCACCACCGGTGCATATACAAATCCCGGTCCCGGAATTACCAACTGTACTGATTCGTCCGGCCGCAGTGGATAGTAAAAGTCCTCTCTGGCAATCAGTTGTACTGCTTTTTGCTGAGCGCTGACGACTTCCGTGGTAGCAAGACATTCTCCCTGACTGACGATCTTCTGCAGAGAAAATGTCGAGAAACCGGATTCGTGCAAATTTTTATGATCCGCCCAGTCATTTCCGTCATTGATGGTCACGGCGATCAGTCGACGACCCTGCCGGGTGCAGCTGGAAACCAAAATTCTGCCTGCGGCCTTAGTAAATCCTGTTTTGACGCCATCGGCACCATCCAGCTGCCAGAGCAATTTATTATGATTCTGCAGCTGCCGCTGACCCATCTTTACGGTCTTTGTGGAAACAGTCTGTGCAAAGATCGGATTCTCCATCGCATAGGCCGCCAGTTTTGCCAGATCGGCAGCCGTTGCATAATGATCCGGGTGATCCAAACCGTGGGGATTGACAAAATGAGATCCGGTCAATCCCAGACGGCGGGCCTTGTCATTCATCAGTTCCGCAAAGCCTTCAACTGTACCGCCGCAGTAGATAGCAAGGGCCGTTGCCGCATCGTTGCCACTGCGGAGCATAAGGCCATACAGGAGCTCCTGCACCGTTAGTATTTCGCCTTCACGCAGATACATAGAAGAGCCTTCAATACCAACGGCTTCCTCTGGTATTCTAACGCGGTCCAGCACATTGCATTGTTCAACCACCACCAGAGCCGTCATAATCTTGGTGGTGCTGGCAATCAAGCTGCGCTTGTTGGCATTCTGTTCAAACAGCAGACGTTCCGTCTGCGCATCCAGTAAAACTGCACTGCCTGCAGAAATTGCTCCACAAGGAAAAACCAGGACAGCAGCCAGCAATGCAGCTGCCACCCTGGCAATCAGTTTTCTCATCCTTATCACCCAGAGATAGTATCTCCGGAAAAGACATCATTATTCTGCCTTCTTCTCCGTTTTGGAGTCAATAAAGCTAGCAATCTTGTCCAGGGTATCCGGAATCAGTTCTACGATACGGTCAGCTGTTGTATTGGCCGGCTCTGCAATCGGCAGGATCCGCACAGATCCCTCCTTTACCACGATAAAGGCCAACGGAGTCACCTTAACACCGGCACCCACGCCACCGCCAAAGGGATTCTCGTGGTGATTCAGGTTCTTGGAAACAAAATCGGAACCGCCGCCGCCCAGACCCACACTGATCTTGGAAACAGGAATAATGGTCACGCCGTCCGCTGTTACAACGGGTTCACCCACAACAGAGTTTGCATCCACCATCTCACGGATCTTGGTAATTGTGTTTTCCAACATATTAGGAAGATTCTGGCTCATAATTTTGCACCGCCTTTTCTTTGAGTTTTTATTTGCTGATATTCTTTGAATGCACGTAAACCATATTTT
Source organism: Oscillospiraceae bacterium (assembly GCA_017415425.1). GTDB lineage: Bacteria > Bacillota > Clostridia > Oscillospirales > Oscillospiraceae > Faecousia. Next base: position 95,875 of record JAFQGT010000005.1, on the reverse strand, counting down.
ACAAGCAGGTACAAAAGTCTACCCAGAGCAATCGTAAGGTCAACGCGCACATAGATTCTTGTATTTTCGGATGTGAAGTCACAGCCTACATCCACATCCCGCTTTTTGAATACAAATATTCGCTCCATCTGCGGCAGAATATTCCCAACTGCTGCCCAGGCTCTACCGTAGGCAACCGCAAGATTGCAGGGATCCTCCCCTGCTAAAACCAGCTGCAGTTCCAGCCGTTTTACTTTAAGTTTTCTTCGAAAATCTCCAACAAAGGCCAGCACAGTACGGAGCAGTGGCTCAAAATCCTTTAAGGAGCCACCTGTTTTCTCATCCTCAGCGCCTGTTTTCTTTTTACTCTTCGGTTTATTCTCCGTGTTCTTCTCTTTCTTTTTCCCGGAATCCGGATAGACCTTAACAGAAACAGGACCAGCCAAGATCCAGACACCAATACCGTTGTCACGGTAGATTGCTTTGACACCCAAGGGCAAAAGCGCAAGCGCTGTCAAAACAATCAACCCAATTAACCAACCCATATCAGTTCTCCCCGACACTCACCTGCTCCGGATTCACATCTTCCATAGACAGTTGATCCGGATCCTGCTGTTCTTCCACGATGGGTTCACCCAAATCCACTTTCTCAATGGGCGGAAGTTCTTCCAACGAACTCAAACCAAAAGTCCGTAGGAAAACCGGAGTTGTCCGGTACTGGATAGGACGGCCGGGCACATTTAAACGGCCGGCATCCTCAATCAGCTTTTTGTTCAGTAACGCACCAATGGAATAAGCACTGTCCACACCGCGAAGCTGCTCTACCATCGCCTTGGTAGCAGGCTGGTAGTAAGCAATGATGGTCAATGCTTCCAGCTGAGATGCTGACAGTTTTGGCGGTTTCCGGGTTTCCAACGCTTTTGTAATGTATTCGGCCATCTCACCGGAGGATACCATCTGATATCCGTCCTCCAAGCGGATGATACGAATACCACGACGGTTATACGCCAGTTCATCTGCCAGTGCATTCGTTGCCTCGATAATATCCTTTTCGTCGGCCTCCAGCACAGATGCCAATTGGGAAACAGCAATCCGTTCACCGGCAGCGAACAAAATAGATTCAATTACCCGCTGCAATTCAATTTGTTCCATCAATACTCTCCTCAATAACCAGGTCTGCTTCGTGAATCAGCCGCACATTGGGATTCTCTCCGGAGGTATCATCCTCCAAGACCACAGAATTCGTCTTACACAGTTCCAGAATGGCCAAAAAGGTAGCCACAACCTCCGAGCGGCTTCTGCTGCCCTTAAACAGGTTCTTCAACCGTTGAATGCCACGGAGCACCAGATTTCGCACCAATTCCTTTGCTTTTCTGGTCACGGGATAGGGTTCTTTACCCACGATGCCCTTAAAATTCACAGTAGACGGCGGCAGGCGGCGCTGACTGCGTTCAGAAATATCATTTAAGGCCTGCAGAAGGTCCTCCGGTTCGTGTTGATACCGATATGTGGTATCACGGCGCAGAGGCTCCGGCGCTTTGACAAAAATACAACGTCCCACTTCATTCAGCGGCTCCAGTACGGAGATAGCCATACGGATCTGATCCATTGCCTCGTGGCGCTGACGCTCGATCAAAGACTGTCGCAGCAGATCCAGCTCGGTTTCAGCCTCAATCGCCTCCGCGGCAGACAAAAGCATCTTTGTCTTAATCAGCATCAAGTGCGATGCCATTGTGATAAACTCGCTGGCCAGTTCAATATCCAGTCGCTTCATCTCCTCCAGGTATGCCAAATACTGCTCTAAAATCGCCGTAATGGAGACATCCTGGATTTCTATTTTATTCTTGCTCAGTAACAAAAAAATAACGTCAAGAGGACCTTCAAAATCTTCCATCAATTCACTTTTAGTGTGAACGATTCCCTCTAGATGATACTTCGGTTCTGCCATAATTGCTCCTTGTGCATTTTATCGCAAATTATTGCTGTAATTATATCACCGAAACTACATTTCTGCAAGTCTTTGTGCAAATAATCTCCAATTATTGGAAAGGATTGCATTTTTCCCTAAAATATGCTATAAGTAGTGCAAGAAACAGTAAGGAGGAATGCAGAATGTCTGCACCAAATAATCATTACAAACATATGGAGCGTCTTTTAACCTGCGGTCTTATTGCGGATACACTTCTTTTTGTCCTGTATATGATTTGCGCCGGCGCGGGAATCATTTGGTTGAAGGTTATCTTGACTCTGCTTACGGTCTTCCTGTCCGCCGGAATTCTGACTATTCTATATTTAAGCCGGGAACTGGCCAAACGAAGAAGTCAGTGGATCAGTGCAGGTGCTTGTGCAATCCTTATCTGTCTGCTATTTTCTATCATTCTCAATTTCCCCAGTCCCAGACCCACTTAAACCTGTCTTATATACAAATAAACGGTGGAAAGCAATTGCTTTCCACCGTTTTATTCACGATAAAAGGTATTTCCACCGATAAATTCCCGCACCAAACTGGTAGGAGGAATCTCGTCATCAACATCAGTCGCAAGTACATAATTAAGAACCTTAACAATAGCTCTTACCTGTTCATAGCAACTTTCCTCCGGAGGAACTGCAGTTAATAATGGAAAAACGTGATGCTTTAGTACAGACAACTCATAAAGAGTTGCACTGTTAAAAATCACGTCAGCGCTTTCCTGGAACGGCTGTATCCAACGTTTCTCCCCGCGCCGCACAGAGCTCCACATACTTAATGTCTGCTCCACAGATGAACCGCGGTTCTCATAATCCCGGACAATTCTGCGCAGAAGACGCAGGTAGCTGCTTAAAATTCGGTTGTGATCGTCCAAATTCAGCGGAAGTAACGGACAAACGTACATTTTGAATACCAGCGAGTTATCCAGGCCCTTGGGGAGCAGCTGGGGATTGAGAGCGTGCAACCCCTCTACAATAATCACTGTTTTCTCACTTAGCTGCAGAATTCGACCCTTCCATTCCCTTTTTCCGGTCTTGAAATTGAAGACAGGAATCTCTACAGGCTCTCCGGACAGCAGCGCTTGTAGATGTTTCGCAAACAAATCTGTGTCAATGGTGTTGATATGCTCCAAATCAACTGTACCATCCGGCTGCGGCAAAATATCCTCACGGTTTCTGTAATAATCGTCCAGGCTGATGATAATCGGTGTTTTTCCGTGCACACGCAACTGCGTTGCCAAGCGGTTTGCTGATGTGGTTTTGCCGGAGGAGCTTGGACCGGACAGCATTACTGCCCTCACACCCCGCTGGCAAACCATATCTGCAATCTGTGCGTATCTTTTTTCGTGTAGCGCTTCGTTTACACGAACAAGCTCCCGCAATTTTCCTGTCTCAATCAGCCGATTCAGATCCGAAACCGTCTCGCAATCCATCAATTCACACCAGCGGATACCTTCTTTATTGACAGCCATAAGCTGCGGCATAGAAATATATCTTCCGATCCGGTCCGGATTGTCATCATCCGGATAGATAAAGAAGAATCCATTGTCGGCAGGAATTACATCCCACACCTGTAAATATCCAGTAGAGGGCGCAAGTTCTCCGTAGAAATAGTCAATGAAATCCTCGTATGCATACACATCAAAATAGGATTCCGTACGATATTGCAGAAGTCTCGCCTTATCTGTCTGTCCCAACGCCTTATATCTGGCGATGGCCTCCTGGGTGGAAAGTCTTTGCCGAATCAATGGAATATCTTTTGAAACGATAGATGCGATTTCTTCTTTTAGCTCCTGAAAATCAAAATCCTCCACCCCTGTTACCTGCACATACAGTACTGATCCGAAGGTGCTGCTGATCTTTGCTTCTGCCTTTGGCCAGCGGTTTCGAATGGCAAGAAACAGCACGAACTGCACTGTGCGGGTATAGACATCCCGTCCAGCCAGATCGTGAAACCGCAGCAACTGCACCACACCACCGGATGCAGCCATAGCGCGGCGGATGGAAGGTCTTTCCTGTTCATTTTGCAGGGAACGTACAGGCACATAATTTAAACTAAACACTTCTCCGGCGATTTTAGCCGCCAGCGGTCTACCAGACAGTGTCTGGTCATCCAGCCCCAGGGCAATTACCAGCTCCCGTAATGTCTGACCCGGTTTTGCATCAATTGGCAATCCGTCTATACACAGCTTCATATATGCCTCCTTTCTGGCGTCATTTGCACATTTTTTTGTGACAGCCACTACAGCCACTGCAATCTCCGCAACAGATATTTTTCTTCTTACGAAGAATAATATATGCGCAATAACCCAATATCAGAACTATCAGCAAATAATCCATCAGGCTCATAACAGCACCCCCAACTGATAGGTCAGCAGCGCCACAATCCAGGCTATAATGCACTGTAATATTACTACTGCAACAGTTTTCAAACCGGAGCCCAATTCCCGCTTAATTGCGGCAACTGCTGCCATACATGGGGTGTACAGCAGAGAAAACACCAGAAAACTGCAGGCAGATTCCGTTGTAAACAATTGATGCAGGGCAACCGTCAGTTGTTCAGTACCGACACCCAAAATTACACCAAATGTGCTGACCACAGCTTCTTTGGCAGTGAAGCCGGATACAAGCGCAGTCACCATACGCCAATCACCGAAACCCAACGGTGCAAAGATCGGCGCGATCAAACGTCCCAGTGATGCCAGAATGCTCTGTGCGCTGTCAGACACCACATTCAGCCGCATATCAAATGTTTGCAGAAACCAGATGATCACGGTTGCAACAAAAATCACACCAAATGCCCGCTGCAGGAAGTCCTTTGCCTTTTCCCACATCAAAAGCAAAACACTTCTGGGCGCGGGAAAACGGTAATTGGGCAGCTCCATCACAAAAGGAACCGGGTTTCCCTTGAAGGCAGTATTTTTCAGCAGCAGCGCCACCAGAACACCCACCACCATGCCGCCAAAGTACAACGCGATCATAACCGGCAATTCCCTGCCGGGGAAAAAGGCTGCCGCAAATACTGTATAAATTGGAATTTTGGCAGAACAACTCATATACGGGGTCAGCATAATGGTCATTTTGCGATCCCGGTTGGACGAAAGTGTCCGAGTCGCCATTATGCCCGGCACAGTACATCCAAAACCCACCAGCATAGGCACAAAGCTTCTGCCGGATAGTCCGATTTTCCGCAACAACTTATCCATCACAAAGGCCACACGGGCCATATATCCAGAGTCTTCCAAAATAGACAGGAAGAAAAATAAAACTACGATCAGCGGCAGAAAGCTCAACACACTGCCCACACCGGAAAAGATTCCGTCAATAATCAAACTATGTACCACAGGGTTCAACTGGTAGGCAGTGAGGAGTCTGTCAGCCGTTATCGTCAATCCGTCAATAGCGTAAGACAACAGGTCAGAAAACAACGCGCCGAACACCTGGAAAGTCAGGAAGAACACCAAACCCATAATCGCAACAAACAGCGGAATTGCCAAATACCGATTTGTCAAAATCCGATCGATTTTTACGCTGCGGATATATTCCTTACTTTCCGCTGCCTTCACAACGCAGTCCGCACAGACCTTCTCAATGAAATTATACCGCATATCCGCCAGAGCCGCATTCCGGTCCAGACCGCATTCGTTCTCCATTTCAATGATTGAATGCTCAATCAGCTCCTCCTCATTCCGGCTCAGTTCCAACATACGGAAAAATTGAGTCTCTCCCTCAATCAGCTTCATAGCGCAAAAGCGCCGGGAAATGTCAATGCGAACCGCGTGATCTTCAATAATGTGGCTGACCGCGTGAATGCAACGGTGAACCGGTCCGTCCGGACAAAAATCCAGCACCTCAGGGCGTTTCTGATTTCTTGCGGTTTCCAAGAGAACCTCTACCAGTTCCTCAATGCCCTGATTCTTCACCGCGCTGATGGGAATCACAGGAACACCCAGTGCCTGTGTCATTCTTTTTACATCCACACTGCCGCCGTTACCGCTGAGTTCGTCCATCATATTCAGCGCGATAACCATTGGTACCCGCAGTGTCAGCAATTGTAAAGTCAGGTACAGATTTCGCTCTATATTTGTAGCGTCCACAATGTTGATAATTGCATCTGGCTTTTCATTCAGAATGAAATCTCTGGTGACGATCTCCTCTTGTGAATAAGGACGAATGGAATAAATGCCCGGAAGATCCACCACCTGATGACCGGTGTTGCGGATAACACCTATTTTTTGATCCACAGTAACACCGGGAAAATTACCCACACGCTGATTGGATCCGGTCAAAGCATTGAAAAGGGTCGTCTTGCCGCAATTTTGATTTCCTGCTAATGCAAATATCATACCAGCTCCTCCTGCAATGTGATTTTAGCGGCATCCTCACGACGAATCGTCAACTCATAACCGCGGATACGGATCTGAATTGGATCACCCATCGGCGCCACCTTTTGAAGATGTACACGAGTACCCGGAATCAGCCCCATATCCAAAAAACGAAGCCGCAGCGCACCCTCACCACCAACCGTATCAATAATTCCCTGCTGGCCTATCTCCAATTGATTAATTGTCATTTTTTACCTCCGCGAGAACAGTTAGCCTTTGCTAACTGCTATTTTGTATATTATATATAAACTATCAACAATTGTCAAGAAAAAACCCATCCGAAACGGATGGGTTTTTCAGTGCTAATTTTTACTCACCAATATGCTTAATGTCATACGGGGTCGTCTGATATACAAAATAATTCAGCCAGTTGGAAAACAGCAGATGGGCGTGTCCTCTCCAGCGGACAATAGGATCCTGGGTATCATCGTCGTTGGGATAATAATTCTGGGGGACAGCGGTCGGCAACCCCAATTTTTTGTCCCGCAGATACTCTTTTTCCAGTGTATCCGGGTCGTATTCCGAATGACCTGTAGCAAATATGTGATGGCCATTTTTGTTCATAACCAGATAAACGCCCGCATCAGCAGACGAAGAAAGGATCTTCAAGCCGGGAACCTTTTCAATATCCTCCCGTAAAACCGTGGTATATCTGGAATGGGGAACCCAAAAAGAATCGTCAAACCCACGAAGCAGAATGGATCGGGGGTAATCCTTTCCGTGCTTGAAGATGCCAAAAAGCTTATCCTCCATCCGGTGCTTTTGAATTCCGTAGTGATAGTACAAACCTGCCTGTGCGCCCCAACAAATATGCAGTGTGCTATGGACGTGGGTCTTGCTCCATTCCATAATCTCACAGAGCTCCTGCCAGTAATCCACTTCCTCAAATTCCATCAATTCAACAGGAGCTCCGGTGATCACCATTCCGTCAAACTTTCGGTCTTTCAGCTCATCGAAGGTTTTGTAAAAGGCAAGCAGATGCTCCTGTGCGGTGTTCTTGGATGTATGAGATTTTGTATGCATCAGTTCCAGATGAACCTGCAGAGGTGTATTACCCAGCAGGCGGCTCAACTGTGTCTCTGTTGCGATTTTTGTAGGCATCAGATTCAGCAGGACGATCTCCAGAGGACGGATATCCTGGGCCACCGCCCGGTCTTCATTCATAATAAAAATATTCTCTTGCTGTAAAATACCGGCAGCAGGTAGGTCATTGGGAATTTGAATAGGCAATCCTCACACCTCCTTATCACAATTTCAAGATATTTTACTAAAGAAATCAGCCTTTGTCAATCATTTCTACGGTTTTCAGCTCCGTACCTGGGTAGTAATGCTGTAAAATTTCTATGTAGGAATTTCCTCTTACAGCCATCGCATCCGCACCGTACTGACTCATACCCACACGGTGTCCAAATCCTTTGGTAGTAATGATAATTGTTTGACCGATTGCAGATATCTGAAACGCCGTCGACCGAAGACCCAGAATACGCCGCAGATCTTTCCCGGTAAATGCCTGTCCGCAAATCTCTATTGTATCCACGCCTCCTCCGGTTGTATATGTGACAGCACCAAACCACGATCCGGGAAGCAAGCTTGTGGAAATCTGCAGTAATCGGGCAAACTCTTCCGCTTGAAACCGTACCGTATCTGTAAAATGTTCCGCATTTTCTTCTCCGGGACTATCTGTCGCTTGCAGATAAGGGATCATCGTTCCCCAAACAGCCACCGCATCTTCTGTCCTTCCGCCGGAGCAAGAAAAATAGGTCGCTTCGATCAATTCCCCTTCATACAGCAGCACCTCTGCCCGTGTCTGAATTACCAAACGTTGTACTCGTTCCACATCCTCGGCATTTCCGCCTCTGTCAATAAAATCTTCCGGTCTGCAATATGCCTGACAACAGCCAGAATCGGCACATATCCCACCATATTCGTGTTTACTTCCTGTGGCTATCGTTTTTCTCGCGTAGGTTCTGGCAACTACGGCCTGCGCTTTTAATGCTTCATCGTGAAATGATACCGGCATTTCTGCCAGAATTACACCTACGATATAACTGTCCTCATCAATTTGGGATACCACTCCATTCGACTCCAGCACGATCGTTTCGGTCTTCAGTTGCTCCGGTTCCATAGTCTGCTCTGTTTGCGTGTTTTCCTCTGTCTCTTTGTTCTCCGTCAGAAATGTCTCCTCTGTCGTAGCAACATCAAGCTGAGTTTCCCCGGATATCACCTTTTTTTCCACAAAGCGAAGCATAAATCCCGGTAAAATTACCACCATCAAAAATGCGAGCAGCATCTGAAATCCCACTTTTTTCATATGTATCACCTCGGTCTCATTTTAGCGCAAATTCGATGGCAATTTCTGCGGAATTCTGGCAGCTGGAATATTTTCCGGACACTTGACAGCTATCCTGCAGCCCGATATAATGAAATGGAATTTACTGAAACGGAGTCTACTATGAAAAAAACTGCTCGTATTTTGATTCCTGTGATACTGACGGTCGCCATTCTTTTATGCACTGTCTGGTATCTGTTTATATATGACCGGGATTTCACCAGAGATATGCTTCTCAATGGTGCACGCTATTTTGATGATACCGGCAACCGCGAGCTTTCCTCTTGGTTGTACGATCTCGCCTACAGGCATGCAAAAGACAACGATGCGGTAGCAATTGAACTTGCCGAACAGCACAAAGAAAACGGCAACTACACCAAGGCCGAGTACACACTCTCCAAGGCGATTACCGATAACCCCAGTTTGGACCTGTACATTGCCCTGTGCAAAACGTACGTGGAGCAAGACAAGGTGCTTGATGCAGTAAATATGCTCAATAAAATCTCCAATCCGGAAATCAAAGCACAGCTGGATGCAATGCGACCTGCCGCACCGAGCAGTTCACCGGATCCTGGTTTTTACAGTCAGTATATCAGCGTTATCATCACTGCAGATGTCCCTACCATACTGGCTAACCCCAATGGAGAATTTCCTTCTGTATATGAAGACCTCTATACATCCCCCATTCCGCTACAGGAGGGCGAAAATGCAATCTATGCCGTGGCTGTATCCAAGGAGTGCCTTGTCAGCCCCCTCTCTATCTTCGGTTTTACCGTTGGCGGCGTGATCGAGGAAGTAGTTTTTGATGATGAGGTTCTGGAAGCTTCCATCCGGCAGCAGCTGGCTGTTGGTGAGAATACTGTTATCTTCAGTAACGATCTTTGGAAATTTACCGAGTTTACTGTTCCTGCAGGTGTCGAAAGCTATGCCGTTCTTCGCTATATGACTTATCTGGAAGAACTTACCATTGACGGTGAAAGCATCGGTGATCTGTCGGTACTTTCCTACCTTGCCAATTTGAACGCACTAAGTATTAAAAATACACAGATCCAACCGGAAGAATTGGCCTTGATTGCCTCCCTGCCAAATCTGTCTTCACTGAGCCTTAGAAACTGTGGCCTGTCCACAATTGCCGGATTGGAAGACGCTGATGCTATTGCGTATCTGGATTTGAGCAACAACTCTATTCGGAATCTGGAGCCGCTTACCGCTATGACTGGGTTAAAACATCTAAATTTGCAGCATAACGCGGTGAATGACATCTCCGTTCTTAAAGAACTGACCTGTATTCAAACTCTCGACCTGTCCTACAACAATCTGAGCAGTCTGACACCTGTAGCAAACTTGACGGAGCTGACTGTTTTGAACGTAAGAAACAACACAATTACCTCCATTTTCGGAGTGGAGAAATGCACAAAATTGCAGCAGCTGACTCTCAGTTTTAATCGGATCGATGATATTTCTGCACTGTCTGCGTGTACTGCGTTGACACATTTGTATATGGATAATAATGCCCTGACCCAATTGAATGGCCTGGCAGAACTTCCAAATCTTACCAATCTGTATTTTGCCAACAATCAGGTGACAGCCCTGCCTCTCTTCCCGGAAAGTAGTAAGTTAGTCAATATTGACGGTTCGCACAACCTTCTGGAAACATTGGATCCTCTGGCAGGTTTGCAGCACCTCAACAATGTCTTCATGGACTATAATCCCAAGATTTCTTCTATAAAGTGTCTGGCTGCCTGTCCTGTTTTGATTCAGGTAAATGTATACGGAACAAGAGTTAATTCGATCGAGGATGTTACCGATTTGACAAAACAGAGTGTGATTGTTAACTTCAACCCCACGGAAATCGAAACTCCCACATAAAAACAACCGGAATCGTAACACAAAAAGCGGCGTGACCCATCGGTCACGCCGCTTTATTCTATTTACCTACCAACTGTTCAGTTGTATTTTCGAGCGGAGTTTTGTCCTCTGCCTCCATCTCCAGTAGGAGCTTTTTATCCTGTTTGCTGGTCAAGTCCAGTTTTGCGTACATATCGGGTCTGCGCTCCCGTGTCCTGCGCAGAGACTGTTTTCTGCGCCACTGAGCAACTTTCTGGTGATTGCCGGATAGAAGGATCTCCGGCACTTCCCTACCGTGCCACACTGCAGGACGGCTGTACTGAGGATATTCCAGCAAACCGTTAAAGTGACTCTCGTCTTCAAAGCACTCCGGGTCTGCCAGAACGCCCGGCACCATCCGACAGATGGCATCTGTCATCGCCATAGCGGCAATTTCGCCGCCGGTAAGCACAAAATCACCCAAAGACAGCTCCTCGTCTACGCACTCATCAATAAAGCGCTGATCAACACCCTCATAATGACCGCAGACAAAGACAATGTTTTCCAGCTTGCTCAGACGAATCGCATCCGCTTGGCAGAAGGTCTTCCCGCAGGGTGACAGGTAAATGGTATGCACCGGTCCACCCGCCTGATCGCAAACTGCCTCCCAACACCGATACAGCGGGTCTGCCTGCATCACAGCACCGCGGCCTCCGCCGTAAGGATAGTCATCCACCTGCATCTGTTTGTTGGCAGTATACTCCCGAATCTGGTGGGTATCAATGGTAATATATCCGCGCTCCTGCGCACGTCCCAGAATACTTTCCGACAACACATCCCCCAACGTCTCGGGGAAAAGGGTCAGTATATCAATTCTCATCTGAACGCATCCCCTCAATGAGTTTCACGTGCATCTCATTCTTTTCAATGTCTGTGGACAAAATAAACTCCTTCACCGCAGGAATCATATAGGCATCCTTACCGGTTGCGTTTCCTATAACATAAACAGAGTTTCCGGGGTAACTCAGCACATCGGTGATCGTTCCAATAACCACGCCTTCGCTAAGCACCTCAACACCAATTAGATCCGCAGCAAAGATCACCTCATCATCCATATCCTCTCGATACAGCTGAAGAGTTTTACCCCGCATAGCCTGGGCATCCTCCATCGTGTCGATTCCCTGCAGCTTCACAAGATTGCAGGACTTCTGAACACGGCAGGACTCTATTATATATTCTTCTCCGTCAATACGGCAACGATCAAATTCACAAAGCATTTCCGGACTGTCCAGCCAGGTCATAACCTTCACTTCGCCCCGAACACCGTGGGTGGTAACAATCTCACCCGCATCTATATAGATTTGCTTCATAGGTTTTCCTCCCAAAAGCGGAAAATGCGTGACGCCAGGCGTCACGCATAAGCCGTTTAATCAACGATTTCCACCGTGACTTTTTCGCCGGTGCGCTGTGCAACGGTTTTCACAATGGTGCGAATCTCCTTCGCAATCCGACCCTGGCGGCCGATGACCTTACCCATATCGCCGGGAGCGACATGAAGTTCCAGCACTTTGCCTTCCTCATCGGTAACTTCGGTAACTGTAACTGCCTCGGGCTCGTCCACCAGATTCTTTGCCATATATAGCAAAAGTTCTTTCATTGGGCTAACTCCTTAAGGGAAATTACAGTACGCCAGCCTTCTTCAGCAGGCCACGAACGGTATCGGTAGGCTGTGCGCCGTTCTTGATCCAAGTCTGAACCTTCTGTGCATCAACATTGATGGTAGCGGGCTCAGTCAGGGGGTTGTAGGTACCGATTTCTTCGATGCAACGACCATCACGGGGAGCGCGAGCATCTGCAACAACAATACGGTAGAAAGGAGCCTTCTTGGCGCCAATTCTTCTGAGTCTGATTTTAACCACGGAATTTCACCTCCAAAATTTATTTCTATTTTCAGTAATCTATATCGCAAAGCAAATTGCTTACAGCGAACACTTTATTAGAAGCCGGGGAATCCGCCAAAACCGCCGAATCTACCCATACGCTTCATTTTCTTGCCGGCACCGGGACCGGAAAACTGCTTGATCATCGACTTCATCTGGTCGAATGACTTCAGCAAACGATTCACATCCTCAACCCGCACACCCGAGCCATTGGCTATGCGTTTCTTGCGGCTGGCTCCGATGATGTTGGGGTTTTCCCGCTCCTTGGGGGTCATAGACAGGATGATCGCCTCGGTGCGGCTCATTGCCTTTTCATCCAGCTGAATATTTTTCATATTCATACCGCCGGGCATCTGAGCCAGCAGTTCCTGCATAGAACCCATTGATTTCAGCTGAAGCAACTGGTCGTAGAAATCCTGCAGTGTGAATTTATTGGATCTTAGCCGTTCCTCCATCTGGGCGGCCTTTTCGGCATCATAAGCCTTTTCGGCTTTCTCGATCAGAGAGAGCATATCTCCCATACCCAGAATCCGGGATGCCATCCGATCCGGATGGAATGCTTCAATATCTTCAAGCTTCTCGCCGATACCGGCAAACTTAATGGGTTTTCCGGTAATGGCACGCACTGACAGTGCCGCGCCGCCTCTGGCGTCGCCGTCCAGTTTGCTCAGCATCACAGAATCAATATCCAGACATTCATTGAATCTCTGGGCCGCATTGACTGCATCCTGACCAGTCATTGCATCCACAACCAGCATAATCTCATCCGGTTTTACTGTGGATTTGATGTTTTTCAGTTCTTCCATCAGCACTTCGTCCACGTGGAGACGACCAGCTGTATCCAGAAAAACCATATCGTGACCGTGCTGACGGGCATAGGACAATGCTTCCTTGGCAATTTGAACCGGGTCAGTTTGGCCCTTTTCAAAAACAGGGATACCCAGCTTCTCACCGCAGACCTTTAACTGCTGAATCGCAGCGGGTCGATAAATATCACAGGCAACCAGCAGCGGGTTTCTGCCCTGCCGCTTCATAAGACCGGCAAGCTTACTGCCATTGGTGGTCTTACCTGCACCCTGCAGACCTACCAGCATAACCACTGTAGGGCCGTTGGGATTTGTTGAGATATGCCTTGCTTCGCTACCCATTAGGGCTGTCAATTCCTCGTCAACGATCTTAACGATCATTTGGGCAGGACTCAATGCTTCCAGCACATCTGTGCCTACGCACCGATCTGTAACGGACTTAACAAAATCCTTTACAACCTTATAGCTTACATCCGCCTCCAAAAGTGCCATGCGAATCTCACGCATTGCCTCCTTTACATCGGACTCCTTCAGGCGACCTTTGCCTCTAAGCTTTTTGAAGGCAGCAGAGATTTTTTCGGTCAATCCTTCAAATGCCATATATTACTCCTCAAGATTTCTGGCCGCATCCAGAATGATCCGCGCCAAATCAGAAACCTGCTTGTCCTGGTGTTCCTTTAACTGTCCGGCAGCCTGCAGAATTTTACCGGCAGCCTTCCGGCATTCCATTGCACGACGAACACAGCCGGTTTTTTCTTCCATAGTCAAAAGCAGTGCCTCTGCTCTGCTCAGATTATCGTGGACGCCCTGTCGGCTGACCTGCAGTTCTTCCGCAATTTCCGCCAGGGAAAAATCTTGATTATGGCGTAAATCAAAGCACATCCGCTGACGTTCCGTGAGCAGTTCGCCGTAATAGTCAAACAATAGCGCCATCTGCAACGCGTCCATATCAAGCCTCCTCTGTAAAGGGTTTCTCCTTGACACCTAATATAGGTTACACCACCAGAGGGATTTTGTCAAGTATTTTTACTTGACATCTTCAAAAATTTTATACCACCTGGAAATCTCCGCGATTTTTACAAACCCGAGGCGCTCATAAAACCGCAATGCCCTCTTATTTTCCGATGCCACATCAACCTCCACAAATGACTGCAACAACCCGTGGCACAAAGCGCACAAAACCCTTTCCCCCGCTCCCGGTACCACCGATGCGATCGCAGATACCGATTCCTGGCCGACCTTGCCGATTCCCAGAAGGACACCATCCTTGTAAACAAAATAACCTTCACCCTTCTGCAGCATATCCTGTGCATCTGATTTGGACATCGTAGCAGCATTGGGCACACTTGCCATTTTATCATTGTTAATGCTCCGCCATTGTTCCAGCGTTTTTTCTGTAACAGGAGACAGCATTGCGTCAGAATCCGGCAGCGCATCCAGAGCAGCCCGCATCCGATATACCGCAGTGTGCAGCGGGTATTCTTCCATAACCTTATGGCCGGTTCCGTAGATATATTTCGCGCCAACCGCTCTGCAAAATTCCACACATTCCCGCAAAAACTCGCTGGAGTTGGATGTGTCACGGATTGTAATATAGGCTTCACCCTTATAGGGCACTTCTCTCAGCACCAGGCTTGCCACACCCCACTGGGTTGTAAAAACCGGAAAATCCCGCATACCTTTCACCTCATTTGTATGGTAACACAGCATTGCTCCGCCGTCCAGTATTGAATTTTTGTGCCATACTCCAATTTTTCGTAAAGTTTTCAAAACAATTTCTGTCAATGTTTCAATTATGACAATTTTAACTTGATTGTCAGCAAAATTTCGATATAATGACGAATGAATCTGAATAACACAGGAGGATACATCGTGAAAAAGATCATCTGCAAGAAAGAATACGATACAGAAACGGCTACACTCATAAAGAAACATACCTGCGGTTTCTACGGAGACCCCGCAGGTTATGAAGAGACCTTATATCAAACACCCGCAGGTCTATATTTCCTGTATGTCTGTGGCGGAGAGCGCTCTCCTTACCCCCAGGAGGATATTCTGCGTCTGGCAAAAGCCAAGGTAAATGAGTGGTTGGAAACGCACTAATATTGCATTTGAAAACGCCGGGAGACTGCAACCGCAGTCTCCCCTTTTCTTGACAAATGTGATATGATATTTGTGGAATTTTATGAAACAAAGCAGGTTGGTTTTATGAAACGAGTCATCCTTTTGCTAATAATTTGCCTGTTATTGAGTTGCATTGGCGGGTGTGCCACTCCACAGGACGGTGGTATTGCTGCAACCACATTGCCGGTATACGAATTCACTATGCGTTTGTGTCAGGGAACCGGTATCCCTGTTACTTGCCTGGTCACTGAAAATGTATCCTGTCTGCACGATTATACCCTACAGGTCAGCCAGATGAAGGAACTGGAATCTGCCGATGCGATCGTGATCACCGGAGCAGGTTTGGAGGATTTTATGACAGATATTCTGCAGAACGCCTCCTGCGTCATCAACGCGTCCACCAACGTGGATTTGATTGACATCGGCCACTCCCACGACTATAATGAAGCGCACGGTCAGGAGCATCATCACCAGGAAGATCCCCATATTTGGCTGTCACCGGATGCCGCTATGCAGATGAGTCAAAACATCTGCGACGAACTGACCGTGTTATATCCGCAGCATAAAAATCAATTCAACCGGAATTTGAATGGTCTTTTATGCGATCTGCAGGAGCTGCGTCAATACGGACATACGCAATTACAGAATCTTAAATTCAGAGATCTTATCACATTTCACGACGGTTTTTCCTATCTGGCACGGGATTTCCAATTGAACATTTTGGAAGCAGTAGAAGAGGAGTCCGGCAGTGAGGCATCCGCGCAGGAACTGATATCCCTGATCACGCTGGTGAACGAACATCATCTGCCTGCTGTATTTACGGAAACCTATGGCAGTACTTCTGCCGCCCGGATCATTGCCGCGGAAACCGGCACTGCTATCTATACACTGGATATGGCAATGTCCGGCAGTAGCTATTTTGAAGCTATGTATCATAACATTAACACACTGAAGGAGGCACTGGGATGAATATCGGAATGCACGGCGGCGCCTGTGGCCACTCTTGCTGCCTTCGGATTGAAAATATGTCTGTGAAGATTGGCGGTGACAGCATACTTAGCGGTGTCAATCTACACGTGCACTGCGGTCAGATGATCGCCCTCATCGGCCCTAACGGTGCTGGCAAAAGTACGCTGATCAAAGCAATTCTGGGTCAGCAGGAATATGATGGCATTATCTCATTCTCCGTTCCAGGACAAAGAAAGAGAAAAGCGGTCATAGGTTATGTTCCGCAAAGTCCTACCTTTGACCCCGGTGACCCCCTCACTGTTGCGGATCTTTTCGCTTGCTGCATGAGCAGGCGTCCTGCATTTCTCGGTCTGTCCCGCAGTATGCGTAACAAGGTTCTCAGCTGTCTGGAGCGGGTGCACGGGGAGAATTTAATTGACAAGCGTGTGGGCACACTTTCCGGCGGTGAGCTGCAGCGAGTCTTGTTGGCGCTTGCACTGGAGCCTATTCCCAACATTTTGATTCTGGACGAGCCGCTATCCGGTGTTGATGTGGAAGGTATGGAAACCCTGATGGATATGCTGGATGAACTGCGAAAAAGCTATGATCTGTCCATTCTTATGACAACTCACGATTTTCATATGCTGCCCCGCTATGCAGACACCGTAGCGCTAATCGATCACCGTGTTGTGTGTGAGGGTACCCCAGAAGCAGTCTTGCAGTCGGAAGAATTTTGCCGCGTGTTTAACCGGAAAGGAGGCATCCTTTGATGGAACTGTGGTATTCTCTGTGGGAGGCACTTCCCTTTCAAATGCTGCACTGGCGTTTTATGTGCAACGCTTTGCTGGCTATTTTGCTGATTGCTCCATTGTTCGGTCTGACCTCCACTATGATCGTAACCGGAAAAATGAGCTTTTTTTCAGATGCCCTGGGTCATTCCGCCTTTACCGGCATTGCGATCGGCTGCATCTGCGGTATTGCTGCGCCTACTTGGGTAGCAGTCGTCTTTTCCATCGCTTTTGCGCTGCTGTTTTCCTTTGTCCGCAGCCGCAGTAATCATACTGCGGATACTTTGATCGGTGTGTTTTCCTGCACCACTGTAGCATTGGGTATTTTCATTGCCACCCTACGCGGCAGCAGCTTTACAAAGTATAACCAGTATCTGATCGGCGACATTCTCTCGGTTACCCCCACTGAGATTGGTCTGTTGGCATTGGTTCTTCTGGCTGTCATCATATTTTGGTTTTTGTATAGCAACCGGCTGACACTGGCCTCTGTCCATCCGCAGCTTGCCTCCTCCAGAGGTGTGTCCCCAGCCTTGACGCAAACATTGTTTACAATCGCCATAGCTGTGATCGTGACACTGTCTATCTCGTGGATCGGATTGCTGATCTTAAACTCCTTGCTGATTCTGCCTGCTGCATCCGCCCGTAACATTGCAAAAAATCTGCGGCAGTATCACGCCTTTTCCATACTGTTTGCTATGGTCTCCGGTGTCTTGGGACTGATCCTTTCCTATCACTTGGGAGCATCCTCCGGCGCTGCTATCTCACTGATTTTGGCGCTTATGTTTGCAATTTCCTTCTGCTTCAGAAAGGCAAGGTGTTGATATGGATATCACCGTACGCCCCATCGCCCATATGAAAAGTGATTTTCCCACCAAATTTGGTATTCCCAGGCAAAGTGGCTTAGCATACAGTCTGCACTCCACAATTGTTTTTGCCCCGGAATACAGAAATCCGGATGCCTTGCGAGGATTGGAGGACTTCTCCCACATCTGGATCATTTGGCAGTTTTCTGAAGCCGTCCGGGAAGAATGGTCTCCCACTGTACGCCCTCCCCGTTTGGGCGGAAACACAAGAATGGGCGTCTTTGCGACCCGCTCCCCGTTTCGTCCCAATGCCATCGGCCTTTCCTGTGTAAAAATCGTCGGCATTGAACAAACCGCTGAACACGGAACCGTTATCCGCGTAGCGGGAGCTGATCTGATGGACGGCACTCCAATTCTGGACATTAAGCCTTATATTCCCTACAGTGATTGCGTTCCGGAGGCCCTTGAAGGCTTTACTGCCACCGCAGGTGACTTTCTTTTGCAGGTAGAATTCCCAGACAATCTGTTACAAATCCTCCCAGAGGACAAACGCAAAGCCGCCATAGAGGTGTTGTCCCACGACCCACGCCCCTCCTATCAAAGAAAACCCGATCGTATCTACGGTCTTCGTTTCTCAGAATTTGACATCCGATTCACCGTTGAGCAAGACACATTATCCGTAATTGAAGTAAAGAAAGTTTGAATCTTGATTTATAATCTTCAAAAGGAGCATCTTATGAATATTCTGATTTGTAATGTTGGCAGTACCTCTCTGAAATATCAGCTGTTCGATATGAACGCCGGTGAGAAGGTACTTGCCTCCGGCGGCGCAGAGCGTGTGGGCGCTGCGAAAAGCAGTTTTTATCACAACAATCATTTAAGCGGCACTTCTGTCCGCTGCGATGCGGTATTCCCCACCCACCGGGAGGCAATCTCCGCTATGCTGGAGCAGTTACTGGACAGCTGTGTGGATTCTCTTGATGACATCTCCTGTGTAGGTTTTAAGGTCGTCCACGCCAAAGGCATTACCGGCGTGCAATATCTGACCGACGATGTGCTGCGGGCGATGGCAGATTTCAACTCCGTTGCTCCTGCCCATAATCCTCCCTATATCGCCGCGATCCGGCAGTTCCGGGCCTTGATGCCGGACACACCGCTGATTGGATCCTTTGAAACCGCTTTTCACGCCAATATGCCCCCGGAAGCTTATCTATACCCCATTCCCCTGGAGTTGAGCAAGGAACACGCCATTCGTCGGTACGGATTCCACGGTGCATCACTGGAATACTTATCCAGCTGGACCGCTGAGAAAATGGGCCGAGCAGATCTGAAGCTTGTTTGCTGTCATTTAGGCGGCAGCGGCAGCCTGTGCGCGGTCAAGAACGGCATCAGCATCGACACCACGATGGGTATGGGTCTGCAGTGCGGCGTACTGCAGAACAACCGCATCGGAGATATGGATCCATACATCATCTTCCACTTGGTGGAAGAATGCGGTATGGATCTTGCAGATGTCAAGACAATGCTGCAAACAAAGGGCGGCCTTTACGGTATGTCCGGTTTTGTATCCAATGACCTGCGGGACATTCAGGAAGCTGCCAAAAACGGCAATATAGATTGTCAAAACGCCATCAAGGCCTATGCCTACGGCATCAAAAAATACATTGGCGCTTACGCTGCCGCTATGGGCGGTGTAGATGCCGTCGTGTTTGGTGGTGGCATCGGTCGCAAGAGTGACATCGTTCGGGCAATGAGCCTTGAGGGATTGGAGTTCTTGGGAATCTGTCTGGATGCCCACAAGAATGCCGTTGCCAACGGTGGAGATGACATTTCCACGCTGGGAAGTCCGGTACGAATCTATGTGGTAGATACCAACGAAGAGATTATCGTTGCTAGAAAGGCAAAAGCTCTGTTGGAACAGTAAATAACATACAAAAAACCGGAAGGCTGATGCCTTCCGGTTTTTTATTGATCAACCCTTAAAATACTTAACTGCGGCCTCGAACATACGGATATCGTAGTTGCCGGGCACATTTTTATAAAGACCCGCGCCAATACGTTCGCTGTGACCCATCTTACCGAATACTCGGCCATCGGGAGAGGTAATACCCTCAACAGCAAAGATCGAACCGTTGGGATTGAAGGCAGTATCCATAGTAGGATTGCCACTCAAGTCCACATACTGTGTTGCGATCTGACCGTTGGCAGCCAGCTGCTTTACCAATTCCTCGGATGCAAAGAAACGTCCTTCACCGTGGGAAATGGGCACATTTACAACGTCACCAACTTGCATCAGACTCAGCCAAGGAGACTTAGTGGATGCAATTCTGGTGCGGACGATACGGCTCTGATGTCTTCCGATGGTGTTATAAGTCAGCGTCGGACAGTTCGCATCGGTGTCGATGATCTTGCCATAAGGAACAAGGCCCAGCTTCACCAGTGCCTGGAAACCATTACAGATACCGCACATCAAACCATCTCGGTCATCCAACAGCTTGGCAACCGCTTCCTTCACCGCAGGATTCCGGAAGAATGCAGTGATGAACTTGGCAGAACCATCGGGTTCGTCGCCACCGGAGAAACCGCCGGGAATAAAGATCATCTGACTTTCAGCGATCTTCTTTGCAACCACTTCCACACTGCGGGTAACATCCTCGGCAGTCAGATTGCGAATGACCACGATCTCAGCATCGCCGCCGGCAGCCATAACCGCCCGGGCAGAGTCGTACTCACAGTTGGTACCAGGGAATACAGGGATCAGCACTTTGGGTTTGGCAACCTTGACGGCAGGAGACAGATTGCTCTTTTCAACATAGTCCAAATTGGGGATCTCAACTGTAGGTTGGGTAGCCTTGGTGGGATATACATCCTCCAGCACTGTGGCATTCAGCTGATACAGCTCCTCAATAGATGCGTTGTCGCCCTCCAGAGTAATGACTGCTTCTTCTGTGGTCTGACCAATCTTCATTACACCAGGGATCTGAACATCTTCTGTCAGTTCCGCAACCAGGAAACCGCAGAACGGAATATGCCAATTATCTCCCAGTTCTGCAGCAGACTTGAAGCCGATGTTGTTACCGAAGGACATCTTCATCACAGCCTCGCCGATGCCGTGTTCCACCGCCCACGCAGCATTTACCTTGCCCTGCATATGTAGGGCGTGGAAAGCTTCCCAAACCTGCTTCATACTTTCAGCAGTTTCATCTGTGGGTCCAAAGACATACACAGAATTACCAGCTGCCTTAAATTCAGGCGTGATGACCTTATTCTTATCGACAGGTGCAATAGCAAACGAAATCAGTGTGGGAGGCACATCCTTATCCAGGAATGTACCGGACATAGAGTCTTTACCACCGATCGCGGCAGCATTCAACTCCAGCTGTGCGTCCATAGCGCCCAACAGGGCGGCAAAGGGTTTGCCCCAGCGGTCAGCCTCATTTCTCAGCTTTTCAAAGAACTCCTGCAGTGTCAAATATGCCTGCTTATAATCAGCGCCTGCAGCTACCAGCTTTGCCACAGAGTTATAAACCGCAGCGTGGGCACCTGTATAAGGATCCACACACATATGGTCCGGATCGCAGCCCCAAGCAAAGAGGCTACCCTGATCCGTCTGCTCACCGGGCAGCACCGGCAGCACAGCTGCCATTGCTTGCGCAGGTGTCAGCTGACGATCACCGCCAAAGGGCATCAGTACACTGCCAGCGCCCACAGTCGCATCGAAACGCTCCACAAGGCCTCTCTGGCTGGCTGTTTTCAAATCCGCTGCCATTTCCCGCACAGAGCCGTAAAGTGCCTTACGCAGCACAGACAGATCTTTCTGCCCAATATATACATCACTGTGTTTTACCGCACCGTTGGTATCCAGGAAGGCGCGGGACAGGTTGGCAATTTCCTTGCCCTTCCAAGTCATCACCATTCTGGGAGACTCGGTAACCTGCGCCACACGGTATGCTTCCAGATTTTCAGCCTGAGCGGCTGCAATAAAGGTGTCAGCATCTTCTGCCGCTACCACAACCGCCATACGCTCCTGAGACTCGGAAATTGCCAGTTCCGTGCCATCCAAGCCCTCATACTTTTTGCGGACGGCATCTAGATCAATGCGAAGGCCCTCCGCCAGTTCACCAATGGCAACAGACACACCGCCTGCGCCAAAGTCATTACAACGCTTGATAAGTCTTGTGACCTTGGGATCCCGGAACAACCGCTGGATCTTCCGTTCCTCGGGGGCATTGCCCTTCTGAACCTCGGAAGCCATTGTAGTCAGAGATTTCATATTATGGCTCTTGGAAGAACCGGTAGCACCACCGATACCGTCACGACCGGTTCTACCACCCAGCAGTACCACCACATCCCCGGCAGCGGGGCGCTCCCGTCTGACATTCACCGCGGGAGCGGCAGCCACAACCGCGCCGCACTCCAGCCGCTTTGCCACATAGCCATCGTGATACAATTCCGCAACGTGACCTGTTGCCAGACCGATCTGGTTGCCATAAGAGGAATAGCCTGCAGCAGCCGTCTGACACAGCTTCCTCTGAGGCAGCTTACCGTCAAGGGTATCATTCAACGACACACGGGGATCGCCGGCACCGGTAACACGCATAGCCTGGTGGACATAGGCACGACCTGATAGGGGGTCACGGATACAACCGCCGATACAGGTTGCGGCACCGCCGAAGGGCTCGATCTCAGTGGGATGGTTGTGGGTCTCGTTCTTGAACATCAACAGCCAATCCTGATTCTCTCCATTGACTTTTGCATTTACGTGAATGGAACAGGCATTGATTTCTTCGCTCTCGTCCAGCTCCGGCAGCAGACCGCGCTTTTTCAGCACCTTTGCGCCAATGGTGGCCACATCCATCAGTGTCTGGGGCCGTTTAGCAGCCTTTTCCTCTCCGTAGACCTCTACCCTTGCTGCAAGATAACGTTCATAAGCCGCCTGCACCGCAGGATCTTCGATACTCACACTGTCAATATGGGTAGAGAATGTGGTATGACGGCAATGGTCAGACCAGTATGTATCCACCACGCGCACCTCGGTAATCGTAGGATCCCGGTGCTCTTCATCACGGAAATATGCCTGCAGGAACTTCAGATCATCCAGATCCATTGCAAGTCCCAGGGCATCCAGCAACGCCGCCAGGCCAGCCTCATCCATATCGATAAAGCCGTCAACAGTGGCAACGCTTTGGGGGGCAGAATATTCTGCAACCAGCGTTTCAACCTTGTCCAGGGATGCCTCGCGGCTCTCCACGGCGTTGATCACGTGCTTCTTAAAGGCAGTAATTTCTGCATCCGACAGAGCGCCCTCCAACACGTACACCTTGGCAGAGCGAATGATTGGGCGGTCACACTGGAACAGTATCTGCACGCATTGGGCAGCAGAGTCAGCTCGCTGGTCAAATTGACCGGGTAGAGGTTCTACTGCAAACACAATGCTACCTACAGGCACTTCATAGGTCACTTCATCCACCTGCGGTTCGGAAAAGACCGTATTCACCGCGTAATCAAACTGCGCCTGGTCCACGCCCTCGCAATCGTAACGATTAAGCACACGGACGCTACTCAGGTTTTTAATCTGCAGGAACTCTTTTGCTTCTCTAAGCAGGCTGTCTGCCTCGTGGGTCTGGCCCGTTTTCTTTTCTACATATACTCTATAAACCAATTTCAGTTCCTCCCTGCTTGCAAAGCACGCTGACCAATATCGTTACGGTAGTATGCATTATCAAAACGAATCGTCTTTACGATAGCGTACGCGTTTTCTACAGCAGTCTCCAAAGATTCAGCAATGGCAGTCGCACCCAGCACACGACCTCCGTTGGTTACCAGAACGCCGTCCTTCACTGCCGCACCGGCAACATATACACGATCCCAAACGGCTTCTGGAATATCCATTGGGAAGCCTTTATCGTAGGCAGCAGGGTATCCCTCGGACGCCATAATCACACAACAAGCGTTTTTCTGAGCAAATTTTACCTCTGTTTCAGACAGTGTTCCATTGGTGGTTGCTTGCATTACAGTCAGTAAATCACTTTCCAACAAGGGCAACACTACCTGCGTCTCCGGATCGCCAAACCGGCAGTTATACTCAATAACCTTAGGACCATTGGGTGTCAGCATCAAGCCAAAGTAAAGGCAGCCCTTGAATGTCCGACCCTCCGCATTCATCGCCTTGATCGTAGGCAGAAAAATCCTTTCCATACACTCTGCCGCAATTGCATCTGTGTAGTAGGGATTGGGTGCAACTGTACCCATACCGCCTGTATTCAGACCGGTATCGTTGTCCCCTGCCCGCTTGTGATCCATAGAGGAGATCATCGGCACAACAGTTTTGCCGTCGGTAAAGGACAGCACAGAAACCTCGGGTCCAGTGAGAAATTCCTCAATCACGATTTGGTCACCGCTTTTACCGAAAACCTTTTCTGCCATCATAGATCGCACGGCATCTTTAGCCTCATCCCGGGTCATAGCGATGATCACGCCCTTACCCAAAGCCAGACCGTCCGCTTTAATGACTGTGGGGATCGGTGCGGTTTCCAGATAGGACAATGCAGAGTCCATATCCGTAAAGACTTCATAGGCGGCGGTAGGGATATTGTACTTTTTCATCAGGTTCTTGGAAAACACCTTGCTGCCCTCAATGATCGCCGCCTTTGCGTTGGGTCCAAAGCAAGATATGCCCTTTTCTTCCAGTGCATCTACACACCCCAACACCAAAGGATCGTCCGGTGCTACCACCGCATAGTCGATACCGGTATTGACCGCAAATTCCACAATTTTCTCAATTTCCTTTGCGCCAATGGCCACGCAGGTAGCATCTTTTGCGATACCACCGTTACCGGGCAGAGCAAAGATTTCATCTACGGCAGAGTTTTCTTTTAATTTCTTGATGATGGCGTGCTCGCGACCACCGCCACCCACGACCATAATTTTCATAGAGACATCCTCCATTAGTGGTGGAACAGACGCATACCTGTAAATGCCATAACCATATTGTTCTTATCGCACTCTTCAATAACCAGATCGTCACGAATGGAACCGCCGGGCTCAGCAATATAGGATACACCGGACGCCTTCGCCCGCTTAATACTGTCAGCAAAGGGGAAGAACGCATCAGAACCCAGTGCCACACCGGTACGGGAATCCAGGAAGGCGCGCTTTTCTTCTTCCGTCAATGGTTCGGGACGAACGGTAAAGTAGTTCTGCCAGATACCCTCTGCACAGACATCTTCTTCGTTGCCGTTAATGTAGCCGTCGATCACATTGTCGCGACCGGGGCGGCCCAGATCCTCACGGAAAGGCAATGCCAGCGTCTTAGGGTGTTGACGCAAGAACCAAGTATCTGCCTTACCACCGGCAAGACGGGTGCAGTGGACGCGGGACTGCTGGCCGGCACCTACGCCGATAGCCTGTCCGTCATAGGCAAAACACACCGAGTTGGACTGGGTGTATTTCAGCGTGATCAAGGAAATGATCAGGTCGATTTTTGCATCTTCAGAAAGGGTCTTGTTAGCAGTAACAATATTCTCCAGCAAATGTGCACCAATCTTAAAATTATTCCGACCCTGCTGGAAGGTGATGCCGAACACCTGCTTTGTTTCCTGCTCCGCAGGAACAAAATCCGGATCAATAGCCACCACATTGTAGCTACCCTTGCGCTTGGTCTTCAAAATTTCGAGAGCCTTGTCAGTGTAACCGGGGGCGATCACACCATCGGACACTTCTCTGGCAATCAAGGATGCAGTTAACTCATCACAAACATCTGAAAGGGCTACCCAGTCACCAAAGGAACACAGCCGGTCAGCGCCGCGGGCACGGGCATATGCACAAGCAAGAGGATTCTCATCCAAACCTGTAATATCATCCACAAAGCAAGCCTTTTTAAGCTCCATAGGTAATTTTTTACCTACTGCTGCAGAGGTGGGAGAGACGTGCTTAAAAGAAGTAACCGCACACATACCAGTAGCTTCCTTCAATTCTTTCACAAGCTGCCAGGAGTTGAATGCATCCAAAAAGTTGATAAAGCCGGGTCTGCCGGAGAGAATCTGAATAGGCAGCTCACTACCGTCGTGCATATAGATCTTTGCAGGCTTCTGATTGGGGTTACAGCCATATTTTAGTTCAAACTCTTTCATATCCCATTCTCCTTACTGATGCTTATTAAAGATTTTCTGAGTAAATTCACCGGTTTTTAGATTCGTGTAACGGACAAACAGAGAGATCTTATTGTCCGGATTCAGGCTTGTCCAAAGCATATTGGAAAATGCATCCATATCATTGTCCATAGCTACCCGCTCCGGTTCGCCCTGGAAAGTAGGGATCACAGGGTTTCCGTCACAGACATAGGTATGAATAAAATGACCCAGACCTGCGATACCGGGATATTCATAGAAGAATCTTGCGCAGCCAGTTCCTTCTGCATCGGCAGATTTCAGAATAGACATCTTATAGCTGCCGTCACCGGCCAGCAGGCCGGAGATTCTGGGCGTCCAGTTAGGACCATCATCCTCAAACTCTCTGGTACGCAGAGCTGCTTCCCAGCTCTCCCCTCTTGCCAGGTACTCCCAAATGGTGTCAGTCTGATCACCGTTGGTGACGATCAGACCGCAGCCCGCTTCCCGAACGGGATGATAGATAATCAGGTGCGGATCTTTCATCAGGCTGGGATCGTGGGCTTCTGTGCGAATGCCATCCGGTTCCTGCACAAATACGCGGTTACGGCTGTTCACACTGCGGCCCATAATAAAGTAAGCCGCGACGGAATGAGTACCGTCGGGTGTCACACCCAGCACGATACCGCGGCCGGGGTATGTATTGGTGGAAAGCTTCTCTTTCAGAGAACCGATTTCATATACGTTCATATCAGAATTCCTTTCTCACAGTTGACTACAAACCTGCTCTACCGCCGCAGGCAATATTATCCACTCTGCCTGCTCCATTACGCGCTTTTGCAGGGTCTCCGGCGTATCGTCCGGTTGAATATCCACAGCTTTCTGGAGGATGATCTCTCCCCCATCAGGAATTTCATTGACGAAGTGGACTGTTGCGCCGGTCACTTTCACGCCATAGTTGAGGGCAGCTTCGTGGACACGAAGTCCGTAAAATCCCTCACCGCAAAAAGAGGGTATCAACGAGGGATGGATATTGAGAATTCGCTTGGGGTAGCAGGATGTAAACGACTGGCTGAGAATGGACATAAAGCCAGCCAAGACGATAACATCGATCTGATACTGATTCAAAATCTCTTTGATCCGATCTTCAAAAGCCCCCTGACTGCCAAGTTCCTTTTTCAGCACCACTTCCCCGGCAATACCGAATTTGGCCGCACGGGTCAGTGCATAGGCATCCCGGTTATTGGAAATAACTACCCGGATCGCACCGCTTTTCAGAATCCCGTTCTGCTGGGCATCAATCAGCGCCTGCAGATTGGTACCTCCTCCGGACACCAGCACCGCGATTCTCGCTTTTTCCATCCCAAATCCCTCGCTTTTAGACAATGGTTATCTTTTCGTCGGACGCAACGATCTTACCGATCACATAGGCGGTCTCCCCATTGGCGGCGAGGATTTCCAGTGCCTTATCCACATCCTCGGAGTTTACCACCACACTCATACCGACGCCCATATTGTATGTATTGAACATATCCCGTTCCGGGATATTGCCGGTCTTGGCAATCAGATCAAAGATGGGCAATACTTTCACAGCGCTGCGCTCAATCACAGCGCCCAGACCGTTGGGAATGCTACGGGGAATATTTTCATAGAAACCGCCGCCGGTAATATGAGAAATACCCTTCACTTCCACTTGTTCCAACAAAGCCAAAATGGCTTTTACATAAATTCTGGTAGGCACCAGAAGTGCTTCAGCCACGGTCTTGCCGCCCAATTCATCCCGGGGTACATACAGATTGGGATTGTTATTATCAATATCAAACACTTTCCTGCACAGGGAGAAACCATTGGAATGAATGCCGGTGGATGCCAACGCAATCACCACATCCCCTGCTGCCATACGGGTATTGTCAATCATCTTCTTTTTGTCAACCACGCCAACAGCAAACCCCGCCAGATCATACTCATCAACCGGCATAAGACCCGGGTGCTCTGCAGTCTCGCCGCCGATCAGCGCTGCACCGGACTGTA
Organism: Oscillospiraceae bacterium; assembly: GCA_017415425.1. Taxonomy (GTDB): domain Bacteria; phylum Bacillota; class Clostridia; order Oscillospirales; family Oscillospiraceae; genus Faecousia. The sequence continues at coordinate 67,839 of JAFQGT010000005.1, read as the reverse complement.
CACAGCCTTCCGCAACACCGCCAACGATGGTAGCAATCTTTTCCGGATAGTTTTTGCCGCAGGCAATGTAATCCAGGAAAAACAAAGGCTTTGCACCACAGCAGATAATATCGTTAACACACATCGCTACTGCATCGATACCAATGGTGTCGTGCTTGTCCATAAGTATCGCCAGTTTTACCTTCGTGCCGCAGCCGTCGGTTCCGGAGACCAGTACCGGCTCTTCCATACCGGCCACATTCAGACCGAAGCAGCCGCCAAAGCCGCCTACATCGTCCAGGCAGCCTTCATTCCTGGTGCGCTTGATGTGCTTCTTCATCAGTTCCACAGATTTATAACCGGCAGTAATGTCCACACCGGCAGCAGCGTAGCTTTCGGAATAACTTTTTTCCATAGCTCAAACTCCTTCTCTATTTAACCTTTGCCATTCCAGCAATAAGTGCAGATCTTATCTGGATCAATACCGATTGCCTCCATTAGGCCATCCAGTGACTGGTAGCCCAGAGAGTCAAATCCAAGCTTTTCACAAATTGCCTTTGCAAGGCATTGTCCTCGCTCTGTGGTGGACTCTGCGTACTCGGCAATATGCTTTTCGGCCTCATCACCCTCCAGCTCCTGTATTGTTTTCCGTGCAATCAGCTCCATTGCAGAATTACTGCGGGAGAAATTCAGATACTTACAGGCGTAAAACACAGGTGGACAAGCAGAACGCATATGCACTTCCTTTGCGCCACTCTCATACAGAAATTCTACTGTCTCTCGAAGCTGCGTGCCGCGGACAATGGAATCATCCACCAAAAGGAGTTTCTTTCCCACGATCAGTTCAGGCACAGGCAGCTGCTTCATTTTTGCCACCTGGCTGCGCACTGCCTGATTAGAAGGCGTAAAGGAACGGGACCAAGTAGGGGTATATTTCACGAAGGGTCTTGCAAAGGGCTTATGACTTCTGTTTGCATAGCCAATCGCATGGGGCACGCCGGTATCCGGAACGCCGGCTACATAGTCCACATCCGGCATTGTACCTCGCCCCATTTCATTGCGAGCCATAATCTCGCCGTTGCGGCAACGCATAACCTCTACGTTTTTACCCTCATAATTGGAGTTGGGGTAGCCGTAGTAGGTCCACAGGAAGGCGCAAATCTTCATATCTTTGCCTGCGGGCTTCAGCACTACCGTACCATCCGCTGTCAGCTGTACGATCTCTCCCGGGCCTAGCTCGTAATGATCCTCATATCCCAGTTTGTGATATACAAAGGATTCAAAGGATACGCAGCAGCCATCCTCTCCTTTGCCGATCAGCACCGGCAGACGGCCCAGTTTGTCCCGGGCTACAATGATGCTTTCGTTCGTCATAAGAAGGATTGTAGCAGAACCGTCCACAGAATTTTGCGCGTGGGCAATACCCTCTACCAAAGAGTCTTTCTGATTAATAAGTGCAGCGATCAGCTCCGACTGGTTGATCTTGCCGGAGGACATAGCCATAAACTGATGGCCATGATCGGAAAAATACTTCTCGATCAGTTCCTCCGCATTATTGATAATTCCCACCACAGAAATAGCATACAGACCCAAGTGGGAGCGAACCATTAGCGGTTGGGGATCTGTATCACTGATACAGCCCATACCAATATTACCCTGAAAATCACGCAAATCTCCTTCAAACTTCGTTCTGAAGGGGGTATTCTCAATATTATGGATCTGCCGCTGGAAGCCTGTCTCCGGATGATAGATCACCATACCACCCCGGCGATTGCCCAGGTGAGAATGGTAGTCAACACCGAAGAAAATATCCAAAACACAGTCACGGCGGGAAATTGCTCCGAAAAAGCCACCCAAGGTCATTTCCTCCTTACGGTTTTGCCAGAAATAAAATTACGCGAAGAACAGTTTGTTCAAGGTCATAGGATCAACATATTCGCCGTCCTTATAGACACGCATATTGCCGGAGGCAACTTCATCGATCAGCATAACATTGCCTTGGGGATCATAGCCGAACTCAAACTTGATGTCATACAGTTCCATACCCTTAGCAGCCAGATCGTCAGCGACGATCTTGGTGATAGCCTGAGTCTGAGCCTTTAGATCCTCATACTGCTGATCGGTCATAACACCAATTGCAACCAGCGCGTCCTTGGTGATCAGCGGATCGCCCTTGGCATCGTCCTTCAGGGTAGTCTCCACATAAGAAGGCAGCTTGGCACCGGACTCAATCAGCGCGCCATAACGACGAATAAAGGAACCCACAGCACGCTCGCGGCAGATAACTTCCAGACCCTTACCAAATACCTTTGCAGGCAGGACTTCCATAGTGGTATCCTCAAGATTGGCGCTGACATAGTGGGTACGAATTCCCGCAGCATTGATCTTCTCAAAGAAATAAATAGACATCCGCAGGTTGACATCGCCCACGCCGTCAATGGTCAGACCAACCGCGTTCTCACCGGGATCAAATACGCCGTCTTTACCGGTGCAATCATCCTTAAACTTCAGCAGGCAGTTACCGTTTTCCAGCGCATAAACATCCTTCGTCTTGCCGGTATAAATAAGCTTCTTTTCCATAATTGTTATCTCCTTTATGATGTTGAGTGTGATCTTCTTACTTACAGATTTGCAGCAATGGAGACATCTTTCTCCAGAACCTTCTTCGCGTCAGCTGCGCGTTTTGCATCCAATTTTGCGGCCAGCGCAGCATCTTCCACTGCGATGATCTGGGCACACAGCAGTGCAGCGTTGGCCGCTCCGTTGATAGCAACTGTTGCAACAGGAATGCCCGTAGGCATCTGTACTGTGGACAGAAGGGCATCCAGGCCGTCCATCATACCACCCTTACAAGGAATACCCACTACCGGAAGAGTGGTATTGGCAGCGATCGCACCTGCCAAGTGGGCCGCCATACCGGCAGCACAGATAATGGCACCGAATCCATTTGCTCTTGCATTCAACGCAAAGTCGCGGGCTTCCACAGGTGTTCTGTGGGCAGAATAGATATGTACTTCGTACGGAATTTCCAAACTTTTCAGCATATCAACAGCCTTCTGCACAATGGGCAGATCACTGTCGCTTCCCATAATAATGCCAACTTTTTTCATCTGTTACCTCCAACATTTCAAACAAAGACGCAAAAAGAGCGCACTCAACCCAAGCAAAGAGTTAAATGCGCCCAGACGGTCGGCTTGCCTACATTCTTTGGTCCCCCGTGGTACTCCACTATCTCCGTCAGTCGCAAAGAACGATTATAATTTTACTTGTTAAGTTTATCACGCCGGGGTTTCTATGTCAAGGCAGGTTCTAACGGATTCTCTGTTTTTGACACGAACGACGCCAAAACCTGCCTTGAATTTGTATAGTATCCTGTCTTCTGATATTAAAGCTTTTTCTTGGCCTCGCAGTAGATGCAACGGTAGATGCCGTGTGTGGTATCCACCAGTCTAAACTTGTGGGGCAGTTCCTGCTCAGTGGCACTGATACAGCGGGGATTATCGCAAATGAGCTCAACATCATCGGCTGTTACGATTCTCTCCATCTGTCTGCCCTCTTCGGCTTCTCTCAGCAATTTCAGAATCAGCGCCATACGCATCAGTTTGCCGTTCAGAGCCTGGCGAAAATAAGCTGCTCTGGGATCATCATCTACCTTGATGCTGATCTCATTAACTCTGGGCAGCGGATGCAGAACGCGCATAGCGGGCTTTGCCGCAGCCATTTTTTCAGGAGTCAGAATGTAGCTGTCCTTCAGGCGCTCATACACAAACGGGTCATCAAAGCGCTCACGCTGGATCCGAGTCATATACAGCACATCCAGCTCCGGCATAACCTCCTCCAAAGAGGTGGTTTCCACATACTCCATACCGTACTTATCCAGTACCTCGTATTTCACATATTTGGGCAGTTTCAGTTCTTCCGGAGAAATCAGAACAACTTTGATATTCTCATACCGACCCATTGCGGAGATCAGAGAGTGGACGGTTCTGCCGTATTTCAGGTCGCCGCAGCAACCGATGGTGAGATCGTTCAATCTCCCACATTCCCGATAAATGGTAAGTAGATCCGCCAAAGTCTGAGTGGGGTGGCAATGTCCGCCGTCGCCGGCGTTGATCACCGGAACGGACGCATTAACCGCAGCCACATAGGGTGCGCCCTCCTTGGGATGTCGAATAGCCATAATGTCGGCATAACAAGAGAGGATCTTTGCGGTATCGGCAATACTCTCACCCTTGGAAGCAGAGGAAGAACTAGCCTCGCTGAAACCGATCACATTACCGCCCAGTTCATACATAGCCGCTTCAAAACTCAACCGGGTACGGGTAGACGGCTCAAAAAACAGAGTTGCCAGCTTCTTTCCCCTGCAGCTATCTGCATACTTACCGGGATTTTCACTGATGTCACAAGCAACCTTCAGCAGCTCATCAATTTCAGAAACGGAAAAATCAACAATGTCAATTAAGCTTCTCATTATTTTGCTCCATTCACAGCCAAGTAATTTTTAATTCTTGTAACATTTTCTTCGTTGGCAGGGTCTTCTTCCAAATACTCGATAATGTCGTATACATCCACAACAGAGTAGACCGGGAAACCAAATTCCTCTTCAACTTCCAGCATAGCACCCTTTTCACCCTTGCCCTTTTCCTTCCGGTCCACCATAACAAAGGTGGCCGCTACCCTGACGCCCTCAAGAGCAGACAGAATTGCCATACTCTCACGGATGGCAGTACCGGCGGTGATCACATCTTCCACAATGACCACTTCCTCACCAGCTTGGGGAACATAGCCTACAAATACGCCGCCTTCGCCGTGATCCTTGACCTCTTTCCGATTAAAGAAGAACGGCACATTCAGACCTTCCTTGCTCAGCGCAACTGCGGCAGATACCGCAATGGAAATACCCTTGTAAGCAGGGCCGTACAATACAGAAGGCTTCTTGCCAATCTTTTCAAAGTATGCCTTTGCGTAGAACTCGCCCAATTTTGCGATCTCGTCACCGGTCTTGATCATACCGGCATTGATAAAGTAAGGGATTTTACGGCCGCTCTTAGCGGTAAAATCGCCAAATTTCAGTACACCAGCGCTCTGGAGGAACTGAATAAATTCTCTCTTGTAGCTTTCCATAACAGTTTTCCTTTCGTAATTTTAGTCGCAGAATTCTGCCACGCAGCGCTCATAGGCAGCCACAGGATCCGCAGCAGCGGTAATAGGACGACCCACCACGATGTAATCAGAACCGATTTCCTTAGCCTGGGCAGGAGTCATAACCCGCTTCTGATCCCCAACATCACCGTCGGCAAAGCGGACGCCGGGTGTGATAGTCAAAAAGCTCTTGCCACAGGTATTGTGGACCTTGCCCGCCTCCAGAGGAGAGCACACGATGCCGTCAAGACCTGCTTCCTCCGCGCACTTGGCATAGTGCATAACCACCTGGTCAATGGGAGCGTGGATCAAAAGATCCTCTTCCATACTCTGCTGATCGGTGGAGGTCAGCTGTGTGACCGCAATCAGCAGGGGTCTTGTGCCATCTTCCCGGGTCAAGCCCTCCAGTGCGGCTCTCATCATATTCTTTGTGCCGGCAGCGTGCAGATTGGTAATATCCACATCCAGATTCCGCAGGACAGCCATCGCCTTCTTCACGGTATTGGGGATATCGTGCAGTTTCAGATCCAGAAATATCTTATGTCCCCGGGCCTTGATCTCCTTCACAACAGAAGGACCTTCCGCATAATACAGTTCCATACCGATCTTCACAAAGGGTTTCCGACCGGTGAACTTGTCCAAAAATTCAAAAGTATGCTGCGCACTGGCAAAGTCGCAGGCTACGATTACATCCTTACCCATTATTTTGCGCCTCCTATAATTTCACTTAACGTGTTGATTCTGTATTTGTCCATAACAGCAGGCAGCTGCTGGATAATATCCCGACAGACAAATGGATTTACCAAATTGGCAGCACCCACCTCCACGGCAGTTGCTCCGGCCAGCATCATTTCGATCACATCTTCTGCGCCGCTGACACCGCCCATACCCACAACCGGGATCTTTACGGTGTTTGCCACCTGATATACCATTCTCACTGCCACCGGGAAGATCGCCGAGCCGGAGAAACCGCCCATCTTATTGGCGATGACCGGCTTGCGGGTCTTCAGATCGATCCGCATACCCAGCATCGTATTGATCAGGCTGATACCGTCTGCGCCAGCATCCTCACAAGCCTTCGCAATGGAAACAATGTCAGTGACATTGGGAGAAAGCTTTACGATCACCGGCTTGGTAGTTACCTTCTTTACCGCCGCAGTCACTTCCGCTGCAGCCTTGGGATCTGTGCCGAAGCTCATACCGCCGCCGTGAACATTCGGGCAGCTCACATTGACTTCCAGCCAACCTACTTGTTCTTCTTTATCCAGCTTTTCGCAGGTGTAAGCATAGTCCGGCACGCTAAAGCCGCTGACATTGGCCATCACAGGCTTGTGGAAACATTTTTTTAATTTCGGCAATTCCTCTGCGATCACCTTTTCTACACCGGGATTCTGCAGACCGACAGCATTGATCATACCCGCTGTACATTCTGCGATTCTGGGAGTAGGATTGCCAAACCGCGGATCTTTGGTCGTGCCTTTGAAAGAAAATGTTCCCAGACAATTGATGTCAAAAAGCTCTGCATATTCATAGCCGAAACCAAATGTTCCGGACGCAGGGATAATCGGATTATCCAGAGGAATTCCACACAGGTTTACACTTAGTCTTCCCATAAGATCTCCTCCTTCTGCATCACAGGGCCTTCCTTGCAGATGCGCTTGTATCCGGTAATGGTCTTGCAGGAGCATCCCATACAGGCACCAAAACCGCAGCCCATTCTCTTTTCAAAGCTCATCTGACCGGATGTATTGGATGCCTTGTAGATAGCTTTCAGCATCGGTTCCGGACCGCAGGTGTAGAAATAGGTGTAGTCCATATCCTTTAAGGCATCTGTAACAAAGCCCTTGGTTCCATATGAGCCGTCCACAGTTGTGACGGTCACATCCGCGCCCAGCGCCTGAAACGCGTCCTCATAAAATAGTTCCGCTTTGGTATTGAAGCCCAGGATCACCTTTACCTGTTTGCCCTGTCCGATCAGCCGTTTGGCAAGCAGATACATAGGCGGAACGCCAACGCCGCCGCCCAAAAGCACCGGCTTGTCACCGGAAAGGGACAGGTCATACCCATTACCCAAACCGGTGAGAACATCCAGCTTTTCGCCGGGGTGCATATGGGACATCTGCTCCGTACCCTTACCCACAACCTTGTACACAATGGTCAGTACATCTCCGTCCAGGTCACATACAGATATAGGACGGCGCAAATACAAACCATCCAGCTGAATATTCACAAACTGTCCCGCCGCCGTAATGGCTGAGGTGTCGCCACGGAGCCGCATCTGAAACACAGACTCCGTTAAGGCGGTATTTTCAATGATCTCAAAGATACCTTGTTTCATCGGATCTCCTTATGCGTCAATGGTGGAAATGGTCAGTGTGGTTTCCTCCAAAACATCCAACAGGACACGGACAGTATCCAGCGCGGTAAACAGGGATACATTGTGCTCTGTCGCAATCCGACGGATCTGCACACCGTCATTTCCGGCGCTACCGGGATCCTTGGTGTTGATCACATAAGCAATGTGGCCCTGGCGCAGCGCATTGGGAATCTCATCGCTGCCGTCACCGATCTTACCCAGCTCATGAGTGCGGATGCCGTTGGCCTTCAGGAACTTGGCTGTACCGTGAGTAGCTTCAATATTAAAGCCCAGCTGATAGAACCGGCGGATCAGGGGCAGTGCCTCCTCCTTATCCCGATCGGCAATGGTAACCAGTACAGTACCGTAGTTCTGCAGGTGCATACCGGAAGCCTGCAGAGCCTTATACAGGGCGCGGTTCATTGTGCTGTCGTAGCCAATGGCTTCGCCGGTAGACTTCATTTCCGGAGACAGGTAGGCATCCAGACCGCGGATCTTATTAAAGGAGAAGACAGGTGCCTTAACATACCAGCGCTTCTTTTCCTCGGGATAGATGTCGAAGATTCCCTGCTCCTTCAGCGTTCTGCCCAGGATAACCTCAGTAGCGATATCTGCCAGAGAGTAACCGGTTGCCTTACTGAGGAAAGGTACGGTACGGGAGGAGCGGGGGTTGACCTCGATGATGAACACATTGTCATCCCTGTCCACAATAAACTGGATATTGAACAGACCAACGATTCCGATACCCAGACCCAATTTCTTGGCGTACTGAAGAATGATGCCCTTGACCCGGTCGGAGATAGAGAATGTGGGATACACAGACACAGAGTCACCAGAGTGGACACCGGTACGCTCCACCAGTTCCATAATACCGGGAACAAACACATTGTGTCCGTCGCAGATGGCGTCGATCTCCACCTCGCGGCCCTCGATATACTTATCCACCAGAACCGGCTTGTCCTCATCGATCTCAACAGCGGTCTTCAGATAGTGACGCAGCTGATCTTCATTGGCAACGATCTGCATAGCGCGACCGCCCAGAACGAAGGAGGGACGCACCAGCACAGGGTAACCGATATTGGCAGCAGCAGCGATGCCGTCTTCAATCTTGGTGACCGCCTTACCGGTAGGCTGCGGAATGTTCAGCTCAGACAGCAGCTTTTCAAAAGCATCCCGGTTCTCAGCCTTGTCAATGGCTTCGCAATCTGTGCCAATGATCTTGACACCGCGATCGGTCAGCGGCTGCGCCAGATTGATGGCGGTCTGTCCGCCCAGAGATGCAATTACGCCGTCAGGTTTTTCAAACTCGATGATGTTCATCACATCTTCAGTAGTCAGAGGTTCAAAGTACAGCTTGTCTGCTGTGGTGTAGTCGGTGGAGACTGTCTCGGGGTTGTTGTTGATGATAATAGCCTCGTATCCGGCATTCTTAATGGTCATCACCGCGTGTACAGTGGAGTAGTCAAATTCAACACCCTGACCGATACGGATGGGGCCTGCTCCCAAAACCACGATCTTCTTATTATTAGTGAGTATCGAGGTGTTTTCGCCGGTGTAGGAGGAGTAGAAATACGGGATATACGCGCCGGTATGGCAGGTATCCACCATACGGTATACCGGGAACAGGTTCTGTGCCTTGCGGAGGTTATAGACCTCAATTTCCTTCACATTCCAAAGCTGGGCGATAAACTTATCACCGAAACCCATCTTCTTGGCGGCCTTCAGTGTTTCCACATCGCCGGGATGAGCCTTTATAACCTTTTCCATCGCAACGATCCGCTGGATTGCCTCCAGGAAGAAAGCAGTGATCTTTGTTACCTGGTGCAGCTTCTCCACGGAAATGCCCCGCCGCAGCAGCTCAGCCACCGCAAAAATGTTATCATCCTGGAATGTTTCCAGATAGGAGAGCATATCATCCGTTGCCATCTTATCAAACTTTGCCATATGGAAGTGGCAAACGCCGATCTCCAAAGACCGGACACCCTTCAGCAAACACTCCTCCAAGGTAGAGCCAATGCCCATAATTTCGCCGGTAGCTTTCATTTGAGTGCCCAGAGTATTGGCGGCGGTAGCAAACTTATCAAAGGGGAATCTAGGAAGCTTGGCAATGGTGTAATCCAGTCTTGGTTCAAAGGCAGCATTGGTGTTGGCGATTGCGATCTCTTCCAAATGCATACCCACTGCGATCTTAGCGGTCACACGGGCAATGGGATAACCGGATGCCTTGGATGCCAGCGCGGAGGAACGGGAAACTCTGGGATTGACTTCGATCAGATAATACTCAGAAGTCTCGGGATTCAAGGCGAACTGAACATTGCAGCCGCCCTCAATCTTCAGCTCACGAATCAACTTGATTGCCGAATCGTTGAGCATCTTCTCGTCTTCCTTGGACAGGGTCATAATGGGCGCAACCACCAAGGAGTCACCGGTGTGGACACCCACAGGGTCAATGTTTTCCATACCGCAGATGGTAATGGCGTGGTCATTGGAGTCACGCATAACCTCGAACTCGATTTCCTTATAACCCTTCACAGACTTCTCGATCAGAACCTGGTGGACAGGAGACAGCTTAAAGGCATTCAGACCGATTTCCACCAATTCCTCTTCGGAGTATGCAAAGCCGCCACCGGTACCGCCCAAAGTAAAAGCAGGGCGCAGCACCACGGGATAGCCGATCCGCGCAGCCGCTTCCTTTGCCTCCTCGATGGAATAAGTGATCTCAGAAGGAATAACCGGTTCTCCGATAGATTCACACAGCTGCTTGAACAGCTCTCGGTCCTCTGCCCGCTCAATAGATGCGCTGGAGGTGCCCAGCAGCCGCACACGGCACTCCCGCAGAATACCCTTTTTCTCCAGCTGCATAGCCAGATTTAAACCGGTCTGACCGCCGATGCCGGGAACAATGGCATCGGGGCGCTCATAGCGGATGATCTTGGCAATATACTCCAGAGTCAGCGGCTCCATATAGACCTTATCGGCAATGACTGTATCGGTCATAATGGTGGCGGGGTTGGAGTTACACAAAACAACTTCATAGCCCTCTTCCTTTAAGGCAAGGCAGGCCTGTGTGCCGGCATAGTCAAATTCAGCGGCTTGTCCGATCACGATGGGACCGGAGCCAATGATCAAAATCTTTTTAATGTCTGTTCTCTTTGGCATAACTTATTCCTCCATAATCACTTCATATATACAGGCTTACCGCCGCAGACGGTCAGCACACATTCACCTTTTAGCTTCCAGCCGGTAAAGGGACTGGCTTTACCCATAGACAGAAAATCCGCCGGGTCTACCGTAAACTCCCTGTTCAGATTCCATACCGTATAGTCATCTCCTGCCGGGATCCCGAAGCGCTTTCTGGGATTGCCACTAAACAGATCAATCAACTTTTCAAGGGGTAGGATTCCGGTTAATACCAATTTGGTGTATAACACAGGGAATGCCGTTTCCAGTCCAACCACCCCAAAGGCACTTCCGGCCAGGCCCTTACCTTTTTCCTCAGCGCTGTGGGGCGCGTGATCGGTGGCGATCATATCAATCGTTCCGTCCAGAATGCCCGCTACCAGCGCCTCCCGATCGGTCTTATCCCGAAGTGGAGGATTCATCTTGAATCTGCCGTCTTCCTGCAGAAAGCTGTCGTCCATCACAAGGTAGTGGGGTCCGGTCTCGCAGGTTACATCCAGACCTTTCTGTTTTGCCTGTCGAATCAGTTCTACAGTTTCCTTTGTAGAAATATGGCACACGTGGTAGCTACAGCCGGTTTCTTCTACCAATCGCAGATCTCTTGCAACCTGCTCATATTCGCTGGCGCTGCAAATACCCTTATGTCCGTGCTCCGCTGCATAAACACCGTCGTGGATATATCCGCCCTTAAGCAAGCTGTTGACCTCACAATGGGCAACGATCATCTTCCCCAGAGCTTTTGCACGAAGCATCGCCGCTTTCATCATATCGTCGCTCTGGACACCCCGTCCGTCATCGGAAAATGCAATCGAATTCTTCGCCATACCTTCCAGATCGGACAGTTCCTCGCCTCGTTCACCCACTGTGATTGCTCCGTAAGGGTAGACGTGGATACAGGCATTTTCCTCGATCAATCTCAGTTGCTGCGCCAAATGCTCCTTTGAATCCTGTACAGGATTCAGATTTGGCATCGTACATACTGCAGTATAACCGCCTCTGGCCGCTGCCTTTGAGCCACTGTTTATGGTCTCTTTATAAGAAAAACCCGGCTCTCTGAAATGCACGTGCACATCACAAAAGCCGGGAAAAACAACATATTCACCATTATCGTCCATAAACAAATCGCCAAACAAAGAGGCAACGGAGGAAACAATACCATCAACACAGCAATTGACGTTCTTTAATTTCATCTGTGCATTCATCATTCCGTTCTTCCCCCATAATATTTATCCTTGAAATTCTATCACAGGGTCCCCTAATTTGTCAAATCTTTATGGGTCAATTTTTTCGAAAAAACTACACAAACTTACACTTATTCTACCAGGTTTTCTGTGTCCAAATCCACAAAGGAATATTTACGCACCCAGGTTTCCTCTTTACGCTCCACTGAGCTGCGGTGTTGACTAAGCAGTCGCACAATCGGATACACATCAATCCAGATCTCCGAGTTGCACTCCTTTTGACTTTCATCAAACACCAACTGCATTCCGAAATGCAGATGCACCGTCTCGATATTATTGACATTTTCCCGATCCGAATATCCGCTGCGTCCCATAAAGCCAATCACATCCCCCGGCTGAACGATATCTCCTACATTTAGATTCTCCAAAAAAGGCTTATCTTTCTGCAGGTGGGCATAATAATAGTAGCGCTTGGAATCAAAGGAACGGATGCCGATCCTCCATCCGCCGTATCGGTTCCAGCCCATTGCTTCCACAACGCCCCCTTCTACCGCCACGATGGGCGTTCCCAAAGCGCCCATCATATCGTGACCTAAATGCCTTCTGGCAAATCCAAAGTTGCGCTGATTTCCAAAATCGGAGCAATGACGGTAGCTATAACCGGCTGCGATGGGGCTAAAGGCCTTTAGTCCGTAGACGGGTTTTACCTCCCCGTTGACTTCTATTGCAAAATTCCCCAGCAGACCACCCAGTACCGCTTCATATGCTGTGTGGTAGTAATCATAGTACCGGTACAGATCGCCAAGCAGCTGTTGGGGTGTCTTTTCTCCCCCCAGATCCGCCACCGCCTTTTTTACAGAGGCAAGTCCGCACTTACCCCCTGTTCTGCACCCGGCCAATGCAAATATATCGATCCAGCTGATATGTTTCTCCTGCTCCGCTGTTTCTATATCCACCTGCATAGCATACTGCAGCGACTCATAGGGAATGGCAAAATCCACCCACTTGATCGGCTCAGCCGAAACCGGCACTGATAAAGCTACCGCAACCAGCAGAGCAAAAAAAATCCACCGTTTCACGTAACCACCTCGGAGGTAGTATGTGAAACGGTGAACAAACGATACTATGCAATTATTTCAAGTCTTTACGAATGCCCTCGGCAATCCGATACACATCGCACATAGTTTGAATACCGGAGATCTGTTCTTTATAAAAGTTGGCGTAAGCTACGCCCCTTAAGTACCAGGCAAAGTGTTTTCTAGCTTCCAGACAAGCAATTTTCTCCCCCTTGTCCTCAAGCGCCATTTCGATCTGCTTTACCGCTACATCGATTCGTTTTGCAAGAGGCGGCCTGTCATAACCTGTACCTCCCGCCATCGCTGTAGCGGCATCTGCAAATACCCAGGGATTACCAAAGGTGGCTCTGCCGATCATAATACCGTCAGCTTTTGTCCATTTGCGGCATTTCACAGCTGTAGCGCCATCTACGATATCTCCATTTGCGATCACTGGTATGGACAGCTGCTCCTTGACCTTGCGGATCATATCCCAATCTGCCACCCCGGAGTAAAGCATACTGCGGGTTCTGCCGTGTACTGTGACCATAGACGCGCCGCAATCTTCCATACGTTTGGTAAAATCCAGCACATTAATACTGCCTCTGTCCCAACCCAGACGACATTTCACCGTCACGGGAACATCCACAGCTTTTACCACTTTCTTGACAATCTCCCCTGCCAGCTCCGGCGTACGCATCAAGCCGCAGCCGTCACCGGAATTTGCGATTTTTGGCATCGGGCAGCCCATATTAATATCCAGAAAATCGCAACCGGAGATTTCTAATGCCAACTGGGCACCCTGTGCCATTATCTGCGGATCGTTACCGAATATCTGAGCGCCACACAAACTGCCCGCGTTCTTTTTCAGCAACGCAGCGCTTTTTTTGTCTTTGTAAATCAGCGCACGGGAGGATACCATCTCTGTAATGGTTATGTTCGCACCCAGTTCCGCGCATACTGTCCGAAACGCCCAATCGGTTACGCCGGCCATAGGGCCAAGAACGATTGGATTATTCACTTCCAGGTTTCCGATCTGCACAGCTCTCACCTCTCTGTATACCGGGTGATTATACCATAATGGTCTTCATTTAGCAAGTTACAACACCGATGTCAATAACCATACGATCCCGGTCAGTAACGCACCGCAGCCTGCCCATAAAGGTCCGGCCAGTTTGATAACAGCATTTTGTCTGGATCTGGTACCGTTCAAAAGTGCACCTGCTTCTTTTAGGAGCACTTCATCTGTAATCCCTTTTTCCCCTACCGCACTGTCTTTCAATATGAAGATGGCCTGATCAAATAGTTTCTCATTCTGGGGATGAACCACGATCACCTGTCGGGAAATTCCTTTTACCAAGATTACCCTCCTCCTTCTGAGGAAAGTATTCCCAGCCTGATGCCGGATTATTCAAAGGTCTCATCTCTGTGAGCGCAAAGTACTGCGCGGCCTGTCGGGGTCGTACCAAACCGCTTTCCATAGGCCCGGGTAAAAGCACTGTAACTGCCAAAACCCGCCTGATAACAGCTTTGGGTAGCGCTGACGCCCTGTGATATCAAATTTCTTGCCAACTGCAGACGTCGCTCACACAGATAGCCATAGATTGATAGACCGGTCTCCTGTCGAAAACGTCGCATCATATGGTATTTGCTGAAATAAAAGATATCCGCCAGCTGATCGATGGTAATATCCTCTGTCAAATGGGTATCCAAATATTGTTGTATATCCCGCATCCGGCCGCTGACCGGTACTGTGGCCTTTGGGCGGCACACGCTGCAATTGCGCATCGTTCTGCCGACCTCCACAATCAGGCGCAGCAAAAGCTCTTTGCAAAAAATCTCTTGTCCGAACTCTTCTGTTGACAGCTCCTGTTCCAATTGTTGAATATACGAAAACAGCTTAAGCCGTACCACTTTCTCAGGACGCAGAACGTGTCCGTAAGTCCCGTCAAATACCTCCTGCAAATTGCAGCCTGTATTCGAATTTTCCAACAGAAAATCCGGAGATATGTAGACAATGATACGCTCATAAGGCTGTCCACATTCAAATTCCGGTCTGTGGACACAGTGGCTGTCGATCAGGACCACATCTCCCGCCTCCAACTGGTAACGCTGTCCATCCACGGTATAGCCACCGCTGCCAGAACGCAGCAACAGAAGCTTACAAAATTCGTGATAGTGAAAATCAACATCCGTTCCCTGTGCATCATTCAGATGAAACAGGCGAAAGTCCTCCAATAGATATCCCCGTTTTTCAAATGCGTTTTCCATTTACGCCTCCACAACAGCATTTTCTGCAATAATTATAGCATATTTTGTATTTATTTTGCAAGTAATGCGCTGTAAAATATACATAGATTCTGCATATTCTATCTATATTTGGAGGGAATGATATGAAGAAGTTTATAAAAAATTACGGTTTCATCACCTTTATGCTGATCGGTATTATCGGCGGATGCATCACCGGCGCCTTGTGGCCTGTGGTCAAGGACGCCGCCGGCCAGACCGTCCTGGATCCCGGTGCCACGATTCTGGAGCCTCTGGGCACGATCTTCATTAACTTGATGTTCTGTATCGTGGTTCCTATGGTGTTCTGCTCCATAGCCTCTGCCATAGCCAATATGAACAGTATAAAACGCGCCGGCAAGATTATGGGTGTCACCATCGTCGCATTTTTTACTACTGCCGCCATCGCCGCGATAATTATGTATGTGGTTGCACGGATCTTCCCTCTGGTACAAGGCAAATACACCGTAATAGAAGGTGATATCGGCAAAACACTGGGCATTGGCGATATGATCATTAACTTCTTCACCAAGCCGGATTTTTCAGAGCTTTTAAGCCGTAAGGCGATCCTCCCGCTGATTGTCTTTGCCGTACTCTTTGGCTTCGGCATCCAGATGGCAGGTGGCAAGGAAACGATGACCGCAAAGCTTCTGGCTGATCTGACCAACTGCATTATGAAGGTCGTCAAGATCATTACATACTATGCGCCTATCGGATTCTTCGGTTTCTTTTCCTATCTTGTGGCTACATACGGCCCGGAACTGATCGGTGATTACAGCAGAACGCTAATCATCTACTATGTAATTTGCTTTGTGTATATGTTTACCTTCTTCCCGATTTATGCCCGCTTTGGCGGCGGCAAGGGTGCTGTGAAGGTAATGTTTAAGCACCTGTTTAAGCCTGCAGCCGTATCCTTCGGTACCTGCTCCTCTGTAGCGACAATCCCCACCAATTTGGAAGCAGCGGAGGACACAGGTATCAGCAAGGACGTTGCGGACATCGTAATGCCTATGGGTGCTACTATGCATATGGACGGCTCTTCGATGTCTGCCATTATTAAAGTCGCCTTTATGTTTGGTATCTTTGGTAAAGACTTTGGCACCGGTGAAGCAATTTTGGCTGTTATTGTCGCTGTGTTCTCCTCGGTTGCTATGTCCGGCATCCCCGGCGGTGGCGGTACCGGTGAATTGGTGCTCTGCACCATCTTCTTCCCCGATCAGCTGGCCATTGCCTATCCCATCGCAATTGCCCTGGGCAATCTGGTAGATCCTCCGGCCACAATGATCAATGCCGCTGGAGATTATGTGGTTACCTATATTGTTGAACGCTTTATATCCGGTAAGAACTGGCTGCAGAAGCAACTGAAAAAGTAAAAGAATCACAAAAAGGGTGCGCCGCTTGGCGCACCCTTTCTATTACTGTTCTTTCGGACGCTTGTACCGTCCTTTGGGTCCCCACTCCGGCAGCGGCAAGCGCTGCATCGCACCGAAAATGCGTTCCTTCAAATCAGGATATGTCGCACTAAGGTCATATACCAGCTGCTTGATTTCCTCCCGCTTGGTGTGCTTATCCACAGGACAACGATTATGAAGCACCGGCAAGCCTTTACGGGTCACAAAAGAATCAATGGTCTTCTCGTGGATGTAGAGCATTGGGCGAATCTGGATGATGCCTGTTCTGTCCAAATCCGTCACCGGCTGGAAACAGCTGATGCGCCCCTCGTAGATCAGGGACATCATAAAGGTCTCCACAGCATCGTCATAGTGATGCCCCAGCGCCAATTTATTTAATCCCAGATCCAAAAGTGCTTGATTCAGCGCACCCCGTCGCATTTTGGAACACATTGAACAGGGGTTCTTCTCCTTCCGGTGATCAAAAATAATGGGACCGATCTCTGTCCTAACCAAATGAAACGGCACTTCCAAATCCTTACACAGCTGTTCGATACCACTGTAGTCCATTCCCAGACCCATATCAATGGTGATCGCCTCAATGGTAAAGGGATTATGATTATACTTACGCAGCTCCGCCAGAAACACCAAAAGTGCCAGAGAATCCTTGCCGCCGGAAACGCCGACACCGACCCGATCCCCCGGCTGAATCATATCGTAATCTTCCACGCATCTGCGCACAAGTCCAATTAACCGTTGCATATTGCGTTTTCCTCCGTTTTTTAGAAAAATAGAACGTGAGCATAACAGAGCATATAATAGTAAACAGGCGTTTTTAAGAGTTTATATATGATTTCGTAAATTTTCTTAAAAAACCGGTTGACATTTGCCATTTGGTATGCTTTAATAATCAAGCGTTTTGCAGTCATTGTACTGCTTATATATGAATTTGTCAAAATAAATTAACCTATTGGAGGAAAGCATAATGTCCACTACTTTAGCTAAACTGGAAACTGTTGAGCGCAAGTGGTATGTGGTCGATGCAGCCGGCAAGCCCCTGGGCCGTACCGCTGTTATCGCTGCTAACCTGCTGCGTGGCAAGCATAAGGTCGACTTCACTCCCAATGTGGATTGCGGCGACTATGTGATCGTCATCAACACCGACAAGGCTGTTCTGACCGGCAACAAGCTGGACCAGAAGTCCTACTACCGTGTATCCGGCTGGATCGGCGGTCTGAAGGAAACCAAGGCTCGTGTTATGATGGACAACCGCTCCGACTACGCAATGGAGCTGGCTGTTAAGGGTATGCTGCCCAAGAACACTCTGGGCCGTAACTGCATGGGCCGTCTGCATCTGTGCAAGGGCGCTGAGCACAACCACGCTGCTCAGAAGCCGGAAGTATGGACACTGGACTAATGGAGGTAACTGATTATGTACGAGAGCAAGAAGAAGTATAACTACGGCACCGGCCGTCGTAAGTCCTCCGTTGCCCGTGTTCGCGTTTATGAGAACGGCACCGGTTCCATCATCATCAATGGCCGCGATATCGACGATTACTTTGGTCTGGACACCCTGAAGCTGGTTGTCCGTCAGCCCCTGGTCGCTACCGATCTGGTTGGTAAGGTTGACATCGCTGTCACTGTTGCCGGCGGCGGCGTTTCCGGTCAGGCTGGCGCTATCCGTCACGGCATTTCCCGTGCTCTGGTAACTCTGAATCCCGAGTACCGCCCCACTCTGAAGGCTGCCGGTTTTATGACCCGTGACCCCAGAATGAAGGAAAGAAAGAAATACGGTCTGAAGGCTGCCCGTCGTGCACCTCAGTTCTCCAAGAGATAATCAACACTTTTGGAACTTCTGTCCCGGAAGCTACTATGGCTTCCGGGATTTTTCACTCCCTTCACTCGTAAGCAACCGTTATTTATATAAACAAATGGTTTGACAAGCCACAGTTTTCGCACTATAATCTGCTTTAGGATCCTATGGGCCTGTAGCGCAGTTGGGAGCGCATCACATTCGCATTGTGGGGGTCGTCGGTTCGAATCCGATCAGGTCCACCAAAAAAGGAGCAGCTTTCGCTGCTCCTTTTTGCATTTATCGATATAAGGGGAACTTCTCACAAATGGCTTCTACTGTATCGTGAACTTCTTTAGTCGTACCCTCGAAATCACGGGCAGTCAAAGCAACACAGTGGGCAATTTGTTTCATCTCCTCCGCTCCCAGGCCGCGGGTGGTAACCGCAGCGGTACCGATCCGCACACCGCTGGTAATAGAAGGCTTCTCAGGATCTCCGGGAATTGCATTTTTGTTCAGCGTAATGTGGTTTGCATCACAGCGGGTTTGCAGTTCCTTACCGGTGATATTCATAGGTCGCAAGTCCGCCAGCATCAAATGATTATCTGTACCACCGGTGACTAAGTCAAAGCCTTCTGCCAGAAGGGCATCTGCCATTACCTTGGCATTGCTGACGATATTGGATGCATAGGCCTTAAAAGCAGGATTCATCGCTTCCTTGAAGCAGATCGCCTTGGCCGCAATGATATGCTCCAGAGGACCACCCTGCGTTCCCGGGAACACAGCAGAATTCAGTTTCTTGGCGTATTCTTCCTTTGCCAGGATCAAACCGCCGCGGGGACCGCGAAGGGTCTTGTGGGTGGTAGAGGTGACAATATCCGCGTAGGGCACAGGGTTTTGATGAGCACCGCCGGCTACCAATCCAGCGATATGGGCCATATCCACCATAAATACCGCACCGACCTCGTGGGCAATGTCGGCAAAGATCTTAAAATCAATGGCGCGGGGGTATGCGGAGGCGCCGGCAATAATCAGCTTCGGCTGGTTCTTTTTTGCCAGATCCCGAATCTCATCATAATCGATCAGACCGGTCTCGTGGTTGACATCGTAGGAGACAACGTTGTAGTACTTGCCGGACAGGTTAGCAGGACTACCGTGGGAGAGGTGTCCTCCGTTGGCAAGGCTCATTCCCATCATCGTGTCGCCGGGCTGCAGCAAAGCCACTTGCACTGCCATATTTGCCTGAGCTCCGGAGTGGGGCTGTACGTTGGCAAATTCCGCGCCAAACAAATCCTTGGCTCTTTGAATGCAAAGGCTCTCCAACTCGTCCACGAACTGGCAACCGCCGTAATAACGCTTGCCAGGCAGACCCTCAGCATATTTATTGGTCAAAACAGAACCCATTGCCGCGATCACGGCAGGCGATGCAAAGTTCTCGGATGCGATCAGTTCCAAACCATCCTGCTGACGGGTTAGTTCCCGTCCCATCATTGCAGCAACTTCTTCATCAAACTGTGACACAAATCCGATAGCATCCAGATTCTTACCGTACATACCCAATTCCTTCTTTCTCTTAATTCCAACAAAAAAGACAATCCTTTGCGGACTGTCTGAATACACAAAGTGCCACTACTGGCGTCTCCGTCCGTTTGCCTGAGAGATTCGGCGATTGCCTTGCACCTTCGGCACACAACTAAATGTGTTCTCCAGAGAGTCCTCGACTTTCGGTTCTGCGCCAACATATCCGAAAGTTTCACCGGTCTATTCGGTTGTTACTTCTAGTATACATACTTTCCGGTTTTTGTCAAGACAAGGGAAAGAAAACCTTTGCAAAGGCAGCAGATTGTGATATGATAACAAAAAAGAAACAAAGGAGTGTTTCACTGTGATTTTCATTCAAAACGGACATATTAAACCTATGGTAGGCGACGAACTGGCAAACGGAAGTATTCTCATCGGTGACGACGGCAAAATAGCCGCCATCGGCACTTCCCTGCCCGTTCCGGACGGTGTGCAGGTGATTGATGCCGGTGGACGGTTGATCACCCCCGGCTGTGTGGACGCCCATTGTCACATTGGTCTTGACAATGAAGCAATGGCGTGGGAAGGTCACGATTACAACGAAATAGTAGACCCCATCACACCTCAGATGCGGGCGATTGACTCCATCAATCCCCTGGATGAAGCCTTTGCCAATGCCCTGCAGGGCGGCGTTACCACTGCCTGCACCGGTCCCGGCAGCGCTAACGTTGTGGGTGGCACGTTTGCAGCAATCAAGCTTGCAGGCAAACGAGTGGATAATATGATCATCAAGTCCCCCATCGCGATGAAATGCGCCTTTGGCGAGAATCCAAAGCGGTGCTATGGTCAGGGCAGCAAAAAAGCACCTATGACCCGAATGGGAACGGCCGCCCTTTTGCGGGAGCTGCTGTTCAAGGCAAAGCGTTATCTGGAAGATAAAGAAAACGGAAAGAACCCCGGATTTGATATAAAACTGGAGTCTATGATCCCGGTATTAAAGGGCGAAATTCCCTTAAAAGCCCACGCCCACCGTGCTGACGACATTCTGACATCTATCCGGATCGCCAAGGAGTTTGGAGTAGGCATCACACTGGATCACTGCACCGACGGTGCTTTGATTACAGACGAGCTTGCTCAGGAGGGGTTTCCGGCCTTTGTAGGTCCCAGCCTCGGCAGCAAAACAAAAATCGAGTTATCCAACAAAAGCTTTACCACCCCGGCAGTACTACACAAAGCCGGTGTTCCTATCAGCATCATCACAGATGCGCCGGTGATCCCCCTGCAGTACCTGCCTATGTGCGCAGGCCTTGCAGTGAACGCTGGTCTTGACAAGGAAGAGGCCTGGCGTGCTATCACAATCAACCCGGCTCGGCAGACCGGTATCGCAGACCGGGTAGGCAGTCTGGAAGTCGGCAAGGACGCGGATATCGTTATCTGGACTGCAGATCCTCTGTCTGCCATCGGTGGCGAATCCTGGACTACCATCGTTGACGGCAAGGTAGTCTATCAGGCTGAATAATTACACAAAAAGGTCTGTTGCCCATTGGCAACAGACCTTTTGTTACGCTTCTTTGGGAATATTCCTCATCGTAAGGCTGATACGCTTGCGCTTCTCATCCACTTCTAGCACAGATACCTTCACCACATCGCCTACCTGTACGATCTCCGACGGATGACGGATCTTTTTGTTGCAGACCTGTGAGATATGCACCAGACCGTCCTGGTGGACACCAATGTCCACAAACACACCGAAATCGATTACATTGCGAACCGTACCGGAAAGAATCATACCAGGCTTCAGATCCTTCATCTCCAGTACATCTGTGCGAAGAATCGGTGCAGGCAAGTCATCTCGTGGGTCACGGCCGGGCTTCAGCAGTTCTTTTACCACATCTTCCAGGGTTGGGATACCCACGCCGCAGCGCTGGGCTGCATTTTCCTTACCCAGATTCTCAAAGCGCTCCTGCAGTTCGGCAATATTGCCGGATGCCACATCTTTTTTATCGTAACCGCAGAGAGTCAACAGGGTTTGCGCAGCCTCATACGTCTCCGGATGGACACCGGTATTGTCCAAAATCTCCTTGCTTTCCGGCACACGGAGGAAACCTGCGCACTGCTGATATGCCTTCGGTCCCAGTTTGGGCACTTTTTTCAGTTGGTTCCTTGCAGTGAATGCACCGTTTTCTTCCCGGTAGGCAACCACATTCTTGGCTGTCGTTGCATTCAGTCCGGATACCTGCTGCAGCAGGCTGGCAGATGCGGTGTTTACATCCACGCCCACCGCATTCACGCAATCCTCTACAACGCCGCCCAGAGCCTCATCCAGCCGTTTCTGGGGGCAATCGTGCTGATACTGACCGACTCCAATTGCCTTCGGGTCGATCTTCACCAGCTCTGCCAGCGGGTCCTGCAGCCGCCGGGCGATGGAGACCGCAGAGCGCAAATTTACATCAAATTCCGGAAACTCTTCCGCTGCCAGTTTAGAGGCAGAATAGACCGATGCACCGGCCTCGTTCACGATCACATAGCTGACGCCGGGGAGTTTACCAATCATCTCCACCGTCATTGCTTCTGTCTCCCGGGATGCAGTGCCGTTGCCGATGGCAATATGCTTCACAGCGTGCTTACGGATCATTTTAGAAAGGATCTCAATAGCCTCATCCTTCTTCCGCTGAGAAAATGTTGGATAGACCACATTGGTATCCAGCACTCTGCCGGTACCGTCCACTACCGCCACCTTGCATCCGTTGCGGTATCCCGGATCCAGACCCATCGTCACAAAACCCTTTACGGGACGCTGCATCAAAAGAGGTTTTAGATTCAGTGCGAAGTTAGCCATTGCAGACTCCGCTGCCCGGTCAGTGAGGGTATTACGCAGCTCCCGCTCTACGCTGGGAGCGATCAGCCGCTCGTAGGCATCCTCTGCCGCAGCCTTGACAAACGCAGATACCCACATTGTAGGTTTCAGCGCCTTGCGACACACCAGCGCCTGCCCCTCCAACCCGGGCAACGCCGCGGAGACCTTCAGGTATTCCTCCTTCTCGCCCCGGTTGATTGCCAGAATCTGATGATTTTGCAAACGAGAAACCGGTGCAGAGAAACTGTAATAAAGCTGATAGACACTTTCCTTTTCCGGATCCACCGCCTGAACCGTCAGGATCGCCTGCCGCTCCATCTTCTCCCGGAGGGCTTTGCGGATTTCCGGATCATCGGAGATCATCTCAGCAATAATATCCGAAGCGCCCGCAAGGGCATCCTCTATCGTCTCCACACCTAATTCAGGATTGATATATTCCTCTGCCAGCTTAGCAGGCTCATCACCATTCTGGGCAAAGATCGCCAACGCCAGCGGCTCCAAACCTTTTTCTTTGGCAACCGTAGCACGGGTGCGGCGCTTCTGCTTATACGGCCGGTATAGGTCCTCCGCTTCTGCCAGTGTGGCAGCCGCTTCAATGGCCGCAGCCAGTTCCTCCGTCAGCTTTCCCTGCCCTTCAATAGATCGGATGATTTCACCCTTTCGCTCCTGCAGATTCCGCAAATAGTTCAGACGAGTCTCCAGATTCCGCAAAGTGGTGTCATCCATACCGCCGTGCAATTCCTTACGATAGCGAGCAATAAACGGAATCGTGTTTCCCTCCTCCAGAAGTGCGACAACATTGCTGACATATTCTTCCTTTTGTTTTAGTTCCTGTGCAAGAACAGAAATCAAAGTATCCATAAGACGCTCCTGTCATTTAAGATTGCAGGTAGTATAACACGTTTTCCAGATTTTTTCAATCAGTACAAACAAAGTAGATATATTCAAATGTTATCGCTTGCGCCAAGGATAAAATCGTGCTATAATGACAAAAACTAAAAAATGGGATGAATGTCTATGAAACTGCATTTTACAACTCATATTCCGTGGCAAAGCGCAAATTATATACATCTGGAGTCTGCATTGATTGCGCTGTACGTGATTCTGGCTGTATTGACATTTGGCAGCGTTCTGCTTACATACATCAGCACCTCACAAAGCAAGCGAACTCCAGGTAACTTTTTTCTGGCGTTGATTTATTCAACTACTCTGGTGGCTCTTATATGCACAATTGCATGTTTCATTCGGTTTCAGCAGATAACCGACCAGCTGGCTCCAAGTGTACCGTCAGCTAGCAATGACACCACCGAACCACGCACAGAATCCCAAGACACCACCCCGGAGCAGACCGAGTCCACAGAAATCACCGTACCTGAGCAGACACTGCCCACGGAAATCACCGTGCCTGAGCAGACACAGCCCACAGAGATCACCGTACCTGAGCAGACACAGCCCACTGAAATTACTATGCCCGAGGAAACCGAACCTGCACCTACCTTTTTCCCCGAATATGTAGACTCCAGTGACCCCGCCAATTGGGGTATCCAGTGGGATATCATCGTTGATGAAAACATCGTGGATAGCTATCTGCGCGCAGATCCTATCTCTTTTGGCGCACCGGAAGACTACTTTGCCTTACCGGGAATCTCCACCTTTCGCGGCAACAACTACCGAAACAGCGCTGTCTACGGAACTGCCAATGTCACAGAACAGGTTCTGGAGCAACTCTGGTCACAGAAAACCAGCCAGCTGAATGATTGGACGGGCAGCGGCTGGACAGGACAGCCTCTGATTGTCAAGTGGGACGACGCGACCAAAGCGATTATGAATCTTTACCCGGAAAAGCAAGCCAAGCAGGATCTGGTAGAGGTGATCTACGCCACCCTGGACGGCCACATCTATTTCTATGATTTAGAGGATGGCTCCAACACCCGCGATCCTCTGTACCTGGGTATGAATTTTAAGGGCACCGGTTCTTTGGATCCCCGCGGTCTCCCCATTATGTATATTGGTTCCGGTGACTATATTAACGGTAAATCCCCAAGATTTTACATCATCAGCCTGATCGACTGCAGCATCCTGATGGAAAAGAGCGGCGATGATCCGTTCCGTCAGCGAGATTGGGTCGCATTTGATTCCGCGCCTCTGGTAGATGCGGAAACCGACACCCTGATCTGGCTGGGAGAATGCGGTATTCTTTACACAATGAAGCTGAATACAGCATTTGATAAGAATGCCGGCACGCTGACCATTGCGCCGTACAACCCAGTAAAAACCCGCTACAGCACTAACCGATCCACCTATAGCCGATACTGGCTAGGCTATGAGGCAAGCGCCGTGATTGTGGATCGATACCTCTACATCTCCGAAAACGGCGGTATGTTCTTCTGTATTGATCTGAATACTATGGAATTGATTTGGGCGCAGGACACCCGAGACGATTCCAACTCCACCCCGGTATTCGAATGGAACGGAACAGACAGCGGTTTTCTCTACACAGCGCCTTCCCTGCACTGGACCAGCCGCGATAACCGCGGTAACATCAGCATCTACAAACTGGATGCACAAACCGGTGAGATCATCTGGGAACAACAGTTTGACTGCTACACGGTAGACGGCGTTTCCGGCGGTATCCAGGCCACACCCCTTCTGGGCAAGTCTGGAACACAGTTGGAAGGTCTGATCCTGTACGCCATAGCCCGCACCCCCAACCGCAGTGACGGAAAACTGGTAGCACTTGACACTCAAACCGGCGATATCGTTTGGGAAAAGTATATGAACGCCTACACATGGAGTTCTCCTGTGGCGGTATATAATGAAGATGGAACTGCACACATTATTGTCTGCGACTCTGCCGGCAATATGCAGCTTCTGGACGCGTTGGGCAATGTCTGCAACATCCTTAATTTTGACTACAACATCGAGGCTTCTCCTGCAGTATACGAGGATATTCTGGTAGTTGGAACCCGCGGTCAACGAGTTTTCGGTATCGAAATTAAATAACGAAAAAGGAGGGTATTCTATGGAAAAGAAGGTCATTACCATCAGTCGCGAATTCGGCAGCGGCGGCAGAACCATCGGTCGCGAGGTAGCAAACACGCTGGGCATTCCCTTTTACGACAAAGAACTGGTAGAGCAAGTCGCTCTGGAATCCGGATTTGCTCCCACATTTGTAGAGGAACACGTTGAACACTCCCCCGGCAAAACACTATTCTCTTACGCCTTTACCCCTCAGGGTGTCCCCGGCGTAATGAACGGGCTTTCAACCGCAGATTTTCTGTGGAATATCCAATGTAATGTAATCCTGCAACTGGCTGAAAAAGGCCCCTGCGTTATCGTAGGCAGAAATGCTGACTATATCCTCAAGGACCGTGCGGATTGTCTCCACGTTTTTATCCACGCGGATAAGGATTTCCGGGCAGATCGGATCGTGCGGCTGTACGGAGAGTCTGAAAAAACACCCCAAGCCCGTCTGAATGAAAAGGATAAGCGCAGAAAGGTGAACTATCAGCATTACACTGGTAGAAACTGGGGACAAGCCCATAATTATGACATCTGTCTGGACAGCAGCAAACTTGGTATTCAAGCCTGTACAGACATCATTATTGATTTGGTTAAAAACAGCAAATAACAAAAACAGGCACCGAATTTTCGGTGCCTGTTAATTATTTTAGAATCCGTCCCGTCTTCTTTGCATACGCATTTCCTTCCGCTTTATGGCAGCTTCGTACTCCTGCCGTTCCTCTTCTGTCTCCACAATCAGATCAGGCACTTCAACAGCTACGCCGTTACTGTCAATTGCAACCATATCAATATAGGCCCGGTTGATCATAACGCGTGTTCCGTCCATTGCCTCAATATAGGTATCCACGCGAATCTCCATAGAGGAACGGCCGACATAGGTGACATTACCGATGAGGACCACCATATCGCCCTCGTGAGCAGGTCCTTTGAACTGCAAATTGTCAATGGCTGCAGTGGTTACATAGGAGTTGGAATGTCTGGTTGCTACGACGCCCGCCAGTTCATCGATCCACGCCAACAGCACGCCACCAAAAAGTCTGCCGTAATGATTCAAATGGGTAGCTCGAACAAGATATTGCTGTTCTGTGCGGGACTCTCCCGCTTTTTTTGTAGCTCTCATATCGTAATCTCTTTCTTGTTTTTTTGTTATCATAGCAGAAAAACATCAAATTGACAATCCGTATCCTATGACATTTTTTCCATTTTATACAGACACGGTAGCATTTTGAAAAAGAATGTGGTATACTGTTCAAAATTTTACAGGAAGAAGGGTTCTTAATGATTCTATACGACGGCAGACCGGTCGATTGTTCCGACCGACTGGATAAGGAAATTCGGGTATATGATTTGCTGGACACATTAAATATTTCCTACCAGCGAGTTGACCACGAAGCCGCTATGACAATGGAGGCCTGCGCCCATATAGACACGGTGTTAGGTGGCACGGTTTGTAAAAATCTGTTGCTTTGCAACCGTCAAAAGACCTGCTTCTACTTACTCCTATTGCCCGGTGATAAAGTTTTTATGACCAAGGAGCTGTCTGCACAGCTGGGCGTTTCACGATTAAGTTTTGCTGACGCAGAGTATATGCAGGCATTTCTGGATATCACCCCCGGCTCATTAAGTGTGCTGGGCCTTATGAATGATCAGGGCAACCGTGTGCAACTACTGATCGATAGTGATGTGCTGGTGGGAGAATACATCGGTGTTCACCCGTGTATCAACACCTCTACTGTGCGACTGAAGACCGAAGATTTGGTTCATAAGATCATCCCTGCTATGGGACATAGCCCGATTATTCTAAGTTTAACATAATCAAACCCCCGATTCGCAGAATCGGGGGTATCTTTTATTTCAAGGCTGCAATGATCTCCGATGCATCCTCCAACACAAGGTGGGGTTTATCCTGGGACGCCTCCAGTATTTCCCGGGTTGTCTCACCGCTGAGCACCAAAATACCGGTAATGCCGGCATTCAGGCCGGATTTTATATCGGTATAGATCCGGTCGCCTACCACAGCTGTTTCCTCCCGTGTGTAGCCGTGTTCCGCCATAGCCAATTCCGGCATCAGGGGGCTGGGCTTGCCGATCACCACAGGGCGCTTTCCGGTGGCGTTGAAGATCATATCACAGACACTGCCGCAGTCCGGCACGCTTCCGAACTCCGTCGGGCATACATAATCAGGGTTGGTGGCAATGTATGGCAGATCCTGCCGGGTCAGCAACAGACGGCTCACATCCTCCAATTTCCGGAAGGTCAGCTCTGTATCAAAACCCATCACGATGCAGTCCACTTCCTCCAACCGCTCTGTAACAACAAAGCCTTGCCCCTCCAGTTCTTTTTTCAAAGATCTAGTTCCGCAGACATAAAGTCTATGATTAGGGTAGTGTTTTTTAAGATAGTAGGCAGTTGCCTGCGAAGAAGTGATAAAATCCTCACGGGTAGCAGTGATGCCCAACTTTTCCATCTTTTGAATGTAGTCATCCACACTTTTGGAAGAATTGTTGGTCATAAACAGGTACCGTCTGCCGGTCTTTTTCAATGTGTCCAACAGTTCTAAGGTAAAGTCATACAGAAGGTTTCCCAAATACAGGGTGCCGTCCATATCAAACAGATACAGTTTTTTGCTTCTGAGCAGTTCTTGCTTATCCATACCTACCTCTTACAGCTCCTCACACAATTCGTCCAACACGCCCAGATCCCAAGCCAGACGGGACAGCACGTACTTGTCCCGAATATCCTTGGTGCAGCGGAAGGTCATACGGGCGGTAGCAGTATCCACGCCAATGGTCTGCAGATCGGAGGAAATACCAATGGTGTCCAAAATTTGATCAATCACCGCAGCCGGCGGTAGCTCTTCGTCCAAAATTTTGCAGATTGCATCCCAGTTCTCTTCAATTACAGCAAAGCGGGCGGGATGGGTCGTCTTATTATACTTCTGCTCCCGCATCTCCTGAGCGATCATCGTTTCGCCGCTATTGCCCAGGAAAGAACGTAATTGCCCCTTCCAATCCTCCCAATCAAAGGCATCCACATAAGCAGCAGCCTTTTCTTTATTGGGGGTCAGTTTTCGCACCTGATCGTACAGTTTAGCTGCCTGTAAGGTGGCCATAGCACACTGAATTCCGTGCAGATCCACCTGCGTACCGAACTCCAGACCCCGCATATCCCACACGTGGGAGAAATAGTGTTCCACGCCGGATGCGGGTCGGGAAACACCGGCATATGCCATCGCTACGCCACCGATCACAAGGCCTTCAAAAACCGCTTCAATCGCCTTCTCATCCCGCCGCAAAAGGCCATCGGCATTATCCACGCACTTTTTCAGAGCATCGCGGATCAGCTGAGCCACACGCTCACAATAATACTCACCGGTGATCAGATGGGCGATCCGCCACTCCGCAATACTCACATACTTGGCCAGCATATCTCCAAGGCCAGCTTTCAACATATGCTCCGGAGCATTCTTGAGGATATCCACATCGCCAATGATCACATCAGCACAGCGGCTGCCCAGGGATACCTTCAGACCGTCCATAGACATAGACGAGGTGGCGGAGGCATAGCCATCCATAGACGGCGCAGTACCTACAATGATATATTTACGACCGGATACATTGCTCAGAATCTTACCGATATCGTTGATGACACCGGAACCAACGCCAATAATCAAATCGCAGGAATTATCAAAGTGCATAACGGCAGAACCCACGGCCTGCTCATCCGGTTCCAACGCCTTTTGGGGGAATATGTACTTAGAATAAGCGATTTTGTTTTCCGCCAGCAGGTTGCAAACCAGTTGACCGGCAGCCTTGTATGTGTTGCAGTCACACAGCACAAAGGGCTTCTTCGCCCCGTATCGGGCAACAAATTCCGGAAGCTGCTTCAAAACGCCTTTGCCAATGACCACTGCATCAATTGCTACATCGTGATTTTTGCCGCATACACACCGCTCTGTACCTAGATAATTTTCCATTATTGTTTCCCCCGCCACTTAGTTGATTTATCGTTTTAATCGTGGTATTATCATACTAAGTAATCAGTAAAAAGTCAAATATGGAGGACACAAAATGGCAACGATCACAATCATTGGCTCCGGTATGATGGGCTCTGCCCTTGCGTTCCCCGCCCGGGAGAACGGCAACACTGTCCGTTTGGTGGGCACTCCTTTGGATCGAGAAATCATCGAATCCTGCAAAGCAACCGGCAAGCATCCCAAGCTGCCCCTTCCCTTTCCTGCCGGTGTGGAATATTTTCAAATTGAGCAGCTGTCTGATGCGCTGGAAGGCGCGGATATGGTCATCGGTGGTGTCAGCAGTTTTGGTGTGGAGTGGTTCTCCGAGGCGATTCTTCCTGTTCTGCCGGACGAAATGAAGGTGCTGACCGTTACCAAGGGTCTGATGGATACCGAAGACGGCAAGCTGATCACCTACCTTGATATCTGGCAGAAGAAGCTGGATTCCATCGGCAAGCGGCTTTCCTTAAACGCGGTAGGTGGTCCTTGTACCAGCTATGAGCTGGTGCAGCACGACCAGACAGAAGTGGCTTTCTGCGGCAGGAATACGGACGATCTGGCTTGGCTGAAGTCTGTTATGCAGACTGACTATTATCATATCAGCCTGTCACAGGATATTGTTGGCATTGAAAGTGCCGTGGCGCTGAAAAACGGCTATGCTCTCGGCGTTGCTTTAACGGTGGGGCTGAATCAAAGAACCTTTGGTTTGGACAGCGAGCTGCACTACAATTCTCAAGCTGCTGTCTTTGGTCAGGCCGTACGAGAAATGACAAAACTGTTGGCCTTCCAGGGCGCACCGGATGTAAACAACCTGGCTGTGGGTATTGGTGATCTGTATGTAACCGTTTACGGTGGCCGCACCCGGCTGATCGGTATACTCTTAGGCCGCGGTATGGGGATTGACGAAGCCAGGGAGGAATTAAACGGCGTTACTTTGGAATCTCTGGTGGTTGCCGGCCGCGTGGCCAAGGTGATCCGCCAAAGAATCGCAACCGGAGAACTGCACGCCGCAGACTTTCCTCTGCTGTTGCATATCGACGAAATCATTACAGACCGTCTGCCGGTGTGCATCCCTTGGGAGCAATTCACCTTTTAACCGACGATTGATTGCTTCCCCTATGCTAAACTAAGACTGTTAAGAGAGAAGGTAGCCAAATGGCATCCCTACGCCTGTCCCCTCAGCGGGACGTAGATATGACAAAAGGCAATATTACTAGCCATATCATCCGATTCGCATTGCCCTTGCTGGTGGGAAACCTGTTCCAACAGCTTTACAACACCATTGACATCTGGGTAGTTGGCAACTATGTCAGCAATGAGGCGTTTTCTGCGGTGGGTGCTGTGGCTCCCATCGTCAATATGCTCATTGGTTCTTTTACAGGACTTGCCTCCGGTGCCGGCGTGGTGATCAGCCAATACTATGGCGCCGGTCGGAAGGACAAGGTAGAAGATACTGTGCATACCGCCCTGCTGATGACACTGGTATTAAGCGTTCTGTTTACCGCTTTTGGATTGTTTGTTTCTCCTCATATGCTCCGGTTTATGGATCTTCATGAGGGTGCTGTAGACGACGCAAACACTTATCTGACCATCTATTTCTCCGGTATGATCGGTCTGATGTTTTACAATATAGGTGCCGGCATTCTCCGCGCCATTGGTGACTCCAAGCGTCCGTTCTATTTTTTGGTGGTCTGTGCCGTACTGAACACTATTTTGGATCTGGTTTTTGTTTTGGTGCTTCATATGGGCGTTGTGGGCGTGGCGTTGGCTACCATCATCTCACAACTGGTTTCTGCCGTTCTGATCATCATTGTCTTACTCCAAACAAATACCTGCGTCAAGCTAATTCTCAGAAAACTGAAATTTCATTGGCCGATCCTTCGCAAGATTCTTATTGTGGGCATTCCAGCCGCACTGCAGATGGCCGTCACGGCTTTTTCCAACGTTTTCGTTCAGTCATATATCACCCATTTTGATTTAGGCGCTCCCTCTCCGGACTATATGTCAGGCTGGACGGCTTATTTGAAGATCGATCAGTTGCTGTTCTTGCCAATGCAATCCGTATCTCTGGCTGTTACCACCTTTGTAGGACAAAATCTTGGCAGTAATCAAGTTGAGCGTGCCAAGCAAGGCGTAAGAAGAGCCGTCATCCTGTCCCTTTCAGCCACCGCAATTATGATGATCCCGGTTTTGGTATTTGCCCCCGATATTGTAGGCTTTTTGAATGACAAACCCGAGGTGATCTCCAACGGCACATTGTTTTTAAGACTATTGACACCCTTCTACCTGCTTTGCTGCTTTAACCAAATCTATGCCGGTGCGCTCCGAGGATCCGGAAACAGCCGAATCCCTATGGTCATTATGCTCAGCTCCTTTGTGTTATTCCGACAGCTGTACCTGTTTGGTATGTCCCGGATCTGTAACGAAGTTGTACCTATTGCTTTGAGTTACCCTGCCGGATGGCTGTTGTGCAGCATTTTAACAGGACTATACTACCGCAAAGCAACACTTACCAAAACCAGATTGGTAGAAGATTCCCAATAACCAAGAATCCCTCCTTGTTATAGCAAGGAGGGATTGACTTTTGGCTGATTCTGACACATAATGATGGGAGGAAATTTGCAAAGGAAGTGTAACCTTGCCACAGAAACAACAATCCTTAATAGAAGGCTCTATCTGGAAGGGCTTGCTTTTGTTTGCCCTGCCGGTATTGCTGGGCAACATCTTCCAGCAGCTTTACAATACATTTGATGCCTGGGTAGTAGGAAACTTTTTAGGTGACGATGCCCTGGCAGCCGTCAGTTCCTCCGGTAGTCTAGTATTTATGATGATAGGCTTTTTCAACGGTCTGGCAATGGGCGCAGGCGTTGTGATCGCCCGGAACTACGGTGCCCGGGATTATCGGGCGATGCGGGATGCCATTCACACTGATGTAGCATTCGGATTGGCATCCGGTGCCGTTCTGACAATATTGGGTGTTGGTTTCAGCCCTACCATCCTGCGTTGGATGGGTACACCGGAAGATGTTTTTCCCCAATCGGTATCCTATTTTCGAGTCTATTTCTGTGGCGCTCTATTCTCCGTGATGTACAATATTTTCGTGGGCATTCTCCACGCGGTAGGCGACAGCAAGCATCCCCTTTACTATCTGATCGTTTCCAGCGCTGTGAATGTGGTATTGGACCTGGTTTTTGTTGCTGTGTTCCGTTGGGGAGTCGGCTCTGCAGCATTGGCCACCACCATTGCACAGGGAATCAGCGCTCTTCTGTGTTATCTGCGGCTGACCCGCTGCCACGAAGAGTACCGTCTGAATTGGCGAAAGATCCGTTTCCATTGGGACAGTCTGAAAATGATCGTGCGATTCGGTCTGCCCTCAGCCATCCAGAATTCTGTCATCGCCCTTGCCAATCTGGTGGTGCAGACCAATATCAACAGCTTTGGCAAGCCTGCTGTGGCCGGCTGCGGCTCCTACTCCAAACTGGAGGGCTTCGCCTTTCTTCCCGTCACTTGCTTCTCCCAGGCGCTTTCCACCTTTGTTGGTCAGAATCTGGGCGCCAAGAAGCACGAACGGGTCAAAAAAGGTGTGGTGTTCGGCATCTTATGTTCTGTCATTCTGGCAGAAATCATCGGCGCTTTGTTCTACCAATTTGCGCCGCAACTGATCAGCCTGTTCAATAAGACCCAGGAAGTGATTGACTATGGTGTAATGCATATGCGTACCATCTGTCTGTTCTTCTGTCTGCTTGCATTCTCCCACTGCATCGCAGGTATCCTTCGGGGTGCAGGCAAGGCATCCGTACCTATGATCGTGATGCTCAGCTGCTGGTGTGTGATCCGTGTGATCTACATCACTGTTGCCGTTAAGTATGTAAATCACCTTACTACCGTCTCACGGGCATATCCCATCACCTGGACCTGCAGTTCCGTGCTGTTTCTTATTTATTTTCTGAAGGCCGACTGGATCCACAACTTTGACCGTTTGGAAGAAAAGCAATCTCGTATGGTATAAAAAGTGCCGGCGTATTGTAATACGCCGGCATATTCTATTCAGATTCCTGCAAGGCTTTTGCCATCACCCGGATGACCTCAGCACACCGCTGAGCTGCCATTGCTTCAAAAGTAGGGTAATCCATCTCGGCAGAGTCATCTGCTTTGTCGGAAATCGCGCGAATCACCACAAAGGGAATCTGATTGCGCCACGCTCCGTGAGCAATGGCCGCGCCCTCCATCTCCGTGCACTTGGCGCCGGTATCGGAAACAATTTTCTCTTTCCGTTCCTTCTGACACACAAACTGGTCCCCGCTTGCAATCCTGCCAAAGTGTGCGTGACCAGGACAAATATGATCCGCAGCCTCAAAGGCAACCTTCATCAGTCGCTCATCCGCAGGAAATGCCCGCACCGCCAGACCGGGAACCTGTCCCACCGGATAATCCGGATTCAAGGTATGGCAATCAAAATCGTGGTACATCGCATCGGTGCTTATCACAAAATCACCGATATCCAGCGCCGCGTTCAGTGATCCGGCAACGCCGGTATTCACCAAATAGGTAACCGAAAAACAGTCGCACAGCGTCTGTACACATAGGGCGGCATTGACCTTTCCCACGCCACATTGTACTACTACAACAGGCAAACCCTCCAATGTACCCTCGCAATAGACTGAGCCGGCGATCATCCGCTCCGTTTTATTCTCCATAACATTCTTTAGGCTGGCAACCTCCACATCCATTGCGCCAATAATGCCAAGTTTCATACTGTTTCTCCTTTATTTGGGGTATACCAATCTTGTATCATCTGCCATTTCCAGCAAGGTGGCATATCTCTTGCCCCAAAAGTTTGCCATCGGCAAATTCATATCCAGATAATTGCCACAATCCTTGGCGCTTGCACCGGGCACTGTTCCCTGGTATGCGCCGATAAATCGAAAGCAATCCAACACCAACGGCAGGACATCCTGGGATGTATGATCACCTGCCAGCAGTAAATAAAATCCGGTGCGACAACCCATAGGGCCAAAGTACAGAACCTTCTCCTTCCAAACCGGGTCATTTCTCAGATAGGTCGCTGCTAAATGCTCAATGGTGTGCATTTCTGCGGTGTTCAGCACCGGTTCTTCGTTGGGACTGGTCAGCCGAAGGTCAAATGTGGTTACCGTCTCAGTTCCCACAGGATCTTTTCTGGAAACATACAAGCCAGGCTGCAGCTTCATATGGTCAATGGTAAAACTCGTGATTTTTTCCATAATATATCTCCTTGCAATCGGTATTTTTATCATAACCCATTGGACGTTTTTTTGCAAGAAAAACTCACACAACTTCCGGTTGAGTATCATTCAACCGGTGGTTGTGTCTGCATCCTGGAAAAATCAATGAATAATTGATAGCATCTGCATCTGTTTTATGATATGATACCAACACAAACAAACAGGAGGCGCGCTATGGAAGACACTTTGGGAAAACGCATCGTTTACCACCGTAAGCGTATTCAAATGACACAGGACCAGCTGGCTGAGAAGCTAGGCATTACCGCCCAGGCCATTAGCAAATGGGAGAACGACCAGTCCTGTCCGGATATAGTCCTGCTTCCCCAGCTAGCGGAGGTATTTGGCATCAGCACAGATGCGTTATTGGGTCACAAACCCCGGCAGGAGGTACATCAGGCAGAGATCGTGGAGGATGAAAACGAGCCGGACGGAATCCACCTTCAGAAAAACAATTGGGAGTTCCACTGGGACAGCGGTCGGCAGGACGCCATCGGTTTTGCCCTGTGGGTACTGATCGCAGGTGTTTTGTATCTGCTTTCCCGAATATATACCTGGGATGTCTCCCTATGGGACATTCTTTGGCCCACGGCGCTGATTATGCTGGGTGGCGTAGGAATGTTTGGTCGGCTATCCTTCTTCCGTATCAGCTGTATTCTCTTTGGTGGGTTTGCCCTGCTCAACAAACTGGGAATTTTCTCATTAAAAAATGATAAAAGCCTTTTTTGGGCAGTGCTGATCATTTTGTTTGGCTGCAGCCTGCTGGCTGATGCGCTGAAAAAGCCAAAGAAAAGAAAGATTCACCTTCACAGTAAGAACAAAAAGAGTCGCAGCGACTATCAATCTGACGACAACGCCTTTACATATCACGCCCGTTTCGGTGAGACAGCAGTTCCTGTTTTGGTGCCGAATCTAACGCGTGGCGATATCCAGGTGAATTTCGGTGAATACACCATTGATCTGACACAAGTCGGAGCATTTGCGCCAGATTGCCGTTTAGATGCTTCCTGCAGTTTTGGAGAACTGCGGATTCTGGTTCCCAAAACCTGCAAGGTGATCCCCAGCAGCACCGCTTCTTTTGCGGAATTTGCGATTCGCGGCACGCCAAATCCTAATCACGCAGCAGAAATCTTGTTGGATGCCGGTGTGAATTTCGGCGAGATCACAGTAGAATATGTATAATTCCCTGCTGCCCGGAAAATATGTTCCGGGCAGCTTTTATCAATGAAACAGGAAAAACCTTGCAATTTACCTTCTGAGCCGATATAATAACAGTGATATACAAATTTGAAAGGTGGCGACAGTATGGATGAACAGCATAAAGAACCCATCCGCCCGGTAAACCCCCGACGCAGACCGCGCAGCAAGATGCAAGTTTTTAAGGAAGCTTACCTGCCGGTGATCATTGCAGGTGTTGCCCTGCTGCTGATTATTATTTTCATTATTGGCTCCATCACCAGAGCTGTTCAAAAGAAAAACGCAGAAGACGAGGCCAGCATTGCTGCATCTATATCTCAGGCTGAAGAAGATGCCCAAATGGCACAGTTGGCTGCCAGTTATATAGCAAAAGCTGACCTTTTAGCTAATGTATATGACTATCAGGGAGCCATTGATTTACTCTACACCTTCCCCGGAGACTTTACCAAGTATCCTTCTGTTAATGACAAACTGCTCTTTTATGAAGCCGCATTGGACAGTATGGTACTTTGGGATGACCTTGGAACGGTCTTAAATCTGTCTTTCCAGCTCTTGATTGCCGATCCTGCCCAGGCATTCTCTCACTCCGAATACGGCACTTCCTTTAACCGGAACTTTGTCACAACCGAAGAATTCGCAAATATCTTGCAGCAGTTGTACTCCAACGATTATGTTCTGGTCAATCCGGATAACATCATCACCACCGAGACCCTTTCCGACGGTAGTGTGGTGTACGCAGCCAAACCACTGTATCTGCCCAGCGGAAAAAAGCCGGTAATGCTGACTCAGACCAATGTAAATTACAACTATTATCTCATCGATAGTGACGGTGATATGGTCGCTGATGCCAATGGCTGCGGCTTTGCCAATAAGCTGGTGTGGGACGGTGCGAAATTCACCAACACATTGGTAGACAGCAGCGGCAATACTTTAAGCGGCAATTTTGACCTTGTACCCATTTTGGAAGCGTTCATTGCCCGCCACCCCGATTTCTCCTATCAGGGTGCCCGCGCAACCTTGGCACTGACCGGTTATAACGGTCTGTTTGGCTACCGCACCCACAGCAGTGCAAAAGATATCTTTGGAGAAGATGCATACAATGCAGAGGTTGTGGAAGTGAAGAATGTGGTCGCTGCTCTGCAGGATGCAGGATATACGCTGGCCTGCTACACATACGAAAACATCTCCTACCAAGAAAACAATGTTACTAAGATTCAGACAGACCTCAATAACTGGAATTCCGAGGTAACCCCCATTATTGGTTCCACAGATATTCTGGTATACGCTCAGTCGGGTGATATCTCCGACGATGCTGTCTACTCCGGAGAAAAGTATGAAGCACTAAAAAGCATCGGCTTCCGTTACTTCCTGGGTTTCTGCAATGATGGCAAGCCTTGGTGCACTGTCACAGACGAATATGTCCGTCAAGGTCGTATTATGGTTACCGGCGCAAATATGGCACACCACGCAGACTGGTTCGCCGGAATCTTCAACGCGGCATCTGTCCTGGACAGTACCCGTGGCGATATTCCTCAATAGAATATCACCAGATTGCTCTGCTCATATAATAAGGGGGAGTATAATGGAAATTCAGCCCGGAAAATACCGCCATTTTAAGGGTAAGGAGTACTGCGTACTGGGTATTGCCAGCCATTCCGAAACACTGGAGCCTATGGTGGTCTACAGAGCGCTCTACGGCGAACAAAACCTATGGGTCAGGCCGGCATCTATGTGGGGCGAGATCGTCTGCACAGACGGCTACAACGGCCCCAGATTTCAATATATCGGTCCAATAGATGAATAAGAAATCCCCTCCACCGGAAAACCGGTTGGAGGGGATTTCTTAGATTGTACCACGCAGTTCGATAATTTGATCCCGCAAGATCGCAGCATATTCGTATTCCATCATACGGGCAGCTTCCTTCATCTGTTTCTCCAGACGTGCGATTTCCTTTTCTTTCTCTGCCTTGGTCATCTTCACACCGGTACGGCCCTTTCGCTCCGCAGTTGCGGAAGAAATTTCAATCAGATCCCGCACAGATTTGATGATGGTCTTGGGTACGATTCCGTGGGCCTCATTATAGGCAGCCTGAATTTCCCGACGGCGTTTCGTCTCTGTAATCGCTGCAACCATAGAGGCGGTCATATTATCTGCATACATAATGACCACACCCTCTGCATTTCGCGCAGCCCGTCCAATGGTCTGAACCAAACTGGTCTCACTACGGAGGAAACCC
Source organism: Oscillospiraceae bacterium (assembly GCA_017415425.1). Lineage (GTDB taxonomy): Bacteria > Bacillota > Clostridia > Oscillospirales > Oscillospiraceae > Faecousia. Next base: position 29,365 of record JAFQGT010000005.1, on the reverse strand, counting down.
TCCTTATCCGCGTCCAGAATCGCTACAAGACTTACCTCCGGCAGATCCAAGCCCTCCCGGAGCAAATTGATACCTACCAACACATCAAACTTCGCCATACGAAGATCCCGGATGATCTCCATCCGTTCCATCGCGCCGATATCCGAGTGCATATAGCGGACCCGGATTCCTGCCTTCTGCAGGTATACCGTCAGATCCTCAGCCATTTTCTTGGTCAGAGTTGTTACCAACACCCGTTCCTGTTTGGCAGTTCTGGCATTGATCTCCCCTATCAGATCATCTATCTGCCCTTCAATGGGTCTGACCTCCACTACAGGGTCCAAAAGGCCTGTTGGACGAATCACTTGCTCCACTATCTGCCCAGCACGTGTTTGCTCATACTCCGCCGGTGTCGCAGAAACATAGAGTATCTGATTGAGTTTTTCATCGAATTCCCGGAAATTCAGCGGCCGGTTATCATAGGCAGACGGTAGCCGGAAACCATAGTTCACCAGCGCATCTTTTCTGCTCCGGTCTCCTGCATACATAGCCCGGCATTGAGGTAATGTCACGTGACTTTCGTCCACGATCAGTAAAAAATCGTCCGGGAAATAGTCCAGCAGAGTGGTGGGCGGTGTACCGGGCTCTCTTCCCTGAATCACTCGTGAGTAGTTTTCGATACCGGTACAAAAACCGATCTCCGTTAACATTTCGAGGTCGTATGCAGTTCGCTGTGCGATTCGTTGCGCCTCCAGCAGTTTGTTGTTTTCCCGGAAAAAAGCAACCTGTTGGTCGCATTCCTCCCGTATCTCCTTCATTGCCCGTTCCATCTTCTCCCGGGATGCCACATAGTGGCTGGCAGGATAGATCGCCACGTGGTCAACATACCGCTCCACAACGCCGGATACCGCATTGATCTCCGAGATCCGGTCGATCTCATCACCGAAAAATTCCACCCGTATGGCACGGCCCGCCCAGTAAGCAGGGTATACCTCCAAGGTATCTCCGCGAACGCGGAACTTATTGCGGGAAAAGTCGATATCATTGCGCTCATAGCGAATCTCTGCCAGTTTGCGCAGAATATCGTCCAGTGGCCGTTCCTGCCCTACCCGCAAAGAGATCACCATACTCTTATAGTCAATGGGGTCGCCCAAACCGTACAGGCAGCTGACAGAGGAAACTACGATCACATCCCGCCGTTCGAACAGTGCAGATGTGGCGCTGTGACGTAGCCGGTCAATTTCCTCATTGACAGCGGAATCCTTTTCGATATAGGTGTCCGTATGGGCAATATACGCCTCCGGCTGATAGTAGTCGTAATAGGAAATAAAATACTCCACTGCATTTTCGGGAAAGAATTCCCTAAATTCCGAACAAAGCTGCGCCGCCAGAGTCTTATTGTGAGCAAGAACCAGCGTGGGGCGGTTTACCCGCTGGATCACATTGGCCATTGTAAAGGTCTTTCCCGAGCCGGTAACACCCAGCAAGACCTGTTCTCTCAAACCATTTTCCAGACCTTGTACCAATTTCTCAATGGCTTCCGGCTGGTCACCTGTGGGCTTAAAATCCGAAACCAATTTGAATTTATCCACTGCGATCTCACTCCTTTCCTCTGTGTTGTATCTGCTATGTCAATCGGAACACCTGATATGCGGCAGCACGCAAATTTTGGTAGGCATTATCCTTATCCAGCGCTTCTTCCAAGGTGGTCACACTTCGCAGAATCGGAAAATAGGCATCGATCCCGTGATCATTGTAAATCTCCGCATCTTCAGTTGCGCAGCCGCAAAACGCGATCACTTTCTTTCCATATTTTTTAGCAAGTTTCGCAACACCGATGGGCGCTTTACCCATAGCGGTCTGGGCATCAAGTCTTCCCTCTCCTGTCACAACAATATCCGCAGTCTTGATATCCTCTTCCATTTTTGTTTCTTCCAAAACAAGTTCAATTCCCGATTTTAAGGTAGCGTTGGTATATGCCAAAAAAGCAAACCCCAGACCCCCGGCCGCGCCCGCTCCGGCGCGATCCTTATCTGCCTGTGCCGACACGGTTTTGGTTATTTCCGCATAATTTGCAAGCCAGGCATCCATTTGGTGGATCATCTCAGTTGTCGCGCCCTTTTGTGGCGCAAAAACCGCACTGCAGCCATTTTCCCCGCACAGCGGATTTTTAACATCGCAGGCAATATAAAATGTACATTCTTTTAGCTCACAGAGCATATTCTCCGTGCTGATCTTGCACAGTTCCTGCAGGCCCTTAGCCCCCAGCGCAATAGGCTGTCCGTCTTTATTTAGGAACTGCGCACCCAGAGCAGTCAGCATACCTGTTCCACCGTCGTTGGTGGCACTTCCTCCGATTCCCACGATGAAACGGCGACAGCCTCTGGAAATTGCATTCTGAATCAGTTCTCCCACTCCGTAGGTTGTGGTCTCCAGCGGGTTTCTCTGCTCCGGAGAAATCAGTGTAATGCCGCCCGCCGCAGACATCTCGATCACCGCAGTATTGGTATCCTTCACAATGCAGTATTTGGCATACACAGGGGTCATAAGGGGGCCATTGACCCACATCTGTATTGTTTCCGAATCTGAACCGGAAGTCAGTGCCTCTACAGTTCCCTCTCCACCGTCTGCCAACGGTTTTACCAAAACCTCGGCGTTTTTATCCAGGCGGCAAATCGCTTCTTTTACAGCGTTGCCCGCCTCAATTGAAGACAAGCTCCCCTTAAATGAATCAATTGCAACAACAACACGCATTTGTCTCACCTCAAATCAGGCCACCACAACTGACACGCCATCAGCCTTGGGAGCATATTCCTCTATGGAAATAACAGTTCTTTCATTCAATCTTTTTTCTAAAATCATCAGATACTACAACAGTCCTGAGGCTTATAAAGCTGGGATTGTACCAGAGATACATAGTCATCCTTACAAACTACAATGTGATCTGCCAGGATCATCTCTACCGCTTCCAGTGCTTTGGCTACCCGATGGGTGGTCTGGATATCGTCGGCGGAGGGAATCGCCAATCCGCTGGGGTGATTATGGGCTAGGATCACGGTGGTGGCATTCACCGCAAGCGCCATCTCTACGATCCGCCGCACCGGGATGTTGGCAGAATTCACACTGCCCTCCCCAACCTTCTTACAGCAGATCACCTTACACTTGGCATCCAGGCACAGCAGGAATACCGTTTCTACTTCCCGCCCAACGAAATACGGCACCAAATAATTTCCACACTGTTCGATGGTACGCAGAATTTTCCCCGGCTCGTTCTGCTTTACCTGATAGTACCGTCCAACCTGCATAATCAGAGAAAGAAATGTTGATATATTCGCGTTGATTCCATCAACCTTTTCCAGTTCCTCCCGGCTTGCATTCAGCACGCCGGTCAATGAACCGAATTTTTCCAGTAGTGTGTGGGCCAACGGATTGGTATCTCTTCTGGGAACGCAATAAAACAGGAGCAACTCCAAAACATACAGTTCATCGAAATTATCCAAGCCTTCCTTTCGGAAACGACCCTTTAGCCGCTGTCTGTGCCCTTCGTGTATCGACATAATCTCACCTCTTTCGCGGATTTCACTTGCTATTTTGGAAAGGATTCGTTAAAATAGAGATATAGGTTCTGAAAAATGGTATATTTTCTAATTACTGCACAAGATATGACAGGAGGAGAGGCTATATGGAACAATCAAATAACCCTTTCACCTTGCTCAATTGGGTAGAACGCCCTGCTTTCTGTGTGACAGACGGTCACATTGCTGCTGTGAATAAAGCCGCTGCACAATATCAGTTGTCTGTTGGTATGCCCGTTTCCCAGTTGCTGGGAGAAAGTGAAGCCGCTTATCAGGCACTATCCCAGGGTTCCCTGTATTTGACACTGACCGTTTGCGGTGTTCCCTGTAACGCATCCGTTCAACATATGGATGGCTTTGATCTGTTTTTGATCGAGCAAAGCAACGAGCAGCTTCTGGTGCTGTCCTTGGCCGCGCAACACCTGCGGATTCCGCTCTCTGCTGTGATGACTGCATCCGACCGACTGTTCACGCAGTTTGAGGGGGAAGAATACAATATCCAGGCGGATCAGATCAATCAGGGATTGTACCAGATCCAGCGGATCATCAGCAATATGTCCGATGCGGCTACCTATCAGGCATCGGTACAGCCTCCTATGGAAATGGTGAATTTTACAGCATTTACAGAGGAATTTGTTCAGAAGGCAAGCGCCATAACCGAAGATCTGGGCATTGCCATCAAATACTCCGGCCCCCAGAATCCCGTATTGGGTCTTGCTAATCCGGAACAGATCGAACGGGCATATTATAATTTACTGTCCAATGCCATCAAATTCACCTCTGCCGACCAGACCGTAGAGATCAAGTTGGTCTGCAGCGACAGTCAGCTGAATTTCATTATCCGCAATCCCGGTCTTACTGAAACTGCAGGCAATTTGTTTTCTGCATACCGCAGGACGCCGGGGATCGAAGAAAGCTGTAAGGGTGTCGGCCTGGGCTTGACCCTTGTCCGATCAACCGCAACCGCCCACGGCGGCACTTTGCTGGTAGATCACCCGGACGGGACAGATACCCGCGTTACAATGACCATTGCCCTCACCAAGGAGACTGATGCCACCCTCCGCTCCCCTGTTCTGCGGATCGGCGACTACGCCGGAGGACGGGACAAGGGACTACTGGAACTGTCAGAGGTGCTAAAATCCAAAGCCTACCGCAATATCAATTAACCCTTTCCCTGCCCGAACTGTCGGGCAGGGACCTTTTTTATAAATACTTTTTTAGATACCGGCCGGTATAGCTGCGATGATCTGCTGCAACCTCTTCCGGCGTTCCGGTCGCTACCACATAGCCGCCCATATCGCCGCCTTCTGGGCCCAGATCAATGATGTGGTCGGCGGTTTTGATCACATCCAGATTGTGTTCGATCACCAGTACAGTATTACCTGCATCCACCAGCCGCTGCAGAACATCTATCAGCTTGTGGACGTCTGCCGCGTGCAGGCCGGTAGTGGGTTCATCCAGAATATAAATGGTGCGACCGGTAGATACCCTTGCCAGCTCCGTTGCCAGCTTCACCCGCTGCGCTTCACCGCCGGATAATGTGGTGCTGGATTGGCCCAGTTTCACATATCCCAACCCAACTTCCACAAGGGTCTGGGCCTTATTGCGAATCTTAGGCAGGTTTTCAAAAAACTCAACGGCTTCCTCTGCCCGCATTTCCAGCACCTGAGCAATGTTCTTGCCCTTATACTGCACCTCAAGTGTCTCCCGGTTATACCGCTGTCCTTGACAGACCTCGCAGGGAACATACACATCCGCCAGGAAATGCATTTCAATTTTCACCAGACCGTCACCACTACAGGCCTCACACCGACCGCCCTTTACATTGAAGGAGAATCGACCGGGACCGTAGCCGCGGATTTTCGCATCGGCGGTTGAAGCAAACAGATCCCGGATATCGTTAAACAGTCCGGTGTAGGTTGCCGGATTGGAACGGGGCGTACGGCCAATGGGACTTTGATCAATATCGATCACCTTGTTCAGATGCTCCACGCCCTCAATGCACCGGCACAGACCGGGACGGGTTCTGGCGTGGTTCAGCTTGCCAAGCAAAGTCTTATTCAAAACCTCCGTCACCAAACTGGACTTACCGGAGCCGGAGACACCGGTGACGCAGGTCAACGTTCCCAGTGGGATATCCACATCGATATTCTTTAGGTTATTTTCTGCAGCGCCCCGTACTGACAGAACATTTCCGTTCCCCTGCCGGCGGGTAGACGGAACGGGTATCTTCTTTACACCGGTCAAATACTGACCGGTCAAGGAGCGGGGTTCTGCGCAAATGTCTTCCAGCGTTCCCGCCGCTACGATCTCACCGCCGTGACTACCTGCCCCGGGACCCACATCTACGATATAGTCCGCTACCCGCATCGTATCTTCATCGTGTTCCACTACGATCAGCGTATTGCCCAGATCCCGCAGGTGTTTCAATGTCTTCAGCAGTTTGTCATTATCCCTCTGATGCAGGCCGATGGAGGGCTCATCGAGAATATAAAGAACACCCATCAAGGACGAACCGATTTGGGTAGCCAGTCGAATTCGCTGACTCTCGCCGCCGGATAGCGTTGCTGCCGAACGGGACAAGGTCAGGTACTGCAGGCCCACATCCATCAGAAAGTGCAGACGCGCCCGGATCTCACGCAGAATTTGCTGGGCCACCAGCGCCATATTACCCTCTAAGTGGAGCTTCTCAGTAAATTCTAACGCCTGGGCAATGCTCATCCGGCACAAATCCATAATGCCGATCCCGCCAACTGTCACTGCACGGGCAATGTCAGACAGACGATCTCCGTGACAATGGGGACACGGGGCGGTGGACATACATTCCTCCAGTTCTTTCCGTGCCGCATCAGACTGTGTCTCCCGATAGCGGCGGCTGATGTTATTGAGAATACCCTCAAAAGGCTGCTCCAACACGCCCATCCCGTTACCGCGGTTGTAGGTCATTCGCAATTTTTCCTCACCGGTTCCGTAGAGGATCACCTGCATTGCCTCCTCAGACAGGTCCTGCACCGGATCTGTCGGGGAAAATTTATATTTCTGTGCCAGCGCCTCAAAATACATCCGAAAAATAGAGTCAGTTCTGGCATTACTCCAGCCGGAAGCCTGTATTGCGCCGCCAAAAATCGATTTGGTCTTATCCGGGATCACCAGATCCACATCGGCAACCAGCTGAAAGCCCAGACCGGTACACGCAGGACAGGCGCCAGCCGGATTGTTAAAGGAAAACATTCTGGGTTCTAGTTCTGTCAGGCTGATTCCACAATCCTCACAGGCATAGTTCTGAGAGAAACTAAACTCTTCCTTTGAGTCCGGCAGGCTGATGGTCACAAGTCCACCGGAATGGGCGCAGGCCGTTTCAATGGAATCCGTCAGTCGGCGACGCTGACCTTCCCGGATCACCAAGCGATCCACAACCAGTTCAATAGTGTGCTTTTTATTCTTTTCCAAAGACATCTGCTCGTTGAGATCGTAGAGGATTCCATCCACACGAACACGAGCAAAGCCGCTCTTCCGGGCATCTTCAAATATTTTTAGGTGTTCACCTTTTTTTCCGCGAATGATCGGAGAAAGCACAACAAAACGCGTCCCTTCTCCCATTGCCTCAACCCGATCCACAATTTGATCGATGGTCTGCCGCCGAATTTCTTTGCCACACTTGGGACAGTGGGGAATTCCCACCCGAGCCCACAGCAGGCGAAGATAATCATAGATCTCTGTAACCGTTCCCACTGTAGAACGGGGATTCTTGGAGGTGGTCTTCTGGTCAATAGAAATAGCCGGTGAAAGACCCTCGATGGAATCTACATCCGGCTTATCCATCTGTCCCAAAAACTGTCTGGCATAGGAACTGAGGCTTTCCACATACCGGCGCTGTCCCTCAGCGTAAATGGTATCAAAGGCCAAACTGGATTTACCGGAGCCGGAGAGCCCCGTAAACACAACCAGCTTGTCTCTCGGAATGGTAACATCCACATTTTTTAAGTTGTTTTCTCTTGCTCCCTTGATGCGAATCGTATCTTTCATAGCAGGCTCCCAAGTATAATGGTCTTCTAAATAGTATAACACGGTAGATATGATTCTACAAGCACAACTTCAAACATAATTTCGTCTTTCCTGATTTAATGGGGAAACAAATCTTCTTTTGACGGATTGTTGGAAGGCAACTGATTTCCATTGGGATTTTTTGTTAGTATTTCTCTTAGTTCGGTGTTGCTTTTTACCGATGAATAATGTTATAATGTTTTTAGATTCGACTAGCTTGTGGCTATAAGCAGAAATAGAATAAAGTGAGGTATTTTTTGTTATGATTGCTTACGGCGAAAATATCAAAGTATTCTGCGGTAATTCCAATCCTGCCTTTGCGGCAACCGTCTGCCGGGAATTGGGTCTGGAACTGGGCAAAGGTGTTGTACAGACCTTTTCCGACGGAGAAGTCTCCGTCACATTGGAAGAGACTGTTCGTGGCGCCGATGTATTCCTGATTCAGTCCACTTGTAAACCTGTCAATGACCATCTGATGGAGCTGCTGGTTATGATCGATGCCTGCCGTCGTGCTTCTGCCGGCCGTATCACAGCAGTCATTCCTTACTTCGGCTATGCCCGTCAAGATCGGAAAGCCAAGAGCCGCGACCCTATTTCTGCTAAGTTGGTTGCCAATATGCTTACCGCCGCAGGTGCAGACCGCATTCTGACTATGGATCTGCATGCAGCACAGATTCAGGGCTTCTTCGACATTCCTGTGGATCACCTGTTGGGTAACCCCACTTTTGTCAAGTACTATCTGGACAAGTTCCCCGAAGACAAGTTTAATCACGATGATTTCGTTGTTACATCCCCCGATGTGGGTTCTGTCGCTCGTGCCCGGGCCTTTGCTGCCAAGGTTCATATGGGTCTGGCTATTGTGGATAAGCGCCGTCAGAAGGCCAATGTGTGCGAGGTTATGAATGTCATCGGTGATGTCCGGGGCAAGACCTGTATCCTTTTTGACGATATGATCGACACTGCCGGTTCTCTGTGTAACGCCGCTGAAGCGCTGGTTACTGTTGGCGGAGCGAAGGAAGTATATGCCTGCGCCACACACGGCGTCCTGTCCGGTCCTGCCTACGAGCGGATCCAGAACTCCGTTATTAAGGAAGTGGTTGTGCACAACACCATTCCCCTGCCCGAGAACTGCCCCTGTGACAAGATCAAGCAGCTGGATGTGGCGTCTATCTTTGCACGGGCCATTTCCCACGTTCACGGCGGCACCTCCATCGCGGACCTGTTCTAAGCTGTGTTTGGAAGAAAGAGCGAAAGCTGGCTGATCGTAGGATTGGGCAATCCCGGTAAGGATTATACCGGCACCCGCCACAATTGCGGATTTCGGGCAATCGACGCATTGGCCGGGGAACTCGGCTGTAAGATAGATAAAGGTAAGTTTCAGGGACTTTACGGGCAGACTACCTACCTCGGCAAGAAGCTGTTCCTGCTGAAGCCACAGACTTATATGAACCTGTCCGGCCGTTCTGTCCTGCAGCTGTCAGCCTACTACAACATTCCGCCTCAGCGGATCATTGTGATGTTTGATGACATCTCTTTGGAGCCGGGTCGTTTGCGTGTCCGTGCCGACGGTTCTGCTGGTGGGCACAACGGCATCAAGTCCATTATCAAGGAACTGGGATCAGAAGCATTTCCCCGAGTCAAGATCGGTGTGGGTGCCAAACCTCACCCGGAACAAGATCTTGCCGACTGGGTCTTATCCACCTTCTCCGCCAGCGAGGAGAAAGTATTGTCCGCTTCCCTGCCCTATGCCGGCAAAGCAGCTTTGTGCATTGTTGAAAAGGGTGTTTCAGAAGCCGCCAATCAATATAACGGTTTCCGGCCGTAAATCGAACATTGTCATTTAGCCACGGAAAGGGGGGTATTTTCCCCCTTTCCGCTTTCTTGCGTGGAACAAAAAACCAAAATGTGAGGCGCTTTTATGGAAAAACTTCTCTCAATTCTTAATTCGATGCCGGAGTACACCGGTCTGCTGAATGCCATCGCACAGCATCAGCCTGCCGCCGTCACCGGCATTGGACAAGTGAACCGCAGCCATTTGATTGCAGGTATCCGTGCTCACTGTCACAGGCCCATCGTCGTCATCTGTCAGGACGATCTGGCTGCAAAGCGAATTCAGGCTGAGCTGCAGGCATTTTTAGGCAAACAGTTTCCCATTCTGCCCTCCCGGGAACTGACCCTGTACGACAGTGCGGTAGTCTCCAGAGGTTGGGAGCAGAAGCGTCTACGTCAGCTTTATGACCTGTCATTGGGAAAGACATCTTTGCAGATTATGACCTGGGATGCTCTCAGCCAACGAACCGTGCCACCCCAGATGTTGCAACAGGCCACCTTCTCCCTGCAGGTTGGCAAAGAATACCGCATCGATTCCCTACTGGAGCAGCTGACCAACGCAGGCTACAGCCGCTGCGGTATGGTGGAGGGTCCGGGTCAGTTTGCCGTCCGTGGCGGTATACTGGATGTGTTCTCTCCCGCTGCCGATCTTCCCATACGTGCGGAATTTTTCGGCGATGAATTGGATACGATGGGTCTTTTTGATCCGGATACCCAACGACGCACAGAGAATATTGATGAAGTTACCATTTTGCCGGTAGGTGAAACCCAGCCTCGGCTTCACCCGGGCGGTCTGGATGGCCTGTGTTTCGACATTTCTCAACTGATCGCGCGGCAAAAAAGGCGCAAGCATCTCAACCAACCGTTGATCAGCACCCTTGAAAAAGATCTGGAAAAATATCAGAATCAGCTGTACAATGCTGCTTCTGACCGATATCTTGCTTTCATTTATCCGGAGTTTGCAACCGCGTTTTCCTATATACCGCAGGATGCGGTGATCATCCTCTGTGACCAAAGCAGCCTGCACCGTTCCGCCAACACGCGGATCGAGGATGTGGGTATGCAGCTGGACAGTCTTCTACAAGGCGGGTTGGTAGCCGGTGAGCTATGTAGTTTCGTTGCGCAATGGGAGGATTTCTGTAGGGATCTTACCGACCACACAGTGATCTATCTGGACACCTTCGCCGCAGGCAGCTATCCGCAGGAATGCCCTCCCCAGCAGCTGTTTCCGATGACCGCCAAGCAGTTACCCGGTTATGGCGGCAGCCTGGATACCGCCGCTATAGATTTACTTCACTACCAAAAGATGGAATTTTGCTGTCTGGTCCTTTGCGGTTCTCGCAGACGTGCTGAGCTTTTGCAGGAAATGCTCCACAGCAAGGGACTGTCCTCCTTTTTGTGCATCCCCCTGACTACTATGCCTCAACCCGGACAGATTCTTCTAACCGAAGGCACGTTGCCCTATGGTATGGAGTACCCTCTTGCCAAATTGGCGATTTTGACCGAAGGTCAGCTGACGGGAAAGACCAAACCCCGGCTCAGACAGACTAAAAAAAACGCCACCAACCGCCAGAAGCTCAATTCCTTTACGGATCTTTCCCCCGGTGATCTGGTAGTTCACGAAAACTATGGTATCGGCCGATTTTTGGCGATGGAACAGATTCGGGTTGACGGTGCAATTAAGGACTATATCAAAATTGCCTATCAGGGGTCTGATACCCTGTTTGTTCCCGCGACCCAGCTGGATATGGTCAGCAAATACATTGGCGGCGGTGGCGAGGATGCCAATGTGCGTCTGAGCAAAATCGGCACGGATACCTGGCAGAAGACCAAGGCAAAGGCCAGGAAAGCCGCCAAAGATATGGCCGGTGAGCTGATCCAGCTCTATGCCGCACGCCGTCGGCAGGCAGGATTTGCCTTCGCGGCAGATTCTCCCTGGCAACTGGAATTTGAAGATAATTTTCCCTATCCGGAGACCGACGATCAACTACGATGCATCGCTGACATTAAGCACGATATGGAAGCGCCGATTCCTATGGATCGTCTGCTGTGCGGTGATGTAGGCTTCGGTAAGACAGAAGTCGCCCTGCGTGCAGTAATGAAGGCTGTTATGGACGGCAAACAGGTGGCGATCCTTGTCCCCACCACCGTTCTTGCTCAACAGCATTATCAAACTGCGGTTGCACGTTTTCGTGGTTTTCCTGTCAATATAGATGTACTCAGCCGTTTCCGAACTCCCACCCAGCAGAATAAGACACTGCAAAATCTTCGAGCAGGCCAAGTGGATCTGATCATCGGCACTCACAAGCTGCTTCAAAAAAGCGTGGAATTCAAAGATCTGGGGCTTTTGATTGTGGATGAAGAACAGCGGTTTGGTGTCAGCCACAAAGAGCGGCTGAAAGAGATATCCCAAGGTGTAGATGTGCTGACCCTGTCCGCAACACCCATTCCCCGGACTCTGAATATGGCACTTTCCGGCATTCGGGATATGTCCACCATTGAAGAACCTCCCGCTGATCGCTATCCGGTGCAGACCTATGTAATGGAACATAGCAACCCGGTGTTGGACGATGCCATTCGCCGGGAGATCCAGCGGGGCGGTCAGGTCTACTATCTGCACAACCGTGTGGAGACCATCGATCAATGCGCCGCCGCGCTGGCAAAGCGTATTCCCGGTCTGCAGGTAGCTGTCGCCCACAGCAAAATGGGCGAAGAGGCTCTTGGCGATGTGATGCGCTCTATGGCAGACGGCGACATTCAAGTTTTGGTATGCACCACGATCATCGAGACCGGTCTGGATATCTCCAATGTCAACACGCTGATTATAGAGAACGCAGATCGTTTTGGTCTAAGTCAGTTGCATCAGCTGCGGGGACGGGTTGGCCGTTCCTCCCGCCACGCCTACGCTTACCTTACCTACCGCCCCGACAAATCCCTCAGTGAGATTGCCGAAAAACGCCTTGCTGCCGTCCGGGACTTTGCTGAATTCGGCTCAGGTTTCAAAATTGCGATGCGGGATCTGGAGATTCGGGGTGCAGGCAACCTGTTGGGTGCCGAGCAATCCGGTCATATGATGAGCGTCGGCTATGATATGTATCTGAAACTGTTGGACGAGGCGGTGTTAGAGGAACGGGGTGAGAGAGCCAAGGAGCCGGATTGTACCGCAGATCTGAATGTTACCGCCAATGTGGAACAGGACTATGTTTCCCGCGGAGAGGAACGTATGGACCTGTACAGAAGAATGGCGGCCATTCGTTCTCAGGAAGATGCGGACGATCTTTTGGATGAAGTTGTGGATCGTTACGGCGAACCGCCTAAGGGTGTTCTAAATCTGATCGATATCGCCCTGCTTCGAGCCAATGCCCGCAGTGTCGGTATCTCCGACATTCGGCAGAAGGCCGGAGAAGTGCATTTTACTATGTGGAATCTAAATTTTGAAGCGGTCAGTATGCTTTGCGCTGATCCGGATTATAAAAACCGCATCCAGTTCATCGCAACTGCAAAAGAGCCTACCCTGCGACTGAAGCTCGCAGCCGGTGTAGATAGTCTCCACCAATCCAAAGCCTTTGTGGAACGTTACCGCAAATGTATCCCCCAATAATGCAAAATGCGTGTTGCCAATCGGCAACACGCATTTTTATTTCACCTTAATATCCAGATAATACTCAATGATACCCGCGGCATTGTGCTCTATCTCAATGTTATAGACCAGATCAATTGTGCCGCCTGCAGGGGTAATATCCGCCCTGACACGGGTGGCACACACAGTCAGCATCAAAGCACCAAATTCCATCTGGTACAGAGAATCGTGGCATACGCCTTCCTGAAATACCATCTGCGAATTCATTTTTCCGGTTCTGTTCAGGGTGACCGTATTATTCTCTACACGGAATTGGGTAGTCACACCCTTAAGACCCGTCAGATCCGTTTCCTCATAGCTGATGTCCCAGCCACCGTCCCGGTATTCCATCACGCCTTCCGTGACCAGTTCCACTGTATCCGGTTCTTGCCCGGCATAGGACTGCCGTCCCTGAATGGACAGCACCACCAACTGCTTCATATTACTCCTCCATAGCCAGCTGTAAAAGCATATCAATCAGCTGTTTATAGGGAATTCCGCTGGCTGCAAACAGCTTGGGGTACATAGAAATGGAGGTAAAACCAGGCAACGTGTTGATCTCATTAAACACAACACGGTTATCATCGTAGGTTACAAAGAAGTCAACGCGGCTGAGTCCCCGACAACCAATCGCCTGGTAGACTTTCACTGCCTTTTCCCGCAATTCCTCGGCTATCTCTTGAGAGACACGGGCGGGAATATATGCCACAGAAGTATCGTTAATATACTTGGCATCATAGTCATAGAACTCTGCACCGGAGTCGATCTCGCCCACCTCAGAAGCCACAGGACTGTCATTGCCCATAACGGCAACCTCAACCTCGCGGCCGTGGATGAATTCCTCTACCAGGACCTTCTCATCATAGATTCCTGCCTGCAGCAGTGCATCACGCAAAGCATCCCGGTTATCTGCCTTTGACACACCCACGGATGAACCGGTTCCCGCTGGTTTAACAAACACAGGGTAGGAAAAATAACCTTCCAGGTTATCCAAGATCTCCTCCATACGGTTCTGCAGTTCACTGTTGCGAACCAGCTGCCATACTGCCTGGGTGATCTTGGCATTATCCACCACCAGCTTGGTCAGCGTCTTATCCATTGCAACCGCAGAGGCAGACACGTGGGGACCTACATAAGGAATCCCCGCCATCTGCAGCAGACCCTGCATTGCGCCGTCTTCACCGTTCTCTCCGTGGAGTACAGGGAATACCACGTCGATCTGCTCCCGGACTACACAGTCACCTTCAAAGCTCAGCAAACCCTGACCCCGTACAGGAGAGATCGTTGCCCGGCGATTGCCGGGATGTTCCTGCCACTCTCCACCGGGTAATAAGGAGTAATCGTTTCCTCCAAAAAGGATCCAATCTCCCTCCTTGGTAATACCCACGGGAAAAATATTATATTTCTCCGGGTCCATATGATTCAAAACCGATTCGGCAGACCGCAGGGAGACTTCGTGCTCCGGGCTGATGCCACCGAACAATACACAAACATTCAATTTCCGCATAAAATACACGCCTCTTCCATTTTCCGTTATTTCAGCAATGCCTCTCCGGCACAATAGATATCTCCGGCACCCACAGTCAAGATCAAATCACCCTCTCTTGCGATGGTGCGCAGATAATCTGTAACCTCTGGGAGTGTCTTGCAGTACACAGAACCCGGAATCTTATTCTGCAGGTCCTTGGAGGAAATTCCCACACTGTTCCGTTCCCGGGCAGCGTAAATCTCCGCCAGGATCACAAGATCCGGTTTCTTCAATTCCCTCACAAACTCAGAAAACAGTGCGTGAGTGCGGGTATAGGTGTGGGGCTGAAATGCTACGATTACCCGATTATAGTTCATAGACCGCACCGCCTCAATGGTGGCAGCCAGCTCATCCGGATGATGTGCATAGTCGTCATACACATCTGCTCCGTGATACTTACCCTTGAACTGCATACGCCGATCTGCGCCGATAAAGCCCGACAAACCTGCAGTTACATACTCGCCGGAGATGCCCATCATCCAAGCCGTTCCGGCAGCTGCAAGGGCATTCATCGCATTGTGCTTGCCCCAAGTCTGCAGATCCACATGGCAGTAAAACCGCCCATCACAAATAACATCAAAATGATGCCAATCAGCGCAGATATTTTCTGCCCGGACACGGTTATGTGCTTCCAGTCCAAAACTTACATAGGACAGGCCATCCAGTGTCTGCACCACGTGAGGATCATCGCCATTGGCAAGCACACCTCCGGAGGACAACTGCGCAAAGTGGCGGAAGGATTTTTGCACATCTGGCAGATCTTTGAAATAATCCAAATGATCTGCTTCCACATTCAAAATCACAGCCAAAGTGGGGGCAAAATTCAGGAAGGAGTCACAATACTCACAGCTTTCCAGCAAAATGGTATCTCCGTTTCCTACGCGATGGCCTGCATTCAACAGCGGCAGATAACCACCGATCATTACCGTCGGATCCTTCTGTGCAGCCATATAGATATAGGTGACCATCGCAGTGGTGGTGGTCTTACCGTGGGTGCCGGAGATGCATACCGCATTCTGATACGCCTGCATAATCACACCCCAAGCTTGAGCGCGTTCAAATACCGGAACACCGGCACTGCGCGCAGCAGCAATTTCCGGATTATCATTATGGACTGCAGCAGTACGAACAATGCACTGTGCGCCTTCAATATTTTCTGCCTGATGTCCAATATACACCGGGATTCCGTTGGCTACCAGTTCCTCTGTGGATACAGATGCACTCATATCAGAGCCGGTAACCTGCATACCCATTCCCTTCAACACAAGGCCAAGAGGACGCATAGATACGCCGCCAATGCCTACCAGATGTACACGGCAGCCAGGCTGTAAATACCGCTTCAGCTCTTCGTTTCTATTTTCCATTCAGGTATTCCTCCCGAAGATATATTAAATCCTTAACCTAGTCATTATATAGCATTTTCCAGCTATTGACAACTACTATTTTCTCCCATAATCACTATTTGCAATATGAATAACATTATTCCCAAAATTTATAGAAAAATGTTACCACATATCGGAATACGTATACGGATGCGCAAGAAACAGGATGTGAGTCCTCACATCCTGTTTGTCATATGCCGTCTATGGAGATTGAAACAATTTTGGTATAATTGCAGGCATAGTAGGGCGGATATAAAGTCACACTCTCCCCTGCAGGTAATACAGGAATTTCAATCATTCTGGATATGCCGCCTACATAAATATCCGGTGGTGACAACCAGGACTTATAGTATAACCGAATACCCCGCAAGGTGTTTTCAGATATACTTGTTACCGTTACCGCCCCCATTGCGCTATCTGAAATTTGCACGTAAGCGTTCGGCTCCTGATTCTCATTGGATGTGATCTGCCAGCCCATACAGGCGGTGAAATTAGTCTGTAGACAGCTACGGCAATTTTGCTCCAGAAGTAGGACTGTCTCCCCGGGAGGTATATTCTCTCCGTAAAAGCGAAATAGCAGTTCACCCCACGCAAGTATCACTTCCGCCTTTAATATCTCATACTGGCCGGCATTATAAACCACCAGCGCCGCAACATTTACAACTTCCCGGTCACTGCCATCCTCCAAAAACGGTCCGTCATAGGCGGCCAGGCGCTGCGCAATCAAGGTTGTTCCCTCAATTACAGTAGGAAGCTGTATTTGGGCAAGAGGCAAAACATCTACGTCTTGTATCTCCATCCCTAAATAGTCGTAAGGATCAGTGGAGGGTTCCTCTATACAATCCGGCTCCAGAGACAGAACGTGCAATTGCGCCTGCACAGCAAAAACAAGCAACAGCGCACACGCCGCGCTGCCGGCTATACCCAGAAATAATAACCAAACCCGCTTTATTGCCATAATCCCGTGTTGTGTTTCATAATATCCCGTCCTTTCATTGGTTTGATTTCATTATACCGGGAGGTTTTAGGCTGATACAAGAGAAGGGTGCTGAAAACGCACCCGATACAGCAAGAACCATTTGACAAAAACCATTGGAAGAATGGCGGGGAATACAGAAAAATAAAACCACCAGACGGATTGTATTCCATCTGGCAGTTTTGTGTAGGATAACAGGTGAACTGTAAAAATTGACAACACGCCCTCTTTCACAAAAAATAAGAGGGATGCTTTCGCATCCCTCTTATTTATGGAGCGGGTGACGAGGCTCGAACTCGCTACCTCCACCTTGGCAAGGTGGCGCTCTACCGGATGAGCTACACCCGCGGAACAAGAGACATTATAGCACACTTCCTGCAAATGTCAATACATTATTTCACAAAAATATGCTGCATTCTCTTGCCAATTGATATTAGCTTTCGGGTTCTTGAAATGCGGAATAATCCCAAACATAGCCTGCCATTTCTTCCTCTGTTTTCATTGCAAACATACCTTTCTTATTGCATTCCAACAGGTCCACGTGATAGTAAGTATCCTGTTCTTTTACAATATTCCAGGACCAGGGTTCTCCGTTTTTCGTTCCGGAAACAACCTGGCAGTCAAGTCCGATCTGTCTGCACATAGCCATATATACCAACGCAAAGGCTTTGCAGTCTCCCACACCGTGGCGCAGCAAACTATATGCCGGTGTGATTGAGGTTTCGTATGTGGGCTCGTTGCGTTCCATCAGGAAGGTGTACAGTTGTTGGTATTTCTCCTGATTCTCTCCATCTTTGTTTACATAATACTGCGCAGACTTAAAGATATCCCCCACTACCTGTTTCATATTGCGCAAAGCCTCTTTGGTATTCTGATAGAGGAACGCGATCTCTATCACCCGCTCCTGCCCGACCTCCGGATAAGTAGCCACGGAGATTCTTGGCGTTTCCACGCATTTTTGAGGATTCTCATTTGCATAATTCTGAACAAACTGGGGCAGGTCGTTTGTGCCGTATTCTTCTACCTGCACAACCAGACTTGACTCGTGATTTTCAAGCGCCACCCGTATCAAATCCAGTACCGCATCCATATCCTTAGTTTTCTTGATGCGGAGGATCTCAGAACGATTATGAAGGTAATCGATTTTAATTGCTACCGCCCGCTTACCTGCATTGGTGCCTACATCGCAAGTTATTTCATTTACTGCGTATGCGCCGATTGGTGTTGAATTCATTACATAGTCGATTGCAGTTTTAACAAAATAGGCACATTGATCATTGGAAATATCCGTTACATACAGAATGCTCTCCTGCGTTCCCGCTTTTACCAATTCGATCAGCGTGTTGCGCAGATCCAGATAGGTGCTGTGCACTGCGGACGTATTGTTTTGTTCTCCACCCTCGTCCCGATAAGGCACAATACTATGGTATTCTCCGCTGAGCCAAACGCTGCACCCGGAAAGCACCAGCATCAGACACAGGATCATCGCAATAAATGTTTTTATTCTCTTCATTCCGATCCGTCCTTTCTACAGCGAATCCTTGGAATACCGGGAAAAACCGTCTCCCAAAACCTGGTGTGCTTCCTGCACGATGATGAAGGCATCCGGATCAATTTCCACCACCAACGCCTTCAATTCCGCTAGTTGCTGCTTTTTTACAGCGGTCAGCACCACCTTTGTCTGTTCGCGGCTATAGGTTCCCTCACCGTGGAGATAGGTTGCGCCTCGTTCCAGTTTATCAGAGATACTCTGGGCTATCAATTCATACTGTTTCGTGATAATCAGTGCGACCTTGGAGTAATCAAAGCGGTAGACTACCGCATCGATAACCTGTCCGGTAATAAATATTGCCACACCGCTGTACAATGAAAGGGCGATATCCCAGAACACCAGACCTGTCAGCACCACCACACACAAATCAAAAATGATGCTGATTGTACCAATGGGTACATTTTGATACCGCAGCTTCAGCAGCCGCACAATAATATCCGAACCGCCTGTGGATACACCGGATGTGAACACCATACCCAAGCCGATACCGCATACCACACCGCCATACAACGCCGCGATCAGTGGTTCTGTGTTGGGGATCGGCAACAACGCAAACAGATCAAGGAAGACAGAACTCAGCGCCATACCTACAAGGGAGCCCCAGAAGAATTTTTTACCGATCTTCAATCCACCCAAAGCAAACAAAGGCAAATTCATTATCAGCGTGATTCCACCTACAGTGCCAGTCTTCAGAATATGGACCAATATCATTGCCAAGCCGGATATGCCACCGGCATTGAGACCATTGGGAACCAAAAACAAGTTAAATCCCAATCCGAACAGCGCACAGCCTACGGCAACCTTCAAAATTTCTCCGACTCTTTTCAGCACTTTATTCATCGTTCCTCCGTTACATATCAAAACTGATTTGCTTATCCGGCGAATCCTCTTCCTTTAGAATTGCGCCGGCAGTGGGGATCGTCTTATTGCGATAGCGGCCGGCGTTGACGATGCCACTGTCTTCCAGAAGCTGTGCGTAGCTCAATGCCGCCTTTTTCTTCAGTGTCATAGCGGAGACACCGATAGTATTGCGGGTGGTCTTAGGCAGCAGCTGAGCAGTCGAGATAACGGCCGCCCGACCATCGGTGGAGTAAAGCACCACCTGCCGGTCTTCCTCCAGAACCATAGCGGTCTTCAGCGGACTCTTGTCAGAGAACGCACCCGTGAGTCTGCGACGGTTTGTCTTAGTCTCATAGGCGCTCAGCGGCACCTTAGCAGCCTTTCCGTTTTCAAAGAAGAACAGAACAAAACCCTTATAATCGCCGGGCAGAAGGACTTGCAGCACGGTTTCGCCAGAATCCATACCCAGCTTCTGGGGTAGATAATCACCCAGCTGAGACGCCTTACCATCCTCAAAGTCAGACAATCTGGATTTATAGCACTGACACAGGTTGGTGAACACCAAGATCTCCGTTTTATTGTTGGTTTCGCAGGAGAATGCCAGGCTATCGCCTTCCTTGAACTTCTGCTCACCGCTCATCCGCAAGCTGGCCTGGGTGATCTTCTTCAGATAGCCTTCCTTAGACACAAACAGGGTCACAGGGTAGTCGGGAATCTGCTCCTCTTCTTCCTCAAAATGCGTCTCCTGGGATTCATATACGATCTCAGTTTTTCTGCTCTGTCCGTATTTTTCAGCTACCTGCTTCAGTTCCTTGATGATCACATTCTTCAGCTTTCGGGAACTGCCAAGGGTATCCCGCAGATCGGCAATCTCCTGCTCCAGCTGGTCGATCGCCTTGGTCTGCTTGAGAATGTACTCTTTGTTGATATTTCGCAGTTTGATTTCAGCAACATAGTTTGCCTGAATTTCATCAATGCCGAAACCGATCATCAAGTTGGGAACCACTTCGCTTTCCAGCTCTGTCACCCGGATGATCTGGATAGCCTTATCGATATCCAGCAGGATCCGCTCCAGACCCTTCAGCAGGTGCAAGCGGTCTTCCTTCTTCTGAATCTGGTAGAACAAACGCCGCTTAACACAGTCGGTTCTCCAGGCAGTCCATTCTTCCAGAATCTCACCGATGCCCATAACGCGGGGCATACCGGCAATGAGAATATTGAAATTACAGGGGAAGCTATCCTGCAGCGGTGTCAGACGATACAGTTTCTGCATCAGCTTATCCGGCTCTACGCCCCGCTTCAGATCGATGGTCAGCTTCAGACCGCCCAGGTCGGTCTCATCCCGCATATCGGCGATTTCCTTGATCTTGCCGGCTTTGATCAGCTCTGCCACCTTATCCATAATCGCCTCACTGGCGGTGGTATAAGGAATCTCGGTAATTTCAATGAGGTTGCCAGATTTTACATAGTTCCACTTGGCCCGCAATTTGAAACTGCCGCGACCTGTGTTATAGATTTCCCGGAATGCAGCCTCATCAAACAAAAGCTGTCCGCCGGTGGAAAAATCGGGTCCGGGCAAGGTTTCCAGAATGTCGTGTTCCGGGTTGTTCATCAAGGCAATGGCCGTATTGCAGACCTCTGCCAGATTGAATGAGCAGATGTTGCTGGCCATACCCACGGCAATACCCTGATTGGCAGACACCAGCACATTCGGAAATGTAGTGGGCAGCAGACTGGGTTCTTTCATAGTGGCATCGTAGTTGTCCACCATATCCACCGTATCCAGATCAATATCCCGGAACAGCTCTTCACAGAACTTATCCAGCTTTGCTTCTGTATATCGGGCGGCAGCATAGGCCATATCTCTGGAATAGACCTTACCGAAGTTGCCCTTAGAGTCCACAAAGGGGTGCAAAAGGGTCTCATTGCCCCTGGCAAGACGCACCATCGTCTCGTAAATGGCCGCATCACCGTGGGGATTCAACCGCATTGTCTGGCCTACGATATTGGCAGACTTTGTGCGTCCGCTGTTGAGCAGACCCATTTTGTACATCGTGTACAGCAGCTTTCTATGGGAAGGCTTGAAGCCGTCAATTTCCGGGATCGCTCGGGAGACGATCACCGACATAGCATAGGGCATATAATTGATCTCCAAAGTCTCGGAAATCGCCTGCTCCACAGTAGAGCCTGCCAAGCCCATAATGCCGTCAGTATTGACCTTGGCTTTTTTCTGTTCCTGTTCTTTTTTCTTTCGTGCCATTTAGGAACCTCACTTACGAAATATCTGCCAGTTCCAAATATTTGAAACCGTTTTCTGCAATAAAATTCTTCCGTTCATTCAGCGCGTCGCCCAGAAGAACATCAAAATAATGGGATGTGCGCTCCGCATCCTCCGGCATCACCTTGATCAGTCGGCGGGTCTCGGGATTCATTGTGGTCATCCACATCATCTCCGGATCGTTCTCACCCAGGCCCTTGGAGCGCTGAATGGTCACCTTTTTATCCTCTAACTCCTTCAAAATCTGCACCTTCTCTGCCTCGTTATAGGCAAACCAAGTCTTGTCCTTACAGGTAATCTCAAACAGAGGAGATTCCGCGATATATACATAGCCATCCCGGATCAGCTTGGGACACAAACGGTAGAGCATCGTGAGGATCAGCGTACGAATCTGGAAGCCGTCCACGTCCGCGTCGGTACAGATGATGACCTTGTTCCAGCGCAAGCTGGAGATGTCGAAAGAGCTCAGTTCCTTAGACTTCTTTCCCTCAACCTCAACGCCACAGCCCAGCACCTTCACCAGATCTGTGATGATGGGAGAAGCAAAAATCCGATTGTAATCCGCTTTCAAGCAGTTGAGAATCTTACCTCTTACAGGCATAATACCCTGGAATTCTGCGTCCCGGGAGAGCTTGACACTACCCAATGCAGAGTCGCCCTCCACGATATACAGTTCCCGAGCTTCCACATCCTTGCTGCGGCAATCCACAAACTTCTGCACCCGGTTGGCGATATCCACCTTGGCAGAAAGGTTCTTCTTAATGCTGCTTCTGGTCTTTTCTGCAGATTCCCGAGCCCGCTTGTTGATCAGAATCTGATCGGCAGCTCTGTCGGCCTCCTGCTTGTTTTCCAAGAACCATACCTGTAGCATTTCTTTGAAGAAATTAGTCATCGCTTCCTGCGTAAACTTGGAGTTAACAGACTTTTTCGTCTGGTTTTCAAAACAGCCGATGGTTGAGAAACAGTTGGTGACGATCACCAGACTGTCCTGAATATCCTGGAAAATGATCTTGTTCTCATTCTTGGTGTATTTGTTGCTGTCCTTCAGGTATTTGTCAAAGGCAGTTACAAAGGCAGACCGCACCGCTTTATCGGGACTGCCGCCGTACTCCAGCCAAGAGGAGTTATGATAATACTCAGTATGACTCAGTTGTTTGCTGAAGCAGAAAGAGGTGGTGATCTTCAGCTTCATCTCCGGACGGTTCTCAGCATCCCTACCACGGCGCTCCGTCTCCCAGAATACCGGCATCGTAAAAGCATTGTCCCCAACCAGCTCTTCAATATACTGGCGAATGCCGTCACTGTAGCAGTATTCCTCTTCCTCGAATTTCTTGCCCACTTGATTGCGGAAACGGAAGGTAATGCCCTTATTTACAACCGCCTGCCGGCGCAGTACATCTCGGTAGTAATCGGCAGGGATATTGATATCTGTGAACACCTGCTTATCAGGTCGCCAGTGGAACAGCGAACCGGTCTTTTTCCGGTCAACCGGCTCTTTTTTCAGTCCGCCCTTATTCCGGCCCTTTTCAAAATGCAGGTCATACCGGAAGCCGTCCCTGCGAATGGTAGCATCAAAAAACTCCGATGCGTACTGGGTGGCGCAGGAACCGAGGCCGTTTAGACCCAGAGAATACTCATAGTTTTCTCCGTTCTCCCCGTACTTACCGCCGGCATACATCTCGCAGAACACCAGTTCCCAGTTATAGCGCTTTTCCTTCTCGTTATAATCCACAGGGCAGCCACGGCCAAAGTCTTCCACTTCCACAGAGAGGTCCTCATACCGGGTCACAATGACCGTGTCACCGTGGCCTTCTCTGGCCTCATCGATAGCGTTGGAGAGGATTTCAAACACCGCGTGTTTACAGCCCTCCAGATCATCAGAACCAAAGATAACTGCGGGGCGTTTCCGAACCCGTTCCTCACCCTTCAGCATAGA
This sequence comes from Oscillospiraceae bacterium, assembly GCA_017415425.1. Classification (GTDB taxonomy): domain Bacteria; phylum Bacillota; class Clostridia; order Oscillospirales; family Oscillospiraceae; genus Faecousia. The sequence continues at coordinate 5,826 of JAFQGT010000005.1, read as the reverse complement.
GATACTGGAATTGCCGTATTGTTCCTGTCTTGTTTTCGCCATATCTATTACCTGCCGAATTTCATATTTTTTCTAGTATATTATACCTATTTTGTGCCACAAAGTCAATATTATATACTATATATTGTGGTTGCTTCTTTGTTCTATTCTTTGAATTTGGGACATACCCTGTGGTAAACCGTGACAGGAGCGCGCTCCTGCAGAGAATGGAGGCTGGCAATGGAAAGCATTTATGGAAGCATCGCCGCCAGAACCGGCGGCAATATCTACATCGGTGTAGTGGGACCGGTACGTACCGGTAAATCCACCTTTATCAAACGGGTTATGGAGCAAATGGTCATTCCCAACATTGAAGAACCCTATCGACGGGAGCGCGCCAGAGACGAACTGCCACAAAGCGGCTCCGGCAAGACCATTATGACCAGCGAACCGAAATTCATTCCCGAAGAGGCTGTGGAGATCTCGCCGGACGGTACCACCCTGCTGCAGGTGCGAATGATTGATTCCGTGGGCTATATGGTCCCTGGAGCTACCGGCGCAGTGGAGGACGGTATTCCCAGGATGGTAACCACTCCCTGGTACGACTATGAGATTCCTATGACAGAAGCTGCGGAGATGGGTACAAAAAAGGTTATGCAGGAGCATTGTACCATCGGTTTGGTGATCACCACCGATGGCACCATCACAGACATCCCCCGTGAGGAGTACATCGCAGCGGAAGAGCGGGCCATCGACGATATGCAAAGCACCGGAAAGCCGTTTCTTGTGATCATCAACTCCGCAGATCCGCAGGGTCCTGCTGCCCAACAGGTGCACAAATCTTTGCAGGAGCGCCTTGGTGTGGATGCGGTAGTTGCAGATTGTCAAGCGCTGACCGCTACTGAAATCTGCAATCTGCTGGGCAAGCTGTTGTATCAATTCCCAATGCAGCAGCTGCACATCCATCTGCCCCGTTGGATGGACGCTTTGGAAGATACACACTCGGTAAAGATGGCTCTGTACACTGCTCTGACAGACTGTTTTGAAAAAATTACAACCTTGAATACTGCAGCAAATCAACTACAAAACCTATCCAATCTTGAGCAGGTAGTTGCCGTGAATTTAACCCAAACCGATCTGGCCACCGGTACTGTCACCTGTGTGCTCGCATTCCCGGATGCGCTGTTTTACGAAATTCTCAGCAGTCGAGCGGGTATGCCCATAGAAAACGAAGGAGCACTTTTGTCCTTGCTAACAGAGTTGTCCGCGATCAAGAAGGACTATGATAAAATCTCCGATGCATTAGCCTCTGCACGGACTACCGGATACGGTATTGTGATGCCCGGCGAGGGAGATATGACTCTGCAAACACCGGAAGTTGTCCGAAAAGGTAGCACATACGGCGTAAAACTGAAGGCAGGTGCTCCATCAATTCATATGATACGGGTGGATATCGATACAGAAATCAGTCCAATGGTCGGTGGAGAACAGCAATCCCAGGATATGATTGCCTATTTTAGCTCAGAAGAACCGGATAAACTGTGGCAAAGCCATATTTTTGGTAAATCCGTGAACGCTATGATCCAGGAAGGGTTAACAACAAAGCTTCTCCGGACACCGGAGGATGTTCGGGAGAAATTCCGCGGCAGTTTAACCCGTATCGTCAATGAAGGGGCGCAGGGTCTGATCTGTTTGATTCTCTAATATCCCCATTTCTGCAAAAAGGGTGCCTTTTGGCACCCTTTTTCTTTTGTAAACTCTTTACCCGCGGGAAATAATATGATAGAATTGGTTTAATATACATTAGGGGGATCATTATGGATAAATCTCGGCTGAATAAAATCAAGTGGAATTACACCGCATTGGCTTTCTTGTTCCCGTTTGTGGGAATGTTGATTTTTATGCTGGTGGGTGAAATCGTCCCCTTTGGCAAATCTTCTATGCTGTATTCGGATATGTACCATCAGTACTATCCCTTCTTTTTAGATTTCCGGAGATCTCTCCTATCCGGCAACTCTCTGCTGTATAACTGGAGTGTCGGTCTGGGTATGGATTACTTGGGACTCTATTCCTATTATCTTGCATCCCCACTCAATCTGTTAAGCGTGTTGATCCCGGAAAATTGGGTTTTAAGTTACTTTTCCATGTTGACCCCCATTAAACTCGGCCTTGCCAGTATGTTCTTTGCGATCTTTCTGAAGAAGATATACCAAAAGAACGACCTTTCCATTGCAATGTTCGGCAGCTTCTACGGAATGTGTGCCTGGGCAATGGGTTATCAGTGGAATATTATGTGGCTGGATACCTTTGCGTTGCTCCCCTTAGTCGTTCTGGGTATGGTAGCTCTGCTGAAAGAGCGAAAGTTTATCCTATATACCTTCACTCTGTTTCTGTCCATCTGGGCAAACTACTATATCGGTCTGTTCACCTGTATTTTTATTCTTCTGATCTTCTTCTGTTATGAGATCTGTCGTTGGCAGGGCATTGTAAAATTCTTGAAAGACCTGGGTGTAATGGCAGTCTTCTCTCTCCTCGCCATCGGTCTGACGGCAATTTTAGAGCTCCCCACACTGGCAGCATTGCAAAACACCCAATCCAGTGTCAACAAGTTCCCCCAAGGTTTCCAGCTCAACATAACCAGCAACGACACCTGGATGGGATTGCTGGATGCTATGCGACAGGTGGCAGGCAATATGAACGGCGGTCTGGAACCCACATTTAAGGAGGGTCTGCCCAATGTATACTGCGGTGTCATTACAACGATCCTGGCGTTTTTGTATTTAAGCTGCGATAAAATCCGCCGCAGAGATAAGCTGTGCTGTGTATTCCTCCTGCTTCTCTTTAATGTCAGTTTCATCATTCGGCAACTGGATTATATTTGGCACGGCTTCCATTTCACAAATATGATCCCCTACCGCTTCAGCTTCCTGTACAGCTTTGTATTGCTATATATGGCATACGGCGCGTGGACACACAGAGATACCATTCGTTTGTGGCAGATTGCCTTCTCCGCTTTACTTTCTATAGCCGTTTTGCTCTGCACCAATGATTTCAAAGACTCCGTTTTCTGGGCATATAATGGTGCTCTTCTGCTGATATACTTTACCACATTGGTTTGCGAAGCCTGTCAAAAAGATGCCACATCTCAGCAGCAAGCTGTTGGTGCAACAGTTGCACGTCAAAAGAAAAAACGCCTCGCAGCCCCCACTCCCCAAAACACATACGGCATATTTTTATTGGGAATTATGGTAGTGGAGTTAATTTTGAATCTGGTAAACTTCGGTGTCAATTTCTCCAAGACCAGCATTACAAATTATCCCAAAGGAAAAGATACCACCGCGTCTGTCATCGACTATATGAAAGAACAAGAAAAAGATACCCTGTTCTATCGCACAGAAGCAACCCACGGACAGACCCTCAACGATGGCGCGCTAAACGGCTACAATGGCATTACCGCTTTTACCAGCTCCGCCAATGTTCGGGTCACCGAATTTATGAAAGCACTGGGCTACGGAGCTAAGAACACCTATAACCGATATAGTTTTGAGGAGAGCTCTCCTGTATCGAATCTGTTCCTTGATCTGAAATATATGCTGGAACGAGATGGTGATGTGGAAGAAAACGCCTATTTTGACACCGTCTATAACGAGGGCAATGTGTATCTGCTCAAAAACAATGCATACCTTCCTCTGGGATTCCTTGCAAACTCCCAACTTGTAAATACTGATTTCTCTAATACCAGCAACACATTCCAGTTCCAGAACGATCTGATGAAGGACGCTACCGGCATCAGTGATAATGTGTGGTATTCTCTCCCTGAGTCCAGCTTGACGATCAATGCCGACGGTCCCACCGTGGATTCGCAGAAAGGTAACGGTTACTGCTCCTATTCGTCTACTAGCAGCAGCACAATCACGTATTCCTATACTATTGATCGTGAAGGATTTATGTGTATCACGCTGGATCTGTCAAAGCGAAACAGCTACTCGGTCTGGCTCAACGGACAGGAACTGTTCAGTGAAACTCACAGTCTTCCTCAAAGCATTGCTGTCAGCAATGTGCAGCCCAGTGATGTGGTGGAAATCCGGCTGAAGTGCAAAAAGGATGAGAAGGGCACCATCAAGATCTCCGGTGCAATTCTGGACGAAAAAAAATTCAGAGCCGGTTACGACGTGCTGGCAGCCTCCACACTAGAGTTGACCGAATTCCGCAGCACTTATGTGGCTGGCACAATCGACTGCGACCGCGACGGTGTGCTGTATACCTCCATCCCGCAGAACGGAAACTGGCACGCAACCGTTGACGGCAAGCCCGCAGAGATTGTCCTGATTGGAAACGCGATGTGCGGTCTGCTGCTATCCGAAGGTCAGCACGAAATCGAGTTCACTTATCACAATTCTGCTTTCTCTCTTGGTTTGAAAATCTCCGCCCTATGCCTTGCGATCCTTGTGGCTCTCTATTTCGTAATTTACCGTCCAAAACGCCGGATCGGCAAATATCAAAACCGTGCTTCTTAAGAAGCACGGTTTTCTTTATGCAATTACCGCAGCACCCTGTAGAGCGCTGCGGTAAATAATTCAATTAATTGCGATTTATCGAACTGAATGTTCCCTTTTTACAGATATTTTCTTTGCCCAATAATCAGGCATCAAACGGCGGAAAAGCGCTGTTGTGATAGGATTACCGGTTATCACAAGGATAAAGCACATAACGACAAGGAAGCCTATAGGAGTTTTCAATAGCAGCGAATGCCGATAACCGATGTATTTCACAATAAAGCCGTGCAGAATATAGATAGGGAGTGTATTTTGCCCTAAAGTGGTGATTAGCGGAATTCGGGTATTTACAAGAGGACGGAATACAAAGTAGAACATCAGAATCCACACCATTGCTATAAAAGCGAGGAATATACGTATTCCTGCGTGATATTGCAGTTTATGGTAGGAGTAGGAGCCATAGAGCATATCGTTAGATATTGACGAACGACACAAAATGGCAATGCTCACTGCAAGAGCAAAAACGATCAGCACCTTGCTAACCATAGAAAGAGGTTTAAACTCTGTCTTGCGGGCATAGAAACCCAGCAAAAACCAAGGTTGGAACACCAACAGTCGAGAAAGTGTCATACCATAACCTACTGTGGAGTCATATCCAACCACCACAGACAGAATTAAGACAAATATCCACACCATCAATCGTTTCTTTGTAGTATCAACATCATAAAGTGGCAATAGTAAGTGATAAAAAAACAGTGCCAACAGGAACCACAGTAACCAATAGGGCGTAGTAAATTGCAATGCAACATCTTTTCCATACAGCCATCGTTGGAAGAAAATATATGCTGTTTGCAGTATCAAATAAGGAAGGAACAGACCATATAACAGCTTTGTTCTATCAAATCTGGAAAACCAACCACAGATAAACAGGAAAACAGGCATATGGAATGAGTAAATTACCCGATAAAGATCTTTTCCGAAGGAAAAAGGGCTGCGAATTTCTAAAAGATGTGCGCACACTACACAGATTATGAGCACAGCACGGATGTTGTCAAAACTATAATCTCTGCTTTCTGTTTTCTTCACAGATTTCATAGTTATCCCCCTTCATCAAATTCAAGTTGCCAAGTTGATTGTAACACGAATATATTCAAATATCAACTTTTCCATTCTAAACATAAAAAGCCTCCACATTACTGTGGAGGCTTTGTGTTCGCGTTACCTATCTTCCCGGGCAGTCACCCGCCAAGTATTGTGGGCGTACATGAGCTTAACTTCTGTGTTCGGGATGGGAACAGGTGGACCCTCATGACAATCAACACGAACTCGTATGGATGGCTTTTCGCCATCT
>JAFQGT010000025.1 GCA_017415425.1 Oscillospiraceae bacterium | reverse complement strand
TTGCAACGCAATTTGTTGGTTTTCCGCAGGAAAACAATCGGTTATCGCCTTACGGCGATGTGATTTTGTGAAACAAAATCACACGGACGAGCAATGCTCGCCCCTACGATGTCTAACGCAACTGCCCGACAAACGGGAATTTGGACATTTACACAAGGTAACGATTCGGGCGGTGGTGCAGAGTAACGATACTCGTCCGACAAGCAGTCTCGAATTGTCTGCGGGCACTGCCCGCACGGGAATTGGCAAAACCTTCCCCCTCGGGGGGAAGGTGGCACGGCAACGCCGTGACGGATGAGGGGCAATTGAAAATGTCGCCACAGGCGACTCCAAAATTGTCAATTATCCATTGTCAATTTTTCTTGTCAGCAGCAGCGCTACCGCCACCGCGGTGACACCGCCTGCCAGCTTTCCCACGATCACCGCCGGCAGCATTTCCGGAGCAAATCCGGCTGTAAAGCCCAAATGGTCCCCAAAAACAAAGGCCGCGCTGACGGCAAAGGCCACATTCACAACCTTGCCCCGATGATCCATATCCTTTACCAACCCAAAGGTAGCAATGGAGTTGGCAAGGCTGGCAATCAGCCCCGCCGCCGCCGTATCGTTGATTTTCAGCAGCCGCCCGAATTTTATCAGCGGCTTTTTCAGCAGCTTGGTGATGAGAAACACCAGCGGAAACGCTCCCGCCAATACAATGGCAATGGCCCCCACCGTCAAAAAGCCGTCCTCAATGGGTGCCATGCCGGGAATGATTGCAAAGCCCGTCAGTGCCTCCACAATGGCTGCCGCCAAGCCCACGGTGATCACTGCCACAATGAGCTTGCCGAAAACAGCAAAGCCTTTGATCATGGCCTTTTCCGCTTTCCACAGCCCCAGGGCAATAAGGGCGGCGATTGACACAATGGGAATGAGGTTGCGCAGCACCATCCCCACCGGAAACCCCGCCACCAAACCGCCTACCAAAACGCCCACGGGAATGGTGACAATACCGCAAAGAATTCCCTTTGCCGCCGCGGGCTTGTCTTCCTCCCGCAAGATCCCCATAGCTACCGGAATGGTAAATACCAACGTCGCCCCCAGCATAGACCCGGTGATGACACCGCCCAAAGCCGCCGCCTGAGGATCCTTTGTCAGCTCCTGAGCCAAAGGACCGCCGCCCATATCGCTGGCCAGCAGAGTTCCGGCAAACATAGCTGGATCCGCCCCTAAAAATTCATATACCGGCACCACCACCGGCTTCAAAAGCCCCGCCAGCACCGGTGCCAGGGTGATGATTCCCACCATAGCCATGGCCAATGCGCCCATAGCCTGAATGCCCTCTTCAAATTCATGACCCAACCCAAACCGGTGTCCAAAGATCCGGTCCAAAGCGCCCAATACCGCAAAAACCGCCATCACCGTGATGACAATTTCATGGGCCGACATAAAACCACTCCCCTTTTTTAATGGATAATTGATAATGGATAATGGATAATTGTGGTATTTTCTTCAAAATAATTTCAATCATGTCGCCGGAGGCGACTCCTTCATTTTCCATTATCCATTTTCCATTGTCCATTATTTCGCGTCCAGGATCGCCACCACGGCGGCATCCACCGGGGCGTCCATGCAGTACCGGGATGCCACCGTTCCCATAGCAAGCAGCACCCGGTCACCTACCCCGGCACCAACATGATCCGCTGCCACCACCTGTTGATTCTCAACATCTACTACCAAAAAGGTCTGACCGGAAAGGCAGGCAGCCTTCCGGGTGGCCCATACCGAGCCGGTCACTTTTCCGATCTTCATGGATTCCCCTCCAAAATCTCCCGGGCAAGGGGTGTCATTACCGCACCCGGCCCGGGTTTTTGTCCGCTGCTGCGAAGCGCCCTGGCTTCCTCAGCGGTAATGAGGCGCTTGCGACCGCCGTCGGTAAAGATCACGCCCCAGTTCTTCAGTTCCCGCTGGCTTGCCGCCAGGGACGCGCTTAAGGCCCGGTTTTTGCCCCCATCCGGCAGTCCCGGGGTATACAAGTATACCGGCTTCCCCTCTGCCAGAGCCCCAAGCACTGCCGGCTGTCGAAACCGCAGCAGCTGACTTAACTCCAACGAACCAATCACCACCGCGTCATAAGGCTCCTGGCTCACATAGCTGCAGCCCAGCTCCGCAGACGGCTCTTTGCCGATGAGCAGCGCCCGTGTCATGACAATATCCTCCCCAGATCACCCTTTTGAAAGCCGCAGGCATTGGCCTCATCGTAATCCAGATGGACAAAGGTGGCGTAGTCCTTGTGTACCCGCACCAATACATCCTCAAAAATCAGCGGCCGTGCGGTGTATACCTGAAGCTTTACGATCTGCTTGTCCTGCACACCCATCCTTGCCGCATCCTCCGGCGTCATGTGAATGTGGCGCTGGGCGGCAATGACCCCCTGCTGAAGGGAAATCGACCCCAAGGGGCCTGTAATTTCCACTCCCGGAGAACCGGCAACAGAACCCGAAGCCCGCACTGGAGGCTTTAATCCCAACTGCCGGGCGTCCGTCAGGGATATCTCCACCTGGGCCTCTTTTCGCTCCGGGCCCAGCACCGCCACATTGTCAAACCGTCCCTTTGGCCCAATCACGGAAACCCGTTCCTTCGCCAAAAACTGCCCCGGCTGGGACAAGGGTCTGTCCGGTGTCAGTTTATGCCCAAACAGAGCCTGTGCCTGTGCCTCGGTGACATGGACATGGCGGCCGGAGGCCTCCAGCTCAATAAAGATCCGCCGCAGCACCTTCTGTGCCACCGCCTGCAATTGCTGATCATTCACATTTTCACATCCTGTACTTCTTATTTACCAATTCCCGTTTATCGTGCTGACGCACGAATGAATAATTGATAATGAATAATTGCGGTATTTCCTTCGGAAATGATTTTAAATATGTCGCCGAAGGCGACTCCTTCATTGTTCATTATTCATCATTCATTATTCATTAGC
>JAFQGT010000024.1 GCA_017415425.1 Oscillospiraceae bacterium | reverse complement strand
GTCATCCCCAGCTTTGTGTTTTTCTTTTTCCTCGCAAAACACAGAGATTTTCGCTTTGTTTTTACCTTTTGCCTTGTGGATACCATTTCAGCGGAAATCGTTATTTTGTCCATGATACTGAATCAGTATCTTACACCGGACACCAACATCGTAATGTTTGTAATTCGTATCCTTGCCTTTCCTGCGATTGAGTATTATGCTGTCAAGAAACTGCGAAAGCCGTACTACGAAACTCAGGCAAGTGTAAAAAAAGGCTGGGGAATATTCACCCTTGTGTCGGTTGTGTTTTATGTGCTGCTCCTTGTGATGACCGCCTTCCCAACGGTAATTACCGAACGTCCCGAGGATATGCCGACCATGCTGATCCTGATGATGCTGATGCCACTGATGTATCTGAACATCTTTCAAGTACTCAATCATCAAAACAGGCTCCATACCGCCCAGCGCGAACAGGAGCTGTGGCAGATCCAATCCAACCATATGCAACGTCAGATCGCGCAGCTTGCCGAGTCGGATAAGCGAGTCAGCTTAGAAAGACACGATCTTCGCCACCGCCTGCAGATACTGGATGTGATGCTCCAAAGGGGCGAGGTTGACGAAGCCAGAGACTTCATAAGCGTAGCACAGGACACTCTGCAAGCGCCGGAGGGGCTTAACTACTGCAAAAATGCGATTCTGGATGCCGTGTTCAGCTATTACTTTAAGCAAGCGCAGGAAAAAGAAATTAAGGTCGAGTCCTCTTTGAGCATTCCGGAGAATCCTCCGGTGGATGCATCGGAGCTGTCGGTTGTGATCGCCAATGCATTGGAAAATGCCATTCACGCCTGTGAGAAACTCCCAAAGGATAAACGGATCATTTCGTGCAAATGTATAGAAACGCCCCAGTTTATTTTACAGATTAGTAATCCCTTTGTCGGTAAGGTGATGACGGATAAGGACGGTATTCCTGTATCCGAAGAAAAGGGACATGGAATCGGCACCCGTTCCATTCTTGCCTTCTGTGAGAGAAACGGAGCGGTTGCAAACTACAAAATTGAAAACAATACCTTCGCTTTGCGTATCCTTATTCAAAAATAATCTGAGATCGGCTTCCGTTTGGAGGCCGATTTTTTATGCTGTCAAGTACCAATTTTGCAAATTTCACGAAAAAAACAGCAAATTTCACGATTTCTAATTTTATCTTATACTTAAATGCTATAATTATTCTTGAAAAACAAACCACATTGTTGATCGGACTTAGAAAGGAGGTCGGCGAATGATTGGACGCAATAACATCCGTATTATGCAACACAGCGAAGACTTGACGGAACCCCCGAGGAACAAGAATGTTCATCCTTACCAATGCTGCCCGATGTTTCAGACACGGAGAACCAACAACGATCCGATCATGGACTGCTTTTTTTGCAAGTATGCCTATTTCGGATTGGAAAATAAGGTTGTGCTTGAAGTCGGCATCTGTCGCTGGCCTAATGTTCAGATGGAAGGATAAGTTTGTAAAACAGTTTGTTCTATCATAGAAAATAGAGTTTGGAGGAAAGAATTATGAAAGTATGGGAAAAGATCATGCTTTACCCGATCGGTCTTTGCTATTGGATCGCAGACAGTGTAAAGAAGACCGGGAATTTCATAGGAAGGAAGGCCAAGCCTGCTATTGCTATGCTCGTAGCAGTAACGATGATGTTGTCTTTGATGCCGATAACGGCGTTTGCCGTGAGTAGTGACATCATCGTCGGCGGTGCAAATCTGGGCAACGGCAGTACGACGGTCTACTATAAAAACGGCGATACCTCGGGCAATCTGACCGGTACCGCCGAGGATTATAACGCCAAGCTCGAAACTGTGGGCGGCGTTGCCACCCTCACCATCAAAAATCTGGTGGTGGCAAAGACGGCCGACGCAGGCATTAAATCCTACGTTTCGCTTAACCTCGTCCTTGAGGGCGCAAGCTCCATAGCCGAGAAGGACGACGATGAATACGACTGCCGCGGCATTTTCGTTAACGGCGATCTTACCATCTCGGGTGACGGTGTACTCAGCGTTACCGCAGGTGATGCGGCAGAAGATGACAGCTACGGCATTTACGTTAATGGGAATCTCACCATCAAAAGCGGTACGATCAATGCCACCGGCGGCACGGCTTCGGGAAGCAGCTACGGTATATATGCAACGAATGTCCTGATCCATGACGGCACCGTAAATGCCACCGGCGGTTCTGCAGGAGTTACATGTGGTATTTACTCGGATGATGTGAGGGTTGCAGGCGGGGTTACCGTCGCCACCGGAGGTACCGCAAGCGGAGGTGCCCTCACGAGCTACGGTATCAGCATCAGCAGCTTCGGCGATGCCACCGTCACCACCACCGGCGGCGTCCTTGTTGCCCGCTCCGGCAGTGGCGAAACCACCAAGGCCATCAACGGTACGCTGACCACCAACGGCACCCAAATCGCCGGTCAGGTGGTAGGCGGCACCTTTGCAGGCAGCCCCGCAAGCTATGACACAAACGCCACCGCCGTGGCCATCGTGCCGAACAGCTATACGGTGAAGAACACAAAGCTCACAGAGGATGGTGTGACTGAGTACACCATCAATACCGACACTGCCGTTGTTGTCTCCGGCGCTGGCAGTGACATCCCGCTTACTATATCAGGCGGCAGCACTGTCACTCTGACCGAAGATCTGGTGCTGATCAATCTGCAGGGAGTATTTACTGTGCCCGCACTTCAGTTGAGCGGTAGTACGACCAAATCTGTGAGAGGCCCCGGCACCCTGACAGCCATTGGCGCGGCGAACAATACCTATTCTTACGGCATCACCAGTGTAAATAGCACCGATCTCTCTGTTGATGGGGCGAAAGTCATCGCCATCGGCGGAACAGCTTCGGAAAAAAGCAACGGTATAAAAAACGTTAATGTCACAGTCGGAAGCAGCGGCTCTATCACTGCCATCGGCGGTGCCGCTGCAACCAGCTATGGTATTGAAAGCAAGACTACCGTCAACAGCGGCACGCTCAACGCCATCGGCGGCGCCGCTTCTGGCGGCAGCTACGGCATCAGTGGCACGACCACCGTGAATGGCGGCACACTCAACGCCATCGGCGGAACGGCTTCGACAAACAGTTACGGTATCAATGGCCAAACCACTGCCAACGGTGGCACGCTCAACGCTATCGGCGGCGCGGCCAGCGGAATGAGCTGCGGTATTTATTACGAGGGCAGCATCGGTTTAAGTGTTGCCAACGGAGCTGCCGTTACCGCCATCGGCGGCACCTACGGCCTTGCCGCCAAGTACGCCTTTCTCTCCGGCGGCAGCTTCACCGGCGGCACAGGCGCCGTGCATAGTTTGCAGGATGGCGGAACCGTCGCCGCCCTGCTGGCCACCGGCTACGGCTACTTTGCGGGCGAAACGCAGCTTATCCCCGCTGACAGCGATGCCACCGTGGGCGAAGCCAATCAAACCGTGACGGTGAAGGAGGCTCCCATACCCCACAAGCACTGCGTATGCGGCGGCACCGGTGCTGCCGGTGACCACACTTCCTGCGAGGACATTACCTGGACAGAGTGGGACGGCACTACCGATATTACGTACACGGATGGCACTGCATATGTTTACCTCTCCGCTGACGTGTCCCTGTCAGGCGCTCTGGTGGTGGGGGCGAACCAGACCCTCTACCTCTGTCTGAACGATCATGTTCTGGATTACAACGGGAACAGTGCTTCCGGCGCCATTACAGTCAGAGACGGAGGCGTGCTGTACCTGACCGACTGCTGCACTGCCCCCACCACTCGCTACGGTCAGTGGAATGAGGCAAACACAGTATATACCATTTCCACTTCACAACCTGACGGCGGCAACTTTGACACCCTTATGGGCGGCGTTATCACCGGCGGCGGTTTTTCAGCCAACCTCTCATCTCAGACTTACAATGGCGGCGGTGTGTGGGTATACAACGGCACGTTCTATATGTACGGAGGTACCATCGCCGGCAACACGGCGTTTGGACCCGGCGGCGGTGTGTACGTAACTAACGGTGCAGACGGCGCGTACGGTGTATTCTATCTGTACGACGGAACCATCACCGGGAACAGAGCGGCCAACGGCGGCGGTCTGGGTGTATTCCAAGGTGAATTCTATATGTCCGGTGGCGAAATCACCGGCAATACAGCTACGGGTTCCACCGGTGGCGGCGGTGTGTATGTGAGCGAAAGCGAGTTTTACATGTCCGGCGGCAGTATCACCGACAACAGAGCTACCGCCAACGGCGGTGGTGTGGTGCTGAGCTATTCCAACAAGAGCAAATTCAATATGTCCGGCGGCAGCATCACCGGCAACAGCGCCGGCACCAACGGCGGTGGTGTGTATGCACCCTCGTCTGCATATATTACCGTTTCCGGAGCTCCCAAGATCATCAACAACACAAAGGGAGCCGGCGATAGTGCTCCGGCAAACAATTTGGTTCCGGAATCATATCTCAGGTTCACTGTCAGTGGCACGTTGGGCACAGGTGCGTCCATTGGTATCTTCAGAACTGCGGCGGGCCGGTTCTCCGCCGGCGGCGCTGATTCCGTCAGCTATTTCAGCAGCGATGATGCTGGGTACAAAGTTGAAGCGAGCGGCAAAAACCTGACCTTGGTGTCTGTTGCTGTCCCCGTCACCGACGTATCGCTGAGCGAGAGCAGCCTTACTCTTGACGTGGGCGGCACGAAAACCCTGACAGCTACCGTCCTTCCCGATGACGCCACCGACAAGACCGTGATCTGGACTTCCTCCGACAACAACGTGGCAACGGTGGAAAATGGCAAGGTAACTGCCCTGACACCCGGCAGCACTACCATTACCGCTACCACCACAGACGGCGGTTTTACTGCCACCTGTGCCGTGACAGTCTCAGCTCCCGCCGAAACTCACATCCACCATAACTGCGGCGTGGCGAACTGCACCGACAGCACCCACAATCACAGCGAAGTGACTGAATGGGTAGAACTGACCGCAAGCGATTTGAGCAACGGAACTTTGTCGCTGGCGGACGGCAAAAGCTACTATCTCGGTGAGGACATCGCTGTTACCAGTACAATCACAATCAGTGGCACGGTCAATCTGTGCCTGAATGGTCATGTATTGTCTGGCAGCGGCAATCGCATAAGCACAATCACCATACAAAAGAACGCTGTACTGAACCTCTGCGACTGTGGAGCAGAAGCGACGCATAAAATTACAAAAGGAGCACAACGGTGGTATTTAACAGATGAAGGAACTGATACCATCTATGGCGGTGTGATCGTAGGGGGCAGAGGTTCATATAGTGATGAAAGCGGCGGCGGCATAAAGATACAGGGCGGCCAGTTGAATATGTATGCCGGAAGCATCATTGGCGGTAATGTAGGAAAATTTGGCGGCGGTGTTTTTGTGACAAACAGCGGAGACACCAATGGTTCCTTTACTATGTATAATGGAACGATTGCCGGAAACTATGCTTACTGTTATGGAGCTGGCGTTTATGTGAAAAATGGCACATTCCGTTTGATCGACGGAAATATTACAGGGAATTACGCCGGACTTGGCGGTGGCGGTGTTTATGTCATCAGTTCTTCCAGTGTTTTCAATATGTCCGGCGGCAGTATCGACAGTAATAAGGCGAATAACAATGGCAGTGCAGGTGTAACAGTATTGGATGGACTTTATAATTTGTCCGGTGGTAAAGTCATTAACAATAAACACCTTTGGGAAGCCGCCGGATGGGGCGGCATCTACATAGACGGCGAATTTAAGTTGTCCGGAGCGCCGGAGATCAGCGGCAATACTTCCACCTACTATGACACAGGAGGAAATATTTTTCTTTGTGATGATAGAGTTATTACGATTGAAGCAGCGCTTTCCAATACTACTCCGATCGGCGTGGTAATGGAAAACCACACAGGTGTCTTTACTGGCGGTGGTGAGAACTATCAAGCAAAATTCTATAGCGAAGAAGGCTATAATGTAGTGCTGGATGGGACGGGAAATCTGATGTTGGCGGAGCATGTCCACGACTACACCTACACCGTGAACACCGAAAATGCGGCGCAGATTATTGAATCCTGCACCTGCGGTCACAGTAAGACCGCAACATTAGAGATCGATACGAGTGTTTCCACCGTTTATAACGGCTCCGCGATAAAGGCGTTGAAGGTAAGCTACTCTGACGGTTGGGCGGGAGATCAGAATGCTGCGATCTCTTACTCTAACAACACCAACGCAGGAACGGCAAGCGGCTCGGTTACTATTGGTGGTTTAACCGTAGCCAAGAGCTTTACTATTACAAAAAAATCTGCCGAAGCACCTGCGGCACCCACCGCACAGAACAGTATCACCTACGGTGCAGAGCTGAGCGAGGTCGGTTTGACTGCCGGGTGGACTTGGGCCGATGGAAATACGATCCCCACCGTGAATAACAGCGGCTACACAGCCTATTATACGCCTGCCGATGTCACAAACCTCGATTGGACAGCGGTTGACGGCTGGAACGCATCTGCCGGACGGGTAGAGCGCACCGTTGCGGTTACAGTAAATAAATCCGCTCCCACCTACACCGCACCCACCGGATTGACAGCTACCTACGGGGACACCCTTGCAAATGTTTCTCTGCCCAGCGGTTGGACTTGGAAGACACCTTCCGCAAGCGTCGGCAATGCCGGTGTAAATTCCTTTAAGGCTGTATTCACGCCTGATGATACCGATAACTACGATACTGTAGAAATTGATGTAATTGTGACGGTAGGTAAGGCAGACGCCTCCTATACAACGCCCACCGGATTGACGGCCACCTACGGTGATACCCTTGCAGACGTATCTCTGCCCAGCGGTTGGACTTGGAAGACGCCTTCCGCAAGTGTCGGCAATGTGGGCATAAATTCCTTTAAGGCTGTCTACACACCTTCTGATACGGATAATTTCAATGCTGCGGAAGTCGATGTGAGCGTGACGGTTGGCAAGGCAAATTCCTCCTATACAGCGCCGACAGCTAAAGAGCTTGTATATAACGGCAGTGCACAGACCCTCGTAAACGCAGGCTCTACCACTACCGGCGCGATGCAATATGCTTTGGGTTCTATCACCGAGCCTACGGGATCCTGGAGCGCAACGCTTCCCCAAGGCCAAAATGCAGGCACCTATTACATTTGGTATAAGGTGGTCGGAGACGACAATCATAACGACGTTGCTCCTGCCTGTGTTGCCGTAACCATTGCGAAGAAGCAGATCGCAAAGCCTGCGGCAGACAACAGCACCTTTACCTATAACGGTAATTATCAGATTTATGCAATGAACGGAGATCCTGCGTTCATCATTGAAAACAATGAGCAGAAGAATGCGGGCAGTTATACCGTTACCGTCAAACTTCAGGACATCGCCAACTACGAGTGGGCAGACGGTACAACTGCGGCGCTGGAGTACACCTTCAAGATCGAGCAGAAGGAAATCGGTATCTCCTGGAGCAATACCGCGCTTACCTACAACGGAGCGGCACAGAGACCCACAGCAACCGCCACGGGAGTTGTGACAGGTGAGCAAATCGCTCTGCTGCTCAGCGCACCCGAAACCAACGCCGGAAGCTACACCGCTACGGTACACAGTATTGACGGTGAAACGGCGCAAAACTACAAGCTTCCCGCTGGCAGAAGCACCACGTTTACCATTGAGCAGCAGGCACTTACCATTGTTTGGGGCAACAGCAACTTTACCTATGACGGTGCAGAAAAGTTCCCGGCCTTTAACGTAGAAGGCATCTGGAATGCTGATGATGTCCAGGTTACCAAAGAAGGCGCACAGACAAATGCAGGTGAATATACCGCCCAGATCATCGGTCTTACCGGCTCGGATGCAGGCAACTATAAGCTTACCGGCACGCTGACAAAAGCATTTGTTATTAATAAAGCAGAGCAAGCCGCACCAACCGGACTTTCCAAAACTGATGAAACCATCTCCAAAAAAGCAGACGGTACGATTAGTGGAATTTCTTCCAACATGGAATACCGCAAGGAAGGCGAAGCTACCTATGAAGCTGTGAACAGCACTGTGCTTGAAAATCTTGTTGCAGGAAAGTATTATGTACGTTATGCCGCAGATAACAACCACAATGTATCTTCTGATGCGGAAATTACTATTGGTGCCGGCAGAAAGCTAACTGTTACCGTACCGCAAAATCAGATTGGATACACACTGATAACGACTACACCGGAACTTGATTATTATGGTTCTATCCGTGTGGAATTCAAATTGCTTCCCGGTTATTCTATGACCGAGAACTTTGAAATCTACAACGGAACAGAACCTATCTGGCAACACTTTAACCAGCAGACGGGCATTTTAGAGTTAACCTTTGTTGCAAGTGATTTTGATTTGACTGTTGCAGGTGTTGCAGATATTTCCGCACCTCTTGCCCAGATCGACATCAAAAACAATAAGTGGACTTCCTTCTGGAACGGTGTGACCTTTGGCTTGTTCTTTAACGAGACCCAGGATGTTACCGTTACCGCAGCGGACACCGGTAGCGGCATGAATTCCATTCAGTATTATCTGGCAGGCGGAGAGCTGGAACTGGACGAAGTGAAGCAGATCACTGATTGGCAGGATTATAACGGTACGTTCAAGATTGATCCTAATAATCGCTACGTTGTTTACGCTAAGGTTACCGACAACGCCGGTAATGTATCGTATCTGAATTCCGACGGTGTTGTTCTGGATCAGACTGTACCTGTCCTTGTTGGCATTGAAAATAACGGATCTTATTACGGTGACCAGTGCTTCAAAGCGTTGGACGATTATCTGGATGCCCTCAAGGTTGACGGAGTTGACGTGACTGACGAAATGAACGCGGATAACGAATATACCATCGTTGCCGATAACGCCGATCACATTGTTACCGCTACGGATAAGGCCGGAAATGCTACGGAATATAAGATCACGGTTTTCAAGAATTATACCGTAACTTATAAGGTCGATGGCAATACCGTCAGCACACAGACTGTTGGACACGGAAAGGATGCAACGGCTCCGACCATTCCGGAAAAGGAAGGCTATACGCAAACTGCACCTGTTTGGGAT
>JAFQGT010000004.1 GCA_017415425.1 Oscillospiraceae bacterium | reverse complement strand
GCCACAACTAGGGCATATAAACCAATGAAGTATTCATGAATTAGTAACAAAATGCTTTCTCAATTAGTTCTTTTCGACTCTTCTGCAATTCATTATAAGACGCCAACAATGTTGTTTGCTGTTTGCGCCGTTCGTCCATATACTTTGCAAAACTACTCAATGCCTCTTTGCTTGGAATAGGAATAGCTATTCCCTCTAATTTTTCTTGTGTGAGTTTGGGATTTGCATTCTTGTTGATATAAGCTGCTAAGTCCGTATAATTAAGGTAATGTTCGACATACTGCTGCATGCAATAATCATCAAAGCGCAATACATGCGCATGGTTGTTGACCCAAGTTTTTCCATTCACTTCAAATGCTATGGGTGTTTTTCTTGTAAGTAAATTAGCACCATCTTCAGAAACAAGCAGGAGTCGCTCATCAAACAAGAAATCTTTGACATAATCCACTATTCCCGAAGCACCATAGTATGGAATGCTTCCCTTTTGTCGTTTGTGTGAAGTAATAGGTTCCCTCATACTATCCAAATTAACACACAATCTACCTAACGGCCTGCGCTCAACGCCACTTCCCGGCATCAGCACATCCCCAAAGACAGTCTGGAATTTCAACCTAATTGCTTCTGTCAGTTCCATAATCTCTTTGCGTTTTTCTGCAAGCTGGTCATCAACTCTCCGCACCTGGTTCACAACAGCTTCCTGAACAGCATGTTGAGGAATGGAAATCTGAAGGTTTTGAATTCTCTGCGTAGAAGCACGATTATGCCGAGAAAACCGTTCATACTCACCCTCAACTTGCAATGCTAAGGCAACATAGTCTGGCATTAGTGCTTCGCTTTTTATCCTGAGAACACCACAATGATCTGTTGGATAGAACGGCTTATTGGCAGGAATACAATTAACCATCCAGTCACCATCAATTCCCCATACAATCGAAGGCTGGGAAAAATCGGTCACATTTTGCTTGTTTGTTCGACCAAACTCTTCAAAAACATTTGCACTATATATTGGATACTTTCCACTTTCCTCAACTTCGGTAGACAGAACACGATCGCCGATGAATACATCGAACACTTTGTCATCAGATAACTTGTATACTGTCCAACCATCACCGGTACGGGGAACTCTGGTTTTGGTAGTTTTAATTGCCTTATTAAACTCGACATTGCCAAAGTCCAGCATATCCTGCAAACGCAAATAATAGTAGTAATCACTCAATTCAGGCACAGCACAAGCATTTCCTACATATGCATTTCTGATTATACCTGAGAGAACTCCGTCATCAGAACGATCCGTAACATTATAGAGAAGTCCTCCTGGAGTAATTATTTGGATGCCTTCTTGTCCTTTTCGATTGCTCCACTTATATCCTAGGAATTCTTCTTGTTCTTTATTCCCATCTGGTGCAGTAATCACCAAAGTGTTCTGCAAATAAACCAACGCATAATATATGAGTTTTTCTGCTTCTTTATTTTTTGCAAATGCATAGAAATGTTGATTGAGCCATCTCTCTTTTTCCGCCTGGGTAGCCTTAATAAATCCTTTTTGCTTAATTTTCGTAGCCACCTCCGCCGAAGCCAGAAACGCATCCAAATACATTTTAAAATATGGATTACTCTCCCAATCTAAATAGTTGAGTCCAGCTCCGACAAACACACGATAGGTATCCAAATCAACACCTATTTTCGCTAAGTACCCATCAAGAATGGCTTTGTCTTCCCAATCATCCAAATCGCCGTTTTCAAAGATGGCTGTCACACTGTCAGCTACAAGATCTGTCCGTTTGGGCGGTTCATCAAACTTCTCCAAAAATAGGATAACCGTGTTTGTTCCCGTTGCACCAAACGTCTTACTTCCTAACTGAGCAATAGCCCGGATATTAAAGTGTCGCAGTAGATTTTCTCTTGCAGCAATGAAACTTTCACTTTCCTTATTCAAAATGCTACTCGGCAGAATAACCGCGGCTATGCCTTTGGGCTTTAACAACTGTGCACTCCGTTCGATAAACAGCGTTTCGATTTCAGATCCATTGTTGGAGATTTTCTCAAGTATTGTTAGTTCATTATCCTTAAGCTTCAAGTGTGGCTTAAATGCCGCCACAGAATAAGGCGGGTTAGCGACAAGAATATCAAAACTATTGGGGATAATGCTTTTGTCGGGGTAGTTTTCTAACCCATCGCCAAAGATAATGTTACCGTCTCCGGCACCATGCATGAACAATGATATCTTTGAAACACGCGCCAGACGATAATCCTTTTCGACACCATATACTTTCTTCTCTACCCAAGAAGGCTCAATTTCTGTTTCGGGGGAAATGGTCAAAACGCAAGCATTAATCGCCTCAAAACCTTCTGTCAGAAAGTGACCTGCACCACAGGCGTAATCGATGATTTTAGGATACTCTATACCCTTGGTACTCTGGACAATGCTTTTTACAGGCAAGCTATCCCAAATAAACCGTGTAATAGGTGTAGGCGTAAAGAACTGTCCTTCGTTTTGTTTAAATCCCTTATTTAGCAACTGCTCAAACAAATCGCCGAGCATCTGTAAATCCTTAGATCCAATAATGCGATACTCCTGAAAAAGCTGAACCACTTCAACAAGTATTTTTCCATTCTGGTAAAATAGTTCCTCATTATGGACATCTTTAAAGGTAAAGTCATTATTGGTGTAAAACTTAAGAATCCGTAGTGTCTTCTTGAGCTCTGCAATCATGTTTTTGCGTTTTTGCCCAGTATATTGCTGAACCAGATTATCTGCGTAATCGTCGGACACATAGAAGATTTCTTCTCGCATGAATTTCTCCATGCCTTCTTTGTGCAAGCGCTGTAAGCGATCTTGCAAAGATTCATATGTGTCTGTACCAACCTTGTATTGAAAATCGACTACATCAACATCCGTTTTTTGTATTTCATCAACCAGTTTGCAAATAAATAACGCAATTAGTCTATTAAATGCATTTTCCTTGTCAGATACATTGTTATGGCGCAGAATCTCTTCAAACCGATTAACGATTTTGTCTCCTTCGCTAAAGTCACGAAGATCGCGTTTTCTCAGAGGTTTTACACCGATTTGATATGCCTGAGAATCATCCCTAAAAATTACATCCCCACAAAAACGTCTGTCATATGTTTCTGTCCAAACGGTATGAAGTTCCGTTTTTGTATGAGCAGAACTGTAGGTTGCGATAGATGTGTCTTTCTTAGCCAAGGAAAGAATATTTGCATCATCGCTGCAATCAATACTATCAGTAATGTATAGTATTTTACCATCAACATAGTCCGCAGCATAAAGCGCTAACCATTTTGTACTGCCTTCCTGCTGCCAATACGAAAACAACTGGCCTCCATCTGTACAGGTTTTGTCGTATTCTTTTTTATACTCTTTTCCATATGTCTTGCACTCAACAATAAAGAGCATTTTTCCATCTGATGAGTATACGCAGATGTCAGCTTTTCCGCCCTTTTCTTCATGGCCCAATGTCCATTTCTTTTCTAATTCAATATGCTCAGGGCGATAACCTTTCTCCAAAAGACGATTAACGCATTCTAATACCACAAAATTCTCAGGGTGCGAGAAATTAGATGTTGTCTGGTCATTCACCCGTATTGGATTGGTTCCACTAGTATACTCAATCTTTTCGACTTTAAAATTTATGGTAATAACATAATCGAACGCATCATATCGTTTCTCATAAACGCCCGTTGTTCCGTTTTGAGTAAATCCCAGGAATTGCACTACCTGTTCAAAATTTTGTCTGGTAATCATCAATCCGTGCCCCCGTACTTCAAATTCTCTTTATCGCCGTAACAACGATGCCGCTACCATTGCATACAAGAAAGACTTAGTATTACAATGCATAGTTAAAAATATATTATCACAAAACTCAATCATTATCAACATCGTATTCAACCTTTCAGATGACCATAGTTGATCTTATCTCACAACACCTAACAAAACGAAATAAACAAGTAAAACCTCTCCCGGTGCCGGTGATCGGCATTGAGAGAGGTTTTGAACATCAAGTGCAGCACCGGTCGGTCGCAGAAAATTTCTTTTCAAAAGTTTTGAAAATTTCTGAGATTTTCCTATTTAGTGGACATTGTATTCTGAAAAATCCTAACTTGTCCACTATGTGATATCCTATTATGGGTCAAAACATGGGTCAAACGGTTTTTTGCAAATTTGTGGAAATTATCCCCGAACTTTTCGACTCCTAAAACACAAGAAAAAGTCCTGAAATCTTACGATTTCAGGACTTTTTATGGTTGCGGAGGCAGGACTCGAACCTACGACCTCCGGGTTATGAGCCCGACGAGCTACCAACTGCTCTACTCCGCGATATTGATCTGCACCTAAGCGCCTGTATAATATAACACGGAATACCATATATGTCAACCTTTATTTTTTGTTGCAAAAAGTCTAATATAGTCACGCCGCATCGAATACCGTCCGTTTTTTCGGACTTTTTATTTGTTAATCTGTTGTCAGCAGATCCTGAGTGCCACAATTATCTTTTCGAGTTTTTTCGAGGTTAATTGTTGACAAGTACACGTTCACGTACTAATATAGAGATATCATCTATTATTTGTACCCGTATGTGTACATTTTACCATTGGGTACATCATTACACAAAGCGGGAGCCCCTCGCTTTGCCGGAGGTAGCCTTATGGGTAATTTATATGAACGCATTCTTTCTCTGTGCCAAGAGGCGGATATCCGTCCCGGTCGTCTGTGTGCCGATTTGGGATTGAGCCGTAGCTTGATCACAGACCTGAAAATGGGACGAAAGAAGAGCATCAATGCGGAAACCGCTCAAAAAATCGCCGGGTATTTCTTTATTTCAGTAGGTCAACTGCTGGGACAAGATGCCGATGACCGCTCCCCTGTCAGCTCCCAGGATATTCTTGACCAGGTGGATATGGCGTTTTACGGTGATTTCAAAGAATTGGACGAAGAGGAGAAGGAAACTGTCCGTGATATGGTTCGACTTATGCGACAGCGACGGGCAGCCAAACAGAGGACTTAACGGTGTTTGATCTTTCAGATTTTTATGAATATTGCAAAGCAAATCAAGTGGATGTAATTCCCTATGCCGGTTGCCCCCAACCGGGCGCAACCATTCGGGATCAGGATTATTATGCGGTTTTTCTTGATTTTTCGAAGACGTCCTCGTTGCGACTGCTGCGCGGGGTATGTTGCCACGAGTTGGGGCATTTGGCCACCGGTGCATTACACAAGGTAGACAGTCCCTACGAATTGGTGGAACGCAGTGAATCCCGCGCTAACCGCTGGATCGCGGAGCATTTTCTCACAGAAAAAGCATTTCGCGCTGCCTTTGAGGATGGGTATACCGAACTCTGGCAGCTGGCAGAGTACTTTGATTTGCCGGAAGAGTGTATCCAAGCCGCTCTAAACTACTGGAAAGAGCGAAAAAATGTACAATTTCAAGAACAAAATCCCGTCTTCAATTGAAGACGGGATTCCTTTTTATGAATCGCTTTTCAGAAGCCATCCGGTGTCGGAAAACTTATAATGCTGTCCCTGAACGATATAACTTCCCTTTGCCATAACGCCGTTTTTCAGCAGGTAGCAAATTCCTTTTTCAGTGGTGACCCAGCCGGTCCGCATTGCGCCTGTGCCACTAAAGTACCGCTGACTGCCATTAATTGTTGCCCACCCGGTAGTTACGCTGCCATCTTCCTGCAGATAATAATCAATACCGTGGTAACAAATCCATCCGGTAACCGGCTTGCCGTCTTTATAATAGTAGAGCTTGTCCTGACGGTAGAACCAGCCATCCGGCACATCATTGTTCTCATCTGTGGTTTTCTTTTGAACCGGGTAAATACTCGGTTTTCCCACAAAGAAGATCTTATTCAATAGCGTTATCTCTTCTTCGTTTTTTTGTACACGGCCATCCGTCAGATAATAATTCCAGCAATTGGCAGCTACACGCAGATCATAACAACCGGCAGACAATGTATCCAGTGCCATTGCCGCTTCCATCGCATCGGATTCCATCTGATAATATCCGCTGGCTTTGGCATCGGAATAAGACCGAACCAACATTTGGTCCTGAGATCTGATCTGCAACGAAATACCTGTAATTTTGGTATATGAACTGCAGATTTCTCCGGCAATATTCAAACTTTTTCCCCTTGGGACACTGACTGGCAATTGCAGATCATTCAGACAAACATCATCCCAAACAAACAGTTCCGGTATTAAGCTATCTGCCGATATGTAACCGATCTTGCCGCAATCATCCACCCGATAGTAATAGTTATTATACTGGTTGTGGTAAAGACCTGTCACCCGCACCCGCTCTCCGGCTACTGCCTCCCACAAAAGGGAGGATTCTGTTTCCTCCTCATCCGTAGCAGGCAGGGAAAACACCGCTGTCCGCTGGGAAACTTCCGCAATCATATGACACGCATACTCCGTGCAGGTATCCAGATAATTTTTAGGACTAAAAACGACTGCACCTTCAAAGCGGGTCCAATCCTCATAAAAGTCTACAAATTCTGCGATAGACAGCTTGATGGGCTGGCCGGCAGCAGTGCCCAGAGAAGTGTCGTACCCTTCAGTAAAGTATACCATTCCGTCCAGGATCGCATACACCACTAACGCGTGGCCGTATTTTGCGCCAGCCTCAGTGGCAGTCCACTGAAAACCTACTAAAATATTATATACATTTTTGCTTCCGTTTTTGGTAATTGCATTCAGTGCATCTTCCAGCGTGTAGTCCTTACTGCTGTAAGTAGTGACCGAATAACCGCCGGAAGTTTCCTTAAGAGTGCAGTAATAATCATACTGCATATTGCCGTCAAGCATCAACACACTTTTGTTGACTCCCATAAGGTACAGCTGCCAGCTGGCCAGCAGACCGCAATATCCCTTTAGATTTTCCATTCCGGAATCGATTACTGTGCGGTAGTAGTGCTTTGTGATCGTCGATTCGATTTGTTTCTCTTCTTCCTGTGAAGCGGCCGTTGCACTCAGCGGCAACACAGATAGTATCAATACCAAACTCAGCAGACCTGCAAGAATTCTCTTGAGCAAATATGTCTCCTCCTAACAAAGATAAATTGCCATATTTAGCCACATATATGCGCGATTATACCATTTAACATCAGCAAATTCAAGGCTTTTTTAGTTGTTTTCCAGCCATCGCAATCATATACACGCAAAAAGGTCGTCCAGAATTTTATTACATATTCACCTTAATGGTGGAGATCAGAATATCGCCTGCCACCACCCGATCTTCCGCTGCAAAGCCATCTGCAAAGTTATCCGAGTAAAGCACCTGGGCGTTGGGAGGAAACTCTTCATCGCCTGCCCAAACCAGGATCTGCATCCAATAGCCATCCACCAACCGGAACCGGTAACCGGCATCTCCGTGAGATTCTGGGAATGCACCCATTTTTTCTGCTGCCGCCCGGAACGCATCCAGACGAGTACCCAATGTAAATGCCGCCCGGGTCAGCACCCGGCCTGTATAGGGTTTGATATACATCTCACCCCAAGGCATCTCCCGAAAGGTCTTCCACTCCCCTTTCCAATCTACCGCCTTGCACTCCAGCAAATAACGCAGCAGGAATGTCTGAGTTGCCAGCGGCGGCGTGCTGCCACCATCTTCCGGAGTAATGGAATAATCGGGATGGGTGATTCGGAATTTGCGCCCCAACAAAGTCACCATAAACGCCGCTCCGTCCCAGGTAAGGCCGGGCAGACGGGACACTGCTTCCTCCGGATTCAGCGCTCTGAATTTTTCCTCATAATGAGCAAAGGGTACTTCTTCCTTATGATTTTCAATCTGCATATTACATCTCCTGTACACTGCTGGGAAACAGGCTGGCATCTGTATGGGGCAGGAAACAAGCTGCCACAAAAGCATCCATATATCCTGGGTGGGTGGAGAGCTCCAGGTAGGTCATATTTGCGCCCACCTCTGCGCACTTGGCAGCCGCCGCGTCACTCATTACCATCGCATAGGCTCCGGTGAGGGAGGAATTGCCGATGTATTGATACTTCTCCAATTCCACATCCGGCAGCATACCGATATTCACTGAGTTTTTCATATTGATACCGGAACCGATACCGCCTGCCACATATACCGTGTCGATCATATCCACAGTCATATCCACAGCGCTGAGCATTGTGTCAATGGCCGAGAAAATCGCACCCTTGGCACGGATGAAGTTGTCAATATCCACCTCATTGATGGAGATCTCCCGACCGGTTTCACTTTCCTGGGCAGTAGCCAGCACAAATCTGCCCATATTGTGGGTATCCCGCAAAACTCTTTCACCCTCACGGACAAACAGGCCCTTAGCATTGATAATACCACAGCGGAACAGCTCGGAGATCACATCAATAATACCTGAACCGCAAATACCCACAGGTTTTTGTCCGGGTTCGCCCACGATGGTCAACGTAGGCTCCATCGTGTGTTTATCGATGGTCACCGCTTCCACAGCGCCGTCGGTAGCCCGCATACCGCAGGAAATATCACCGCCCTCAAATGCAGGGCCGGCAGAGCAGGCACAGCTCATCATAAAGTCCCGGTTGCCAAAGACGATCTCGCCATTGGTACCCAAGTCAATAAACAAGCTCATCTCATCCCGATCCCACAATCCTGCAGCCAACGCACCGGCGGTAATATCACCGCCCACATAGGAGCCGATATTGGGTGCGATTAGGACAGGAGCCAAAGGATTAGCCGGCAATTTCAGATCTCCGGCAGTGAGATCCTCCCAGCCGAAGAAACTGGGGATATAGGGTTCCATCCGGACAGGCTCTGCATCCACACCCACAAACAGGTGGTTCATTGTGGTATTGGCCGCTACACACAGCCGCAGAATACTGCGGGCAGAGATGTCGGCAGTTTTGCACAAGTTAACGATGATGGGATTGAGGGTTTCTTTAATAATGGCATCCTGCAGCTTTTTCTTGCCGCCGTCCTTGCCTTGCTGAATGATCCGGTTGATCACATCCGCGCCAAAACGGATCTGTCCGTTACCGGAAGATCCCTTAGCAAGGAGCTTGCCGGTAGTCAGATCGGTTAGTACCATTGTCACCGTTGTGGTACCGATATCAATGGCGCAACCTACAATGGTGGTATCATCGGGATTGGAAAGCTCCATACACAGGAAAGTATCTCCCTGCAGCTCGCCCTTAACGCAAATGCGGAAGTTATTCTCCCGGAGTACAGAAGCTAACTTCACCATAACCCCAAAGGGAATCTTTACGTTTGCAACGTCCAATGCCTCCTGGACTGCCCAGGTCAGCCGCTCGTTATCAGGCATCGTGTCATCCAGAGTCGGCTCAGCCATCTCCACCACAACTGCCCGGAAAGAATTTTCAAAAACAATACCGCTTTCCCGAAGCCGGTTCTGGCAGCTTTCAAAAATCGCAAGTTCCTGAGGACTGCTCAGGTCTGCTGTTTTCATCCGGCTTTGGTAGGCAGAGGCAATATCCGGCACAAAAACGGTACAATCCCCTACTACCTTGCAGTTGCAAGACAGACGCCAGCCGGTCTCAAATTCTTCATCGTTGATGTGGCGGGAGGGAATGGTCTCCAGTTCACCCTCCAGTAGCTTTACCCGGCACTTACCGCAGGAGCCGTTGCCGGAACAAGGGGCATCAATGGCCACATTGGCCCGCCGAGCCAGCTCCAGCAGATTATCCCCTGCCTGGCAGGTGATCTCTACCGATGTAGCGCCCTCAATTTGGAAAATAACTTTTGGCATACAAAAACCTCGCTCTATTCCATAGTAGTGCTATTTTAGCAATTATACCATAGCTTTTGGCCGATGTCTACCAAGAGGACCGCAAAAAATGGGTCACAGCCGAAGCTGTGACCCATTTCAAATGTTAGATTGTGGGCAAATCAAGCCAGAGGCTCCAGACCCAGAACAGGGTGACCCTTCTCGGTCAGCCAGTTCAGCAGTTCCTCTGCATCGCAGGTAACAGTCTCGTCCGCCACCATATCGGTGAAGTTCTCAATGCCGTACAGTTCCATAGCGGTCTTATTCAGCCGCTCCGCCACATCGTCCTTCAGCTCCTTGGGCATCCAAACGATACGCTCGATGCCACCCTCAGCAGCCAGGAACTTCTTGGAAGCGATGAAGTGACGGCCGTGACCCATAAAGCCGGGAGTCTGAACACCGCCGCCAGTACAGGAGGCCAGCTCGCCGAAAGTCATACCGGAGGGAGTCATACCCTTATACTCACGGTTGACTACGATGACACCGCTGGACATTGGCTCGATGCCGCAGATGCACTCGAAGCAGCCGCAGGAGGTCATAGGATCTTCCAGAATGGAGTACAGCGTTACGTTTTCAACGGCACCGTGGGTGGCTTCGTTGATCATCCGGTTGACTTCCTCATAACGGCCGGTGCGCTCGTCGATCAGACCCTT
Organism: Oscillospiraceae bacterium; assembly: GCA_017415425.1. Lineage (GTDB taxonomy): Bacteria > Bacillota > Clostridia > Oscillospirales > Oscillospiraceae > Faecousia. The sequence continues at coordinate 30,438 of JAFQGT010000004.1, read as the reverse complement.
CTTCAGAATAGGCTGGCAAGGACCGTTGGGATCCAGCTCATTGGTAGCCTTAGCATCCAGCCAGGACACCGCACCGCACAGACCCAGGCGCTCGGGAGTAACCACGCAGCAGTGAGCGGGAGCAAAGGACTGACACAGGATACAGGTGTAGTAGCGGTCCACAGCCTCGTCGGTCATAGATGCCAGACGGTCATCTCTCTGGGCGTAACGGGGCATAGCGATCTCATCACGGAACTTACCGGCCTCGGCAGCATCGGTGATCAAGGTGATCTGGCACTTGTCAACCACTGCGTCGAACTCGTCCATAATCATTACGTACAGCACCTCAGCAAAGTGCTTTAGGCTCAATCCGGCCTCGAAAGCGCTGTTGGACACACGGACACGGACCTGGTTCCGTTGACCGGTGTGCATAACGCCTTCCATATAGTTGAACCAAGCGTGGAATTTGCGTTCGATAACAGACTCGAAGTCCACCTGCATCTTCTTGCCGGCGACCTCCACATAAGTAGCCAGAGCCAGTTCCTTGGCATCCGCCAGATCCGGTCCGACGATGGTGATCTTGTGATCCTCAACCTCGTTCAGCTCCCGCATAACCACCAACTCAGCGGTGGGATTCTTAGAGGACCAGAACTCGTTGTGCATATCGGCCTTACGGATGATCTCGCCCTCAAATGCAGCAGCAAATGCCACGGGGATGGGCAGTTCCTTTACCTTGATCTTAATGTTCCGCAGTTCCAGAGACTTCTTGACGGTCTCGTTGTGATCGCAAACGGACTCCAGAGCGCCGGGAACCTGGTTCTCGCCCAAATCGATATCCACCACCACGGGGAAGCCCAAAGCGATGGCGCCTGCGCCGGCAGAGACGACCACTGCATCAATGGCGCCGAAGGTGTTGACAAATGCGGGAACTCTGTTCTTGGTATAATCCAACAGACCTCCCAAATCGCCGGGCTGCACATTACCGAAAATCAAAGCTGCACGGACAGCGACGGTAACCACGTGTATCACGGAGGTCACATCGTGACCCAGAGGAATCACACGGAACTCAAGACCCATACGAACGCCGCCCTCGACGCACTGTTCGATCACATCGCCCACCATAAAGGTCATAATGCCCTTGGACTGGTAGTCCTTGACCACCTTCACAACATCCTCGGCATTGTCGGCCTTGCCCAGCACAACTGCCACGCCGGGAATATCGCCGGTAACCAGAGGCACGCCCAGGGAGCGGATGATGGGATCGGGCACAAAGCCGATACCGGAATCGTTTTCATAGGGATTGCCGCCTTCGGCATACTTGAGGCCCTCAATGATCTCAGCGCCCACAGCGGTGGCAAGACCGGCGTTCAGCGCCTGACCCAGATCTTCCTGGTTGGTAATCAGGCTCTTCAGCACGCCCACACAGGCGGGCAGATCGCCCAGAGTCTTCACCTTAACACCGGTGGCGGCGTAAATGGTGGGGAAAAAGTAAGCAGTGTCGGGGAATGCAACAGGATGGTCAGCACCATACTTTTCAATCGCCGCATTGACAGCGCCCTCGGTAAGGCCTGCCACTGCATTGGAGCCGCCGTAAATCAGATCAGTTAATACGCTCATTTTTGTCCCTCCAAAAAATAATTTATATTCAGCCTCTTCAGCAAAATATACAGGATTGTCAGTTTGCTTTTGTCAATATTGTACATCCCCCTAGGGGGGATATAAAACATAATACAATGGCTGGGAGGGAGTCTTCCCTCCCAGCCACAAAACGCGGGGAAATTACATATCCAGATAAGAGTCGGAATACAGCACGTGGTTCTTGAAGATGTCGCAGGACTTGATGGTCTCCATCAGACGCAGGTCGTTGGGGTTGACGATAGCGGAGGTCAGGCCCTGCATCATACACATAGCAACCAGAGTAGCGTCCATAATGGGACGGACGTGCTTGGGTGCGCCGTTGGAGTTGTTGGACAGACCACCGGTGGACTTCAGGCCCTTGTCGGAGAACATCTTGATAGCTTCCAGAACTTCCATCTGCTTGTCCTGCATACCCTTGACAACCAGGAACAGGGGGTCGAACCACAGGTCGTCGGAGGTCATACCCAGAGACAGGCCGCGCTCCAGCATATTGTCGCAGTGCATTTCGCGCTCAGCGTTATCCTTAGCAATACCGTCAGCGGAGCACAGAGCGATACAGATAGCATCGTTAGCAGCAGCCAGATCGATGTAGCCAATACGGGAACCGGCGTCAGCAGAGTTGACGATAGGCTTGCCGTTGGTACGGTTGTAAACCTTGATACCGGCTTCGATAGCCTTCATATTGGCAGTATCCAGAGCCAGAGGAACATTGTTAAAGTTCTCCTGCAGCAGCTTGACTGCCCACATCATCAGTTCAGGACCGTCCTTCTCAGCAGGTCCGATATTGACATCCAGGTAGGTAGCGCCGGCCTTAATCTGAGCAGCAGCACGTTCCAGAATGGGAGCGGGATCCCGCTCAGCCATAGCCTTCTTAATAGCGGGAGCGATACAGTGGATGCGCTCGCCGATGGTAACGAAGGTCTTGGATTCGGGGTTGTGGCCCTTGTAGGAAACGCCCATATCCACGATCTCGATCTTGGGAACACGGGTAGCCAGCAGCTCGTCGAAGGACAGCTCCTTAACCTCTTCCTTAACAGCACCTGCCTTGGCGGCGCGCTCTGCTTCAGCAGCAGCAACAGCAGCTTCGTATTCCTTATCCTTCATATACTTGGGCAGCTGAACAGCCTCCAGAGGACCGACAACCACATTCCACTCAGGCAGCTTCTCCTGAATTTCACCCTTCATAACAGCAACCTTGCCAGGGATGATCAGGGTGCGGTTCTTGATCTTATTAGCAATATCCAGCTCGTCGAAGGTCTTCTTGATGGTGGAAGAAGACAGCTTGCCGGCGGCCCAAGCAGTCAGAACGGACATACCGGATGCATCGGTGATGATCAGATTGACAGGCTGGCCGGAGCGCTCCAGTTCGCCGGAAACCAGGAAGTAGGTCAGAGCGAAGTCAACAGTCAGAGCGCAGGGACTGTTCTCATCAGCGCCGTTTAGGGGGTAGATCTTAGCTTCCACCTTCATAGGCTTCTGAGGATCGGTAAAGATGTTCTGGCGCAGGCCGTACAGAGGCAGAGCCTGTGCGTAGGACATATTGGACATCACAACGATGGATGCGTACTTTTCCACGAACATAGCAGCCAGAGCGGTCTGCAGGCGATCGTCGCCCTTAGCCACCTTAGCCAGATTCACGATGGAGGGATAACCGAAGGTGCGGTCTTCCTGCTTCAGAGCAGTACGACGGACATTGACAGCGTTAGCCAGAGTTTCTTTAGCGGTAGCGCCGGTCACATCCAGAACCAGGTTGGTGTTGCCCTTGGCTTCCAGATTCTTAACGGTGTCGTACAGGTCGGAAATGTTCTCAGCCCAAACACCCAGTGCAACGCCGGCGGCGGTAGCAACTTCGCTCATAGCTTCCCAGTTGGCGGGAGTAGCGCCGTCCAGGATCACATCCTTGCCGCAAACTGCCAGAGCAGCCTTTGCGCACTCTACATCCCAGCACTCCAGGACCAGAGCACGACCGGTAGCAGCAGCCTTCTTAACCAGCTCAGCGTAAACAGCGGGATCTGCCTGGTTGTTGGCAACGTGGATCATTTCCACATACATACGCTCGCCGATACGCTCGTAATCGACCTTTTTGGCCTCAGCCAGCTTGGCGTCAACGGTAGCTGCTTCCATACAGGTGCAAACAGAAACTGCAAACAGGTTCTTGTTAACCAGAGTCTTCTCGTGACGGAACAGAACGGTCTCACCGCCCAGCTTGTGCTCGCCAACGGAGATTGTCTTCATCAGAGGAGCGGTGGAAGCATTCAGAGTTGCCAGAGCTTCCTCAGAGAAATAGGGGCACTTGCTCAGTTCAACAGCGCCCTGCGCCACCTTCATACAGAATGCCATACAGGTGGGGCTGCCGCACTCCTTACAGTTCTTCTTAGGAGACAGCTTAAAAATATCAAGACCTTTCAAAGCCATTGTATGTATCCTCCTTCTGATTAGATCAGTTCAGCAATGAACTTCTGGATTGCTGCCACGGAAGCAGGGTGACGCAGAACGACAGCGTCAGCACCGCCGGTCAAGTCAGCAGCTGCGGTAGCCACTTCCATAGAAATGGCGCGCTCTTCACGGCAACCCCAAGCGGGCTCGTCTTCTTCAGAAGCGGTAGATTCCTTCACGCCCCAAACGTCGTTGCAGACCAGAGCCATAATAGGCATCTGCAGGTCAGCATCGGACTGCTGCAGAGCAGCCAGACGGATACGGTCCAGAGTGGAAGCAGCATACTCATAACCGTAACCAACAGCGGCAGTACCGATATCCATAACAACAGCTTCGGGATTCACATTCAGGCCCTTCAGCATAATGTTCAGCTGCTTGGCCAGGTTGATGTCGTCAGCGGTCTCAGCGCCAACCTTCTGGCCATTAGCCAGAACAACGGAAGCGCCCACAGTCTTGTAGTTCTCGTTCTTTGCGGACATAAACAGTACGTTCTTGCCAGCCAGAGCCTCGGACATCTTGGTGAACAGATCGGCGTCCTTTTCCACATTCTTGCAGCCCAGAACAACGATGGGCTTTGCGATTGCGTCAGCGACAGCCTTTGCGTCAGCGACACATTCCTCAACAGAGCGGTTTGCGCCGTTGGGGTCAGCAGACACGAAGTTCAGCGCGATAAAATCGCAGCCGGGTAGTTCTTCGGCCTTCTTAGCACGATCTGCCATAGTGGTGCAGCCGGCGTAGAAGTCTACCAGACCGGGAACATCCCAAGTGTCTGCCACATCAGAAATCTCAACACCGACCTTAGGTGCGTTTTCGATAGCAGCATCGAAGGTGTAGAAGGGCAGCACATTCTGGCCGCCGATGACGATTGCCTTGTCACCGGTACCCAGGGTCACGGCATTGATCTTGCCGCTGAAGGGTGCTGTCTTAGGAACGAAAGACATAGTAAATATCCCCCTTAAAAAATAATATATTAATTAAAATCAACTGCTTTATTGCCTTTGATTTTTAATCCGAAATAAAAGATGTTTTACAGACCCAGGTTTTGCATCAGATCCTTGACCGCAGCTTTTACAGGGTTATCCTGAGGCAGCTTTGCGGAAGGTTCACCGGCACAGTCACAGCGGTAAACTCCCTCATCCTGTGGCAAAATGCCCAGCAGCTTCAACCCGTGCTTTTCGATCTCTTCCCGAACACCCGCGTCCAGCTGTCCGCCCGGTGCACGGTTGATCACCAGACCCATTACAGCAGGCTTCAGATCCATCTCTTCCACGATCTCAGCCACACGGGCAGCCGCCTGAATGCCCCGACGGGAGCAATCAGAAATCAGTAGCATCGTATCAACATGTGGCAGAGTTCCTCTGGCCACGTGTTCCAGACCTGCTTCGTTATCCATCACGATGTAGCTGTAATTCTTGGCATACTTGTCCACCTGGGATTTCAGCACGCCATTGACATAGCAATAGCAGCCCTTACCCTGGGTGCGACCCATAACCAGCATATCATAATCATCTTCTTCGATGATGGCAGAATTAAACTTAAATTCTGCATAATCCGCCTTGGTCATTCCCGACGGGATCGTGCCCTTCAGCTCAGCCTGCGCCATCTCTTCCCGGATGGCACCCAAGGAAGTTTCTACTTCCACACCCAAAACCTCGTTGAGGTTGGCATTGGCGTCAGCATCCACCACCAAAACAGGGCCTTGCTTCTTACTACTCAAATAATCAATAATCATACCACAGGTTGTGGTTTTACCCACGCCGCCTTTTCCGGCTACTGCGATGGTATGGGGTGTTGCCATAGTTTTTTGCTCCTTTGTACTCTTTTCAAAATGGGCGCACTGGGTCCATATCAGTACTAGGTTATCATATCACATTCCGCTTCTAAATTCAACCATAATTTCAACGGAAAGTCTCTTATTTCTCCGGATTCTTCCCGTCAGATCGGTGTGAACACAAATTTTTGGTTCAATCCGTCGCAGGTAGCAAAAACCGTCACACAGCCGTTTTCGCTTTGTTGGGTGGACACCTCCACTGCCTTCCCCTTCAGATAGGCACGCACATAGCTTTCCGGATCATCGGTTTCCACCTCGTCAAAGAAAATATCCCGCATCTGATTGTTGGGGCACAAATTCTGAATCTCCCGCACCATTTCGTATTCCATAGTTATACCTCCTTTTTTTCAGCATAACATACAGGCTCTGAAAAGACCAGCAAGTCGACAAAAAAAGGTTGAATTATTCTAAAGGCTTTGCTATAATAAGCTCACTGCGCAGGGTTCGTATATCGGTAATACAACGGCTTCCCAAGCCGTGAAGGCGGGTTCGACTCCCGTACCCTGCTCCAACAGCAAACCCCGCCCTATAAGGGCGGGGTTTGCTGTTATTGGCAAAATAAGGATCGCTTCCCATACTCTGCTCTCAATAAGCAACCGATGATATCCGCTTTCTTTGCAAGTTTCGTAAAAATTCTTTCCTTTTCTGTTTTTTTGTGATAAATTATATGCAAGTGATTATTTCAACGTTGTGAGGTATCTCTATGAAACACTGTCTGATTCTCATTGTCCTGTTTGCGTTTTTGCTTACCGGCTGCCACCAAATACCGCAGCCTACAGAGCCCACCCTCAACCCTACCGAATCTACCGATTTTACAACAAACACTACCGAATCCATCCAGGTGGATACAGAAGCTACAGAGGCTACCGAAGCCACCGAATTATCTTATGCCTCTTCTACACAAACCACTCCTTTGGATTTTCCCTGTTGGATCACACATTATGACGGCGTTACCAGCTATACCGTCTACAAGAACGAGGACGGCAGCCTCCACACCGGCTGGCTGGAGTTGGACGGCAAGCGGTACTATCTGGGCGAAGATGGCATTCTGCAGACCGGATGGCTGGAGTTGGATGATAAGCGGTACTATCTGCAGGAAGATGGCACTATGGCGCGAGGCGAAGTCCCCATCAATGGTCGCAGCCACTTCTTTACATCTGATGGAAACGAGATCATCATCGCAAACCCCTGGTGCTCCATTTTTGACGACTACACCCCGGATCTGGTAACCGCAGAAGGCGATTATCTAGTGGATCGCAGCTGTGTGGACAGTCTGCTGCAAATGTTGCGGGACTGCCGAGCCGCGGGGTTCGATGCCCAGATCACCTCTGCCTACCGCTCCCACGAGACACAGGTGTACTTATATGACCGAAAAGTGAACTACTATTTGGATTTAGGTTACGACCAGGATACCGCCCAAAAAACAGCTGCAACCATCATTGCCATTCCCGGTACCAGCGAACACGAATTGGGTCTTGCTGTAGATTTGGTGGACAGCAGCTATTGGGTTCTGGACGAAGCCCAGGAGAACACTCCTGCACAGAAATGGCTGATGAAACATTGCTGGGAATACGGCTTCATCCTCCGCTACCCCAATGACAAAAGCGAATACACCGGCATTATCTATGAGCCCTGGCATTATCGGTATGTAGGAAAGGATGTTGCCAAAGCGATCTATGAGTCCGGTCTGTGCCTGGAAGAGTATCTCAATTCTCTCTGCTAACGCATATGCAAAAAAGTAGATTTTCCAAAGAGGTGGACGCTTTACTTTTTCACCAAAACAGAGTATTATATACGAAACCCCCACAAAGGATGTGTCATTTTTGAAAAGATGGTTGAATAATTTACTGTTGATTATCTTCAGTATTGTTTTCATTGTCAGCTTGTGGCTTCTGATCGACTATTACGCAGAATCCCGCAAGCAGAAGGATACGTACGATGACCTGGCCAGTCTGGTCGATCAGTACCGTCCCGTTTCTCCCACAAGCCCAACAGTTTCCAATAACAGCACCGGCGAGAGCGCCGATGACAATCACACCGGTGAGAGCCCCGATGCTACCGCACCCAGCGACGGCAACACCGGTACGCAGTCTCCCTCTTCCAATTATGTGGAGATGCGGCATCCCGTAACCGGCGAAACCATACAGGTCCTGCCGGAGTACGCCCGGATATTTACTCTGAATTCCGATTTGGTCGGTTGGATTCGAATTGACGGTACCGTTATGAACTATCCGGTTATGCAAACCCCGGACCGTTCCAATTACTATCTTAAGCGCGACTTTAACAAAACCGGCTCTGCTCACGGTTGTATTTATGCATCCGAGGATTGTGACATAACGCAGCCATCTGACAATATTACCATTTATGGACATAATATGCGGGACGGCTCTATGTTTGCTACCCTGCTCAACTACAAAAAAGAATCCTTTTGGGTGGAGCATCCTGTTATCCACTTTGATACCCTTACCAAACGGCACAGCTATGAAGTAATGGCAGTATTCACCACCACAGCATCCGTCGGTTTCGGATTTGACTATCACAACTTTATTGATGCAGCCGATGAAGATGCTTTTTATAAATTCGTGTCCGACTGCAAACTGTTATCGCTGTATGATACCGGTGTAGATGCCGAATACGGTGATAAATTCATCACGCTGTCCACCTGCGAGTATTCCCAAGCCAACGGCCGAATGGTGATAGTAGCCAGACGGATCGGTTAATGCATATATCATTCGGTTCTCCTGGAGAAGGTGCTGCTGCACCTTCTCTTTTTTTACATTTCCAACCCCCCAGGGGGCTTCTCAACGCATTTCTACTGCGCTATAATGACAAAAACAAGCAAGGAGGACTCTGCAATGAATAAACTCTCTTATGCAAAACGGCTGGTTATGACCGCTGTATGTGTTGCGCTGTGCGTGGTGCTGCCTATGGCATTTCACTCCTTCCCCAATGGTGGAAGTATTTTCCTGCCTATGCACATCCCAGTGCTGCTGTGCGGTCTGATCTGCTCCTGGCCCTACGGTCTGGTCTGTGGTCTGTTAGGACCTGCCTTAAGCAGTCTGCTTACCAGTATGCCGCCTGTTGCTTATCTACCTTCAATGATGGTGGAATGCGCCGTCTACGGCTGTGCAACCGGTCTGATGATGCGTTATATCCGCACGGGCAAAGCTGTGGCTGATTTGTACATCAGTATGGTGGTGGCTATGATTGCCGGCCGTGTGGTAGCCGGTCTTGCCAAAAGTCTGATTTTCACACCCGGTGTAGCACCCTTTGCCTGGGTCACCACCTCTTTGGTGGAAGGTATTCCCGGCATTTGTATTCAGCTTGTATTGCTCCCCCTGTTGGTATCCGCACTGACCCGTGCAAAACTTCTGCCTCAGCGCTACGCAGGAGGCACCAATGAATAAGCAGGATGTGATCTCCTTTTTTGATCGTCTTGCCCCTCAGTGGGATGCCGATATGATCCGCTCTGACCGAAAAATCGGAATGATCCTGGACGGCGCAGGTGTAAAATCCGGTTGTCATATTTTGGATGTAGCCTGCGGTACCGGTGTATTGATCCCCGATTATTTGCAGCGGCAGGTGGCCTCCGTCACCGCCATCGATATTTCGCCTGAGATGGTGAAGATTGCCCAAAGCAAGTTCCCTCAGGATAATGTGCAGATCATCTGCGGGGATGTGGAGACCGCTGTATTTACACAAAAGTTTGACTGCATTATGGTCTACAACGCCTTCCCCCACTTCCCGGAGCCGGAACAGCTGATTCGGGTACTGTTTTCTCATCTGGCCCCCGGCGGCACCCTTACCATCGCCCACGGTATGAGCCGCCACGAAATCGACCATCACCACGAGGGTCCTGCCAGCAAGGTCAGCATCGGGTTGATGCACGAAGATGCCCTTGCCGCCATTATGAGAAAGTATGTATCCGTAACTGTGAAGATCTCAAACGAAGAGATGTATCAAGTCACCGGTCTAAAAATATAATTCGCAAAGGTAAAGTAAATCTGTAATGAAACTAAATCACATCTTCCGTTCAAATATGGTCTTTGCCGCTAAGCTGCCCATCCGTATTTACGGAACCGGAACCGGTCAGGCAAGTATAACCTTTGCCGGGCAGGCAAAAACTGTTGTTTCTCACAAAGCACACTGGCTTGTGGAGTTCCCTCCTATGGAATACGGCGGTCCCTACACATTGACCTTTACAGCAGAAACCGCATCCGTATCGTTTTGTAATATTTATATCGGTGAGGTTTTCCTGTTTGCGGGCCAATCCAATATGGAGCTGAAGTTAAAGGAAACCAACACAGACCCATCTTCTTATGAATCCAACAAAAATGTGCGTCTTTTGCCATCAACGGACGACACGAAAAAAGCGGCTATCGCTACTATGCGGCAGATAAATGGTCGGTATGTGAAAAAGAAGCGGTCGGTGAGTGGTCTGCCATCGGTTATTTTACCGGTTTGGAACTTGCAAAGGCCAAAGATATTGCAGTAGGCGTTATCACCTGCGCACAGGGTGCATCCATTATCGAAAGCTGGGTTCCGGCAGGCACTTTTGAAAAAAGCGGCATTGAGATCCCTTTCCAACAAGCACACCCCGAAGAAGATCTCTCTTCCCTGTTCAAATGGAATATTGCAGGTCTTCTCTATGAACAAGCCTTTTTGCAAGTAGTTCCCTTTTCTGTTTCGGCGGTAGTCTGGTATCAAGGTGAAAGTGACACCTATTTGCAGGAAGCGAAAGTTTATAAGCAAGAGCTTGCCGTTTTGATCGATACTTGGCGCACCGATCTGGACAACCGCAATTTGCCTTTTATCATCATTCAGCTAGCTGATTACCAGAGCACCTTAAACTCTGAAGGCTGGAAACTGGTCCAGCAGGCACAGCTGGATATTCAGCAGGAGCGTGACAATGTAATGAGCGTTGTTTGCGCGGATGTGTGTGAAACGGATAATATCCACCCACCTACAAAGGACAAGCTCTCAAAAAGAGTTGCCGCAGCCATTGAATCGTTTGTTTTGAACAATTGATTCCTTTATTGCTAAAAAATCCCGGATGCTTTCGCATCCGGGATTTTTGATTGCAACTTACTTACCGCAGATTTCCTTGGCAACTTCTACGATGTGGTCAGCGCACAGGCCAAACTGCTTCAGCAGATCCTTCGCAGGACCGGAGTGACCGAACTCGTCGTTGACGCCGATGCGGCGAACCAGAGTGGGGCACTTTTCACTCAGGCAGGAAGCAACAGCTTCGCCCAGACCGCCGATAACGGAGTGCTCTTCACAGGTGATGACCTTACCACACTTCTTGGCAGCAGCGATTACCAGTTCCTCATCCAGAGGCTTGATGGTAGCCATATTGATGACCATAGCATTGATGCCAGCCTCTGCCAGCTTCTCACCGGCTTCGATAGCTTCGTAGGTCAGCAGGCCGTTGGCGATGATGGCAACATCGGTACCCTCGCGGAGCACTTCGCCCTTGCCGATCTGGAACTTGAAGTCTTCTGCGTGGAAGACAGGCACAGCCAGACGACCGAAGCGCAGGTAAACAGGGCCCTTCATCTCGTATGCAGCCTTCACAGCAGCCTTAGCCTCCACATCGTCAGCGGGGCAGATAACGGTCATACCAGGAATGGAACGCATCAGAGCGAAATCTTCGCAGCACTGATGGCTTGCGCCGTCCTCACCGACGGAGATGCCGCCGTGGGTAGCGCCGATCTTCACATTCAGGTGAGGATAGCCGATGGAATTACGAACCTGCTCGAAAGCACGGCCGGCTGCGAACATAGCAAAGCTGGATGCAAAGGGCACCAAGCCAGCGGTGGACATACCGGTAGCCATACAGATCATATTGGCCTCGGCAATACCGGCGTCGAAGTGACGCTCGGGGAATGCCTTCTTGAACATACCGGTCTTGGTGGCGCCAGCCAGGTCGGCATCCAGAACCACCAGATTATCATACTGAGTGCCCAACTCTACCAGAGCGGCGCCGTAGCTGTCGCGGGTTGCAACTTTCTTCATTTCTGCCATAATTATGCCTCCAGTTCTGCCAGCTGAGCCTTCAGCTCGGTCATTGCCTGCTGGTACTCAGCGTCGTTGGGAGCCTTGCCGTGCCAGCCGGCATCGTTCTCCATAAAGGAAACGCCCTTGCCCTTAGTGGTCTTCATAACGATGGCAAAAGGCTTACCCTTGGTCTGACGTGCCTCGTTAAATGCAGCTTCCAGCTCATCAAAGTTATGTCCGTCCACAGTCTTCACTGCGAAGCCAAAGGCCTCCAGCTTGTCTACGATAGGATAGGGACTCATAACGTCAGCAATGTTGCCGTCGATCTGCAGACCGTTGTTGTCAATGATGATGCACAAGTTGTCCAGGTTGAAGTGGGCAGCAGCCATACAAGCTTCCCAAACCTGGCCCTCCTGAATCTCACCGTCACCCAGCAGGGAGTAAACACGGTTGGTCTTGCCGGTGTGCTTGGCAGCTAGTGCCATACCGGTGGCTACGGAAACGCCCTGGCCTAGAGAACCGGTGGACATATCCACGCCGGGCACCATATTCATATTGGGGTGGCCCTGCAGGTAGGAGTCAATGTGACGGAAGGTGGGCAGATCTTCCACGGGGAAGAAACCACGATTAGCCAGCACAGAGTACAGGCCGGGGGTGGTGTGACCCTTGGACAGAACGAAACGATCGCGGCCCTCCCACTTGGGATTCTTGGGATCAATGTTCATTTCTTTGAAGTACAGGTAAGTGTACACTTCTGCAGCAGACAGGCTGCCGCCGGGATGGCCTGCCTTTGCGCCGTAGGTAGACTCAATTACGCCCATACGGACCTTGCAGGCAGTGATTTGCAGTTGCTTCTTTTCACTGGAAGTCATGGTTTTCCTCCTTGTTTTATCTTGTCCGAAATCGGACTTTTGGATAAAATTTTTACGATTGCCGCCAAAGGCCGCAGCCATTTAGAATATAGTATCATCAAAACGCGAATCTTGCAATAGGTTTCCTTGATTTCCCAAAAAGAAATCTATTCTTCCAGCGTTTTTCTCAGATAGTTGAGCACGCGTTTTTTATCCGCCGACCACAAAGGCGCCACCAAATTCCGTTTCGCACCGTCTCCGGTAATCCGATGAACCACGATCCGGGGTGATAGTTCCGCAATACAGCTCTTTAAGGTATCTGCATATGCTTCCAAGGTCATACAGGTAAATTTCCCAGCCAGGTAATCCCGCTCCAGGTCCGTACCCTTCAGTACGTGCAGTAGGTGAAATTTCACTCCGTCTGTGCCGGCCGCTACCGCTGCTCGGGTGGTCTGGGCCATCATCTCCGGTGTCTCCCCCGGCAGCCCCAGTATGATATGGGTCACCACTTCCACACCGGCACTTTTCAGCCTGCGGACCGCATCCTCATACACCTCATTTGCGTACCCTCTGCGAATATAGGTAATCGAATCGGGATGAACGGTCTGTAGTCCCAACTCTACTGTTACCGGCTTTATTTGATTCAGTTCCTCCAGCAGCTTCACTGTTTCTTGAGGCAGGCAATCCGGCCGGGTACCGATCGCCAGACCCACGATATATTCCGGGGCGATTGCCTCCCAAAACCGCTGCTTTAGTACCGTAAGAGGTGCATAAGTATTGGTAAAGGACTGAAAATAGGCAATATACTTGCCACCCCGATTCTTCTGCTCCACCCTTTTTTGTGCATCCAGCAGCAGCTGGGAAACACTTGCGCCCTGGGCAGCAAAGCCACTGCCACCGTCACTGGAGCAAAAGATACAACCCCCGGTTCCCAATGTTCCGTCTCGGTTTGGGCAGGTAAATCCTGCGTCAATGGACAGCTTGTACACCTTACAACCGAATTTCTCAAGGCATTGATCGTGAAATGTGCGATACATCCTGCCACCCCCTTTGCTCAAGTATACGACACCGCTACCCAAAAAGCAAACACCCAGTCAAATAAACATTCCAATGAAAATAAATATAACTTCATAAGAACTTAATATTTTACCGCTTTATTTCTTCATATTTACATCGTAATATAAAAGCATACAAGGTAATTATAGTAGGACTACACCAAGTCAGTCCGATTTTATAAATGGTTTTTCATTTTTCATTTTCTTCTCCTCTTTTCTTTATACGAAGACCGTGGTTTTTACCACGGTTTTTGTATTTCCCGGTCACACTGCAACGAAAAGGGTCTCCGGCTGTGCCGGAGACCTTTTTCGTTTTGTATTAGCAGCCGATACCGAAGATCTGGCAGAGAGTCTGCCACACGGAGCTGCAATCCACAATATTCAAGATACAGGAAAACATACCTCTGACCTCCTATTCAGGATTTGTCTCGCGAGGACAGGATTCATTTTATTCCATCTGCTCTCCAAAAACAAGCTGTAATGTTTTCCAGTACAGGAAGTTCCCATTGTGCAAGCACATCATACCTTCCGTAATTCCCACATATTAAGCTTTCCGTATGGGTTTATGGGAAATTATTGGTCGGCGATCTTCAGAATGACCTTCTTGACTTCCGCTTCGCCGTCGGTGGTCATACAGGGCATATGGGCGTCTTCGGGGTAAGTAATGCAAAAATCACCAGGACGCAATGTCAGGAAATCTGGCTTACCGGTTAGCAACTGGTAGTCGTCAGTTTCGTCATACTCAGTTGCAGGTATCAGTGTGTCAATGTGGGCATAGCCGAACCGCTCTTCGCCCTTTACCACGAAGTGAATGTCAATGTACTTTCTGTGGGCCTCAAAGGGCTTGGGGCTGCCATCAGCCGTCGTGTCGCTCTTTTTGATCACGGAAATATCGCCTCTGACACCGCCCTCATCGATCTTTTCATCCATAGATTCCTCGGTAAGTGTCTGCAAAAACGCAAATGCCTTTGCAAAGGCTTCGTTCATACCGCTGTAGCGTTTACAATCTTTAATATTACCTGTAATCATATCTTTTCACCTTTCCTTTTTGTTCTACCCGTGAGCACCCCGGAATGACCCGGCAGAAGGATTTGTAATGCCCACGTTTTCCTAGCTATAAGTAAACCACAAATAACACCTAAATGCAAGAGGAGAACCAGACATTTTTTCATTATCTGTCAGTTTGTTGCATCTTGGTGGTTGATTTCAAGTTAATTGAATTGTATAATTTATTTATCTATTCAGAAGTGGGTGACTCACGCCCGGACGGTTATCCCTATTAGCAAAGGAGCACGATTTTATGTTTCATCTTATGATTGCCGACGACAATCCCCATATCCTGCAGGAACTAAGCGAGATCACCGACTGGGAGAGCTTCGGTTTTGAGTTGGTTGGCACATTCTCCAATGGCAAGGATCTGCTGGATGCCGCCAAAAAGGATCTCCCCGATCTGGTTATCACGGATATATCTATGCCCATTATGGATGGCCTTCAACTGGCTACGGAACTGAACAATCTGAAAGCCAATATCAAAATCATTTTCATTTCCAGTTACTCGGAATTTGATTATGCAAGAACTGCGCTGAAACTGGGCATTTTCGACTACATTCTGAAACCCGTCCGTCTAAATCAGCTGTTAGATATCACCGGCAGGGTTCTGGATCAACTGCGACAGGAGCAGCTGCTGCATTTTGAGCAGCAGAAAACCCATTCTCAACAAGAGTATTATCGAAAAACCGCCCTGTCCCACTATGTTTCCACCCTTCTCTTCTACGCAGATGATGAGGCGCATATTCGGGAAGAGCTGTCACAATTGGGTCTTACCGTCGCCCCTGCCACCAATCTGGTCCTCACCTGTTTTGCACTGGAAGCTCCGCTAGACACCCACAACAAACTGCAAACATACAACTATTTGCAATCGATCCTGTCCTATGACTTAAAAGAAACGCAGATCATCCCTATGCTGACTGGCAATCAGCAAAGCGCATTCTTGCTGCTGTACCGGGACCAGGAACTTTCCGTTTCTGATTTGCTGGCCAAGGTATGTCTGGATGTAGAAGCAAAAACCAATCTGCACATCACAATGGGCTACAGCTCCCCGTCCGAGAACTTTACCGATCTTCCGGTACTTTACCGGCAGGCGCAGGAAGTTCTGGAGTACCTGACCCAAGCAGAAACCACAACGCCCATTGCTTCTTATTCTGATTTATTTATGGCACCCACGGTAGACGAGCTTCAGGACACTTCTTTAACTATGGAGTACAGCGAGATCGTGGCCATTATGCGTACCTATATTGAGGAAAATTATATGAACCCGCTGACTACCAACGATGTGGCACAGCACGTATTCCTCTCCCCCACCTACGCTAATCATTGCTTTACCTCAGAGTGCGGCACTACCATTTTTGGATACATCACCCAGTACCGTATGGACAAAGCTATGGTCCTGCTTACAGAAAGCGAAGAAAGCATTGCCCGGATCGCAGAGCTTGTGGGTTACAGTTCCAAGACAAGCTTTTATCTTGCTTTCAAGCGCTACACTGGTTTAGCCCCCACTGCATACCGGATCAAGCACACTTAATTGAATATGCATTGTACTATTACTGCCATCGGCCTAAATAGGTCGATGGCAGTAATTTTTGTAAATCTTACTTACTCCACTTTCTGCATAGAAAGTCTTAGCGCAGCTGATGGGATCACCAGACAGCGAAAACGCTTGCTGCACAACAAATCCATTCTGTACAAAAAATCACCGTTTTCTTTTCGCTTTACCAATATTGGCGCAAAAGATTCATTGCCTGTTTTACACCCGATTCAAAGGGTTCCGGGTGTCCGTTCTCCAAAGCAAATGCACCCTGATAACCGACTTCCCGGAGTATCTGCATACAGGCATCCAAATTCACGATGCCGTCTCCGATAATGGTATCCCGCAGCCAGTGGTTATCCAACGCCGGTGCCCAGTACATACCGGGCGCAGCAGGTGCTTTCTTCAGCAAATAGTCTTTTACGTGGATATGGCGGATCTGGCTACCGTAAGCCCGCAAAAAATCCTCGGGTTTTTCATTGACGAACAGAATATTTCCGAAGTCTCCGCAGACGCCTACATTTTTGCAAGCGGACTTCATCAGTTTGTAAAAACCGTCAAAGCCCTCTACGCCGTTGACAAATGCACCCTGCTCCTCGTAGATGCAGGTAATACCCAGTTCTGCTGCCCTATTGGCAACTGCCACTGCCACTTCCACGGCTCGTGCAATTTCTTCATTGTAGCCAGAAATATCCACATTGTACTCAGGGATCAGGGTATGATGGAACAAGGGGCTGCCCAGTTCTGCCGCGATCTCCACCTGTTTGATCAGATTCTCCTTGCTGTCAGGGCATCTTCTGACATTGGCAAGAACAGAGTGGCAGGCGGTGAACAGTCCATAATCTTCCAGCACCTTTTTGCACTGCGCAGCCTCGGCAGGAGTTGCCGGTGACGTGATGTACTGGGGCTGTATTACGCTCTGAAAAAAATTCCACTGAGGAGTATCCCAGTTCCTTGGCATAAGCGGCGGTCTCTTCAATTCCATCCTTCCGGAACATCTGGCTAAGGCCTGCGTACATTGTAAAATTCATACCATCATTCCTTTACTTTAAGCAAAAAGTAAAACACGACCACGCAAAAAGTGCATATGACCGATCTTAACAGGTTCTACACTTCTTGACAATCCGTGGTCGTGTTTCTGATTCATTGTCTTTTATTTAGGTTATAGTTGTCCCCGTGTTGTATCACTTATTCCGGGATGATAGGCGTATCGGGATCGGATACCACCACATCCAGACTATACTTACCGGTAACAGGAGGCTCCCGACGGATCCACTTGCCCTTGGTAAAGTCAGGCACATCCACAGGTGCGCCGCCCAACTGAATAGACATCTCAGACAAGGGGGCAATTGCCATCCAGCTGACGGTGTCGTAAGCATCGATGGGGGTGTTGGTCTCGTTCTTCACGCTCTCGATAAAGGCGCGGTATACCAACCAGTCGATACCGCCGTGTCCGCCCTTCTGCTCGCCGGAGTAGTACTCCTTGTTCAGAGGATGGTCGTGCGTCTCGTAGAACTTTTCGCGGTTGTTCATATCGCTCCAATCGCAATGTCTGCCTTCCTCAAGGAACACAGAGTAGCGGTCTTCTGTATAGCAGCCTCTGGTGCCGCGGACAGCAAAATCGCGGCTGTAGTAGGGACGAGGCAGCGTGGTATCCAGCGTCAGCAGAATAGTCTCACCGTTGGCACAGGTGATCACAGTGTTGACAATATCGCCCTGCTTAAACTCCAGATTCTGCAATTCTTCCTCAGGCCGGTATTTTTTGATATACTCATTCAAGGCTCTGCTCTTGGAAGCAACAGAGGTGAGCTTCATCATCCGGTTGCCGCGGTTCAGGCTAAGACACTTGGAGATGGGGCCCAACTGATGAGTGGGATACTGCTCACAGTTTCTGTGGATGTACTCCTGGAGGCGGTAGTGATTAAACTGTCCTGCTACTAGCAGCTCGGTACAGGGCAGGTAGTGCATATAGCCGCCCTTGCAGTGGACGATTTCACCAAACAGGCCCTGTTTGACCATATTCAGCACCATCAACTCGTCCCGGCCGTAGCAGCAGTTCTCCAGCATCATCAGAGGAGCCTTGGTCTTTTCATAAGCCTCGATCAGGTCGAAGCACTCCTGCAAGTCATAAGCACAACCTACTTCTACAGCAGTGTATTTACCGGCCAGCACAGATGCCTTGGCCATAGCCATATGGGTGTTCCAACCGCTGGCAATGATAACCGCGTCGATTTCCGGATCGTTTACAACATCCTGATAGTCCTTGGTGATTTTGGGAGCAGGTCTACCCTTCTCCACCAGCATATCCACAGCCTTCTGGAGCTTGCTCTCATCCAGATCACACACGATCACGATCTGCACATCTTTCATTTCGGAGAAACCCCGGTTTAGCATAGAGAAGCCCTGTCTGCCAAGGCCAATATAGCCAACTTTAACGATCTTCTTCATATACATATCCTCCTAGTCTGATCAGATGGGGGTATCGGGATCAGTAACGATCTCATCCAGAGAGTACTTGGTTTGCAGAGGCGGCTCCCGACGGATCCACTTACCTCTGGTAAAGTCAGGAATGCTCACAGGCATACCGCCCTTTTGAATGGACATTTCAGACAGAGGAGCAATTGCCATCAATGTAACGGTATCATAGGCATCAATGGGGGTTTCGATTCCTCTCTTCACGCTCTCCACGAAAGCACGGCACACCAGCCAGTCAAAACCGCCGTGACCGCCACGCATTTCGGTTTTTACATACTCAGCCCACAGGGGGTGGTCATACAGGGCAAAATCCTTCTCCTGCTTCTTGTTGAAGACCTCATCGGCCTTCATTCCGGGATACAGCAGGAAATCTTCCGTTTGACCCTCCAGGAAGACAGTGAAGCGATCCTCCTCGAAGCAGCCCTTGGTTCCGCGGACGGTAAAGTCACGGCTGTAGTAAGGAATCGGCAAAGTGGTATCCAGGGTCAGCAGGATAGTTTCGCCGTTGGCGCAGGTGATTATTGTGTTGACAATATCACCCTGTTTGAACTCGACGTTCTGAAACTCGCTGTCTTCCGGCAAGTATCTTGTAACATAATCCTTCAAGGCTCTGCTCTTAGAAGCAGTGGATGTCAGCTTCATCAGTCGGTTGCCACGGTTGATATTCAAGCACTTGCAAATGGGGCCCAGCTCGTGAGTGGGATACTGCTCGCAGTTCCGGTTGACATACTCGTGAGCACGGTAGTGATTATAGGCTCTCTCGGGGAACAGGTCCTCACTGGGCAGGTAATGGCGATAACCGCCGCGGCAGTGAACGATCTCACCAAAGATGCCTTCCTTCACCAGTCGCAGTGCCATCATCTCATTACGGCCGTAGCAGCAGTTTTCCAGCATCATAAGAGGAGACTTAGTCTGCTCGTAAATATCAATCAGATCGAAGCACTCCTGCAGGTCATATGCGCAGCCCACCTCGATAGCGGTATACTTGCCTGCCAGCATCGATTTCTTTGCCAGATCTATGTGGGTGTTCCAGCCGGTCATTATAACCACTGCATCCACCTCAGGGTCGTTCATAATATCGTCAGAACAAGTGGTTGTGATAGGAATAGGCAGTCCATCCTTCTCAAACAGTTCCACTGCCAGTTGCATTCTGCTTTCCAGAACATCGCAGAGATATTTGATCTCAACGTCCTCCATCTTTATGAAGTTTTCTTGCAGCACGTTGAGTCCTCGTCCGCCAAGACCAATGTAGCCAACCTTGATTTTTTCCTTCATTGTTATTCTCCTAACCGATTGGTTTCTCATCTTTTGTTTCATTTCAACGAGGCACTTCCTGCCTCATAAGTTGCGTTGTGCAGCAGATCGGGTGCGGCATCTACAATTGTAATATCCGCTTATTATAAACGGTTTCAGCCAGTGTCTTCAAAAAATTTTGTTTCGTTACGAGAAAAAGGGGGGAGAGGTGCCCGACCATCTCTCCCCCCTACTTTACGTCAAAAAACGAGATTGAAGTAATTGTTTAATCGATGATTCCTGCAGCGACCAGCAGGTCTCTGTTCTCTTCAACGTATTTTGCGTTGAAATCTGCCAGGTTTTCATCGGTCAAGCCGTTAGCCTCAGTGTAGGCCTTCAGCTCAGCCAGCTGCTTGTCAAAGTCTGCATCGGTCTCAGAAACGATCATCTTCTTGATACGATCCTCAAAACCCGTACGAGCATTCCAGAACTGCTGGCAGTACTCGAACTGCATACCCCAAACGTGAACCTGTGGTGCAGAGTTCATAAACACAGAGTTTTCGCCCTCAGAGCGACCTTCCAGAATACCGGGGCAGAACAACCTTATAGCATCCTCTTCCCGTCTTTCCATTGTATCGGCCAGAGTGTAGCTGGGCTTTACTATTGCAGAGCGGACACCAAGGGGCCACCAGACACAGCTGTGACCGTAAATGTTAAACAGACCGTTCCACATAGGATCTTCGTTACCGTCGATGGAGGAAGCATCAAGCATATACTCTTCCACATCTTCGTCCACAAAGTATCTGTCACCGTTCTCGTCATAAGCGACCCAACCGGCAGATTCGGGACCCCACAGGAAGTTTGCACAGCCAACATCAGAGTTCAGGTAGTTGAGGCAGTGCAGGAACTGTTCCAGTTCTTCATCCGTGAAGGCATCCTTGAACAGAGCCAGGGGGTACAGGTAGTTAACGGTGCTGAAACCGCCGACTTCGTAAGCATTGTAAGGAGCATCTACCCAAATAGGACGGTAGGTGTAGCCGCCAGCTTCCTGGAGGTTCAATCCACCGTAGCAGACCAGGTAGTGGCCGGCATACAGCTTCTCGTTGAAGATAGCGTTGTTGTCAACCCAGGAGTTCTTGGAGATAACATCTTCACGAACCAGCTTGCTCAATTCTCTCCAGTGATCCACATAGAAGTCAGACAGGAATGCCCACTGCAGCAGGTCGTCTTCACTTTCAGGAGTGTAATCAGCGAAGCAGAAATAGTCAGTGTTAGCAGGAATCTGATACAGCCACTGGCACAGGTTAACGGAGTATCTCCAGTTATCACCCTCGACAAAGGAACCCTGCATAACTTCACAGGTTTCACCGTTGAAGTCGGTGTACTTGCCGGGGTTGGCATCCAACTCAGCCTTGATGTCCCGCAGCAGCTTCCAGAAATCATCAGCAGACTTCAGACCAACATCAAAGAGCTGCTCTTCGGTGAATGTACCATCTTCCATATAGATATCGCGAATATCTTCCAGGGTCAGAGCGCCGGGGCGAACAGCCTGCAAAACGTCGTCACGGATATATACAGCGTCACCGCCGATGCCGCTCCAGGTATGGGGTCTGTCACCATAAGTGGCGTAGTATTGCGGATCATAGCCGTCAACTTCAATGTTTGCAGCGTCCCAAACCTTAGCGATATTGATCTCGGAACCAGCATAGGTCACAGGGATGGCATAAATGCTTCCCTCTTCATCCATATAGTTTTTATAAATATACGGTGTGCATTCTTCAACAGGCAGAACCTTAGTCAGCTGATCCAGAGTGCCGTCCTCATAGTAGGGAGTCAGGTCAACCAGATAATCCTCCTGGAACAGCTCCAGCAGCTGGTTCTCACAGCCGTAGCCCAGGATCACGTGGGGCAGTCGGCCAGAGGCGATAACCATAGGCAGCTTTGCGTCGATGGAGCCACCACCGTTGCCGTAACTTTCCTCGTGGTTAAAGATAACACCGGTAACACGCTCCAGTTCCTTCCACACAGGGGCATCAGGGGTGTAGTTACCCATTGAAGCATCGGAACCGGCGCTAACCCAGATGGTGACCTCCAGCTTATCGCCAGTCCAAGTGGGCAGATCGGAAGTGTCCTGCACCTCATCCAGCAATTCCCAATAGGGTGTTTCGCCGTTATTGTCAGGTGTCTTGTTATTGGTGGGTTCGGTAGAATCAACATTCGTCTTGCCACAGCCAGCCAAAACCATAGTCGCTACCAGCAGCAGTGCCAACATACGGGTGAACCATTTCATGTTTTTCATTGCATACTCCTCCTAGTCTTCAAAATGTCTTTAGGGGGGTTGTTTCCAGCCGGATCGCCCGGCAGAAAACAACAACCGAGAATATAACAAGACTCACATTCGGGGTTTGAGTCCTATTAACTTAGTCCTTGATAGCGCCAATCACAGCGCCCTTAATAAAGTACTTCTGCAAGAACGGATAGCTGAACACGATGGGGGCTGTGGTGATGATAACCTGCGCAGCCTGAAGCGCCTCAGTAGTCACAGATTTGATTTCCAGAATAATACCGTTCATCAACGCAGACTTGATCATTTCCTGAATCGCAGCAGCTTCCTTCAGGACCTTCATCAGCAGATACGACAGTGTGTACAGTCTCTCATCGGTAAAGAAGTAGAAGGTGGTGGACCAGTCATTCCAGTGGGCGATCACAGACCACAGCAATGTGGTTGCCATAATAGGCTTACACAGAGGAATCACGATCCGGAGCAAAATACCCATATCCGAAGCGCCGTCCAATTTTGCCGCCTCGGTCAAGCCCTTAGGCAAGCCATTGATGAAGGTACGGATGATGACCATTTCAAACATATTAAAGCATCCGGGAAGTATGTATAGCATAAAGTTATTAAACAGACCCAGATTGGAGAACAGAATGTACTGGGTGATAATACCGCCGCCCACGTAGCCGGGGATCATATAATACACCAGAATGCCGGTACGGCCAATCAGATCCTTATGGGTGAAGGTGTAGGCAGCCATAAACTGAACCACCAGAGCCAGGCCCGCACCGCTCAAGCAACGAGCAACAGAGACGAACACAGCCCGCATAAAGCCGTCACTTCCCATAACTGTCTGGAAATTATACAAGGTAGGCTTCCGGGGCCAGAACACGATACCGCCCATTTTGGTATCTTCGGCATCGTTGAAGGCTTTGGCAAGGATGTTTACATAGGGCAAGACCATCGTCACAACCAGCAGAGACAGGAATATGACATTGCACACATCGAAAATTTTTCTGGATAATGTACGTTTTCTCATCGATTCTCCACTCCTTTAGAAAATTCCGGTGCCGGTGACCTTTTTGGAGAACCAGTTGACTCCCAAGGTCAGCAGCAGTGACAAGCAAGCCATAATCAAGCTCATACAAACCGAGAGAGAATACTGACCGTTCAAAACACCGGTCTTCATAACAATGGTGGAAATAACTTCATAATCAATAAACGGATTCTGCAGACCGTAGATCAGCTCAAAGTTATCACCGAAAATACCGCCAACACGGAAGATAAGCTGTAAAACAATACTGGGCATCATATGGGGGAAGGTGATATACTTTAGACGCTGGAAATAGCCTGCGCCGTCAATCTCCGCTGCTTCATACAGTTCCGGATTGATGGCAGACAGGTTAGCCAAATGCAGAATGGTACTCCAGCCCAAACCCTGCCACAAGCCGGTGCCCAGAATCAGGGGAACGAAGTTCTTCTGCTGTGCCAGGTACATAATCCGCTCTTCTGCGCCCAGCCACATTCTGAAGTCATTGATCAGGCCGTCACGGCCAAACACTAGCTGGATCAGACCAACAATGGCCATCCAGGACAGGAAGTGGGGCAGATAGCTGAGGGTCTGGATAACCTTCTTAAACTTCTGATTCTGCACCTCAATGATTAACAGGGATAAGAAAATAGGACACGGGAACGAGAACACCAGACTACCGATACTCAGGAATACCGTATTGCCAACGGCAGCCTTCAGCGCGCCCTGACTCAGGATCTTTCGGGCATTATCCAAGCCGACCCACTGGCTTCCCGCAATGCCGTCGAAGATCTTAAAATTCTGGAACGCCATCAAGACGCCCGGCATAGTGAGATACCGGAAGAAAAAAATCGTCAAAATAGACGGCAGAACCAACATATATAAGCTGCGGTCCTGGTAGATCTTCTTTAGCTTACCTTTCCGTACCTCAACTTTTTGTTCTGCTGTCTTTAAACTGTTGCGCATGAAACTAAACCCCTTTCTAGTCTGCGTTAAGCCTTCGTTTAGACATTCAGACTCTTCTATCACATATTATAGTTTTTCCCTATAGAGATTGCAATATAAAAAATTACTTTTGTGGGTATAATTTTTACTTTTTTTGTGTCATTTGCTACGTTTTTTTATCGCTATATTATAGTGTGCTATGCAAATAAACCAAAAACCCAACGATTGGCTGATTCTTCGGATAATTTTGAATATTTTCTTCCAAAATTCGTCGATTATTGCCATTTTCTTGGTTTCGAACAAGTCTTGGCGAGGCAGATTCGCCCTCAGAAAAAGAAAATTTTTATGCATTTTGTGCCAAATACTCTGTGGGTGAAATATGATAATATGCCTTATAGCAGCGGCAAAAATACCCGGCATCCGCAAAGCCGCACTTGGCTGCCACATCCTGGACACGCATATCTCTCCGATCCAACATCTGCTGGGCGTATTCCAACCGGAGCATCCGAATATATCGGGAGGGACTCATACCGGTCAGGCTCTTAAACCGCCGGCTAAAGTAGGCAGTGTCATAGCCAAATCGCCGACTGAGCTCCGTGCTGTGCAAATCCTCGGTGAAATGCAGATTGATGTATTCCAAAACCGAGCCAAACCGAACATCTGTCACTGTACTGGCTACCGCAGGCAGCAGCTGTGTCTGATAAAGCTGGCCTAGCAGTGCGTATATTCCGCTCTCTACAAACAGGTCGCTGAAGGGATCGGCAGATTGGCAGTTGTCTATGATTTTCTGCACGGTCAGAACGATCTCCGTATCCGCGCAGCGGCTGTGGAAGCTAACCGTACGGTTATGGATGGCTTTCAGCAGCCGGCGGGAAGCTTCCGTACCATTGAAGAAATTAGCCGTATCAAACATCACCACATAGTAGGCCGCTCCCTCCTGAGAGCAAAAAATGCCGTGGAGCTGACCGGGATTCACGATTGCTATTTGGCCGGTGCGAATATGGTACACATCCTTGCCGATCATTCCTTGCAACTCGCCTTCACACACTACTAGGATCTCCATACGGTCGTGCCAATGGAGCTGTCCGCTCATAGACGATTTTCTCACATATGTAGGGCCCAGCAGCTTTACGCCACCGCTGTTGTAGGAAACCGGTGTAAGTTCCTTTTGCTGCAAATATTCCACAAGAACACGCTCCTAAAATCAATTTTGTCCATATTAAAGTCAATCGTGTCTATTGACCTCCGCTATGTATATGCTATCATAATTTTATGTAATGCGCAATTACATAAAAAAACAATGTTTCTGCAAAAGTCAATTTTAACCAAAATGATAGTAGATTTACGGAGGACAAATTATGCTGAAATTTGCAATTGTCGGCCTGGGTGGCCTGGGTAAATCCCACCTAACGTTCTATTTTAATGTAAAAAAGCACAAGGATGTAGAACTGGTTGCCTTGTGCGACATTGATCCGGAGCAGCTCCAGAAGAAAGTCGAACTGAACATTGGCACCGCCACCGTGCCTGTGGATCTTTCCCAGTACCATCTGTACACCGATATGGACGAAATGCTGGAAAAGGAATCTCTGGACTTTATCATCACAGCAGTTCCCACCTATCTTCACGCCGAGCTTGCCGTCAAGGCAATGGACAAGGGTATCCACGTATTCTCCGAAAAACCTATGGCTCTGAATCTGGAGCAGTGCCAGAGTATGGTGGATGCTGCCAAGAGAAACAACGTAAAGTTGCAGATCGGTCAGTGTATCCGGTTCTCACCTCAGTATCAGTGTCTGAGGGATCTGGTGAGATCCGGCAAGTACGGTAAGGTGATCCGGGCAGAGTTTACCCGCATCAGTGCCGCTCCCCTGTGGTCCTGGAACAACTGGTTTATGAACTTCGATATGAGTGGCGGCGCCGTCCTGGACCTGCACGTACACGATGTGGACTTTGTGCAGTGGACCTTTGGTATGCCCAAGAGCGTTATGTCTATGGCAAGCCACTATGAGAGTGGTTTTGATGCCATTACCTCAAATTATGGGTATGACGGTTTCTACGTCACCACGATGACAGACTGGTCCCTGGCTCCCGGTTACCCCTTCACAACCTCCGGCATCGTCAGCTGTGAGGGCGCTACCATCGTATTGTCCCAGGACGAACACGCCTGTGTGTCGGTATTTGAAAGAGGCGTAAACGACGGCAAGAGCAATATTCACCACATTCCCACCTACAACGAAGGCGATCTTAACTACTATGAGCTGGAAATGATTGAATTCATTGACTGCATCGAAAAGAAACGGGACAGCGACATTATTTCTGCCGAAAGCACGATGGATTCCATCCGTCTGGCTCTGATTGAACAAGAATCTGCAAATAAAGGAGAAAAAGTTTATGTATAACAACAAAGTAGGTGTCATCAGGGGGCTGGAACGTTTACTGAACGAAGGCCCCGAGATAATTTTTGAACTTGGTATTGACAGTATCCAGCTCAGCGAATGGAATCCTGTGTATGCCACACCGGAAGTAGCCAAGAAAGTCAAGGATGCTTTGCAGGGCAAGGTTCAGATCACCTCTGTCTGGGGTGGCTGGAGCGGTCCCCGTGCCTGGAATTTCCACCAGGGCCCGGAGCTTCTGGGTATCGTGCCGGAAGCTTATCGGGAGACAAGACTGAACGATCTGGAGCGCTGGGCTGACTTTACTGAGATGGTTGGCGCTCCCTATCTGGCATCCCATATGGGCTTTATGCCGGAGCAGCCTTGCTACGCCGGCTATAAGGATGTAGTGGCCGGTGTGCACCGAATCGCTGATTACTGCCAAAACAAAGGCATTGGTTTCAATTTTGAGACCGGTCAGGAAACTCCCACCACTCTTATGCGGGTAATTCAAGATGCCGGCAATGACAATCTGGGCATCAATCTGGACCCCGCTAACTTGATTATGTACGGCAGAGGCAATCCCATTGATGCCATTGACGTATTCGGTAGCCGGATTAAAGGTATTCACGTAAAAGACGGCAATTACCCCAAGGGCAATTTTTATGAGTTGGGCGAAGAGACGCAGGTCTGTCAAGGTTCTGTAAACTGGCCGGTATTTCTGCCAAAGCTGCTGCGGAGCGGCTACAAAGGCGACCTTTACATTGAACGGGAAACCACCGGCGAGCAGAATATCATCGATGTCAAGGAAACCATCAAATTCCTGCGAAAGACCTTGTCTGAAACCGACTGATCCTTCTCTTTTCAACAACAAATCCCACGCCAATATACAGGCGTGGGATTCTAATTATCTTATATCATCATAATCTTCCCTTTCGGTGTTTGCTGCAAAACGCTTTGCCACATTTTATTGTTGTATTTGGAGCGGTATTCCTATATAATGTTTATATTCATTCCTTCGTATGTAGAAAAAGGACGAACATAAAATGAAACAGCTTTTGAAAAAGATACCATACAAGCACCGTATTGCTATGGTCATTCTGCTTTTTGCCCTGCTTCCCGGTCTATTTGCAGAGACCATATACTTGCAAAATGTGCAACAAGAGTGGAAAGAGGACGCCCTGTCCGAATATCAAAGTGATGCGGATTCCTGCGCTCTTCTGATGTCCCAGAACATTACCAATCTGCTTTCCAAAATGGAGTATGTCCGCAACAATTACTCAATTCGTTACTCCATTTCCCAATTGCACACCCTCCCCCTCGTCCAGGCCTTGGATGTAATTTCCCAGATGAATCAGTTGGTGGGTTCCATCACTGCGGACAGCCCTGCTCTGGAAATTCGATGGTATCCCCACTCCACCCAAACCGCTTACGGCCGTTACTGTCAGCCTCTATCGGCATTGGCAAAGGAATTTCCTTTCGGCAGTGACAATGCAATGTATTATAAGATCATTGCTCTGGATGAAGGCCAAACCATCTGGCACATACGGGATGTGGTGATAAAAACCAACAACATTCCCGACAAGCAAGAGACGCGGCTGTTTATGTACACCCAAATCAAAAGCTTTGACGGAGCCGATTGCGTGCTGGAATTCAGCATTCCTACCTCCCAGATCCTCGAAAAACACCTCTCCACAGCCGCTCCTAACAGTATTTTCGCAGTTTGTCTGGACAACAATACCGAATTGGTGGATATGATTCTGGAATCCTCCGTTCCTGAGCAGGAGACCCAGTTCTTGATACATCAGTATCGCAATAACTCACGTCTTCCCGATTACACCATCCTTTCCGTACCCATTCCCAATGTTCCGAACAGCGATGTGGTGTATATGATCCCGGCTACCTACACCCGGAGTCTGATTCGGCCGCAGTTGGTTAAATTCATCATTATCTCCGTACTGTTGCTGATTTTGATCATCAGTACCTGTTATTTGACCGCACATCTGCTGACCAAGCGGATGGTGCAGGCGGTAAAACAGATCAACACCGATTTGAATCGCTCCCTCAGCGGCTCTGCCGAATCCAACTTCATTGACGACGATATCAGTGAGATATCCCAGATTGTCCGGAAGATGATCCACAATGCCCAGGAGTATTCCGCAAAGATTGAAAATTACAAGGCAGAAAATCTCCGTATGGAGCTGGAGCTTCTGCAAATGCGGTTCAATCCTCATTTACTGTACAACACCCTCAGCGTCATTCGCTATAAAATCCGGGATCCGGAAGCCCGGGATTCCATTGATTCCTTGTCCCGTTATTACAGAATCGTTCTAAATAACGGACACCTGTTTATTAGGCTGAAAGACGAAATCGAAATGGTCCAGGAATTTCTGGCAGTTGAAAAGTTCGATTATCAGCTAAACTCCATTGATTTCCAATTTGAAATCGACGAGCGGGTTACGAATCACACCATTATCAAGCACCTGCTTCAGCCAATCGTAGAAAACGCAGTGAAACACGGTCTGCGACCCGCCGGACCGGATCACCAAGGTGTTTTGTTGATTCAGGCGTTCCCGGAAGAAGATACCATTTGCATCCGTATTATAGATAACGGTGTGGGAATGCCTCCGGAGAGTATAGAAAAACTCTTGACCACCCCCTCTGCCAGCGTCTGCGGTCACGGCTATGGCATTTACAATGTTCAACAGCGGGTGCAGGTGTACTACGGTCCACAGTACGGTCTGCAGATTGAAAGTACCGTAAACCAGGGAACCACCGTTACCTTGAGAATACCGGCTACTCTCTCAGATCAGCCTCTCAGAAAACAAGAACCACTCGACGCTGCATCTTCTTCTGCCACCATCCTGTAAACGTTTGCTTGATCTTTATAGAAAGCCAAAAAGAACACCACCCAATGGGTGGTGTTCTTTTTGGCATTCGTGTCCGAAAAAGAACTAGGTGAAAACCTGATTTTCATTACTTTTCGCCATAATTTAAAACATAGTATTCTTCCGGCCTTTCATCTGCATCCATTAAAATCTCAACCTCATTTTCCAACCAAGTAATCGATTTTAAATTGCCTTCATAAACTCCCGCGCCATCATTTGCCAATGAAAATGCTTTTTCATCCACAATTTCACCATTTGACTTTTTTAAAACCAGCTTGGCGCCTACCGAACCAAAAGACCATTGTGGGCTTCCCACTTGATATAAGCATACTGAATAATTGCCGTCGGGACTATTTTGAGATGTGATTAAGATTTCCTCATTATTCTTCTCTGATGAACAAGCAGAAAAAATACAAATCATAAAAAGAGAAAGAATAACTGCAATCATTTTTTTCATATCATCACCGCCTTGGGTTTATTATAGCACAAAAGCGGCGAAGCCGCAATACTTCTTCACTATTCACTATTACTTCTTACTTCCCAAAAATCCCGAATGCGAGGTTTAGTGAAGAGTGAAAAGTGAATAGTGAAAAAGTAAAATCCCGAACGCTTTCGCATTCGGGATTTTTGGCGCCCCCTGTTGGACTCGAACCAACGACCTGCGGATTAACAGTCCGTCGCTCTACCGACTGAGCTAAGGGGGCAAAATGTTCGCGTTACCTATCTTCCCGGGCAGTCACCCGCCAAGTATTGTGGGCGTACATGAGCTTAACTTCTGTGTTCGGGATGGGAACAGGTGGACCCTCATGACAATCAACACGAACTCGTATGGATGGCTTTTCGCCATCT
>JAFQGT010000021.1 GCA_017415425.1 Oscillospiraceae bacterium | reverse complement strand
CGAACCGTCGACCTCCAGCGTGACAGGCTGGCGTGCTAACCGACTGCACCACCGGGCCAGATCTTGGTGGGAACAACAGGGCTCGAACCTGTGACCTCCTGCTTGTAAGGCAGATGCTCTCCCAGCTGAGCTATGCTCCCATATCTGTTTCGCTTCAGCCGAAACCTCAGCGACGTGGTTCATTATACACATAGAAGCTCTTTTTGTCAAGCACTTTTACCGATTTTTTCTTAAAAACTTTCTTCTACCGGAACAACCCTTTTCCCCACTTTTTTTCAGGAAAAATCTAGGTGCAATAACCCGCCCGACAGTCTGTCGGACGGGTTTATAAAATCAGTTTTTGTTTTGCTCCGCTGCCTCTACATCAGCTACCAGGCCTTCCAGCATATCCTTCAGACCCCGTTTGGCCATAACCTGTGGCAGGTCAAAGCCGGAGCCACGATTTCCTTCGATCAGTAGAGGTCCGTTAGGTGTAATTGCCACATCCCAACCAATGAAGTGGATCTGGTCATTGACCAATGCAGCATCCAGGCAAAGCTGCTTGATCTCTTCCCAATACGGAACTGCATATCCGTCATAGCGGATTCCGGTGGCGCTGCATTCGTGATCGTTAAGTTTTTTATCGATGCCTGTACCGGTAAGCTTTCCGGTTTCCATATCGATCAGCACTGCACTGCCGCCCATATGGAAGTTATCGGCTATGCTGGTTCCAGAACCCACACGGGTCGCCGCAAACAGCAGCCAGGACTTGCCGGCCGCCGCTCCGGTAATCACACGCAAGGTATTCACGCAACCGGGACACAGAGCCTCCCAATCCGGGTGCTGCTTCACCAATTCTTCTAGACAGGCCTTCTGCTCAATTACCTTTTCATAAAACTCTTTCCGGTCTTTAATTTGATCTGTGGTGATCTTTGCCACACCTTCACCGCATTGACCGATTTGGGGTTTGTAGATGAACTCCGGATTTCTCTCAAGGAACGCCTCAAAGCCCTCATAACCTGTGTCGGGATCAAAAAAATCTCTGCGGGTATACTGACTGTAGTTTTTATGGAAATTGGTCTTATTGGAAATATAAGGAGACCACTTGATATTGGACAATTGGGTAATTACCTTATCCAGATAACCGATGCTCACATAGGTCTTTCTCTGGGCGTGGGTCTTATTGTAAAACTGAAAATTCAAATAATCCTGCAGACCGGAGCCATAGCGCAATACACACACTGCCGTATCCAGGAACATAAACCAGGCAGGCTTATTGACTTTCTTGGAAAGTTCCTGCAAGTCACGATAGTAACGGCCGTAATTTCCTTGTAATGCAAAACTGATAATTCCCATATTTAATCCTCCTGCTGCTGTGTCAGCAGCTGCTGAATATCCTGCGGGGTGAACGTGTATACCGTATCACAGAACTGGCATTCCACAGGGAAGGACTTCCCTTCTTCCATAATCTGCGTCAGCTCTTCAACGCCCAGACTTAACAGAGCGGCACTTACACGCTCTTGTGTGCAATAGCACTTATATTCTACCGGCGTAGTCTCCATAAACACCACACCCAAATCACCGCACACCTGACCCAGAATATCCTCCGGTGTCATACCTTGCTCCAGCATAGCGGTGACAGAACCGGCCCGCTTGATACCGGCCTCAATCACATCGATCACCTCGTCCGGCGCGCCGGGCAGCAGCTGGATCAGATATCCACCGGCTACCTTTACACTCTGATCCCGATCCACCAGCACGCCTAACGCGCAAGCCGTAGGTGTCTGTTCAGACTGAGCAAAGTATGCCGTCACATCATCGCCGATCTCACCGGAGACCAGCGGTATGGAGCCCACATACGGTTCTTTCATCTGCAGGTCCCGAATAACGGTCAGAGTGCCGTCCGTACCCACCGTGGCGCCTACATCCAGCTTGCCGGGACGCTTTTCCACCAGCGGAACACAGGGTTCGTATACATAGCCCCGCACATTTCCCACAGGATCGGACACACACACAATGCTGCCTATTGGGCCACCGCCTTTGATCTGCATAGTCATAGAGCCATTGTCTACTTTCTGCATATTACCCATCATAGATGCTGCGGTCAGCGCTCGTCCAAAGGCCGCTGTAGCATTGGGCGTCGTATGGTGGATCTGTGCCGCTCTGCGGACAATTCCCGTAGAGGTGATCGCCACCACCTTAACAAAACCATCCATACTCATTCCGCGTACTAAGTAGTCATTCATTTGATTCTACCCTTTCTTGCTTTCAGATATATACGCTGTTCGCCTTCCTCCGGATCTTGCAGGCGCCGGTCGGCAAACACCTGGATACCGGTAAATCCGGCATCCTTCAAGTAGCCTTTTAACTGTTCCGGGGAATAGGCATATTCCCGATGTTCCTCGAAGCTGCGCTCCCAATAAGCACCTTTTCTCTGAAACAAGTCCATTCCATAGGAACAAATATTGGACCTCTGATCAAATTCGCCCCGCCAAATGCAGAACACATCCTCATCCTCATCCAAAAAGACCTGACCGTCCATAGCCTGCAATTTTTCCGGCGTGTTCACATCAAAAATAAAACAGCCACCGGGATTGAGCACCTTATAGACTCTTTGGATCGCCTCACGGCAGTCTGCAGGGTCTGTAATATAGTCAAGACTATCCAAGGCGCAGACTGCCAAGTCCACCCCCTTGGGCAGACGCAGCTGTTGCAGCTTCTGGCACACAAACACAGGAGGATCGTTTAGTTCTGAAGCCTTCTGGGCAGCCACACACAGCATATCCTCAGACATATCCACCGCTGTGACCTGTAATCCTTTTTGTGCCAAAAGCACAGCTACAGAGCCTGTGCCGCAGGCCAGATCCACAGCAGTTCTGGGCTGCAGCTTCTCCCGCTGAAGAATGTTCCAATAAAACTCTACGACAGCTTCATAATCCACATCGTTGGTCAAACGGTCATAGCTTGCCGCCAGAGCGCGGTATGCGTTCATCCCCTTCTCCTTTCAAGCTCGTAAAAAAG
The DNA here is from genome assembly GCA_017415425.1 of Oscillospiraceae bacterium. Lineage (GTDB taxonomy): Bacteria > Bacillota > Clostridia > Oscillospirales > Oscillospiraceae > Faecousia. The sequence goes on along the minus strand of JAFQGT010000021.1, from coordinate 53,296 downwards.
CATCCCGGATACAAGATCCGGGATGCCACGTAAATCTCAATTAGCGATTGAAAATATCAAAGATCGCATCGATATCGTCATTGGCCTTGCCGCCGACACCGGAAGTCTTGGTATTCTCCTCAGTTTCCTTCTGCTCGAAGCCGGTTGCAATGACAGTAACCCGCATCTCATCCACAAACTCATCGGAGGAAGTAGCACCAAAGATAATATTTGCCTCGGGATTTGCAGCTTCCTGCACGATGCTTGCAGCGGTCTCAACCTCATCCAGAGTCAGTTCGGTAGAACCAGTCACGTTCACCAGAACGCCGGTAGCGCCGTTGATAGAGGTCTCCAGCAGGGGGCTTGCCACAGCTGCCAGTGCAGCCTGCTCAGCCTTCTCACGGCCGGAAGCAATACCGACACCCATATGTGCACGGCCAGCATCTCTCATAACTGCAGAAACGTCAGCAAAGTCCAGATTAATGATAACACGATCGGAGTAGCCGACCAGCTCAGAGATAGAAGTCACAGCCTGCTTCAGCACATCGTCAGCGATGCCGAATGCGTTGGCAAAAGTGATCTTCTGATCGGTCACATACTTCAGACGGTCGTTGGGAATGATGACCAGAGAGTCAACCTTCTCATGCAGAGCAGCGATACCGCTCTCAGCCTGACGCATACGGTTTGCACCCTCAAACTTGAAGGGCTTGGTTACCACACCAACAGTCAGACAGCCGGCCTCACGGGCTAAATCTGCTACGATGGGAGCTGCGCCGGTGCCGGTGCCGCCGCCCATACCTGCGGTGATGAAGACCATATCGGTGTTTTCCAGAATCTTGGAGATCTGTGCGCGGCTCTCTTCAGCGGACTTCTGGCCAATCTCAGGCTTGGAGCCTGCGCCCATACCGCCGGTGAGCTTCTCACCGATCTGAACCTTATTCTTACAAACAGACTTATTGAGGTCCTGCTTGTCGGTATTAATAACAACAAAATCAACGCCTTCCACGCCTGCCTCGATCATACGGTTAATGACGTTATTACCGGCGCCACCAACACCGATCACTTTAATTTTAACAACGCGGTCCTGGAACATTTCGCTCATTTGTTTCTTCCTCCTATGTATCGTTTTGAGGACAGACCTTTTCAATCTGTCGTAATTACACCATTACTTGTATATTCTATCTTGAAAATCCGATTTGGTCAATAGAAATTATTATTTTTTCAGCAAATAATTTCTGAATTTACGATTTTTCTGTCTCAAATTGATCAAACCATACCCGGTCCGGCCAGGTAGTAAAACTAATATCCATCTGACCACGCTGGTATTCGCCCATTTGCGCAACCGCGCCCTTGAGCATATAGATCTTATACTCCATTCGGCTGTCATCACCCAGATACACTTGATACCGGTCTTCATACCAAAGCTCTATATGCTCTGGATCGGTTACATCTATGGTCTCTACGTATCCGATCACGCCGTTGGCTTCCAAAGCTGCCAGTACTGTAATCGCTGCCTCCAGCTGATGGGCAGGCTGTATCAGGGCAACCGGCGGCATAAGGTCTTCTGTTGTCTCTGTACCGGTAGGTTCTTCAGTCTGCGGCACTGCAGCCACCGCCTGCTGTCCGACCACCGGATCCGCCAGTTCCACGCCTATGATCCGGGTATATCCTTTGGATGCAGCACCGTTGGTATTGTCCACCACTTTGCCATCTACATTCAGCAGCCACCATTTACCCACATTGTCACTGATGGCATACACCGCATCCAATTCGGTTATTTCAATTTTAACCGTATCCGGCAATTTTATTCCGACACGAACCCGATCCACATAGGGCAGACTGGTGCGTATCCGGGCGCTGATCTTCGCTTCACTCAAGCTCAGCAGTGCATCTCCGTCAGAGATGCCGGATGCCTCCTTGACTTCCCAGGCGCTGTACTTTTCCGCACCGGAAACGGTCACAGTCCGGACTTTGAAAAAAATGGACATACCGAATACCAGCGCCAGCACTACTGCCGTAACAGTCAGCAAACGCAATAAAAAACGATTCCGGTTAAAGGGTTTGGCAGGGGTATAAACGATCTGCTCGTCCGACACTTTTTTCGGCTGCCCCTCTGGGGCTGTTCTGCGCCGGGGTTTTCTGCCGGTCAGTCGCATATTCTTTGTCTTATTGGTCTGCATAGGCTACTCCTTTATTTCTTTGCCAACTGTTCCATAATATTGCACAGGCGCTCCGCACTATCCGGCACCGCCATCCCATAGAGCGCTTTTCCCATTGCACTGCTGCGTTCTTTATCCGAGATCAGCGCTGTGATCTCGTCCATCAGACGCTGCGCCGTGCAATCTTGTTCCAGCACCACCACTGCAGCGCCGTTGCGTTCCAAAGCCCTGGCGTTCTTCTCCTGATGATTATCCGTCACATTGGGAGACGGAATCAGCACGCAGGGCGTTCCGGAGGCCGCGATCTCGTTGCAGGTGGATGCGCCGGCCCGGCCGATGACCACATCTGCTGCCGCCATCACCGTGGGCATATTATAGAGGTACTCCTTCATTTGGATAGCAGATGTCTGCTCCAGATCTACCCCCTGCTGCCGTACATAGTCCGGCATCCAGACCCAGCCATAGCTGCCTACCGCGTGGATGTGCTGGAACGGGAATCCCGCATCCTGTTCCAAACGGAAGAGCTTGGCTGTTACTTCATTCATCGCTTTGGCACCTTGGCTGCCAAAGGCAGACATTACCACCGGTCGGCTGTCCAATCCCAATTCCTTGCGGGCGTCCTCTTTCTTGGTGTAGATGAATTCCCGGCGGACAGGCATTCCAACCACTTCCACCTTGCTGGGATCTTTGTAGTAGCGAATACACTCCGGAAAACACACCAGCACTCTATTCACACGGCCAGCGATCATCCGGGTGGTCAGACCCGGCATTGCATTGCTCTCGTGAACGCAGGTAGGCACTTTCAGCATCGTAGCCGCCAAAAGCGCAGGAAAGCTGGCATAGCCGCCGGTACCTACCACAATGTCTGCCCCAAACTCCCGAATGATCTTTTTGCACCGGGATATGGCAGAGATCACGCTCTTTACAGCCTTAATATTATTCTTGATCGCCCATCCGGCCATACTCCGTTCCAAGCCGTAAGCCGGCATCGTGACGATCTCATAGCCTGCATTGGGGACAAGCTGCTCCTCCATCATACCACGTCCGCCGATGAAGAGTATTTTGCTGTTAGGATAGCGTTCCTTCCAGCTATTGGCAACCGCGATGGCAGGGTTGATATGACCGGCCGTACCGCCGCAGGTAAAAATCACATTCATAAGGTATCCTCCTGTTGTGCCGCCCGATTCCGATACCGGGAGATATGCAAAATGATCCCCATCTCCCCCAGATTCACCGCCAACGCTGTTCCGCCATAGGAAAAGAACGGCAGCGCAATACCGGTAGACGGCAAGAGATTGGTCACCACGCCCAAATTCAAAATGGTCTGAACGGCAATCAGTGTAACCAGCCCCGCTGCCAGCACCGAGGAGAACCGGTCTTTGGCGTGAAGGGCGATCCAGTAGCCCCGCAAAATCAGGGCCGCAAACAGTACCATAATCAGCAGTGCGCCCAAAAGGCCCAACTCTTCGCAGACGATGGCAAAAATATAATCGTTGTATTGAAAAGGCAGATATAAATACTTCTGCCTGCTCTTTCCAAATCCCAATCCCAGAAAGCCACCGGAGCCGATGGCATACAGGGATTGCAGAATCTGGTATCCCGTATCAGAGGGATCTTGCTCCGGATGGAGCCAGGCGGTGATCCGGTCGCCTGCATAGCCCATCAGGCTTACATACACCACCACGAATACAACTGCCGCACCGGCACCGGCCAGCAGCCATTTGACGGAGGTTCCCGCCACAAACATCATCACCACTGCCACTATACCCATCAGCATAATGGCAGAAAGATGCTTTTCCAGCGCCAGCGGGACCAAAATGCCCATCAGTGCTGCGCCAAATCCCAAAACGCCCTTTCGAAAGGACCGCACTCGCTTGCCAAAGCCTTTGGTAAGGCGGGCAAACAGAAGTATTAAGGTAAACTTGGCGATCTCTGACGGTTGAAACTGGATACCGCCGATGGATACCCAGCGACGGGCACCATTGACCGATTGCCCTATCAGCAGCACCAGCAGCAACAGCACTATGCTGACCCCGTAAAGCACAAAGGACCAGTGATACCAAAACGCTACCGGAATCCTGCTGGCGCACCACATAGCAAACAGTCCCAGCAGTGCACACAACGCCTGCTTGCGCAGATATATGGTGGCACTGCCGTAACCGCTGTCATACCGGCTTTGGGCATAGCTGGCTGAGTACAGAACCACAAGGCCCACACCCAAAAGCAACAGTAGTAACAACAAAAATACTACATCTACACGTTCATCCGTCCGGACATCCGGACGGCGGTTCTCTTTGGCATACAGAGATCTCTGCAACGCCATAGATGCTCCTTTCGGATTTTAACTCAGATAACCTGCGATCGAGAACCAGGCAATCAGGCACATCACCACAGATACCGCAGCGAACACCAGCACGATCTTCTCCTCTTTCCAGCCACACAGTTCAAAATGATGGTGGATAGGAGACATCTTGAACAGCCGCTTTCCGTGGGTCAACTTAAAATATCCCACCTGCAGAATCACAGACAGCGTCTCTACCACATACACCAGTCCCACCAAAATCAGGACGAGAGGAATATTCAGCGCGAATGCCAGACCGCATACGATACCGCCCAAAAACAGAGAGCCGGTATCTCCCATAAACACCTTGGCAGGGTGCCAGTTGTAGAACAGATAGGCAATCAGTCCACCCACCAGACAGGCGGGCAACAGCGCCAGATCCAGCTTGTCTGCAGCAACAGCCACGGCAGCAAAAAACACCATCACGGGAACGGTCACAGAGCCGCACAAGCCGTCGATACCGTCTGTCAGATTCACCGCATTGACACAGCCAACCATCACAAACATAGCAAAGAAAATGTATGCCAGCGGATGTATGTAGATGGTGGTATCAACAAACGGAAAATACAGATTGCAGGTCAGGCTGCCCTCTTTGTACAGCAGGTACAGGTACAGTGCGGAGACCGCCATCTGCAACAAAGCCTTTTGCAGGGAGGTAAGTCCCAAATTCCGCTTAAATTTCAGCTTAAAAAAGTCATCCAAAAAGCCAACCAAGCCAAAGCACAGACCCAGCGCCAACACGTAATACACGGTCTTCTCTACCATAGACGGGAGATTGATCACCAGACAAATCACCACTGCCAAAATAAACATCAGTCCACCCATCATAGGAGTACCCGCCTTGCTGTTATGCCAACTGGGACCGATCTCCCGAATAGACTGACCCGCCTTCAACGCCCGCAGCATCGGGATCAGAAAATAACCTATTACACCAGTTAAAACAGCTGAAACAGCTGCTGTTATCAGTATTCTCGTCATATAAGCCTCCGTTTTATTTCTCTTCCTGCAGGAACAGCTCCAACGCCTGTTCCATACGCATTCCCCGGCTGCCCTTAAACAACAGTACATCTCCTGGCTTGGCGATTCGGCGCAGCACCTGCACCATTTGTTCCTTGTCGGTAAACGCTCTTGCATTCACATTGGACATACCACCGGTAATAGCACCGTGGAGCGTACGGGCGCTATTGGGACCGTACGCCAGCAGCACCTCTGCCTTTTCTGCCGCAAATCTGCCAATCTTATAATGCTCTGCAGCTGTTCGCACACCAAGTTCCAGCATATCGCCCAACACCGCAATATGACGGCCGGGACGGTTACCCAGCACATTCAGTGCTGCCTGCATAGACTCAGGACCGGCATTATAGCAGTCTTTGATAATGGTAAAACCACCCACTTCAAAAATCTCCTGACGCCCTTCCATATTTCGGAACTGAGACAAACTTTCTCGAATCTGCTTAGGCTGGATACCCAGCTCCAAACCCACTGAAATCGCAGCCAGCGCATCGCAAACATAATGATCTCCCTCCAGCGCCAACTCCACAGGGAACTCCAGACCACCGCTCCTGACAGCAAAGGACAAACCATCGTCCTCCTGCCGAACATTCTGCCCCTGCACATCCGATTCAGCGTTACGAACGCCAAAGTAGGTCACTTTCTTTTGCAGGGTTTTGCGCTGATCCCAAAGCAGCGGGTCGTCACCGTTGAGAACAATCGTTCCAGCCTCCGGAATACCCTCCAGAATTTCCATCTTTGCCTGCAGAATTCCCTCCATAGAACCAAGATGCTCAATGTGCATCGTGCCAATATTGATAATGACACCCACATCAGGCTTGCCGATGGATGCAAGATACGCAATCTCCCGGAAGTGGTTCATACCCATTTCCAGAACTGCCACTTGGGTATCTTCTGCCATAGAGAGGATCGCCATAGGCATACCAATGTCGTTGTTATGATTGACCGGGGTCTTGCCCACCCGGAAGGCACTTTCCAGAACAGCCGCGATCATCTCTTTGGTGGTGCTCTTGCCAACGGAACCGGTGACACCTACCACTTTCATACCGATGCGTTCCCGTTCGCCCCGGGCAATATCCCCCAACGCCACACGGGTGTCTTCCACCACAATAGCAGGATAATCCCCATCGCAGTGAGTGCACAGCACGGCAGCGGCGCCCTTTTCCAGCGCCGCGGGGACAAAATCGTGACCGTCCCGCTGACCCTGCAGAGCAACGAACAGCTGACCTTCTTCCAGTTTCCGGGTGTCATTATTGGCTCCCAGAAAGGTTACTTCTTTATATTTGGGATCGATCCGGCCGCCGCACCAAATCGCAGCCTGCTCCAGAGTGATTCTTCCCATAGAAATTTACCTCATTTCTCCAAGTACGCAGCCACCACTTCCCGCTCGTCCAAATGGTGTTTCACGCCGCAGATCTCCTGATATGTCTCGTGGCCTTTTCCGGCTAATACAATTATATCATTTTTCTCGGCAATGTCCATAGCGTGTTGAATTGCTTTCGGGCGATTTTCCAAAACCTCGTAGTTGTTTTTCGACGAATCCACCCCTTTCAGAATGTCTTCGATGATTTTCATAGGATCTTCCGTACGGGGATTATCGGAGGTAATGATAGCGTAATCCGCCAGTTCCACACCGATGCGACCCATAATAGGACGCTTCACGGGATCCCGGTCTCCTCCGCAGCCAAAGACCGCGATCAGACGGCCTTTGCAAAATCCTCTCACAGAGGACAGCACATTTTCCAACCCATCCGGAGTGTGGGCATAGTCAATGAGAACGGTATAGTCCTTACCAGGAGTAGGCACAACCTCCACCCTGCCCTTAACTCCGCAAGCCGTCCGCAATGCAACTGCTGCATCGGTAAGGCTGATCCCCAACTGCAGGGCGCAGCCAAGAACTGTCAATGCATTATAAACGGTAAACTTGCCAGGAATAGGCAGTTGAACCGGTACCTGCTGTACTCCGTACACCGCTGTGAAGCGGATCCCGTCGGAAAGCAGCTCCAGCTCTTGGGCTTTTAGATCCCCTTCCCCCTTCACCGATGCTGTCAGCAGATTGCAGGTGGCATTCCGGGTCAGCCGCATAAACCATTCATCGTCCAGATTTGCCACAGCCTTATCGCAACGGCGGAACAATTCTGCCTTGGTGTCGCAGTAATGCTCCATTGTCTTGTGGAAATCCAGATGATCCTCCGTGAGGTTGGTAAATGCACCTACCGTATAGTGCAGACCCGCCACCCGATCCAATGCGATGGCGTGGGAGGATACCTCCATAATGGCGTGTGTGCAACCCGCATCCCTCATCTGCGCCAGCAGCGCCTGCAGTTCAAAGCTTTCGGGGGTGGTTCGCTCCGTAGGGATCCGCAGATCGCCGATCATATTCTCCATAGTGCCCATCAGACCCACTTTCGCACCCAGCACCTGTTCCAAAACGTGCTTCAGCAGCAGTGTGGAGGAGGTTTTTCCGTTGGTGCCGGTAATACCGATCAACTGCATAGCCTCCGCTGGATGACCAAAGTAATTTGCACCGATCTGCGCCAGCGCCATACGGTCGGAGACCACCTGTACATAGGGTACTTCCGTCTCCTGCTCTTTGGCGGTGACCACCGCAACAGCGCCCTTCTCCAAAGCCATAGGAATAAAGCGATTGCCGTCAGTGGCAAAACCGGCAACCGCCACAAACAGGCTGCCGGGGGTCACTTTTCTGGAGTCGTATACCACATCTGTAATTTCAGTGTCCATAGGCACATTGATTTTGTGCACTTCTACCCCTGCGAGCAACTGCTGTAATTTCATAATCATTCTCCTTTGTTAATCGGCAGATTGTATATCGGTAAATTCCAGTCGGACGGTACTGCCCACGGAAATTTTGCTTTCTTTTGGTTCTGATTGTGCGGTAACCACCGCGTGAGGATCATCATTTCCGGTTGACAGGATGTACAGACCCAACATTCCAGCCGCGTGGGCGGCCTGCACTCTGTTCATTCCCACAAAGTTCGGAACTGTGACCAGCCGCTGCTCCGGTTCTTCTCCCAAATACAGCAGGATCTGGCTATTACCGGGAACTGTCTCTCCCGCCGCCGGAAGCTGTGCCGTAACGGTTTCTTCCTCACCGATCAGCTGGGCAGTGATTCCCAGATTTTTTAATGCTTTTTCCGCCTCTTTTGCGGTCATTCCGGTAAGTTCCGGCAACAAAATCTCCCTGCCGGCGGCATCCTCTTCCGTATAATTTTGCTCGACTTCCAGATACGGCAGAATGTCTGCCATCACTGCGCCCACCGTGGGTGCCGCCATTACGCCGCCGGAAATATACATCCCTGTTGCACGGGACGGCGTATCCAACGCTACTAGTACAATATACTCCGGATTGTCCATTGGCGCAACCCCTACAAATGATACGATTTTATCCTGTACGCGCTGTCCATTCTCATCAAAAACGTCAATCTTTTCACTGGTTCCGGTCTTTCCACCTATAGAAAACCCCAAAACTTTGGCATTTTTGGCAGTACCTTCCTCCACCACTGATGCCATCAGCTGGCACATCGTTTTGGATGTCTCCTCTGAGATCACCCGGCGCAGCACTGTAGGTTCTTGCTCCAACACAGAATTCCCCTGGGCATCCACCACTTGGGATACCACATAAGGTTCCATCAAATATCCTCCGTTTACCACCGCGGCGATTCCCCGAACCAGCTGCAAGGGTGTCAACTTAAATGTCTGTCCAAACGAGCCGGAAGTCAAGGATGCTGTCCCCCACTTATCCGTATCCGTCACCAGTTCCTTAGAGAAGAACACGCCCTTGCTCTCACCGGCAAGGTCGATTCCGGTTTTTTCCAAAATGCCGAATTTCTCCACATATTCATAAAACCGCTCTCCACCCAACTTTAAGGCGATATGAGCAAAAGCCAAGTTGCAGGAATTTTGCAGCGCCTGGGGCGTTTTTTGACTTCCGTGACCGGTAGAACGCCAGCAATGGAGCAATTGCGCCCGACCGGGGATCTGCTCCGCGCCACTGCAGAAAAAGTTTGTATCCAAACTAATGGCTCCGCAATCCAGCGCTGCTGCCATCGTCATCACCTTAAAGGTAGAACCCGGTTCATAACCGTCGGAGATACATCGGTTGCGCCACTGCTTCAGCTGAGCCGCATACCGCGCCTGTTGATAAATTTTTTTGCTTTCCTCCCATTTTACAGAACCTTCCGGCTCCAGAAGATAAGAAAGACGCAGCTGTTCTACTTCTGCGGCAAGGGTAGGATCCTGTATTTCCAGATAGTTGTTAGGATCATAGCTGCCCAGGGTGGCCATCGCCAGAATTTCTCCGGTATTCACATTCATCACCATACCGAATGCACCATTTTGCACATCGTAACGTTCAATGGCCTGCTGCATCTGCTTTTCAAGACACGCCTGTACCGTCATATCCAGTGTCAGAACCACGTCGTTCCCCGGTTGGGAGGTCAGATAAGCCTCATAGGAAAAGGGCATATCCATTTCGTTATTGCCCTTGGTGGTGATCACCTTCCCTGCAGTTCCTTCCAGATAGCTATTATAGGCCGCCTCGATACCCTCCGAACCGGTATTGGAGGCATTGGTAAAGCCGACCACCTGCGCTGCCATACTGCCGTAGGGATACACCCGCATAGAATTGGGTTCCAGATGGATGCCCCGAATATTATTTTCGTTAATATATTCCCGTATCTTCCCTGCGGTCTGCTCATCAATCCCCGCCGCCACCTGCTGGTAGCGCAAACGGAGATTTTCCGCCAGAGATCGTACCTTGCTCTCCTCCACACCAAGGATCTGATGCAGCCGCCGGGCGATGTCACCGATATCCGCTCCGGATTGACGAAGTTCTCTGGGATTGAGATACAAATTCTCCACACTTTGCGAACAGGCCAGTATATTCATATTCCGATCATAGATCACGCCCCGGTCAGCGGTGACATTTGTGAGCCGAGTCTGGTTGTCCAGAGCAAGCCGGGAGTAATAGGGATAATTGGTGATCATCAGAGAGTATAGCTGCAACGTTATGGGGAGAAACGCCAACACCCCCAGCAGCAGTGAAACCAACAGGATCCTTCTGTGCTGTCCGCTGTCTGCCCGAATCCGTGCGTATGTAGGCTTTTTGTGCTGCTGCGCCATTTCATCCCAACCTTCCTTCATAACCTGTAAATGGGCAGCAAGGGAATCCCTCGCCGCCCACTGCAGCTGCTATTAAAGTGTATCGGTCGGGACAATCATTATGCAAACAAGCCGAATAAAAATGTTCCGATTCTGTTCCACAGGCTGACAGCCTCCGGTTCTTCCTGCACAGCAGGCAAATAGACCTCAATCTGTTTTGCATCTTCTGCCGGGATCATTCCCAAAGCCAGAGCCGTCTTCTCCACAGCCTCTATGTCACAGGCATCTGTGTAAGCCTGTTTCAGAGTTTCGTGTTCCTGGCTCAGCTGTTCCACATACGCTTCCATCTGAGCCGTCTGCTTCTGAATCTTTTGCAAACGCACCAGACCCACCAACATCGTGATCAACATAACTGCAGCCACCGCAATACTCAGCAGCGCAACGGGGTCTAAGTGGATCACCTGAACTCTCTGCTTGCGAAGGCGAGGCAGGATTCCGGTGCTGGACGAAATAGCAGAAGCGGTATGGGCGGTACGCCGCGCAGCGCTTCCATCTGTGTAAAACCGTATATACTGGACATCTACACGCTGTGTCATTGCTTCTGCTCCTTTCTGTTATAACTTCTCACACACCCGCAGCTTGGCGCTTCGGGAACGGGGATTGCACTCCAACTCCTCTTGCGTTGCCACGATGGGTTTCCTGCTGATCAGTTCCACTTGCGGTGTTTTACCGCAGACACACACCGGGAAACTGGGAGGACAGGTGCAGCCCTTGGATGCTGCCGTCATTGCGTTTTTCACTATCCGATCTTCCAGAGAATGAAATGTGATCACCGCCAGCCGTCCACCCTTATTCAGCAGAGGGATGGCATCTTGCATCGCTTTTTCCACAGAACCCAGTTCATCATTGACAGCGATCCGGATGGCCTGAAAGCTACGTTTGGCCGGATGTTGCTTTTCCCGAAGGGCCTGAGGGGGCATTGCCGAGCGTATGATATCCACCAACTCCAAGGTTGTGCGGATCGGGGCTTCCTCCCGTCTGCGGCATATCGCCGCCGCAATTCTGGGAGCATACCGTTCTTCACCGTAATCGTACAGAATCCGTTTTAGTTCCTCGTGAGACCAGGTATTTACCACTGTGTCTGCACAAAGGGTATCTTCGCTGTTCATACGCATATCCAGCGGCGCATCTGCCATATAGGAAAAACCTCTGTCTCCGTCGTCCAACTGGGGAGAGGATACGCCTAAGTCCAGCAATATGCCGTCTACGCCGCTCAGTCCCAGATCTTTGACTACCTGCGCCATTTCGCAGAAGTTGGAATGAACCAGCGTCACCCGATCTTTATAAGGCTCCAGCCGCTTCCCTGCGGCCTCCAGAGCAACAGGATCCCGGTCGATGCCGATGAGTCGTCCTGTAGTCAGGCGCTTAGCAATCTGGCTGGAGTGACCGGCACCGCCCAGCGTTCCGTCAATGTAAACACCGTCCGGCTTGATCGCAAGGCCATCCAGACATTCTTCCAGCAAAACCGAAATATGGTGAAATTCTTTCATAGACCGATCGCCTCCAAAGAGGCCAGCAGCTTCTCGGGAGTAAGATTCTCTTCCTCAAAGCTCTTAAATTCTGACGCATCCCAGATCTCTGCCTGACCGGCGCGGCCTACGATCATCACATCTCTGCCGATGCCTGCATAGTCCAGCAGGAACTGGGTCAGACCGAAGCGGAACTGCTTGTCCGGATTGCACTCAGTTGCATTCATAAAAATCAAGCTGGTGGCTGCAGAGCGCTGAGAAATAGGCAGAGTGTTGTAATTCTGACTTAGAGTCTGCCAATCTTCAGCGGTGTAAACCGTGAGGCAACGATGACCGCAATTGACACCCAAGGTGACAAAAAAGTCATTACCCAGTTCCGCCCGCAATCTTGCCGGGACAAACAAACGATTTTTATCGTCCAGTTTTGCAGGGTACTTACCGATCATTTGCGCTCACCTCACTCCATTTTGCTCCACTTTACTACCATTTTGCTCCATTTAATGACAGTATAAATGATACAATTCAAAAAATCAATATTTTTTTACAAAAAAGTGCAAATATTTTTGCAAAATACCGTGAAAACCGAATTTTAGAACGCTTGTTCTAAAACAAATTCAGAACAAGCGTTATTTGTTAACTCTGGAAAGACACCTTCTCCCCTTCCAGTTTGATTTTAATTTTGCCGGGTTTCTTGCTGCATTTGAGCAAATATATCGACAAAGGGCCCTCCACCTGCTGCTGGACTCGCTGGCGGATCTGTCTGGCACCGGCCTGTTTTCCTCCTCCGCAACCAAGTCTGCCTGCCAATTCTTCCGGGATCTCCAGCTGAATACCCTGAGACGCCACCCGTCTTTCCAACTGACGCAGGTATTTACCCGCAATCTGCTCCAGGGTCTTTTTTTCCAACGGAGCAAAGGACACGACCCCATCCAATCTGCCCAGAAATTCCGGTGTAAAATGCTGCCGTAGTGCCTCCATCGTCTGACCTTCCCGTCCCGCAGGCTGAAAACCCAATCCGTCACTGCGCAGGTCTCCCCCCAAGTTGGAGGTCATTACGATGATCGCGTTGCGGAAACTGACCCGCCGGCCTGTGGAGTCGGTCAAAACGCCCTCCTCCATAATCTGCAGCAAAATACCCGACACATCGGGGTGTGCTTTTTCCAGTTCATCCAGCAGCACCAGACAGTAAGGTCTGCGACGGACTGCCTCTGTCAGCTTACCGCCCTCCTCATAACCCACATAACCGGGGGGTGCACCAATGAGCCGCGCAACCGAATGTTTCTCCATAAATTCCGTCATATCCAGGCGAATCATCGCTTCCCGGCAGCCATAGAGCTCTCTTGCCAAAGCTCTGCACAATTCCGTCTTTCCAACGCCGGTAGGACCTGTCAGCAAAAGGCTGGCCACCGGTCGGTTCTCCTCACGGATACCGCTGAGTCCTCTGCGGACACACTCTGCTACCTGGCTGATGGCAGCATTCTGACCCATAACCTGCCGCTGCAAAATCTGTTCCAGCTGCAGCAGCCGCTCCCGTTCATCCGCGGTAAGCCGCCCCACCGGAATGCCGGTGCGGGCAGAAACCGCCCAGGCGATATCATTGCCTGTGACGACCCTGCTTCGTCTTCCCTCTCCCCCACGGATCGCCAGGTGCTGCATGCGGTCCCGCAGCTGCGCCGCCTTTTCAAATTTACTTTCCCGAACAGCCTCCTGCAGTTCCGCCTCCAGTTCCTGCCGCTGCACGGCTCTGCCGGAGTACAGTTCCTCCATTCTTGCGTGGGATGCGCCTTCATCCAGCAGATCAATGGCCTTATCCGGCAGGAACAACTCCGGCAAATACCGGCAGGAGAGCTTTAGCGCCTCATGAATCGCCTCTTCAGAGATCCGCATATGGTGATGCCGCTCTAAACCCGGCTTGATTCCCCGCAGGATCGCAAGGGTTGCCTCCCGGTCCGGTTCTTCCACCGCCACCGGCCGGAATCTGCGATCCAGCGCCGGGTCTTTTTCGATAAATTTCCGATATTCCTCCCGGGTAGTGGCGCCCAGCATCTGCAGTTCTCCCCGACCCAGCGCAGGCTTAAAAATGTTGGCCGCGTCGATAGCTCCCTCCGCTGCACCGGCACCTACAATGGTATGCATCTCGTCTACAAACAAGATCACATCTCCCATCCTGCGGATCTCCGCCAGCACATCCCGGAGACGCTCCTCAAACTCGCCCCGATACTTGGTGCCCGCCACCAGGTTGGCCATACTCAGGCTATAAAGCCGCTTATTTTTCAACTGAGGGGGAACCGTTCCTGCAGCCATACGCTGAGCCAATCCTTCAGCGATGGCTGTCTTTCCCACACCCGGTTCACCCACCAGCGCCGGGTTGTTCTTATTCTTTCGACACAGGATTCCGATCACCGTATCAATCTCCCGTTCCCGTCCGATGACCGGTCCCATAGACATAGCCTTTTGTACCAGATCTTCGCTAAATTGCTCCAATAATTTCGTAGAATACCCCTCCCTTTTCTCCTGGATTTTCGTGCATCTTATCCACTGCAAATTTTCGACAGTCCGGTGGAACAGCTCCTCCCGGTCCACGCCGTTTAACATCAGCAGCTCCCCAGCGGCGCAGTTTCGTATCCGCAGAAGCGATAGCAGAATATGCATTGCCGTCACTTGCCGGCTTCCCTGGTAGCCCGCCTCTTTGGCTGCACCTTTCAGGATTTTCCGAACTGTACCGGAAAACCCTTGGGGCAGCGGCAAATTAGGTGTACCCACACCAAATAGGACCGTCGCCATTTGCTCTGTCAGCTCCCGATCCAAACCGGCACCCACCAGCAAATATCCCGGCGGTGTTTGGATTTGAAACATAGCAAGCAACAGATGTATACTTCCCACATAGCTGTGACCCAGCTTCCGCGCCTGCCCTGCCGCTGTCAGCAATACTTGTTTTCCGTCCGCACTCAGTCGCATAGTGCCCCTCCTAACTTTGGAAATTGTCTCCAGGGCAGTCTGAAAATATACAATTCTTTTTTCAAAAAAACAATTGCTTTTTATAAAATCCATGCTAGAATATATGTGTATTCGACTGTGAATACATATAACATATCTTAACTGGAGGAAAAATCATGGCTTACAAGATTACTGATGCTTGTGTGAAGTGCGGCAGCTGCGCTGATAACTGCCCCGTTGAAGCTATCTCTGAGGGTGACGAGCTGTACATCATCGACGCTGACATCTGCGTTGATTGCGGTAGCTGCGCTGACAATTGCCCCACCGAAGCAATCGTAGAAGGCTGATTCTCCGATTCTGCTATCAGCCTGCGTGGCTGGGTGCTCCCAGTACGCAGGCTGATTTTTTCATTATTTTACGGGAGGTCATTATGGAACAGCTGCAAAACGGCTTTACGTTGGAACTGTGCAAAGACGCATTTCCCTTAAGTACCGATTCAATTGCGCTGGCAGACTTTGTAAAGCTTACCAAAGATGCCGCTGTGCTGGATTTGGGTTCCGGATGCGGCACACTGGGTATTATGCTGTGCGCCGCCGACCCTACTTGCCGGGTAACCGGTGTGGAGTTGGACGCGAACGCTCACCGGATGGCGCTGCGCAACGCAGAAAATAACGGTATTTCCTCCCGCCTTCATAGCATATGCGCAGACCTGCGTACCATCCCATCAATTCTCTCTCCCGGCAGTTTTCAGTGTTGCGTATCCAATCCCCCCTACTACGCCGCCGGTCCTCAGAGCAAGGTATATCCCACCGCAAGACGGGAGGACAACTGCTCCTTACAGGAGCTGTTTTCCGCTGCTGCCTGGGCGCTGAAGTACGGAGGAGACTTCTTTCTGGTGCACAAGCCGGAGCGACTGGCAGAGATTTGCGCATTAGGCTCACAACACTCTCTGGAACCGAAACGGCTGATCCTGCTGCGGCACCGGACCGACGGTCCCATCGGACTGATCTTGGTACAATGCCGCAAAGGTGCAAAACCAGGACTTATCATTGAAGAAGAGAGCCTGCACACACCGGACGGTGACGCAACCGATTACTACCGCAGACTTTACCACATTTAGGAGGTATGACCTATGGCCGGAATTCTGTATCTGGTACCCACCCCCATCGGCAATCTGGGAGACATCTCCCAGCGGTGCAGACAGACTCTGGAGCAGGCAGATTTTATCGCCGCCGAGGACACACGAGTTTCCCTAAAGCTATTGAATCATTTAGGCATCAAAAAAAGCCTTGTCAGCTACTATGAGCATAACAAGGCATTCAAAGGTTCTGTTATTGTGGATCGCATCCTGGCCGGAGAGACCTGCGCGCTGGTTTCCGATGCAGGCAGCCCGGCCATCTCCGATCCCGGCGAAGATCTGGTGAAAGAGTGCGCCGAGGCGGGCATTACCGTGATCGCCATTCCCGGTCCTTGCGCCGCTATCACTGCCTTGAGTGTTTCCGGGCAGCCAACCGGGCGATTCTGCTTTGAAGGATTCCTGTCTACCGCCAAAAAAAGCCGGAAAGAACATCTGGAATCTTTGCAATCGGAACAGCGAACAATGATTTTTTATGAAGCGCCCCACAAACTGCTGACCACGCTGGAGGATATGGCCGCAGTATTTGGAGAGAACAGACCCGTCAGCTTGTGCCGGGAACTGACCAAACTCCACGAGGAGATCGTCCGCACCACCCTCGGTAATGCCATCGCATTGTACACACAGCAGCCGCCCAAAGGAGAATTTGTTCTAATTGTAGCCGGAGCACAGCCATCGACTGCCCCCATCGCCACCGTCGAGGATGCCGCCAGCCACGTGGCAGCTCTGATGGCACAAGGGCTTAGCAGAAAAGATGCCGTTAAACAGACTGCAAAGGATTTGGATCTTCCCAAAAATGTGGTCTATGATGCTGCACTGACCCTATAAACAGCAAAAAGCCTGTCCTACAGTCAGTAGGGCAGGCTTTCTTACAGGTCCTTCAAATTGCTGATGCACTCGTTGCACACATTTTTACCAAAATAGGTCTGCAAATTACTGGTTGCTCCGCAAAACACACAGCTTGCTTCACATTTCTTCAAAACCACGCGGTCATCATCCAAATAGATCTCCAGTTCATCCCGTTCTGCAATGTCCAGCATACGTCTCAATTCGATTGGAAGCACGACTCGCCCAAGCTCATCGACTTTACGGACAATTCCGATAGACTTCAATTTACAACACCCCTTATTCAATATCATCGAATGATTTCCCACATTATACTATCTTCTGCGGCTTGTGTCAAATGTTTTTTCAGCCATATATTTTATTTCTGGGCATAGCTTTTACCGGGAGGGATGGATATGCTTATGAGTTGGATTTGGACCGGAATGCTGGGACTTTCGGTGATCGCAGCATTGATCCTGGGGCGGGGAAATTTGCTGGCTGCAGCGATCTGTCAAGGTGCACAGGCAGGTATCTCCTTGGCGGTGTCTATCGGCGGTTCTCTGTGTTTATGGTCCGGTGTGGGCGCACTGATGGAAAAAGCGGGTATGGTGGACAAGATTTCCCGTGTTATGCATCCGATTCTGCACCGCATTTTTCCATCCACAAAAAGGAATGCCAGCTTATCCAACGCCCTCAGTGCCAATATCTGCGCAAATCTGTTGGGTCTTGGCAACGCTGCAACACCTATGGGCATTCAAGCCGCAACCCAGCTTTCTCGTAACTGTAACGGCACGGCATCGGATGAGTTATGCAAACTCGTAGTATTGAATACTGCATCCATCCAGCTGATTCCCGCTACTGTTGCCGCTGTCCGGGTGGCTCACGGCTGTACCACACCCTTTGATATTTTGCTGCCGGTTTGGATCACCAGCTTTTGCTCTGCCGGAGCGGGACTTCTGGCAACAGGTATTTTCAGAAAAATCTGGAGGAACCCATGACCGACTATTTGGTTCCTCTGCTCCTTTTGCTCGCCTGTGTGATGGTTCTGCGAAAAAAAGAAAACAGCCATCAAATCCTGCTGCAGGGAGCTGCTGACGGATTAAAGTTGCTGCTGACTCTGGTGCCAACTTTCGTGCTTTTAATGACCGCGGTGACCGCCCTGCGGGCATCAGGCGCTGTGGAAATCATCGGCAAGTCCCTGTCCCCTGTGTTTCGGTTCTTCGGCATTCCGCCGGAGACCGCTCTGCTGGTGCTAATCCGCCCTTTCAGCGGTAGTGCCGCCTTGGCAGTAGGCGCGGAACTGATAGCAGAACACGGGGTAGATTCTCTGATCGGCAGAACGGTTGCCGTGATGCTGGGTTCTACGGAAACCACCTTCTATACCGTCAGCGTTTATTTCGGCGCGGCAGGGATCCAAAAGAGCCGCTACACCATTCCCGCGGCATTGATTGCTGACTTTACAGGATTCTTTATAGCATCACTTACCGTCCGGCTGCTGATGTAAGCCAGGCGTTCGCTCTCTTCTGAATATAAACAACCCGCTGCCAAAGCAGCGGGTTGTTGTTTTCAGGATTATTCCTCTTCTTCCTCATCAAAGGTGAACTCCAGAGTTTCGCCGCACTCATCGCAGATGATGCTGCCTTGCTCCAAAGTCTCCTCATCAAAGTTAATAACATTGCCACAAGCGCACTTTACTTCGTAGATGGTGGAATCCTCGTCGCCGAAGTCAAAGCCTTCGTCTTCAAATTCGTCATCCTCATAATCATCATAGTCGTCTTCGTAGTCCTCATCTTCTTCATCCAGGATGAAGTCTTCGATGGCGTCCAGATCTTCCTCGATCTCGTCCAATTCGTCGGAGATGGCAATGGTGGTGTTCTCCACATCGGTCAGTTTCTTGGTCACATCGCCCATCAGCTCAACCAGCGCTGCGATCAGCTTGCCCTCGGCCTTTTCTGTGTCCAGATTCAGGCCATCCATCAAACCCTTCAAGTAAGCGGACTTCTCAGAAATGGTCATAAGAATTCTCCTTATCGTTCTTAATTAAGCCTTGGAACGGCCCAGATACTCACCGGTACGGGTGTCGATCTGGATCTTGTCACCCTCGTTGATAAACAGAGGCACCTTTACCTCAGCGCCGGTCTCAACAGTTGCGGGCTTCAGAGTGTTGGTAGCGGTGTTTCCAGCGAAACCAGGCTCGGTAGCGGTAACTACCAGGTCTGCAAAGTTGGGAACTTCAACGCCGAAAACATTGCCCTTGTAGCTCATAATGGTGCAGACATCGTTCTCTTTCACAAAGCCGAAGGAATCGTCCAGAGCGGACTTGTCGATGGGCTGCAGCTCGTAGGTCTCGCTGTCCATAAAGTAGTACAGGTTGCCATCGTTGTAGGAATATTCCATCTTCTTGCGCTCAATGTAAGCGGTGGGGAACTTTGCAGAGGGGTTCAAGCTGGTTTCGGTCACGCCGCCGGTAATGACGTTTCTCATCTTAACGCGGACGAAAGCAGCACCCTTGCCGGGCTTTACGTGCTGGAACTCGATAACCTGCATAACCTTACCATCCAGTTCAAAGGTTACGCCGTTTCTAATATCACCTGCAGAAATCATTTGTATATCCTCCTAAGTGTATGCCCTTTCGGGCTGTTTTATAATAATATGTTAGCTGATATATTTTAACCGAAAAATACCTGTTTTGCAAGGGGAAAACTGAATTTTTTTAGACAATAATCAAATTTTTGGGGCTTGCGGTAATATTTTCATATCCGTCAGCGGTAAAAATCACCACATCCTCGATCCGAACGCCGAATTTTCCGGGCAAGTAGATGCCAGGCTCCGCAGATGCCACCGCGCCTGCAGGCATAGGCTGATCGTTTGCGGCGTTGGGGCTGGGCGTCTCGTGGACCTCCAGACCCAGGCTATGGCCGTACCCGTGACCGAAGTAGTCACCGTAACCGGCATCTATGATCACCTGTCGGGCGGCCGCGTCCACTTCCCTTCCGGCAACACCGGCGCGGGTAGCGCTGAGACCTGCCAGCTGGGCTTGCAGTACTGTGTTATAGACCTTTTCCATCTCCTCGGTGGCATAGCCCACAGCAACAGTCCGAGTCATATCGGAACAATAGCCGTGATACAACACACCAAAGTCCATCGTTACAAAATCGCCCTCCTGGATCACCCGGTCAGTGGCCACGCCGTGGGGCAGGCTGGTGTTAGGGCCAGAGACTACGATAGGATCAAAAGACAGACCCTCACCGCCGTTTTTGTACAGGCAGTAGATCAGCTCTGCCTGCAGTTCCTTTTCAGTCATACCGGGTTTGATGCGCCCCAGCATCTCAGAAAAGGCCTTATCGGTGATTGCCTGCGCCTTGCGCATATTGTCCAGTTCCCAATCCTCCTTCACTGCGCGGAAGGAGCTGATTCCCTTGTGCATAGGAATCAGTTTAGCATTCAGCTTCTCTTCAAAATCACGTAGCTCCGCAACTGTCAGATAGTTCTCCTCGAAACCCAGAGTGGTAATGCCGAAATCCGCAATGGCTTCGTTGATCAGCTGACTGTAGGGATGAGCTCGGTCAGTCATAATTACCTGGAAACCACGAATACCATTTTCCGCATCCTCAATATAGCGGCTGTCCGTAAAATAGCGGCAGCCATTGGCGCTGACAATGGCAACGCCCTCAGCAATGTCATACTCCGCGCCATAATGGCGGCTGTAACGGCTGGTCAGCAGCAGACCGTCTGCCTGCTCCCCCAGCAAAGAAAGATACTTTTCAATATTCTTCATAGGTGATTCTCCTTTTTCTTGCAGCGTAGATAAACGGCTTTTCCAGCACGTGACGTGCCTTCAGCCAGAAATTATGGTTGTGGATCGGCGTGACCAGAATCGACCGCACACCGCAGCTGTTAGCACCCAGCACATCGGTAAAAATCTGATCCCCTGCAAGGGCGCATTGCTCTCTTGGAATGCCGTAGCGGGTCATACAGGCCGTGATGCCCTTAGGAAATGGTTTTCTGGAATGGGTAATGCAATCAATGTCCCGCTTTTTGCAAAACGCCTTTACCCGATCATTGTGGCTGTTGGATACCACGCATATCTGAATATTAGAAGAGAGCATCCGTTCTAGCCAGCTTTCCATCTCGTCGGTGGGATGGTCTGTGGTATAAGGGACGATAGTATTATCAAAATCCAGCATCAGCAACCGAACGCCCCAGCTTTTCAGCATTTGTTCAGACAGATCCGTTACCTCGTTCAGGATCCCTACAGGCAACAGAGAAAAACGCATATCCGGACACCTGCTTTCATAAATTCTAGTACTATTATTATACAGTATAGCACACCTGGAGGTGTTTGTCTATGTTTTCCCAAGTGTTTCTGGCGATGACCCCCGGTGAAATTCCTCAGAACCCGCACCGGGCAGTAGCGTATATGGCCTGTCACTTCTCCTCTTGGGGAAAAGGGTTATCCAATCTGCCCCTGACGCTGCCTGCAGGCAGCATCATCCTGGTAGATGACAGTATGCCGCTGACAGATCACGATCCGGAACGGATTACCAGGCAGCTGCAAACACTGATCGAACAATTTCAGCCCTCCGCGGTACTGATGGACTTTCAAAGACCGCCAACAGAGGCAGCCTTGGAATTTTTGGACGCCTGCATTGGGCAGCTAACCTGCCCTGTGGCAGTTCCCATCGCCTATGCGGAGCCGTTTTCCTGCCCGGTCTTTCTAAGTCCGCCACCCTTTGACAGAACCCTGGGAGATTATTTTGCACCCTGGCTGGAGCGAGGCATTTACCTGGAACTGGCATTGGATGGGATCACCGTTACGGTGGACGCTTCCGGAAGCCGCTTACAGCCGCTGCCACCGTACTTTACCGGAGCGCTCCCTCTGCAGGACAACGCGCTACACTGCCACTATGATGTGGAAACTGCCGACGATCAAGCCATCTTTACGCTGTCCAGGACACACTTGGATATTGCCGATCTTCTTAAGGAAGCGGTTTCCTTGGGTATCCGGGGCGCTGTGGGATTGTATCGGGAATTTGGATAAAGAAACCCCGCAGACAATTGTCTGCGGGGTTTTTTGAGCATAGTCAAGAGGGATATTAATAGAACTTTCTCTTGTTCTTACGGGCAGCTTCAGACTTCTGCTTACGCTTCAGGCTGGGGCTGACGTAATGCTCGCGCTTCTTAACTTCAGCGATCACGCCCTCCTTGGCACAGCTACGCTTAAAACGGCGCAGAGCGCTCTCCAGAGATTCGTTTTCCTTAACGCGAATTTCAGACATTGTTTTCCCTCCCTCCGATGGCATCCGGTTACTTCCAGGATGCGTTCAGGGCCATATCGGCTCGACTATTATATTCTGAATTTCTCTATTTGTCAAGCAGGGTTTTTCTGTTTATGACAAAAATTTTAGGATGTTTCTCATTTGTACTCGTCCACAAATGCGTCTTCTGTAAAAGTAACACTCTTGGCAAGTTCGATCAGATCATCCATAGTGTATCCATCCTGATCCAGCAAAATTCCGTACACCGGTTCTTTGCCCTCTACCGCCCAAAGCGCGTACCAGTATTTGTGCGCGCCAACATAAAGCTGTTCTTCCTCGTTGTAAACATCCACAGAGTATTCCGCTACGATACAGGGCGCGCCGGATTCCACGGAAACAAAATCAGAGACAAAGCCTGCGTGGTTGTCAATGGGCCCCATTCCTACCAGCTTACCCTCTTCAAAGATGGCTTTCCCTTTCATATTTAAGAATCTGACTGCATTGCCGTACATCGTTCCCTGGGCATTATACAGCCGAACACCGCCGCCGTGGCCTAAATATTCATTATACTTTCCCGCTGTCATTCCCATCAGTGGGGTAAACAGCATTTTGCCCATAACCCGCACTTGGCCGTCCACGATACAGGTCTCCTGCTCGGGGTCAAAAAGCTCCGCGGAATTATCCGTGGGTTCTGTTGCCTCGTCCGTAGGATCACTTGCAGTGGTAGGCGCCGGTGCGCCGTCCGTGGGGTCGATTGGGGCGGTGGATTTTGTGGCGTCTGTGGGTTTCGGATCTGTGGGGTCCGCGGGACTTCCCAACAAGGCGCATCCGCTCAAAAGCAGCGCGGCACATAGTAAAAGTAATAGTAATCGTTTCATAATATTCTACCTCCTATTCCATATATTCCTGTGTATTGTTTCTCTTCAGATCAATAACGTAGCTGCTTCATAAAATTTTTTTGAACCTATAATTATTTTAACAAGCACTAAAATAAAAATCAAGAACATTTCTGTAACAATTCACAAAAATGTCCTTGATTGTTTGTAACTATTTGTAGCTTTTGTTTACTTTACGATCAGGTTCACCAGCTTGTTCTTTACCACGATGGTCTTGACGATATTGCCGCCGTTTTTCTGCAGGAAGGCGGTGATTCGCTGGTCAGCCAGCACATTGGCAACCACGGTATCATTGTCCAGATCCGCGTCCATCACCACAGTTCCACGCATCTTGCCGTTGACCTGCACAGCAAAGGTAACCTGGGAATCCTTGCACTTATCTTCACTGTAGGTAGGCCAGCTCTCGTAAGCGATGGTATTTTCGTGACCCAGTGCCTGCCAGATCTCTTCACCGGCGTGGGGAATGATGCAGGAGATCATCTTGATAAAGCCCTCAGCATACTCTCTGGGACAGGTGCCGTTCTTATAGACCTCGTTGACAAAGACCATCATCTGGGCGATGGCGGTATTGAAGCCCAGCGCCTCAAAGTCGGAGCTTACCTTCTTCACGGTCTGGTGGTAGACCTTGGTGAGCTTGCCGTCATCGGTATCGGTGATGTTGGCAGGCTCAGTGAAGAAGTTCCAGACCCGGTTGATGAACTTTCTTGCGCCGGCCACAGCGGTAGTGCTCCAAGGCTTGGAGACCTCCAGCGGGCCCATAAACATCTCGTAAAGACGCAGGGTATCCGCGCCGTACTCCCGGACAATATCACTGGGGTTGACCACAAATTCCGGGAAACGCTTGCCCATCTTAATGCCGTTCTCACCCAGGATCATACCCTGATGTACCAGCTTCTTAAAGGGTTCTTTTACAGGAGACAGGCCCAGGTCATACAGGAACTGCGTCCAGATACGGGAGTAGATCAGGTGACCCACCGCGTGTTCCGGGCCGCCAATGTACAGGTCCACCGGCATCCAGTGCTTCAAAAGCTCCGGATCACAGAAGGTCTTGTTATTATTGGGGTCGATGTAGCGCATAAAGTACCAGGAAGAGCCGGCAGAACCGGGCATTGTGGAAGTCTCCCGGATACCCTGGATGCCTTCTTTATTGTACTGCTTCCATTCGGTGGCATTCTCCAGGGGTGCCTGGCCGTTGCGGCCCTTGTAGTCCTCCAGCTCCGGCAGGACAACAGGCAGCTCCGTATCCGGCAGGAAGACAGTCTCGCCGTTCTCTGTATAGACACAGGGAACAGGCTCACCCCAGTAACGCTGACGGGCAAAGATCCACTCACGGAAGTGGTAGTTATTCTTTCTTCTGGCGACACCTGCCTGCTCCAGCTTGCAGGTGATAGCCTCCTTGGCCTCTTCCACGGTCAGACCCGTGAACTCCTGGGAGTTGATCAGGCGGCAGCCCTTACCCAGGTAGTTCTGCTTTTCAAAAGCGCACTCGGACACATCCGCGCCGTCAATGACCTGGATCATAGGAATGTTATGGGCAACGGCATACTCAAAGTCACGCTGGTCGTGGCTGGGAACAGCCATCACCGCACCGGTACCGTAATTACCCAACACGAAATCGCCGATAAACACGGGAACTTCCTTGCCGTTAACCGGGTTGATGGCGTAGATCCCCTTCAAGGGACAGCCGGTCTTGGTCTTGCTGGCGTCAGTACGGTCGATCTCACTCTTCTTGGCAGCCTCGGCAATATAGGCCTTGACTTCTTCCACATTCTCAATGCGGTCCATAAGACCTTCCACGATCTTGCCGTCGGGTGCCAGCACCATAAAGGTGATACCGTAAATGGTCTCAATACAGGTAGTGTAGATAGAGAAACTACCGCCGCCTACCAGTTGGAAATCCACCTCAACACCGGTGGACTTGCCGATCCAGTTCCGCTGGATCTCCTTGGTGGATTCAGGCCAGTCGATCTCCTCCAGACCCTCCAGCAGCTTTTCCGCAAATGCAGGTTGGTCAATAACCCACTGCATCATCATCTTCTTTACAACAGGATAGCCGCCACGCTCGGACTTGCCGTCGATGACTTCGTCATTGGCAAGCACAGTGCCCAGCTCCTCACACCAGTTTACGGGCATTTCCACCCGCTTGGCATAGCCGGCCTCGTACAGCTTCTTGAAGATCCACTGGGTCCACTTGTAGAACTCCGGATCAGAGGTAGCCAGCAGCTTGGACCAGTCATAGTCAAAGCCCAGTTCCTTCAGCTGCTTGGAGAAAGTCTCAATATTCTTCTGTGTAAAACCGTTGGGATGGTTGCCGGTATCCACGGCGTACTGCTCCGCAGGCAGACCGAAGGAGTCATAGCCCATAGGGTGCAGCACATTATAACCCTGCATCCGCTTCATACGGGACATAATGTCCGTAGCGGTGTAGCCTTCCGGGTGACCTGCGTGCAGGCCCACGCCGGAGGGATACGGGAACATATCCAGCACATAGTACTTAGGCTTGGAAAAATCCCATACATCCGTATGGAAGGTGTGATTGTCCTGCCAGTATTTCTGCCATTTGGCTTCTACCTTCTGATGTTCGTAGTTCATAGCCTATTTCCTTCTTTCTCACTCTTCTACAACAATATCCCGGATGTCTACCTGCTCGGCATCTGCCCACAGGCGTTCCAGGGAATAGAATTCTCTTGCTTCCTGGGTGAATACGTGGACCACGATAGAACCGTAATCCAGCAGTTCCCAGCTGTTGCCACGGTGACCCTCACGGCCCAGCAGGGGTTCACCCAGCTGGTCCAGGGTATACTCTGCGTAATCGCACAAAGTCTTAACGTGGGTATTGGAGGTGCCGGTGCAGATCAAAAAATAATCCGCCAGAGAGCTGACTTTATCGATCTTCAGCAGTTTGATGTCCATACCCTTCTTATCATCCAGCGCCTTGGTTACTTGATAGGCAACCTCTTTTGCAGTTAACATAACATCTTCCTTTCCTATTCCCTTATACACCGGTTTCTTCCAGATACGCCAATGCCTGGGCCGATTCCGGAGAGATCTCTCTCCCCTGGGTCTTCAGCAGTTGCAACGTCATAGTAAGACCCAATTTCAGCGCCTGATCCAGATTTTCAAAGGCCAGTCGCCGCAGGTCTTCCACCCCAGGAAAATCCCGGTTTGGCTCCATATAGTCGGCCACATAAATGATCTTCTCCAACAAATTCATCTTGGCTTTTCCGGTGGTGTGGCTGCGAATTGCCGCTACCACAGATGTATTTTCCCCAAAGATCCGCTCCGCTACCAAACTGCCGGTCAGTGCGTGGAGGGTCTTGGGATTATTTTCAAAAAAACTACTCAGCACAATACCATATTCCCGGCATAAAGTCAACTGCAACGGGCCGTCCAATGCCTTGGTAATGTCGTGGAGCAGACCTGCTCTGGCAGCGTCGGTCTCATCTGCACCCCAGTGCTTAGCCAGCGCGGCAGCCGTATCCCGGCAACCCAGCACGTGCGCTACACGGTTAGGTTTCAGCAGGCGCACCGCCACCTGCTCCAGCTGCTCCATAGGCAGCTTCCGGTAATCCTCTGCGGTATCATAAAGCCCGTTCTGCCAAATGTAGGTTTCCACCCCATTGGGCAGAAACTCCGAGCCACAACGGAATGCCAGCATCCGCCGCAGTTGGGTGGAGGAGATCCGATTCACCGGATTCTTTACCAGATACACAGTTGCGCCCGCAGACTCCATTTTCTCTTTCTGCTGCTGAATCTGCTGGATTTCCTGGGGTTCTCCCCGGTAGAATACGCCCAAGGATGCATTTTTCCAAATTCGCTCAGGCTCTTTCCAGTTGCCAAAAGACAGGAACATATCCGTACCCATCAGCAGAACCATCTCCTGATCCGGATATTGCTGTTTCAGCTGTTCCACAGTCATATAGGTGTAACTGATGCCGCCCCGGACAACTTCCAGATCGGATACCTCCATCTGCTCCCTAGCGGCCAGCCGCAGCATCTGCAGCCGCTGGTCAGCTGTAGGAGAATTGGGCGGGAGCGCTTTATGGGGAGATGTACCGGATGGAACTAGCAGGAGTTTGCTAAGCTGCAACTCCCTTTGGGCATACTCCGCCGCGCGCAAATGTCCCACGTGAGGTGGGTTGAAAGCACCGCCGTATATCCCGATCCGTTCCAAGGCTCGTCTCCCCTTTCCGATTTAGTCTTCGTTTCTCAGCTGTTTCTCCCGGCTGCGTTCAATTGCCTTATCGATAGCCTGCTGGCGGAAGTACTCATTCCGCTGCTCCCGCACTTTTCTGGCTGCCTGACGGCGGGCTTGAGCGCCCTTGCGGACGGGGTTCTTCTTTCCGCTGGGAGTTTCCTTCCGCTTGGCGCGGCCGCTCTGGTTGCGTTGCTGCTGCAGTTTCTCGCTAAACCGGTAAATCACGAATTTGGTGCCGATCACCGCAATACCTTCCGCGCCGGTAGCTTCACACAATTCATCACAAACCTCCCGGGGGGTCATCATCGCGCCCTCCAGCACTTTACCCTTTACCAATTCCCGGGTATCCAGCTGATTTTCTGCCTCTGCGATCAAAGCACCGGTAATACCACCCTTGCCCACCATCAAGGTAGTATCAATGGCAGTTGCCTGACTTCTTAATTCAGAACGCTCTTTACTTGTCAGCATAGCCTGCCTCCTTCAATTTTTTATAAAATTCTACCAGCGCATTGGCTCGATGGGAAACCTTGTTCTTCTCCTCCGCAGACATTTCCGCAGTGGACTTATCCATAGGCGGGTAATAGAAGATCGGGTCGTAACCGAATCCATTCTCCCCCCGGGCTTCCCGCAGAAGTTCTCCGTGGATCTCGCCCCGGGCCTGGATAATCTCTCCATCCGGGGTCACCATCGTGATCACGCAGACAAACTGTGCCTGCCGCTGACCGTCAGGAACGTGCTCCGTGTTCTTCAGCAGCAGTTCCAACCGTCCCCAATCGTCCAGAGAATCGTCGAAGCCGTAACGGGCAGAGTAGATTCCCGGCTCTCCGTTCAGCGCGTCCACCGCGATGCCGGAATCGTCTGCCAATGCAGGCAAGCCGGTGGCCTCCATAACAGCCTTGGCCTTAATGAGGGAGTTTTCCTCAAAGGTGGTGCCGTTTTCTTCCACATCAATATCGATACCCAGTTCGGACTGGAGTACCAGTTCCATATCAAATTGTTCCGTAATTTTGCTTATTTCAACCAGCTTGTGCCGGTTTTTACTTGCCAGTACTACTCTCATTCTCTCTCCTCACAGCAGAGCATCCACAAAGCCCTGTGCTTCAAAAGGCATCAGATCGTCAGCCTGCTCGCCCACTCCAACAAATTTTACCGGGATCTGCAGGGTATCTGCCACGGCGATCACGATACCGCCTTTGGCTGTTCCGTCCAGCTTGGTCAGCGCAATGGAGGTAACACCTGCGATTTCCTTAAACTGCTTGGCTTGGATCAAACCGTTCTGGCCGGTGGTGCCGTCCAGCACCAGCAGCACTTCTCTGGCCGCATCCGGCAGCTCCCGTTCCACAATCCGGCTGATCTTATTCAGCTCATTCATCAAATTGGTTTTATTGTGCAGACGGCCGGCGGTATCAATGATGATCACATCCGCGCCCTTTGCCTTAGCAGACTGAATGCCGTCAAACACTACAGAGGCAGGGTCTGCGCCCTCGTGCTGACGGACGATGGCTGCACCGGAGCGCTGGGCCCAGATTTCCAGCTGATCCGCAGCGGCTGCACGGAAGGTATCACCCGCCACCAGCAGCACATTTTTGCCTTGCATTTTCAGCTGAGTAGCAATCTTGCCAATGGTGGTGGTCTTACCAACGCCGTTAACACCGATCACCAGGATCACCGCAGGGCTGGTGGACAGATTCAATGTGGTATCTCCCACACTCAGCATCTGCACCAGAATCTCCTTCAATGCACTGCGAGCCTCATCCGTGGTTTTCAGATGCTGCTCCCGGACTGCCTTTCGCAACAGATCGGTGGCCTTTACGGCGGTGTCCACGCCCAGATCCGCCAGAATCAGGCTCTCCTCCAGTTCGTCGTAAAAATCATCGTCGATCTCCGAGAAACCGGTGAACACGCCGCCCAGGGTATTGCTTAAGGCATCTCTGGTTTTGGTCAGACCTGCCTTGATCTTATCAAAAAATGCCATTACTATGCTCCTTTTATTCCATAATCCCCAGATACTGCTCCATCTGATTCAGATCCAGACGCAGCAGCTTACTGATACCCTGCTCCTGCATAGTCACACCGTAGAGTACATCGGAAGCCTCCATCGTGCCGCGGCGGTGGGTAATAACAATAAACTGGGTCTTGGTGCTCAAATTTCGCAGATAGGAAGAGAATCGCTCCACATTCCGGTCATCCAGCGCCGCATCGATCTCGTCCAGCATACAGAAGGGCGTGGGACGAACCTTCAAGATCGCAAAATACAGCGCGATAGCTACGAAGGCTTTCTCACCACCGGAGAGCAGTGTAATGGTCTTAAGCTGCTTTCCGGGAGGCTGTACACGGATCTCAATGCCGCAGGTTAATGGGTTTTCCGGATCTTCCAGAAGCAACTGACCCTTACCGCCGCCAAACATCTCTTCAAAGACCTGTCCAAAATACTGATCGATCTTAGCAAACTCTGTGACGAAGATCTCTGTCATCTGCTGAGTGATCTCCTTGATGATGCCTTCCAAATCTTTCTTTGCGCCCAACACATCATCCCGTTGACCGGTCAAATATGTATAGCGCTCGTTGACCCGGGCGTACTCCTCGATTGCGCCCAGATTGGGCGTTCCCAAAGAGGAAATCTTCCGCTTCAGTTCCGCGATTCGGCGGACACCGGATGCCACCGACTCAATTACACCCCGTTTTTCTACCGCAGTTCCGGGAGTCAAGCCGTAAGTATCCCACAGCTTATCGATGGTGTTCCGTTCCTCAATAACGGTGGTTTCTTTTTTGTTTTCCAGCAGCGCACAAGCCCGTTCCATATTGAAAATAGACTTGTTCTTCTCTTGGATCTCTCCGTCCGCCTTGGAACGGGAGGCTTCGATCCGAGCGTACTCGGTTAGCGCCTCGTTCATAGACTGGCGGGTCTGGGCGATTTGCGCATCATTTTGTTCCTGTCGGATCAGCTGCTGGCGGATCTCTTCTTCCAATCGGCTGTTATCGGCACAGATGGTGTCGATATCTGCCAGTTTTTTATTCTTATCGCCCTCGGTGGCTGCCTGCAGCACCCGCAGATCACCGATATGGCTGATGGCGGTAGCTTTTTCAGCTTCCAATGCGGCAGATTCCGCTCGAATTGTGTGCATACTGTCGGTGATCTTCGCAACTGCTGCATCCGCGTCCAACTGGGTACCCTCCAGCAGAGCGATCTCCTGCCTGGTCTTTTCCAGCTGATCCGCAAAGATCTTGACTTGGGCGCGGATGGCTGCCTGATGCTCCCGATCGGATGTCTGCCGGCGGCAGAGACTATCCAGTTCCCGTTGGGCGGATTCAGTCGCTTCCTGCACCGCCTGCAGCCAGATCTCGTGCTGTTTCAGCAGACCCTCTTGCGTCAGCACCTGCTTTTCCGCTTCCGCCAGCTGCTCACGGGCGGTGTTCAACTGGAACTCCACCTCTTCAGCTGCCCGACGGGCTTCTGTAAACTGCTCTTCCAGTTCCTGCACTCTAGCGGTCATCTCCCGCTCCCGGGCCACCAGCTTGTCCAGTTCATTGGCACGGCTAAGGATACCGGCCTCTTTATTCACAGAACCGCCGGTCATCGAGCCGCCGGCGTTGATCACCTGTCCATCCAATGTGACGATCTTGAATCGGTTGCCGTATTTTTTCGCCATTGCGATAGCATCATCGATATTCTCTACAATCACGATGCGACCCAACAGATTTTCTACGATTGCGTTATAGGTCTTCTCGCACTTTACAAGATCAGAAGCAATTCCAACAAAGCCGCGGCAGGCTTCCAGACCTGTTTCCTTCAGAGGCTTGGCGGTGATCACAGACAGGGGTAGGAAAGTTGCCCGGCCGCCGCCTGTGCGCTTCAAATACGCGATAGCAGCCTTGCCGTCCTGTTCGTTGGCCACCACGATCTGCTGCATTGCACCGGCCAAAGCGATTTCGATTGCCACGGTATAGCTGTCGTCGGTACGGATCAGTTGAGATACCGGACCGTGAATATTCCGCAGGGCGCCCCGATTGGCCTCCTGCATCACCTGACG
Source organism: Oscillospiraceae bacterium (assembly GCA_017415425.1). GTDB lineage: Bacteria > Bacillota > Clostridia > Oscillospirales > Oscillospiraceae > Faecousia. The sequence goes on along the minus strand of JAFQGT010000021.1, from coordinate 21,876 downwards.
GACAGACTTCTGGTAACCCTCAAAATCCTTTTCCATAGCCCGGAACACACGCACTTTGGCTTGGACGCCCTCCAACGTGCTTCTGAGTTTCTGGACTTCCTCAGCCAGCTCATCCCGGCGCTTGGCCCGGGTGGCCTGACGAAGTGTGTAACCGGAAATGGAATTGTTGTTGGCGGTCACCTCATCCTGTGCCCTGCGCAGTTCCTTCCGGCAGGCATTCAGATCTTCGACGGCCTGGTCTTCCTTTTGCTTTCCGGAAGCCATATCCTCCCGCAACTGCGCGATTCGTTCCTCTGTCTCCCGGCTACCGGTCTCCAGAGTTTTTCCGTCGGCTTCACGGGCAGCCAGATCCGCAGACAACTGCACTTCCCGTGTCCGCAGCTGCATAAACTGTCTGGTCAAGCCCTGCGCGTTGGCCGTCATCTGGGTCAACTGCTGCTGCAAAGCGGCAAGCTCCCCGTTCTTTCCGGTCAGTAAAGCATCAATTTCACCGATGCGGGCAGATGCCTGCTCCAGCTGGGCGGTAATACCGCTGCTGCGGTCCTCCTGACCTTGCAGATCCTCCCGATTCCGGCGAATATTTTCTTCGTTATTTCGCACTGTGCCCCGCAGCACGGCGATCTGTCCGTCGATCTGCTGATGAGCGCCTTCCAGCATACTCACCTGCACACGCAGATTCTCAACCACCTCATTCTGATGGCGCAGGTCAGCGCTCATCTGCTCCGTGTGGGCATAGAGCTTGTCCAGATCCTCGTGAGCTTGCTGCAGCACAAAGGACGCAGAGTTATAGTCCTCCTCTGCTTTCTTGGCCTCAGCAGATAGTTTCTCCAGCTTATCCAGCCAAACAGCCACTTCCACGCCCTGCAGCTCATCCCGCAGTTCCAGATATTTCTTTGCTTTTTCCGACTGCACACGCAGCGGCTCCAGCTGCAGCTCCAGCTCGGAAACCTTGTCTCCGATCCGCAGCAGATTATCCTCTGTGTGGGCCAGCTTCCGTTCCGTCTCCTCCTTGCGGTGGCGATACTTGGAGATACCGGCAGCTTCTTCAAAAATCTCCCGGCGATCAGCACTCTTCAAGGACAGGATCTCGTCGATTCTGCCCTGGCCAATATTGGAATAACCCTCTCTGCCCAGACCGGTATCCATAAACATCTCGTGAATGTCCCGAAGTCTGGCAGACTGCCGGTTGATATAGTATTCGCTGTCGCCGCTACGGTAATACCGACGGGTGACCATCACTTCATCGGCATCGTAACTCAGTGCCCGATCCGTATTATCCAGCGTCAGCGTTGCCTCCGCAAAACCTACCGCTGCCCGTTTCTGAGTACCACCAAAGATCACATCCTCCATTTTTGAGCCACGGAGTGTCTTGGTGCTTTGTTCGCCCATAACCCACAGGATCGCATCGGAAATATTGGACTTACCGGAGCCGTTTGGGCCAACGATTGCGGTAATATCATCGCCAAACCGTATCAGTGTTTTATCGGGAAATGACTTGAATCCCTGAACTTCCAGTGATTTCAGATACATACATTTACCTCTGCTTTTTTCTGTCATTAGTTTGCAATTTTCTGCTATTTCCCATTTTCCTAATATTCCGCACTATTTTACCACATCTACGTCTGTTTTTCAAGTTTTTGTTACAAGCAAAAAGGACCCGCTGTCAAAGACAGCGGGTCCTTAAAAAACCGTTATTTTACATAGGTCATACAGATCCAGCCGGTAGAGATTTTACCCCAAAGTGTGCCGTCTGCGGCCTTCTTGGTCTCTAGAATTTCCACCTTTGCTCCGTAGTATAGGTAATTGACCACACGATTGTTGGTGCCAGGTGCGCTACGGACATTCAAGCAGTCTGCAATGACTGTTTTGGTGACCTTTTGTGTGGTAGTGGTATTGGAAGATGTACTATCCAGCTTTACATAGTCCAGACTGATCCAGCCTGTTGCGATCTTGCCCCACACGGTGCTTCCTACAGTCTTTTGCTCCGTAACGGTGACCTTCGCATTGGGTTTCAGATAACCCACGATAGAATAGGTGGTACCGGCGCCGGAACGGACACGTAGCAGATCGTTGACTTTCACAGTACCGGTAAGGGGTTCATTCTTATCGGGAGTTGTGCTATCGGGAACAGATTCGTCTGTGGAGGGCTTATCGGAATTAGTATCATCGGAAACGGGGGTATCCAGGATCACATAGTCCAGGCTGATCCAACCGGTGGTGATCTTGCCCCACTTGGTAGCGCCCACCTGCTTGGTCTCCAGGATTTCCACCTTCTGCTTGGGTTTTAAGTATCCGGCAATGGCGTAACTGGTACCCGGGCCGCTACGAACGCGGAGATAATCCTGCACTTTTACTGTACCGGTCACCTTGGCAGGCTCCTGGGGCTCGGTAGCGGGAGGCTCGGTGACCTCGGGTTCCGTTGCGGCAGGCTCGGTAGACGCAGGCTCCGTCTCTTCGGGATCGGTTTCTTCCGGAGTTGTCTCGTCCGGCTCTGTTGCCGGAGGTGTGGTGATCTGATTCTTCAACGCTTCCTCATAATCGGTATAATCCAGTGCGATCCAGCCGCCGTCGAACTGACCCCAGATATATCCGGTGCCTTCGGCGGTTTCCGTGATAGCAAACTGCTGCCCCTTCTGGGCAGTACCGACGATGGAATAGTTCGTACCGGCACCTTTCCGCAGATTCACATCTGTTGCGGTAACGGTTACCGTCAACGGATTTTCAGCGGTAGGACCGTCGTCTTCCGGTGCTTCACCTTCACTGTCTAACCACTGTGCATACAATGTAACATTCTTAGTAGATGCGTCCAGAACTTCCACCTTCGTTCCGCCGGTTTTGGCAGTATACCAGCCCTGGAACACATAACCTTCATAAGTAGGCAGGGCAACAGGCTCCGCTGTCAGATCCGCATCGTAGCCTTGACTGGATAACGAGCTTGTGCCGCCGTTGGCGTTATAAAGGACATAGCAGTAATTTTCCGGTGCTTCCTTGGAGTAGATACCGTTTAAGTACATATTGGCTTCACACAGACGCCGTCTGAGCAGGAAGGTCTTGACCTGTCCGCCTGCCTTACACCACAGAGCAAAGACACGAATCAGATTGTTGCCGGTAGCACCGTTTTTGATGGCGTTATGGAATGTACCTTTCGTATCATAGACCCAGGCTGTTCCACAGTTGTAGGAGAACATAACCAGCGCGTCAAACTGGTTCTGGCTCAAGTTCAGGCCGTATTTGTCGATGAAATTGTTTACATCCCGCTCTATGGCAACCAGATGATTCCGGAGCAGGGTCTCTGCTTCTTTCTCCGTGATGCCGTGTTCTTTATAATATTCAATCATATCGGTAGGACAACGTGAGCCGTATCCCACCGTATACTGGGCATAATCCCAATAGGGCTTCTCGCAGAAGCCTTCCTCTAATTTCAAAACCCTGATACAATCGTCACTCGTAGTAAATGCCGATTCGGCGCCGACAGGAGATGTTCCTACCAATACAACGCCGAGCAAAATTACCATTGCTAACAGGAAACTGGCAATTTGTTTTATCACCGGTATTTGCTCCTTTCACTTTTGTTTCGACGGTATTATACCAGACAATTTTAAAAAATGCAACTATTATTTCTTATTTATTACAGCTTTGTTACTCTTTAACTTGTCAAAATGTTGTCGTATTTTACATATTTTGGCATTTTTGGCAACTTTTGTACGATGTTTCGCGCGCATTTGTTTACATAATATTAATGTTAAATTCCTATTTCGGCGCATTGCTTTTCCAATACTTTTATGATAAACTGTAAAAAAGTTTGAAGGGAGGGATCTGCTATGACACCCCATAACGCCCTAATTGCCATGAGCGGTGGCGTGGACAGTTCCGTTGCCGCGTATCTTATGATGCAAGCCGGATACCAGTGCCGGGGCGCAATTATGCAGTTGTGTGACGAGTCGCTTCTGGCAGATCACTACAGCCGGCAAAGCGTCCGGGATGCGGAAGCTGTGGCTTTTCGACTGAGGATTCCCTTCTATTGTTTTGACGGCGCAGATGCTTTCAAAGCCGCCGTCGTTGACCAATTTATCAGCGATTATGAGGAGGGTCTTACCCCCAATCCCTGTATCCGGTGCAACAAACACATTAAGTTCTCTTATCTACTGGACAAGGCTTTGGATATGGGTTGTGACGTGCTGGTTACCGGTCATTACGCAAGAATTCGCCGGGATGAAAAAACCGGTCGGTATCTATTATACAAGGCCGCGGATGAAGCCAAAGATCAGACCTATTTCCTGGCCAGTCTTGATCAGCATCAACTGTCTTGTGTGCAGTTTCCCCTTGGAGAACTGACTAAGGAACAGGTACGGCAGATTGCCACGGAACAAGGTTTTTTGACCGCCAGAAAAAAGGACAGCCAGGATATCTGCTTCATCCCCGACGGGGATTATGCTGCCTTTATTCGCCGTTACACCGGCAAGGACTATCCTGCAGGTGACTTTCTGGATCTGGAGGGTAATGTTGTAGGCAAACACGCCGGCGCCATCCGCTACACCCTGGGGCAGCGGAAAGGTCTCGGCCTTGCAATGGGCGCGCCGGTATATGTGTGCAGCAAGGATATGGAGAAGAACACCGTCACAGTCGGTCCGGAGGAGGCGCTCTACTCCACCACACTGCTGGCTGACAACTGGAATTGGCTGCCCTTTGAGACACTGACAGAACCCATTCGGGTTATGGCAAAAGCCAGATACCGGCATATCCCTCAGCCTGCCACTGTGTACCCGGCGGAAAACGGATCTGCCCGGGTTGCATTTGACACACCCCAGCGGGCTATCACCCCAGGTCAAACCGTGGCCGTATACTGGGACGATCAGTTATTGGGCGGTGGAATTATCCGGTCTGTTGAATAACAAAACGCAGAAGACAAGATGTCTTCTGCGTTTTTTAGATTTTAACATTTGGAAAGTATTCTTCAGCAAAGTCCACCTTTTCTACCCGGAAAGACTTGCCGTTCAAGTACGTCAGGCATCCCGCATCCGTGGTAAACTGAAATGTCAGCTTATAGGAATACAGCGCCTGGTACGTCCGGTCACTTCCCTTCCCCAGCTTGCCGTACTTGCCGTCGCCCAACAGCGGATGACCCGCGTGGGCAAACTGAGCACGAATCTGGTGAGTTCTGCCGGTGATCAGCTCACATTCCACCAGTGAAAGACCATTCCGACTGGCCAGGGTAATATAGTTGGTCTGGCAGGTTTTTGAGCCCGGTTGCGGGGTATCGGTTACAAACACCCGGTTCTTCTTGGCATCCTTGAACAGATACCCCTTCAGTGAGCCTCGGGCAGGCTTAGGCGTACCCTCCACAATGGCCAGATACCGCTTATCCATCTCCCGATCCTTGATCTTCTGATTCAAAATCCGCAGAGTCTCCGCGTTTTTCGCCGCGATCACAATACCGCCTGTATTCCGGTCGATGCGGTTACACAAAGTCGGAGCAAAGCTGTTCTCCCCCCGGGGACTCCACTCTTTTTTTTGATACAAATACGCCTGAATATGGTCGATAAGGGTTCTTCCGTACTCCGCACCGTCGTGAGGATGAACCACAAGGCCAGGGCGCTTGTCTGCCAAAAGAATGTTCTCATCTTCGTATACAATATTCAATTTCGGGGCAGCAACTGTGAGATAGGCGTTATCCTCCCGGGGTTTTTCGAAAAATTCGTCATTGATGTACAACTGCAGCACATCGCCGGTGTTTAGCCGGGTATCCCGATCCGCCCGTCCGCCGTTAAGCTTGATCCGCTTGATGCGGATATATTTCTGCGCCAGAGATGCCGGCAGCAGCGGTACTGCCTTGCTTAAAAACCTATCCAGTCGTTGACCGGAATCGTTAGCGCCTACAGTAAATTCTTTCATTCTATGCTCCGTTTACAGAGGAGAGTTCTCCTGAAAATACCTATCCATCTGCTCTGTAAATTCCTTAGCTGGATTATAACCCATTTTTCGCTGACGGTTATTCATAGCGGCAACTTCCAAAATCACCGCCAGATTACGACCCGGCGTGATGGGAATGGTGTTCATAGGTACCTGAACGCCCAGAATATCCATATGCTGATCCTCAAGCCCCATTCGATCGTAGACCTGATGATCGTCCCATTTTACCACATTCACAACCAGATTGATCTCGTTTTCTGTCTTGACCGCGCCCATACCAAACAGCTTAGCCACATTGACAATGCCGATGCCTCGCAGTTCCACATAGTTACGGATCAGCGCCGGAGCAGAACCGATTAGCGAACCGCCGGAAACTTTGCGGATCTCCACCGCATCGTCCGCGATCATCCGGTGACCGCGCTTAAGCAGTTCCACAGCAGCCTCACTCTTGCCCAGGCCGCTCTCGCCAAGAACCAAAACGCCCTCACCGTAGACCTCCATCAACACGCCGTGACGGGTAATCCGGGGTGCCAGTTCTGCCGACAGATAGGCGATGATCGCCGAGACGATGGTACTGGTCGCCTCGTGACTGCGCAGAATGGTCACATCGTGCTTCTTTGCCATTTTCAGGCATACAGGGTCCAGCGGATTATAGCGGGTCAGCAGTATAGCCGGAGACCTATAGGAGAAGAATCGGTCCAAAGTCATAGCCCGCTCCGCCTCTGAAAGTTTTTCCAGATAGCTGACCTCCACGTTGCCCATAACCTGCAGGCGCACAGGCTCGAAGTGATCGAAGTAGCCGGCCAACTGCAGGCCGGGTCTTGCCACATCAGCCACGGTCAGCTGAATGGTATCAAAGTCTGTAGCCGCATAAGCGATTTCCAGATCAAACTCCCGCACCAAAGCGGCCAGAGGCACGCTGTACATATTTATCATAGAGGACCCCCTCTTTCTCTTCCTTATTTATGAACATTATAACTGCCAAAAGGCAGAATATCAATATTATTTTGAAATAACAAAAAAAATCCAAAAAAACACTTGCATTTTCCAAAAATCTCTGCTATCATATCTAAGCGCCTGTTTGGGGCGTACTAAAATGATTGATTGTGCAGATAGGAGGTGCAGTAGAATGGCGAAGTGTGATTATTGTGGCAAAGGCGTTACCTTTGGTATTAAGGTTTCCCACTCCCACAGACGTTCCAATCGGACCTGGAAGCCCAATGTAAAGCGGGTCAAGGCCATTGTCAACGGTACTCCGTGCCATGTGTACGCTTGTACCAGATGCCTCCGTTCCAACAAGGTTGAGCGGGCCATCTAATTCCCCTGCGCTAATTACGGCATTGCGTTATGCAATGCCGTTTTTTGTTTTATTTAGCAAAAAACCGGAAGGCAACGCCTTCCGGTTTCCTGTTCATTCTGTCAGCTTTATTCGGTCCGCAGGGCCACCACAGGATCCTTCTTTGCGGCGCTTCTGGAGGGGATAATGCCGGAAATCAACGTCAGCAGCACGCTGATGATCACCAGCACCACCGCCACCTGAGGCGGCAGAATAGCTTTCAAATTGGGTAAACCCGTCAAATAATGGATAATGGCATTGATAGGAATGCACAGCAGGTACGTCAGACCCACGCCCAGCAAGCCGGAGGTAAACCCGATGATCATTGTCTCGGCATTAAACATACTGGACACATTCCGTTTGGACGCACCGATTGCCCGCAGGATACCGATCTCCTTAGTCCGCTCCTGTACGGAGATGAGCGTAATAACACCGATCATAATAGAGGACACCACCAAGGAAATGGCCACAAACGCGATCAGTACATAGGTGATGGCATTGATGATGGTGGTAACGGATGACATCATAATGCCCACATAGTCGGTGTAGCGGATCTGCTTGAGCTCCTCCACCGTATTGTTATACTCTGCAATGACCTGCTCTACAAAGTCTTTGTTCTCAAAGCTGGAAGCATACAGATTAATGGTAGCAGGCTCATTCAGATTCACATCGCTGAGCGTCCGCAGATTCTCTTCATAGGAAGTAGGCGCAAACTCCAACACCTCATCATAGAAAACCGCGCACTGCTCTGTGGTATAGCTGCCCATTGACATCTGCAGAGCCGCCACCAGCTGTTCCTGGCTCATAGCAGCGGTCTGTTCCTGAACATTCTGCCGCATCTGCCGTTTCACCTGCTCTGCGATCATCTGGCTGAATACTTCTTTCAGATCGTCGTCGTTCATAGCAGTGACATAGGTTTCGATCTGCTGGGCGTTCATACCGGCCTGTTGGCTGAAGCCACCGATCAGTGACTGTTCCATCTGCTCCCGATCCATTGTGCTTAGAGTTTGCTCCACCGCAGCATCCAACTGCTCCTGGCTGGGGATTCCCAGAATGGTCACATAGGCCTGCGCCTGTTTTTCCGGTGTCAATTCTTCAATATACGCCCGGAAAGCTGCTTCCTTGTCCTCTGCCGACAAGTCTGCATTATCCCGGAAAGGAAGACCTGTGAAAATATCTGTGTCTGTCTGCTCTTTTTGCGCCTGCAGCGCTTTGCTTTCCTTGCTTCTCTCCACCACATACTCGGTCAGTGCCTGAGTGTAAGCAATGGAGCCGCTGAGCATAGCAGAGGTTGCATCCTCGTTGGGGCGGATAATACCGGTCACTTTCAGTGTCAGTGCGTTGTCATACAGGTATCGCAGACCTGCTTCGGTCTCCCGCAGATCCACATACCGGCCGGTCTGCTCATCCAAACCGTAGCAATCGGCGCTGAGGATCACTCGGAAATCCATTTTGCAGATTTCCTCATAGGTCCACTTTTTTTGTTCTGTCTCAATTTGCTGGCCATCTTTGACGGCTTGGAACACCTTGTCGATCTCCTCTTCCGTCTCCAGACCCAGCGCGTACAGGGTCATATCATCCAGCTCATTGTTTTCATCCACAACAAGAACCACTTCGTTGTAGCTGTTGGGCCAGCTGCCATAGATCACATCGTACTGGTTCTCAAGAACCGGATTGATGGGTTTTCCGTCCTTGCCGGAGAGCATCTGACACCACAAGTTTGCAGTTCCGGGCATCATTGCAGGCATAGAAGACGGTATCATCGTGTTTTGCATATTCATCATCGAGCTCATATCCATACCCATATTTTCCGCAATCGCTTTGCTCAGCAGTTCCTGGGTATCGGAGTGGATGATGTTGCCGTTGGGGTCTTTGGTATAGACCAGAAAGTCCATATCATAGGTGTACTGAATGCCGGTGAGCGCATCCTGTAAACCGGTTTCGCTTTCCGGCTTTTGCAGTTCTGCTTCCAGATATGACTTAAACGATTTCAGATCGTTTGTGGTAGATTCGATATTATTGAGGGCGTTGATCATATCGAAAATCACCGACTGAGAATAAACCGCATCGTTCTTGTGGCGGTCACTATCATCGGAAGCCACGCCCATAAAAGTCTGCATCAACGTTCCCAGATCTACCGTAGTGGCTTCGATGGTCAGCGGATAAGAGGCCAGCGTATCCTCCTGCACGGTGTTGATATAGGTAGTCATACCCTGGGACACCGCATAGATCAGCGCAATTCCGATAATGCCGATGGATCCGGCAAAGGAGGTCAGTATGGTTCTTCCCTTCTTGGTAAACAAGTTCTTCAGAGAAAGGCCAAAAGAGGTGATAAAGGACATAGAGGGTTTGCGCTGGGTGTGTTTACGACCAAACACCGCCATCTGTTCCCGTTCCCGGATTGCAGCCAGTTCGTACTGATTCAGCGGTGCAGTATCGCTGGTGATCTTTCCGTCCAGCATACGGATAATTCGGGTAGAATACCGCTCTGCCAGATCCGGATTGTGGGTGACCATAATCACCAACCGGTCCTTGGCCACTTCCTTCAAAAGTTCCATCACCTGCACACTGGTTTGGGTATCCAATGCGCCGGTGGGCTCATCTGCCAGAATAATATCCGGGTTGTTCACCAGCGCTCTGGCAATGGCCACCCGCTGCATCTGACCGCCGGACATCTGGCCGGGGCGTTTCCGCAGCTGATCGCCCAATCCTACGGTCTGCAGCGCTTGCTTTGCCCGCTGGCGCCGTTCTCGCTTAGACACGCCGGAAAGGGTCAGCGCTAACTCCACGTTCTGCAATACGCTTTGATGGGGAATTAAATTGTAACTCTGAAACACAAAACCGATGGAGTGATTCCGGTAGGTGTCCCAATCCCGGTCGCCAAAATCCTTAGTGGAGCGGCCATCGATCACCAGATCGCCGGCAGTATACTGGTCCAGTCCGCCAATAATATTGAGCATCGTGGTCTTTCCGCAACCGGACGGACCAAGAATCGACACAAATTCGTGCTGACGGAACTGCAGGTCGATCCCCTGCAGCGCTCGCACCGCATTGTTTCCTGAGGCGTAGTGTTTTGTTATGTTTTTCAGTTGCAGCATCGTGCCATTCCTTTCCAAATCAAAAAAGGACAGGCTCCCAAGCCGGGAGCCTGCATTCTATGTTTGCTCCTTTTGAGCGTTTAAGACTTATTCTTTTTGCGAAATTGGCTAAAAGTAGCCTTCTTTTCGGTACCATTTACCAATCGTTTGATATTGCTTCTGTGCATAAATACAATCCACAGGCCCAGCAAGACTCCTGCCACAGCCACAAAGGGGTTTTCCCGGTGGAGAAGTCCAAAGCTGATGCTAAAGGCAAGTGAACTAAAAATGGAACTGACAGATACCCAGCGAGTCAGCCACAAGCTCAAGGCAAAGATTGCAATTACCAACAGACCGCAGCGCCAGTCTGCAGTCAGCGCAATAGCCGCACCGCACAGCACACCCTTTCCGCCCTTAAAACCCAAAAGAGCAGGAAAATCGTGTCCTAAGGTTACTGCCACTGCCCCCAGCATCAGGCCTTCATCCCCCAGGCCGTGAGAAGCAAGCAGATATTTGCCCACCAGGCAGGCAAGGATCGCCTTGATCATATCGATTCCTACCACCAGTAGTCCGCTGGAGGGGCCAAAGCGGCGCATAAAATTGGTCAGACCTGCATTGCCGCTGCCGTGATTGCGAATATCGTCCTTTCCCAGCAGAACGGACATACTGACAGCACCATTGAGATTTCCCAGCAGATAACCGGTCAGCAGTGTGAGTACAGCTGCCATTGCCATCGTTTATTCCTCCTTGTCACCCTTTTGGCGGATGGTGATCCGCACAGGCGTACCCTTCAAGCCAAACACCTCACGGATCTGATTCTCCAGATACCGCTGATAGGAGAAATGGAACAATCGGGCATCGTTGCAGAATATCACAAAATGCGGGGGCTTGGTACCCACCTGGGTCATATAATAGATCTTCAGACGGCGGCCCTTGTCGGTGGGAGGTTGCACCCGGGAGGTAGCCTCCGCCAAAATCGAATTCAGCGCACCGGTGGTAATGCGGCTGGTGTTCTGCTGATGGACATCCTGGATCACCTGGAACAGCTTATCCACCCGGGATCCGGTCAACGCAGACAGAAATACCACAGGGGCATAGGTCATATAACTGAGGCCGTCCCGCACCGCCAGTTCCTTATCCCGCATCGTATTGGTCTCTTTATCCGCAACCGCATCCCACTTATTTACTACAATGATGGCAGCCTTACCGGCTTCGTGGACAAGGCCTGCGATCTTGGTGTCCTGATCGGTAACACCGTCGTTGGCATCAATCAGAATCAGACACACATCCGCCCGCTCAATGGCGGCAACGGTACGCATATTGGAGTACTTTTCGATTATATCGTCCACACGGCTCTTCCGGCGCATACCGGCTGTGTCGATAAAGCAATATTTTCCCGTTTCATTTTCAAATTCCGAGTCAATGGCATCCCGTGTGGTACCCGCCACATTGGACACAATTACCCGTTCCTCACCAAGAATGCGATTGAGGAGGCTGCTCTTGCCCACATTGGGTTTGCCAACGATAGCCACCCTGATGATATCGCTGTCTTCCTCTTCCTCGTCTGCATCCGGGAACTGCTCAAGACACCAGTCCAGCAAATCGCCGGTGCCGTGTCCGTGAACCGCAGAAACTTCAAACAGGTCACCGATGCCCAAACCATAGAACTCGTAGACATCCGGATTCACAGGGCCGATGGAATCGCACTTATTTACTGCCAGTGCCACAGGCTTACCGGCTTTCCGCAACATAGTGGCCACATCCTGATCCGCAGCGGTAACGCCGGAACGTACATCCACCACCATCACGATGCAGTCGGCCAGCTCAATACCGATCTCCGCCTGGCGGCGCATAAACAGCAGCATATCATTTTCTGTACCCGGTTCAATACCACCGGTATCCACCAGGGAAAAGTTTCTGCCGCACCACTCACAGTCACCGTAGATTCTGTCCCGGGTGACGCCGGGAGTATCCTCTACTATGGAGGTTCTGCGACCAGTCAGTTTATTAAACAACATAGACTTGCCCACATTGGGCCGGCCTACGATCGCTACCAAAGGCTTTGCCATAAGGGGATCACTCCTCTCTTCTTCTGAATCATTATCTCACGAACTTATAAACAAATCAACGGAATTTCCGTGTGTTCACACAAGATTTACACTTTATTCCAGAATGGAAAAAGAGGAAGGCAAACGCCTTCCTCTCAGCTTACGCTTTTTTCCAGCCTTAGTCAGCCTTGGCGGCCAGGACCTGACGGCCATTGTAGGTACCGCAAGCCTTGCAAGCTCTATGAGGCATAACGGGCTCGCCACACTTGGGGCAAACAGCCACAGTGGGGGCGGACAGCTTCCAGTTGGAACCACGGCGCTTATCGCGGCGGGCGCTGGACACTTTACACTTAGGGACAGCCATGGATGACACCTCCTTGGTCAAACTGCTTTTTACAGCATTCTTTTTATTCCTTATTGAGAAGCTGCTTTAAAGCAGCAAAACGGGGATCGAGCTCCTTCTGGCAATTGCAGGGACCTTCATTCAGATTCTTGCCGCATCTGCAGCACAGACCTGCACAATCATCCTTACACAGCAACTTGGAATCCATATTCAGGACGAAGATCGTCCGGACAATGTCCTCCAAATCGGCGGTGTCTGCCTCCAGCGGGAAAACCCACTCATCTTCATTCTCCTCGTTGGCAAGCTCTTCAACCAAAACCGCGTCAATGGGGATGTCCATCCGACGGTCAAAGTCAGAAGCGCAACGGTCGCATACGCCGTGGATACAAGTAGTAATCACACCGGTCATCACCAGAACGCCCGCTGTATTACGCACCGTACCGCTGGCCTGCACCGGCTCGGAAACCGGATAGCTTGTACCAAACAGAAGATCACTCAGATCCACACTGGTGGAAAAGGAAACGCTCTCACCGGGACAGTCAATAATAGAAGACAGGTCCAGTCGCATAGTATCCCCCTCCTAACAGTCGTGCTTAGATATTATATAGGTTAATATTGCTTTTGTCAAATACTATTTTCGTTTTTTTCGGATATTTTACGGCAATTTCATATCCGCTGTTTTTGCAGCCTACAGGCCGTCAAAAACCTGGATCTCATCCCAAAACAGCCGAAACGCTGTAGGTAGCGCAGTTTCTGCATTGATCTGTTCCCTGCTGCGCCAGACATATCCCGGCGTTTTATCGGCGACACGCACATACACTCCACGCATATCCCATTCTATATGGGTAAATGCGTGTTTTCGCTCCATTTGCATTATTATTTCCTTTGGTTTTAACCCATTATCCTCCATCCAAGTTAGTGTCTCATTTGTATTCAACTTACTGGGTGTGTTGGGAAACTGCCACAAATTCGCCAAAAGGCCACCGGCAGGACGCTTTTGCAAAGCAAATTCATCCCTGCAGCGCAGCAGAAAGACCGTCATATCTTCCTTTCTTCGTCCACGCTTTGGGCTTTTCACCGGAAGTTGCTCTGCCGTTCCGTTGGCACAGCTTAAGCAAAAACCCTTGCAGGGACAGCTGCCGCAATCCGGTGCCCGGTTAGGGCCACAAAGGGTGGCACCCAGTTCCATCAGTGCTTGGGTAAACGCCCCCGCCTCCCTTGGGTACACCGCCCCCAGAGCTTTCTGCGTCGCCTTTTTGAACGCAGGCAAATCAATAGGCGTAGCATCGTCAGTGACCCTTGCGTACACACGCAGGACATTACCATCCACCGCTGGAGTAGGCATATCGTAGGCTATGGAGCAAATCGCCCCCGCGGTGTAAGCACCGATGCCCGGTAAATCCAAAATTTGCGGGTATTCACGTGGAAATACACCGCCATAGTCCTCCATCACCCGGATGGCAGCCTTTTTCAGATTCCGCACCCGGCTGTAATAACCAAGACCCTCCCACAACTTGTGAAGCAGCTCATCATCGCAGGCAGCCAGCGCTGAAATCGTCGGCAGCGTGGCAACGAAACGGCTGTAGAAGTTCTTCACTGCCTCCACACGGGTTTGCTGCAGCATAATTTCAGATATCCAGATATGATAAGGATCCCGATCCTGCCGCCACGGCAGATCCCGACGGTTTTTCTCATACCAGGGAAGCAATGCCCCCGGCAGCGCGGCAATACGGTCTTTTATATCCACGGGTACACCTCCCGAACAGTTTGCAACCATTCTATAACAGTGGTAAATCCACTGTCAAGCCAGCAAAACGTTCCAACATAAAAATTTTGTAGTTTTTCAAAAAAGTACTTGCATTTCAAGATTTAATGTGCTATTATATGCAGGCGCTTAGTTGAGCGCACTATGCGCCGATAGCTCAGTTGGATAGAGTGACTGGCTACGAACCAGTAGGTCGGGGGTTCGAGTCCCTTTCGGCGTACCAAAACATTCAAACCCGAACCTTTTGCCAATTGGCGAAACGTTCGGGTTTGTTGTTTTCTTAAATGATATGATTTAGGTCTTTGTTTGTGGTCGTACAGAGTTACCCCTCTGTACGACCACTTCTTCGTTTCAAGGATTTCTTACATAAAGGAGATTTGAAATGAAGACTACAAAATCAAGAATCATTTTCTTTGCTGTCGCACTTACATATAACCTGCTACTCGGTTTGTATCTGAATGACTTTCTCGTTCTCTCACAAACCTTGACAGTATTCTACTTACTGTCAGTATTGCCCACACTCTTTCTGATGACAGAAGCTCGTTCAAGGGCTATGACGGCAATCGTTTATATCGTCCTGGTTCTCGATATTCTTATGAACTTAATCTATTTCGTATGCTGTCGTAGATTACTCCCGGTTATGACAATGGTATCGCTTGTCGTTGAATTGATGTATTTCATTGCCTTTACCAATCGCCCACGCAAGGATAAGTTGCTGACGAAAATTTGCGTGTTAGCAATATCGGGACTCATTTTGGTTACAATGCTCTTTGCATATAATTTCGTCTGCAAACCGGAAGCCCCTTATCTCGTCAATGGCGGCGCAACCCTGTGGGACACTTAGACGGAAGAACTTGCTGACAAAATCTGTGCTGGCTGTGATACCAATGCAGAAAAGGTGCAGGCAATCTATAGCTGGATTATACATAACTGTGAGTACAATTATGATTACTACGCATTTATCCAGTATTTCAATATCCGTCAAACTTTACACACCCGCAAAGGCGTCTGCTACGACTTCTCTAATCTCTTCGCTGCCCTCTGTCGTAGCCAAAATATCCCTTGCTACGTTGTAGATGGCACACCCTATGACCGCTCGACTGCCAGCCACACCTGGAACCGCGTCTACTATAACAATTCCTGGTGGGATCTGGACGTAACAAATGATATATCAGCGAGTAAAGTCAACAGCAATATTTATGGCTTTCGCATACTTGAAAGTGCCCACTCTTCAGATGAAGAATACAGAATAACCCAAATATATTAACGGTATTACTTAGCGTGGTTGATCAGGAGATCAACCACGCTGTTATTGTATAAAAAACGGCGGAGAATTTCTCCGCCGTATGCTGTATCATTTTCCAATTTCGTAATTGCATTTTATAAAGTTCCAGCCACCAATACGAAAACTGCTTCTTTCCAAAGACTGTTCCATGGGACGGATTTCTATGAAGACGTCAGTCACCATCACAAGTAATTCTTGATCGTCCTTTTCTATCAAATAAAATGCTTTATCTGTGTTCTTCACCCGGTCCAATGGATTTGACCGACAGTCCGGCGTGTTGTCCACGTGTAGTTCCAAACTGGCGACATCCTGCCGGCCAAGCAAAGGATAAATTGTTGCATCTGGGAATTTATCCCGTACGACCCGATCTTTTTTGACCTTGCTGCAGCCATAGCCGTAAGCAGCAAGGTTATACGGTTCCCTAATGACTAGGTCGTCTACAGTCTCCGCCTCATCCAGCAGATGGTCTACGCTGACATTCAGAAGTCGTGCCAAGACCTTCAGATTCCCCACATCCGGTAAGCCTTTATCTGTTTCCCATTTGGCAATCGCAGATCGGGATACGGACATTTTTTCCGCCAGCCGCTCTTGGGACAATCCGCATTTTCGTCTGGCTTCTCTGATTTTTTCGCCCAGAGTCATTTTCTCTACCTCCTCTCGGCTCAACTTTCACCATCTTACCGAACTTTTTACAAAAAATCAACAAAATACCATAAACAATCCTGTTACGAACCGTAACGGTCACGAACAATCCCTTGACAGCGCGGTAAGGCGGTGCTATGATACTGGTAAATTATGAAAGAAAGGAGCAATTAGATATGTTGATGAATGTTACTATGATCCATACCGGAAGTATTGCTCCTTTACTGTCAGTATAGGCTTTTGCTTTGCTGCGTTTTTTGAGGGTGCAGGCTTCCGCCTGCGCCCTTTTTTCATGCCTAAAATTGAGAAACGGAGAACGAAAATGAAGAAAAAACAAACGATTTCCCTGCTGTGGCGCTTTTTGAAAGGTGCCAAGCGTTATTTTCTAATTACAATTTCAGCTGCCGGCATCACCGCTCTGGCGGATATGCTGCAGCCCCAAATCATCCGTGCCGCTGTGGACTGTGCCCTGGGTGGTGAGGAAGGAGACTTCCCGGCCTTTGTAATGGAATTGGTAGACCGCGTCGGCGGCTTTGCCTACCTGGGTCAGCATTTGTGGATCATGGCTCTGGCTGTACTGGCAGTTGCGTTGGTACAGGTGGTATCTCAGTATGCCTTCCGTGTGTACAATACCAAAGCATCGGAAACTCTGGTAAAGACCATGCGGGATCAGCTGTTTTCCCACATCCAGCATCTACCCTTTTCCTGGCATATGAAGAACCGCACCGGCGACATCATTCAGCGCTGCACATCGGATATTGACACCACCAAAAACTTCTTGTCCGAACAGCTGACCGCCATTTTCCGCATAGCTCTGCTGCTGGTTCTATCCATCACCTTTATGCTCTCCATGCACCCTTTGCTGACGCTGATTGCATTGATTCCCACCCCGATCATCATCGTGTATTCCTTCCACTTTCACAATCAGGTCCATGACGGATTTGAAGCCTGCGACGAAAGCGAGGGAAAGCTTTCTGCTATGGCGCAGGAAAATCTGACCGGTGTTCGGGTGGTTCGTGCCTTTGGTCAGGAACGGGCGGAGATCAAGAAGTTTGGAACGCAAAACGACCACTATACTTCTCTGTGGGAGAAAATGGGCAAAACCTTGTCCCGGTTCTGGAGTATTTCGGATATCCTTTCCGGCGTTCAGATCATGCTTGTTGTGATTTTCGGTGCGTACTTCTGTGTCCGTGGAAATCTGCGCAGTGGTGAATACATTGCCTTTATTTCCTACAACTCCATGATGGTGTGGCCTATTCGCCAGCTGGGCCGGATGATCTCCGAGCTGAGTAAGGCTGGCGTATCCATCGACCGGGTGGCATACATTATGAATTCTCCTGTGGAGCAGGATGCGCCGGATGCCGTGGATGCCCCAATGGACGGGGATATCTGTTTTGAGCATGTCAGCTTTGCCTATGAAAACAGCCCCAAGATTCTCCACGATATTCATTTTACAATGAAAGCGGGCACCACCTTGGGCATTTTGGGTGGCACCGGCAGCGGAAAATCCACATTGATGCTGCTTCTGGATAAGCTGTATCCCCTGGAGGAGGGTTGCGGAAGAATTACCATCGGCGGTACAGACATTCGCCAGATTCGCACCGCTCATCTGCGCCGCAATATTGGTATGGTGCTGCAGGAGCCTTATCTGTTCTCTCGCACCATTGCAGAAAACATCGGTATCGCATCACCCGAACTGGATATGGAGGCGATCCGTGCTGCGGCTCAGGCTGCCGCCCTGGACGAATCCATTACCTCCTTCACCGCCGGTTACGATACCATGGTTGGCGAGCGAGGCGTTACCCTCTCCGGCGGACAAAAGCAGCGCGCCGCCATTGCCCGTATGCTGGTTAATGATACCCCCATTTTGATCTTTGACGATTCCCTGTCCGCCGTGGATACCCAAACGGATGCCAAAATCCGCCAAGCCATTCAGCAGCGCTTTGGTAAAGCCAGTGTGATCCTGATTTCCCACAGAATTACTACCCTTTCCGCAGCTGACAAGATCATTGTGCTGGATGGCGGACGCATTGCAGAAGAAGGTACCCACGACGAACTGAAAACCGCCGGAGGTATCTATCAGAAAATCTACGAAGCCCAAAGCGGTATTCAGGAGGTGACCAAGTAATGCCGAAGCAAAAGAACAAACATCTGAAATTCTTTGGGATTGGCAGGATCACCCCCTACCTTTCCAAGCTGAAAAAGCCGATTGCCGCCATGGTTTTCTTCGGCCTGACAGGAAGCTTAACGGACATCATCCTGCCCCTGTTTCAGCGGTACGCCCTGGATCATTATGTAGGCATGGGTGTATTCGACACCATTGCGATATTTGTAGTGCTGTACCTGTTGACCATTTTGGTTGCGGCTGTATCCAATTACATTTCCTGCGCTTTGGCTATCATCATCGAAATGCGAACCAACCGGGAATTGCGGCAGCTGGGCTTCAACCATCTGCAGACCCTGTCCTTCTCGTATTTCAACCAAAACAGTGTTGGTTACATCCATGCCCGGCTTATGAGTGACACCTCCCGCATCGGCAGTTTGGTGTCCTGGACACTGGTAGACTGCGTGTGGCGTATGAGCTACCTGATCGGTGCCATTGTTGTTATGATTGTTTTGCATCCGAAGCTAGCAGCCATGGTTCTGTCCATTTTGCCGCTATTGACGGTGCTTTATGCCATTTTCCAGAAGCGGCTGATCGGCGTCAACCGGGAGGTGCGGGAAATCAACTCCCAAATCACCAGCAATTTCAACGAAGGCATTACCGGTGCCAAAACCATCAAGTCTCTGGGTATTGAGGAGAAGATTGAATCCCGTTTCACAGAGGAAACCCAGAATATGCGAAAAAAGAGCGTCCAGGCTTCCCGTCTTCGGGGCTTGTTTGCCGGCACTATGAACCTGGCATCCAGTGTTGCCCTGGCCATCGTGTTGTGGAAAGGCGGCTACATTGCCACGGAAGAGCTGGGTACGTTCTCCGTCTTTATGTCCTATGCGCAGGGCATGATGGAACCCCTGCGGTGGCTGGTGGACATTATTTCCGATCTGATTACCACCCAAGTCAACATTGAGCGTTTCACAGATTTGCTGGCGGTAAAATCCGATGTGGTAGACACACCGGAGGTGGTGGAAAAGTACGGCGATATGCTCAATCCCAAAAAGGAAAACTGGGAAGAGTTGAAAGGCGACATTGAATTCAAAGATGTAACCTTCCGGTATCCCGATGGTGACGAAACTGTTTTGGAGCATTTCTCTTTGAAAGTCCCCTTTGGCTCACACTTGGCCATCGTTGGCGAAACCGGTGCGGGAAAATCCACCTTGGTCAACTTGGTATGCCGGTTCTACGAGCCTACCCAGGGTCAGGTGCTGATTGACGGCGCTGATGCGCGGGAGCGCAGCCAGCTTTGGCTCCATTCTTCTATCGGCTATGTGCTGCAAACGCCTCATCTGTTCTCAGGCACGGTACGGGAAAACCTGCTGATGGGCAATCCCAATGCAACAGAGGATCAAATTTGGCAGGCGATCCGCGCCGTTTCCGCGGAGGATGTCATCGCCCATCTGGAAAAGGGCTTGGATACAGATGTGGGTGAGGGCGGCGACCTGCTCTCCACCGGTGAAAAGCAGCTGATTTCTTTTGCACGGGCCATTTTGGCAGACCCAAAGATATTGATACTGGACGAGGCCACGGCTTCCGTGGACACGCTCACAGAAGCAAAAATCCAATCTGCACTGGAAGGTGTTACCGCAGGCCGAACCTGCCTGATGATCGCCCACCGACTTTCTACCGTACGGAACGCCGACATGATCTTGGTAGTCAAAAATGGCCGGATTGTGGAGCAAGGTACCCACTCTGAGCTGCTGAAGCTTCACGGCTATTATTACGAACTGTACACCCGCCAGTACGAAGACGAAACCACCGCGAAGATTCTTGCATAATTTAAAAAACATGAAACCAGTTGGGTTTATACTCAACTGGTTTCACGTTTTATTTTGTTCAAGTAATTAGCTTTTTGGACGTCCCACAAAAAGCAAATGGTTACTCATGCCCAGGAATTCAGGTTTTTCGCAAATGTAGAAATGAAAACGCAGATATTGCTGATAGGCGGCATCGTCCAGACCATTGACGAGATCCTGCAGCAATTCGCTTGCACCGTCAGACGCGACCTCGTGGCAGATCTGAACACCAGCTTTATCAAGAAGTTCTCTACAACGATTCGGAGTATGGAATACAAACGGAAAATCATCCAGGCGGAAGGTCTCCTTGTTGTAGTCGCCGTTCATCAGGTAGTCTTCCTGACACCGTTGCATTGTTAGGATCACCATATCGTTAGAGATGAATGCAAAGAATATCTTTCCGTCCGGTTTACATACACGCTTTGCTTCCTCGATGCACTGCAGCTTGTCCGCTTCCTCATGCAGATGATATAGAGGTCCAAAGAGCAGGACAATATCAAACGAATCACTTTCATACCGGCTCAGATCCAGCGCATTGCCCTGAACCAATTCGATGGGATCATCGTCGGTCATCTTTGCCCGGAAGGCAGCAATGTTTGCATCCGCAAGTTCCAAAGCAGAAACCTGATAGCCTTTTCGAGAAAAATACAGGCTATACTCTCCAGCGCCTGCACCCACATCCAAGATCTTCGCACCGGGAGTCAGATGCTTCTCAATATATCGAACTGTCGTTAAGAACTCCACTCTGGCCGCCTTGGACTTGTTCAAGCGGCTATCTTCATCATAGCGCCGATAGACCTCCTGAACCAGTTCCGCATCATCGGTATAGGCGATACCTTCTGTAAAGTGTCTGGGCTTTTTCCACTCACTGCGCAGAATCGCATATTGTGCGGCATCACAGATGCCTTGGTTATTACGGTCACAGGCCCGATGCGTGCCTTCATACTTCATGCCGCACTTCCTCATGACACCACCCGAATGAGGGTTGTTGGGATCATGCCTGGCTGCCACACGGTTCATTCCGACTTCTGTGAAGAGATACTCGATCACAGCAGCCAATGCCTCTGTCATAATACCCTGATGCCACCAGCGAGATCCAATGCAGTAGCCAATCTCCGCTTCTTGCACATGGTCATTCTGCCGGACCACGCTGATGGAGCCAATCGGCTCTCCAATTTCTTTCAGCACGATCATCCACTGGTAGTAATTGTCCCTTTCGTACTCCTGAAGCCAGCTCCCAATCACCATTTCAGATACGGTAGTGTTGCTATGGGTAGGCCAAGTCAGATATTTCGTGACTTCCGGATCAGATGCCCAGTTACGGAACATCGGCTCTGCATCCTCCCGGACTGCTCTGCGCAGAATGAGTCTGGATGTTTCAATAGTTTGGGTTCCTTTGTGTGTCAACATCGGGATCCTCTCCTTTCAGGATGATACAGGATGTACTCGATGGAGTTCTCCACGGTATCATATCTCGTTTCAAATTTGGTAGTCTTGATATACTGGAAGCCACACTTTT
>JAFQGT010000003.1 GCA_017415425.1 Oscillospiraceae bacterium | reverse complement strand
CGGCTTAGCTGTATTCTCCAAGCGGGCGGTACTGTGCGGTGAGGAGAGCCGCGCCCATATCTTTACCAGCAATACCAAGCTGGGCGGCCCCGATGGGTTTACTGTTCCCTCTGCCAATTTGCCTACCGCCGTGGTGGAGGTGCTGGATCCTATGGTGCTCTGTTCCCGGGTGGTGGATGTGTGCCAGTGCCCCGGTGAGTGCACAGTGCAGCAGGTGCCTCAGGGGATCCGCAATCTGTTTGAGGAGGAACTGGTGCTGTCCGGCGAGAGTCGGCGGCTACTGGTGACATTGGGCCAGTTCTCCATCATTCGGCTGGAGCGGGATGCCCAGCTGGTGGTTCCTGTACTGGATTACAGCATCCCTACCAAGGAGTGCTGTGACAGCGCCGGTTGCGGGGAGGATCCCTGTGAGATGTTTGGCAGGATTCCATTCCCAGAAAGACAGTTTGCCCCCAGAAACTGTGACCGGGTCTGCGACAAAGAACAGGACACCTGCGGTTATACTACGTTAGGATGAAAAAAGCCCCTGCCGAAAGGCAGGGGCTTTGCTTTTGGAAAAAGAGTTACTGCCGCATTAAACGCTTGCGGGCAATGTTGATGGGGCCTTCGGTCATCCGGGTGATCCAAGACAGACTCTTGCCGCAGCCGTATGCTACGCAGGAGGCAGGATCGTCTGCTACCTGGCAGGGACAGCCGGTATGATCGGCAATCAGTTGTGCCATACCCCAGATCTGGCTGCAGCCACCGGTGAGGACGATGCCGTTTTGGGCAATATCGCCTACCAACTCCGGAGAGGTATCTTCCAGCACCGAGAGAACCTCGTCGGCGATCTGCTTGGCGGGCCGCTGGAGTACACTGCAGATCTCACTGGATGTCAGCATCAGCTCCCGAGGCATACCGGTCTTGTAGTCCCGACCTCGGACAACCATATTGGTGTCTTCCGCCCGGGGGTACACAGAACCGATCTGGATTTTAATATCTTCGGCAGTGGCGTGTCCGATGATCACGCCGTATTTCCGGCGGACATACCGGGCAATGGCTTCATCAAAGTGGTTGCCTGCCAGCTTCAGGGAAGAGGCAGCAGCGATGCCGTTCATAGACAGCACGGCAATATCGGTAGTACCGCCACCAATGTCCACCACCATCTGTCCACTGGGACCGCTGAGATCCAAACCTGCGCCCATAGCCGCAGCCAAGGGTTCTTCAATCAGGTATACCCGGCGGGCACCAGCTTCCAGGGCGGCATTGATAAATGCCCGCTCTTCCATTTGGGTGATACCACTGGAGACACTCAGCACTACACGGGGCTTGGGGGTGAAGAGAGGGGATTTGCCGGTTTCCCGGATCAGCCGCTGCAACAGCTTTACGGTCATATCAAAATCGGAGACCACACCGTCTTTCAGTGGGTGCATTGCTACCAGATTTCCCGGAGTGCGGCCCAGCATATTGCGGGCGGCAGCGCCGGTCTGAAGGATTTTGCCGGAGTTTTTATCCATAGCGACCACGGTGGGTTCCCGGAAGACCACACCCATACCGTCTACATAGATCAGAATGTTGGATGTTCCCAGGTCTATACCCAGGTCGTGGGAGAAAAGTTGTAATGCCATTATCTTTCACCTACAGATCATTTGTTATCGTGGTTGGCCGCGGCCATAGCGGCACAGAAGACTTCTTTTGCGCCGGCTGTCAGCAGTACCCGGGCGCATTCGGATATGGTGGCACCGGTGGTGATGATGTCATCTACCAGCAGGATGCGTTTTCCCCGAAGCGCTTCCGGGTCGACAGCCCGGTAAGCACCCAGCACATTGGCACGTCTGCGGGAGATGTTGCCCAAACCAGATTGGGGAGGGGTATTGCGAATTTTGCGCAAGGTTTGAACGGCAGGCTGACCCAGCTCCGAACCCAATGCACGGGCAAGCAGCTCATCTTGGTCATATCCCCGGCGGAATCGTCGCGCAGGTGCAATGGGCACCCAAGTCAACACATCAAAATCTGAAAGACCTTCTTTCTCCAGCTTCATAGCCAGCAGCCTACCGTAAGGGATGGCGTAGCTTCTGCGGCCGGAGAATTTGTAGCGCAGAAGACTCTTTCTGGGATTATCTTTATAGTACCACACAGCGGTCCATCCTGCAAGGAAAGAAAAGCGGAATTTTGATTTTTCTATTTCCGGGGTGGTGGTGCGGCAGCTGTGGCATAGGTCGGTTTCTCCTTGGAGTAGCAGACTTCTGCACAGGATGCACTTAGGAGGAAACAGCAAGGCTGTAATTCTCTGAAACATAGTTAGGCCTCCTGATGCTGCAGCCGCAGCTTCAAGCCTGAGTAGCGGCGACCGGTTTGGGCGTTCTGGGTCATCGTGAAAATCGTATCCTCCCGACCGGCTATGATCAGCAGCTCCCGGGCACGGGTAATGGCTGTATAGAGAATACTGCGGCTGAGTAGGTACGCCGAGGCGTTCCAAGCGGACAGGACTATCGCACGGTATTCACTGCCCTGGCTTTTGTGGACAGTCAAGGCATAGGCAAGCTCCAATTCGCCCAGCTGTGTGAAGTCATAGTCAGCTTCCCGGTCGTCAAATTCCACCGTTACCAACTCTGTACTGCTGTCGATGGACCGGATGATGCCGATATCTCCATTGAAGATTCCAGCACCCACCTGAGAACCGTCGGTCTTCTTCCAGAGCAGGTCATAGTTGTTGCGGATCTGCATAACCCGGTCGCCCTCCCGGAAGAGGGTATCTCCAAAGGCGCGCTCATTTTTGGTGGGGGCGGGGGGATTGAGATTGGCTTGCAGCAGTTGGTTCAGCACGGCAGTGCCGGCAGGTCCTTTTTTGGTGGGGCACAGCACCTGGATCTGCTCCGGGGGAATGCCCATATTCTGAGGCAGGCGAGTGGTACACAGACCCACAATGGTCTGAGCCACTTGCTCTTCGGAACGGCCAGGCAGGAAGAAAAAGTCGCTTTTTGCATTTTTCAGTTCCGGCATTTCACCCCGGTTTACCCGGTGGGCATTCATAACGATCAGACTCTCCTGCGCCTGGCGGAAGATCTCCGTCAAGCGGACTGCCGGCAGCATATTACTGCGGAGCATATCACGAAAGGGGAATCCGGGGCCTACCGGGGGCAGCTGATCCGGATCGCCCACCAGAATCAGACGGGCGTTTTGGGGAACAGCTTGCAGCAAAGACCCCAAAAGCTGCACATCTACCATAGACATCTCGTCCACTATTACTGCATCGGCTTTCAAGGGATTGTCCTCATCGTGGGTAAAAAACAGATTGCCGGTTTGCGGGTCGATGCCGGCTCCCAGCAGCCGGTGAATTGTGGAAGCATCCCGACCGGTGACCTCCGTCAACCGCTTGGCGGCACGGCCTGTGGGGGCGCAGAGGACGCAATTAAGACCCATCTGGTCATACAAAGACAGAATGCCCCGCAAAATGGTGGTCTTGCCAGTGCCGGGGCCGCCGGTGATCAGCAGCAGGGAACCGGTGGCGGCCTCCCGCAAAGCCAGCTCCTGCTGGGAGGAATATTGCAGGCTGCTGTCCTTGGCGGCTTGCTGCAGTTTCTTATTCAAAGCGGCAGGGGCAGGCAGGCGCGCGGTGCCCTGTTCCCTCAGGCGGCGGGCGCAGTAGGTCTCTGCCCGGTACAACTCCGGCAGGTACACGATGTGGGTGTCTGCCAGATAGTCACGAACCAGCCGCTGGGTGTCCACCAGCCGGTCTACGGCGACTTCTACGGTGGCGTTGTCCACACTCAGCAGTTGCACGGTGGCGGCGATCAGTTTGTTTTCCGGTAGAAAACTGTGGCCTGCAGATAAGTTATAGCGCAGTTCAAACACGATGCCTGCATCTACCCGGCGGGGGTCTTCTCCGGACACGCCCATATCTATGGCGAACCGGTCTACCGCGCCGAAGGGAGCTTCCAGACCTTCCTCCGTCAGCAGGTAGGGGTCATCGTACAGAAGGTCGATAGCAGCTTCGCCGTATAATTTATAGGTCTTCACCGCCAGCTCTGCCGGCAGTTGGTGGAGGGTGAAAAATTCCAGCAGATGGCGCATACCCACTTGCAGCCGGAAAGTTTCACCGATCTCCAGCGCTTTTTTATCAGAGATTCCGGAAACCTCCGCCAGCCGCTCCGGTTCCCGTTCCATTACCAACAGGGTATTTTCACCGAACCGCTCCACGATCCGGGCGGCTAGCCGGGGACCGATGCCCTTGATACTCCGACCCGACAGGTAGGACAGGATCTCGGAGGCGGTTTGGGGCATCAGCCGTTCCAGAAACTCCGCCTCGAACTGGCGGCCGTAGCTGGCGTGGTTGCTCCACCGACCGGTGACCATCAGCCGTTCGCCCACAGAGGGCAGGGGAATCGTGCCGACCAGGGTGATGTTTTGATCATTGCCCAGATTCAAGCGCAACACAGCATAGCCGTTATCATAGTTCTGAAAGATAATGGCGGAGACAGTTCCTTGTAAAATTACTAATTCCTGTTGATTCAATGCATTGCCCCCTGTTCTGCGCGGAATACTGTTAACAGTTTACAATATTTTCGGCGGATTGGAAAGGGGTTTACGCAATTCTTTTGAAAAAAACCGTCGAAAGGAAAAAGTTGCTAAAATTTACAGGCTGTGTCTTGCGAAATGCCTGCAATTGATATATAATATCATACAAATGCAAACACAAATTCGGTAAGGAGCGGGAGTATGCGAGATCTGTCTCTACTGACCTGGCTGACCCAGCTGGGACTGTCTGTTGCGGTGCCGCTGGCGGGCTTTATACTGCTGGCAGTATGGCTGCGGGAACGGTTCGAGTTGGGGGTCTGGGTAATCATCGCAGGGGTCGTTCTGGGCCTTTACTGCGCGGTGGACGGATTTTTGCGGAGCCTGAAATTGCTTCACCAGATGGGGAAAGATAAAAAGGATAGTTCACCGCCGGTTTCTTACAACGAACACGACTGAAGAAGGGAGATGCCCAATGGATTCCAGAAAACTGATATTACAGCAAACCGGGATCGTGGCAGCCGGAGAAACAGTTGGCGTTGCCGCTATGATCGGCATCTTCGCCCTGCTGGGAAGCTACGACTCCACAGTGCTGCTGGGCGGCATCGTGGGCGGTGTGATGACGGTGCTGAATTTCTTTGTGATGGCGCTGACGGTGAATATCGCGGCGGATAAGGCGGTTGGCCAAAATCCTACCGGCGGTAAGGCCACCATCCGGGTCTCCTATATCGTACGGATGGCAGTGCTGTTTCTGGTGCTGTTTGCCTTTGCAAACAGCGGTCTGTGCGATCCCATCGCTTTGGTGGTGCCGCTGATTTTCTCCCGTTTTACATTGACATTGGCAGAATTTTTCAGAAAGAAACCGGGAGGTGAGCAAGGGTGAATGTCAGCGTTGATGGCGCATTTGTCTACTTTACGATCCCGATTTTGGGCGGTATTCCCATCACCCAGACTACTGTGTCCTCGTTTGTGGTGACAGTGCTGCTGGTGATTGCTTGTATTCGCCTTGGCAGGAATTTGCAGAAGCGACCCACAGGAACCCAGGTGCTGGTGGAAAAGGGCGTGGGCCTGATCTACAACTTGACGGTCAGCGCTATGGGAAACCATAATGCCCACTGGGCGCCTTTTATGGGAACGCTGTTTCTAAGCAGTATTTGCGGCAGCCTCATCGGTATGACGGGCTTTCTGCGGTCGGTGACGGCGGATTTGAGCTGTACCCTCACCTGGTCGATTATGGTCACGGTGATCATTTGGTACAACAACATTAAAAATAATGGATTCGGCGGATGGCTGAAGGGCTTTACAGAGCCTATCGTAGTGATGACGCCGATGAACATCGTTTCGGAGATCGCCCAGCCTGTTTCTATGGCTTTTCGTCACTTCGGCAATGTGGCCGGCGGCGGTGTGATCAGTTCCATTATTTACACGGCCTTTGCACTGGT
This sequence comes from Oscillospiraceae bacterium, assembly GCA_017415425.1. Lineage (GTDB taxonomy): Bacteria > Bacillota > Clostridia > Oscillospirales > Oscillospiraceae > Faecousia. The sequence goes on along the minus strand of JAFQGT010000003.1, from coordinate 7,272 downwards.
ATCGGCAGCGGTGCTGAACGCCATTGCTTCGGCAGGTTGGTTGATGGGGGTGATCTTGATGGCGTTGGGAGTTGCCATCTGGCTGTGGAATGCCAGGAAGAAAAATAAGAAGCGTTACAAGATCTTGGCGATCTTCAGCGGACTTCTGGGCCTGTTTGGTTTACTGCAGGCGCTGGATATCCTATCCGGTGTGCCGATCCTGGCTTTGGGCATTCCCGCGGTGCTCAGCGTCTACTTTGATCTGTTCTCCGGGTTTGTGCAGGCGCTGGTGTTCACACTGCTGAGTATGGTGTATATCGCCGGTGCTTGTCCGCCCCCGGAAGAAAAGGTTAACTAAATTGTGAAAATAAATATGATATATTACTAGGAGGAAACAATTATGGAATTCAATGCTTATTTTCTGAAGGCAATGTGTGCAATCGGTGCAGGTCTGTGTATGGGCATCGGCGCTATTGGCCCTGCAATCGGTGAAGGTAACGCTGTAGGTCACGCCCTGGACGGTATGGCCCGTCAGCCCGAGACCGCAGACAACCTGCGTACCAATATGATTCTGGGCTGCGCCATTACCGAGACCACTGGTATCTACGCCCTGCTGATCTCTTTCCTGATCCTGTTTGCAACCAACGTATAAGCTTCAATCTATCTAAAATCCAGGTAGAAAGGAGCAAAGATCGTGTTTGAAAGTTTTATTGGCGTGAATTTCTGGACGGCTCTGTTTGTGCTGTTGAACTTTCTGTTGTTGTTCTTCGTGGCAAAGAAATTTTTGTTTCTGCCGGTAAAGAAGATGATCGACAGCCGCCAGAAAGAAATTGACGCTATGTATGAGCAGGCGGATGCGGCAAAAGTCAACGCTCAGGCGCTGGAAAAGCAATATAAAGACCAGCTTGCCAATGCTCAGCTGACCAGTGATCGGTTGGTACAGGAGGCCACTGCCCGGGGTCAGAGCCGGCAGGAGGAGATTATCCGTCAGGCCAACCGGGAGGCAGATGCCATTCGGGAAAAGGCCGCGGCCGATATTGCCCAGGAGAAAAAGAAGGCGCTCAACGAGGCCAAGGACGAGATCTCTGCCCTGGCAATGGAGATCGCCGGCAAGGTGGTGGGTCACTCTTTGAACGGAGAAGATCAGACCAAGTTGGTGGACAGCTTCCTGGAAGAATTGGGTGAGCAGGTATGACCCAAATCGGAACGACCTATGCACAGGGTCTGTATGCCCTGGCTAAAGAAGAAAATCTGACCGGGAGCATCTTGGAAGAACTGACTGCGCTGAAGCAGAGCTTTGAGCAGGAACCGGCTTTTTTGCAGCTGCTGTCTGCGCCCAATCTGCCTAAGCAGGAACGCACGGACATTCTGGATAAAAGCTTCCGGGGGAAAGTGCAGCCTTATGTGCTGAATTTTTTGAAGATTCTTACGGAAAAAGGCTACATCCGCTATTTTTCCGACTGCTGTGCTGCTTATCGGGCCCGGTACAATGAAGATCACGGGATCCTGGTGGTGAGGGCTGTGTCCGCCGTGGCGCTCAGTGACCGGCAGAAGCAACAGTTATCGGAGAAACTGCAGACGATGACCGGAAAGACAGTGGAACTGGACTGCAAGATCAATCCTGCGGTGCTGGGCGGCATTCGTCTGGATTACGACGGCAAGCAGGTGGACGGCACGGTGCAAAACCGGCTGGAGTCTATGGCCAAATTGCTGAAAAATACCGTACTTTGATTAGAGGGTAAATCGCTATGGAATTACGACCCGAGGAAATTACAAACATTATCCGTAGTCAGATCAAGAACTACGAAAATAAACTGCAGACCAACGAGACCGGTGTGGTCATCCTGGTGGGTGACGGTATCGCCAAGGTGTCCGGTTTGCAAAAGTGTATGGCAGGCGAACTGGTGGAGTTCCCCACCGGCGCATTTGGTATGGCACAGAATCTGGAGGAGGATACGGTCTCCGTGGTCATCCTGGGTTCTGACAGCGGCATTAAAGAGGGCGATATCGTCCGCCGTACCGGCAAAGTGGTGTCCGTGCCTGTGGGCAAGGGTCTGCTGGGTCGGGTGGTGAATGCCCTGGGTGAACCCATTGACGGAAAGGGTCCGGTTACGGCGGAAGGCTACCGTCCCATCGAAACCCCTGCGCCCGGCATCATTGACAGAGAGCCGGTAAGTGTGCCTCTGCAGACCGGCATCAAGGCCATCGACTCGATGATCCCCATCGGTCGGGGTCAAAGAGAGTTGATCATCGGTGACCGCCAGACCGGTAAGACCACCATTGCCACCGATACCATTCTGAATCAGAAGGGCAAAGATGTGATCTGCATCTATGTGGCCATTGGTCAAAAGCGGTCTACCGTTGCCCAGATCGTAAGCTCCCTGACCCTGGGTGGCGCTATGGACTACACCATCGTGGTGTCCGCTACCGCCTCGGAGCTGGCACCGATGCAGTACATCGCTCCCTACACCGGCTGTGCTATGGGTGAGCATTTTATGCTGCAGGGCAAGGATGTATTGGTGATCTATGACGATTTGAGTAAGCACGCGGTGGCGTATCGCGCCATTTCTCTGCTGATTCGCCGTCCTCCCGGACGGGAGGCATACCCCGGCGATGTGTTCTACCTCCACTCAAGACTATTGGAGCGGGCGGCCCATATGAGCGCTGCCAAGGGTGGCGGCAGCTTGACCGCGCTGCCCATTATCGAGACCCAGGCAGGTGATGTTTCTGCCTATATTCCCACCAACGTGATCTCCATCACCGACGGACAGATCTTTTTGGAGAGTGAACTGTTCAACGCCGGTGTGATGCCTGCGGTGAACCCAGGCATCTCTGTGTCCCGGGTAGGCGGCGCTGCCCAGATCAAGGCGATGAAAAAGGTAGCAGGCTCGCTGAAACTGCTGTATTCCCAGTATCGGGAACTGCAGAGCTTTGCCCAGTTCGGATCTGACCTGGACGCGGATACCAAGGCAAGACTTGCGCTGGGTGAACGGATCGTGGCGGTGCTGAAGCAGAAGAATAACGCCCCTGTGGAGGTCGCTCATCAGGTGTGCATTCTCTACGCCGTTACAAACGGTTATTTGAAGGATGTTGAAGTTGCCCGTATCGGGGAGTTTGAACAGAGACTACAGGAGTTTATGGACACCCGGTATGAGGATGTGCTGACTGCCATCCGTACCACCGGCAAGATGGAGAGCGACACCGAGGAACGTCTGAAGACGGCACTGCAGCAACTGCTGGAAGATTTTGACTAAGGAAGGAGAGCCATCATGGCAGGTATTTCCACCAAGGAAATTAAAAACAGAATCCGGAGTATGGAATCCACCAGGCAGATTACCAAAGCCATGGAAATGGTGGCATCCTCCAAACTTCGCAAAGCCCAAGGACAAGTTCTGGCGTCCCGTCCCTATTTTGAGACCCTGTATGCAACCATTAACGAAATTGTGGATGTTACCAAGGATTTCTCTTCCCCCTATCTCACCGGTCGGCCGGTGAAAAAGACCGCCTTTGTGGTGATCGCCGGTGACAGAGGCCTGGCAGGTGGTTACAACAGCAATGTGCTGAAGCTGGCAATGGGTCAGCTGGAGGGAAAGGATGCGGTGGTGCTGCCCATCGGCAAGAAGGCTGTGGACTATTTCCAGTATCACAAAGTACCGCTGCTTACTGCCGCTTATGCAGAAGCAGAGGAGATGTCTTTGGGTGATTGCTTCTCGGTGGCCAAGCAGCTGAGCAAGCAGTTTCTAAAGGGTGAGCTGGACGAGATCTATGTGGTGTATACTAACTTTGTTTCGGTCCTGTCTCAGACACCCTCAAGTCTTAGGCTGTTGCCGTTGTTGCGGCAGACCACCGGCAAGGAAGGTACAAAGCAGAGCGATATGGTCTATGAACCGGATAGCGCGACTGTGTTTGAGGCTATCGTGCCGGAGTATGTGGGAGGCGTGATCTACGGCGCTCTGTGTGAGAGCCGCGCCTCGGAGCAGGCGGCCAGACGGACCGCTATGGACTCGGCGACCTCTAACGCCGAAGAGATGATCGACAACTTGAGTCTCCAGTTTAACCGGGCCCGGCAGGCCGCCATCACCCAGGAAATCACGGAGATCGTTGCCGGTTCATAAGGCAAGTACAATGCGAGAAAATTCAACCGAAGGAGTGAGATCCTATGGCTAAAAATATGGGAACAGTGATCCAGATAGTGGGTCCTGTTCTAGATATTCGTTTTCCGGAGGAGCATCTGCCGGAGCTTCTCAGTGCGATCCATATAAAAAATGGTGACAGCACGATTGTGGCGGAAGTGGCGCAGCATATTGGTGACAATGTGGTGCGTTGCATTGCGATGTCTTCCACTGACGGCCTCCAGCGGGGCGCAGAGGCGGAGGATACCGGTGAAGCCATTACCGTGCCGGTAGGAGAGGCTTGCCTGGGTCGGGTGTTTAACCTGCTGGGTCAGCCCATTGACGGCGGCGCGGAGGCGGATACCCAGGAGCGGTGGCCCATCCACCGGCCTGCGCCTGCCTATGACGAGCAGGAGACCTCTACCCAGATTTTGGAGACCGGCATTAAGGTCATCGATTTGATCTGCCCCTATGCAAAGGGCGGTAAGATCGGTCTGTTCGGCGGCGCAGGTGTGGGCAAGACGGTGCTGATCCAGGAACTGATCTACAACATTGCCACTGAGCACAACGGCTATTCCGTATTCACCGGTGTGGGCGAGCGTACCCGTGAGGGCAACGACCTGTATCTGGAAATGACCGAGTCCGGTGTTATTAAAAAGACTGCGATGGTCTTCGGTCAGATGAACGAACCCCCCGGAGCACGTATGCGGGTGGGCCTGTCGGGTCTGACGATGGCAGAGTATTTCCGGGATGTGAAGCATCAGGATGTGCTTTTGTTTATTGACAATATTTTTCGGTTTACACAGGCGGGTTCTGAGGTGTCTGCGCTACTGGGCCGTATGCCCTCTGCTGTTGGTTATCAGCCTACGCTGGCCACGGAAATGGGTGCGCTGCAGGAGCGGATAACCTCCACCAAGGACGGCTCTATCACCTCTGTGCAGGCGGTCTATGTTCCCGCCGATGACTACACCGATCCCGCACCTGCCACCACATTTGCTCACCTGGATGCTACCACCGCTCTGGACCGCGGTATCGCATCTCTTGGTATCTACCCGGCAGTTGATCCGCTGAACTCCACCTCCCGTATCCTGACCGCTGAGGTGGTGGGACAAGAGCATTACGATGTGGCTCGTGGCGTGCAGCGAATTTTGCAGCGGTATAAGGAACTGCAAGATATTATCGCCATTATGGGTATGGACGAATTGAGCGAGGAGGACAAGCTCACCGTCAGCCGCGCCAGAAAAGTGCAGCGGTTCCTGTCCCAGCCGTTTGCAGTGGCGGAACAGTTTACCGGCTATGAGGGTAAGTATGTGCCGCTGAAGGAGACCGTTCGGGGCTTTAAGGAAATCATTGAAGGCAAACACGATGAAATTCCCGAGTCTTGCTTCCTGTTTGCAGGCGGTATCGACGATGTGGTTGCCAAGTGGAAGGGGCAGATGTGATGACACCGTTCCTTTTGAAAATCGTCACCCCAGACGGTGTACAGTTTGAAGGAAAGGCGGAGGAACTGATCGTCCGCACTACCCAGGGCGATCTGGGCATTCTGGCCGGGCATATTAACTGCGTAGCGCCTCTGGGTATGGGTATGGCTACGGTGGTGATGGACGGGCAGAAACGCTATGGTGCCTGTATAGGCGGTATGGTGTCTGTGGTGGGCGGCGCGGTGAAGCTGGTTCCCACTACCTTTGAATGGGCCGATCAGATTGATACGGCGCGGGCAGCAGCTTCCGAACAGCGGGCCCAGGAAATTCTGAGAAATCAATCCTCCAGCCAGACGGAGCTACGTTTGGCAGAGGCCCGGCTGAAACGGGCGCTGGTGCGCAAAAGCGTCGCCAAATATCAATAAAAACAAAAAGACACGATGATCCTTCATCGTGTCTTTTTGTTTACAATCGTACTTCTACACTCTGGCGTAGGGTCATCGTATCCGGGGTGACGGCGCAGTCCATTGCCAGAATCTGCACCCCGGCAGCGGCAGCCTCCCGCAGAGCAGCGCCAAAGGCAGGGTCAGTGGCATCGTTGGGGCGTAGGTGGCATACATCGGACATCTGGATCACAAACAACACATATGCGCCATAACCGCTGCGTGCCAGAGCAGTTAGCTCTCGTAAGTGCTTAACGCCACGCTGGGTGGGCGCGTCCGGAAAGGCGCAGATACCGTCCGTCTCCAGGGTCACGCCCTTGACCTCCAGAAAGCAGGGGATGCCATCTTTTGTGAAAGAAAAATCAAAGCGGGAATCTCCGTAGCGGCTCTCGGATCTCAAATCCTCGATCGGGCCAAGACCGCCGGCAGCCAGCCACTCCTTCACGGCAGCGTTAGGGGCTTGGGAGTCCATATTGATCAGGCGGTCGCCCTTTTGCACGGCGATCAGATCGTAGCGGGTCTTGCGAGTGGGGGAGTCGGCGTCCAGACACCAAACCTGGGCGCCTGGAGGCAGCAGCTCCCGGCATCGTCCGGTGTTTTTTACGTGGCAGATCTCTTCCTTGCCGTGGATCGCAATATGGGCAATAAATCGGTTGGGGCGGGATAAAAATGAGCCCGGAACCATTTTGGCGTAGCGCATAGAAGTCACATCCTTTTCCATACAATAGCAGATTTTTGCCGGTTTGCCAAGGGAAAGGTATTGACTTTTGTGGAATATATGATATAATTCTATCCGTTCCATATGGAGGCTTAGCTCAGCTGGTTAGAGCGCCTGCTTCACACGCAGGAGGTCGATGGTTCGAGTCCATTAGTCTCCACCAAAAAAGACACCACCCTTTTGGGTGGTGTCTTTTTTGGTTGGAGACCGGACTCGAACCCATTTACAAGGAACTGTCCGGTGGACAGTTCCTGCCACCAGTTCAAAAACTGGTGGCTACCTTTATTTTTGCCGATGGCAAAAATGCAAGTCGAGTCCTTAGTCTCCAAAAGCCCCGTCCAAAAGGACGGGGCTTTCTTTTGGTATTGGTATTCAGACGAATAGACTCGAAAGCCGACAAAATCTTGTAACAACGCTTGACAAAACCACGATCCGTGTGTATAATACCCGAGGTCAGTTGGGAGCATAGCTCAGCTGGGAGAGCATCTGCCTTACAAGCAGGAGGTCACAGGTTCGAGCCCTGTTGTTCCCACCAAGATCTGGCCCGGTGGTGCAGTCGGTTAGCACGCCAGCCTGTCACGCTGGAGGTCGACGGTTCG
>JAFQGT010000020.1 GCA_017415425.1 Oscillospiraceae bacterium | reverse complement strand
TCTCTTTTCGAGAGCCGAGCCGTTTCTATCGGACGGCAGTCAGATAGAAACGGCTCGGAGACGAGGTCGGAGAGCCGTGATTAGCAGGGCATAATTCCCCGCGTCAAAATAGAATCAGTAAGAAACGAGAGTAGATCTACCCCTTTTGACAGTGGGTGAATTATGCCCTGCGGACAATCCTTTAAAAATGATAAATGATTATCCCTTCGGAATGAGTAATTTTGAAATGATGCTCTCTTTGAAATGATATATGACTGTCTCTTCGAAATAAGCGACAGCGCCCTCAATCCTTTTGAAATGATATATGCACTATCACTTTGAAATGACAAATGACTATCTTTTCAAAATGAGCAATGCAGTTCTGTTTCCATTTCGATATGATATATGACTGTCATTTCGAAATGACCGCGTAAAATTTTCGTACACAAAATTATTTTCGTCAACAGTTTGGTGTGAAATCTTCGTGACGAAAATCCCCCAAAAATCTCAATTTTCGTACAGAGATTTTTTTCGCAGCACTTGACCCTGGCTTGGGCTGCGTGAAAATAAAAAAATAATAGAAACAGGAGGTACGCTTATGGAATATAAGCGCACAGACCCGGTAAGGGTCTACGCACCACCCGGTGCAAACACTACAATTCCGGAGAATCTGCCCCAGCCTGGGGTAAGGAATCCAGGACTCTACAAGAACCTGTGCCAGCAGGTTACGTCCATTTACAAGCACTGTAATGAGAAGAGCCATGCTTCGAGAAAGCGGAACTATGAAGCCACAAAGAGATTCTGTAGGTTCTTAGCTGACAATTATCGTCTTGAGAAATTCAGGAATGTGGAAGATCGGCATTTCCGAGCCTATGTTAAGTGTCTGAAGGAATCCGGTTACTCGCCCAATACCATCCAATCGGATCTGTCCGGTATCCGCTTTTTCATCAGGCTGTCCGGAAGCAAAAACGAAGTATCGATCAACAAACGCATGGATTTGCCTAGGAGAGAAGCTGGCTCAGAGAATCGCGCATGGCTTCCCGAAGAAAAGGAAAAGGCAAAAGCGATTGCTGAAAGAATGGGACGTAACGATGTTGTGACTGCCATCGACCTCGTTGATGCCTTCGGGTTGAGACTGGAAGAATTGTGCACGACGAGGGTTGAATATCTGATGTCGGCACTGAAAACAGGCCAGTTTGTCGTTCCTAAAGGCAAGGGCGGACAAAGACGCGCTATTCTGCTCAATCCGTCTCAAAGGGCGCTGGTGGGCAGGTATTTGGATTATGCCAAGGCCATGGGTTTACAGCCCGGTGATTATCTGATTTCCGGCAGCGAAAAGCACGGCGTGAAGCATGAGATCAAATCTCTGCAAAACTGGATGAGCCACAATAGAGAGAAGTTTATGGTCAAGGACCGTGAGAAGATTGTCGAAGTTGGCAAGAAGAAAAGACATGCTACCATCTCCTGGCACGGACTTCGCCACAGCTACGCACAGAAGACCTATGCAGAGGCATTGAGAGTAAAACCCAGGCAAGCTGAAAAGATCGTTAGCGAAAATCTCGGACACCACAGAACAAAGGTGACGAGAATCTACTTGGCAGAAGCAAAGACCAAGAAAGCCAAGTAATCCCCCAGCATTTTATATTTATGAAGGTGTTTTTCAAATTGAAACTTATGTTCCGTTAGGAACTGATATATAAGGAAACCAGGGACTAAAACAAGGGCGGTGGCAAACGCCACCGCCTGTAAGGAGAAAATTATGATGTATTATTATTTGCCCGCCTCCGGCAGAAACGGAGGTAGGAGAATTTAGGAGGTGTCACTTATCAACAATCCGAAAATTGTTTTTAAGTCGGACGTTCCCGAAGAAGCTCTCAACTCTCTTGCCAATGTGTTTATTGAACAGATCGAAAAGATGTTGGAAACCGAAGAAGGCAAAGCCGAGTTTGAGAAGTTTATGAAGGAACATCCTGATAATAAAGAGTAGTGCTGCAGGCAGTACCGATGTTACTGTCGGTACTGCCTAAAAATTTTCGTCAGCAAAATTGCTGGAAAAATAATTTTGATATATTCTTAATTCGTTTTATTATAAAACGCAATTAAGATTGACTAAATTCTATATTCGTGTTATAATATAGATAGTTCATATGGAGGTGATGTTGAACATGAACATAGTAGGAGAACGTATGAAAGAACTGCGTGTAAACGCCCGTTACTCGCAAAAGCAACTGGCCGATCTGTGTGAAACCACCCAGGCATCTATTGGTCGGTATGAAACAGGACTTGCGGAGCCACCGCTGCAAAAACTCTTGTGGTATGCAGATTTCTTCGATGTGTCCCTTGACTACATCTTCGGAAGAACGGACAATCCACAAGGTATGCAAAAATACCCGGCAGTCAAAGCAGTCCTTTCGAAAGATGGCGGTCTGGAAGCACTATTGGAAATGTGCTTTACCCCCGGAACGGCATTCAATGACCGACTGAAGGAAACCATCGCTCAGGTTCTTCAGGAGGTGAAGAGCGAATGATTGGAGTCATCTACGCACGGTATTCCTCGGAAAGCCAGCGGGATGAGAGTATTGACGGTCAGCTCCGGGAATGTATGGCATTTGCGGAAAGACAGGGCATCACCATACTGGACACTTACATTGACAGGGCGTTATCGGCTAAGACGGATAATCGACCACAATTCCAAAAGATGATTAAGGACAGCGTTAAGCGGAAATTTGATGTGGTCATCGTATGGAAACTGGATCGGTTTGCAAGAAACAGGTACGACTCAGCCAACTACAAGGCGATACTGAAAAAGAACAATGTCAAAGTCATATCGGCTACTGAGAATATCTCGAATAATTCTGAGGGTATCCTTTTGGAATCGGTATTGGAAGGTATGGCAGAGTACTTCTCTGCGGAACTGGCAGAAAAGGTCAGCAGAGGTATGACAGAGAATGCTCTGAAATGCAAGTTTAACGGTGGCACAGTCCCAATAGGATTCACTGTCAACAAAGACCAGTTTTACGAAATTGATCCCGTCAAAGCCCCCTGGGTTTTGGAAGCATTCAAATTATACAGCAATGGCAAGACCATAAAGGAAATTGTAACACTACTGAATCTAAAAGGCGTTACTACTTCTAAAGGCAGCAAGCTGACAATCAACATCGTAACGAACCTTTTGAAGAACCGTCGCTATATTGGAGAATACCGATTCGGTGATGTGATATGCGAGAATGGCATTCCACAAATCGTGCCAACGGACTTGTTTAACAAGGTACAAGACCGGCTGAAGAAAAACACCAAAGCCGCTGCAAGGCACAAGGCCAAGGATGATTACTTGCTGACCACCAAGCTGTTCTGCGGTAAATGCGGTGCTTATATGGTCGGCGAAAGCGGTACAGGGCGAAACGGAGAGGTACATCGTTACTACAAGTGCAACACTGTCAAGTACAAGCACACCTGCGATAAAAAGACGGTCAAGAAAGACTGGATTGAAAATCTCGTTATCAAGTACACTCGCGAAATGATGATGAAAGACAATATGATTGAGGATATCGCTGGCATTGTATTTCGGAACTTTCAAAAAGAGAATCCCGCTATTCAACTGCTGAAGCAACGGCTCAGCGAAACGGAAACCGCACTGAACAATCTACTCAAGGCAATAGAAGAAGGAATTATTACTTCAACAACGAAACAGAGATTGCTCGAATTGGAGCAGACAAGAGATGAGATAAATTTGAAGCTCATCAAGGACGAAATGAAGAAGCCCAAAATGACAAAAGAGGGCTTAGTACTATGGTTGAAGCAAATTCAGACCATGAGGTTAGAAACGAAGGAACACAAACAAAGACTGATTGACATTTTTGTAAACGCCGTATATCTTTATGACGACAAATTAGTCATAACGTTCAATTATAAGGAAGCAACTAAAATCGTAAGCCTAAAAGAGGTAAACGGTTCGATTATAGAATGTGCTGGTGTACCAAAGCCCTAAAGGCGAAAGCCTTTGGGGCTTTACTTATTCACTATTCACTCTTCACTTTTCACTAAAATCGCCTTTAGGGCTTTGAAGTAATAGGTAATAGTGAATAGTGAAGAAGTTGAGGGATCCGCTTCGCGGATACTAATAATAAAGAATTTTTACTTAAGTATGTGAATCTTAAGGTGCGACGTACCTTATAAGTAAGGAATCTAATGTTTATCAACTGCAAAAACTGTTGATTTTCAAGGCTTTTCTTCCAAATCCTATAAGAACGATCGTACCAAAAATTCCAGATACCCATTCGGGTGTCTGGAATTTTTTATACACCGAGGGACTCGAATGATTAAATGCGGCGCGGATGAGCGCCGCCGGCGAGGGCTAGACCGAGCCGAACCTTAATTTTCGCCAAGGGCGAAAATGCAAACGAGTCCCTTTCGGTGTGCCAAAAATCCTAACACAAGAGTATTCAGGATTTTTGCTTTTTCCCTCTTGTTTTTTTCGCGCTACAAGGTTATAATACTTTGAGAAATGTATTAGGAGGTCATATTATGGCTGTTAGAATTGAAAAAGAAACCATTATCGGTGATGTGCTGGATATCGCACCCCACGCTGCCCCCCTATTCTTCGCCATCGGTATGCACTGTCTGGGCTGTCCCTCTGCCCGGGGCGAGACCGTTGAGGAAGCCTGTCAGGTGCACGGCATCGACGCCGACGCTTTTCTGGCTCAGCTGAACCACTTCCTGGATGCCTATGAGGCTGACCAGGCTGAGAAGGCACAGTAACAAACCGGCTATGCCATCCCGTTCGCCGGGATGGCATATTTTTATGAGGTATTGTATGAAAGTTCCCTTATCCCCCCGTCTGCTTGCCTGCTGTGATTTTGTCCACTCCGGTGATCGAGTGGCGGATGTAGGCTGCGATCACGGGTACTTAGGCATCTACTTGCTATCCAAAGGCATCGCCAGTAAAGTAATTGCATCAGACATCAACGAAGGTCCTCTCAAAAGTGCCATCCGCAACAGTGAGAAATTCGGCGTACGGGACAAGATTTCCTTTTGCCTTTCCGACGGTGTCCGCAATATTCCCCGGGATTTTGACACGATGGTCTGCGCCGGTATGGGCGGCGACACAATGGTCTCCATTTTGGAGGCTGCTCCCTGGCTGAAAAGCACCCAGTACCGGCTGATCCTGCAATGCCAGTCCAAAACGCCGATGCTCCGGCAGTATTTGGCTGAGCAGGGTTGGTGTATTTCTGAGGAAATCGCTCTAAAGGACGGCAGATTCCTTTACACCGTGATGGAAGTGACCTGGCAGCCCGGCGACCCTCTGTCTCCCGGTCAGTGTTACTTCTCTCCCGCCTTGTTGAAAAACCCGTCTACGCACCTATCCGCATACTACAACTGGATAATCAGCGGTCTGAGGACCATTGTAGACAATCAAAAAGAAAACGCCGACCCCTTTTCGGTACAGGCACTTTACGAACTGACCCATTTACCGCCGGAATTTGACTGGCTTAAGGAGGAACACAAATGACAACCGTAGCTGATATTCTAAAAGCAATTGAGCGCATCGCTCCTACCTATATGAAAGAGGAGTGGGACAACGTAGGACTGAATTGCGGACATATGGACAAAGAGGTGCGCACAGTATTGGTGGCGTTGGACCCCTTTGACGCGGTCTGCCGGGAAGCCAAGGAAATCGGAGCTGATCTTCTGGTGACCCACCACGCGCTTTTATGGGATCCCGGTTTTATTACTGACGAGACCCAACAGGGCAAAAATGCCCTCTACCTCATCGAAAACGGTGTTGCCCATATCAATGCCCACACCAATTTGGACTGCGCCCCCGGGGGCGTCAACGATCTGCTGGCAAGCAAGCTGGGTCTTGATAATATCCGGGTCATCTGCCCAAAAGGCACAGACGACAACGGTGCAGAGTACGGTCTTTTGCGGCAGGGCGAGGTCCCGCAACAGCCGCTGGAGCAGTTCCTTGCTACCGTCAAGCAACAGCTGGGTTGTCAGAGGTTAAAATATGTAAGTGGCGGCAGACCTGTTTGCCGGGTAGCTGTAGGCGGCGGATCTTGTGCTTCTGTGCTGATGGATGCCTACCGCGCCGGCTGCGACACCTTTGTGACCGCAGATGTGAAGTACAACCAATTCTGGGACGCACAGGCGTTGGGAGTCAACCTGATCGATGCCGGTCATTTCCATACAGAATGCCCCGCCACCGGCTATCTTGCACAGCAGATTCAGTCCGCTTTTCCGGAGATTCGGGTGCATATTTCGCAAACGCACACAGATTGTGCAACTTTCTTCTGATAATCAGTTGATTTTGTTTATTCCTCGTGCTAAAATATATGGGAAATTTTTAGGCATTTCGCCGTTATGATAGAAGGGAAGAAAAACTATGTCCGGACATTCCAAATGGCATAACATTCAAAAGACCAAGGGTGCGCAGGACGCAAAGCGCGCTGCCGCATTTACCAAGATTGCAAAGGAGCTGATCGTTGCAGTTAAGGAAGGCGGCGGTATCACCGATCCTGCCAACAACTCCCGTCTGGCTACCGTGATCACCAAAGCTAAGGCTGCCAATATGCCCAACGATAACATCAAGCGCTGCTTGGAAAAGGCCGCAGGCGGCGGCAGCGGTGACAGCTACGACACCATTACCTACGAAGGCTACGGCCCCGGCGGCGTTGCCGTGATCGTGGAGACGATGACCGATAACCGCAACCGTACCGCAGGTTCTATGCGCCACCACTTCGATAAGTTTGGCGGCAATCTGGGCGCATCCGGCTGCGTGGCCTGGAGCTTTGACAAGAAGGGCGTTCTGGTCATCGACAACGAGGACGGCGACTACGAAGAAGATGCTGTTATGATGGACGCAATGGACGCCGGTGCCGACGATTTCGAGGCTGATGGTGACTGCTTCACCATCTACACTAATCCCGATGACTTTAACGATGTGGTTGCAAACCTCAGCAAGTACACTTTTGTTTCCGCGCAGATCGAAATGGTTCCCCAGAATTATCAGAAACTGGAGACCGAGGAGCAAGCTGTGATGATGCAGAAGCTTATCGATGCTATGGAGGATGATGACGACGTACAGAACGTCTGGCACAACTGGGAAGAGTAAATATTCCCTCCCCTGTTCCTGCGGGAACAGGGGATTTTTTATATTTCCTTTTTCTACAGATTATGATAAAATATCCTCAAACCCAAAAACGGAGGAATGGCTATGGATCTATGTACCATCAAACGAATTTTTGACGAGACCGCCTATATCCGCACCGGCGGCAGCCCGGAAGAACGAAAGTGCGCAGAATATCTTGCCGCTCAGTGCGCCGCTTTCGGCTGCGAAGCGACCATTGAACCCTTCCAGGTGGATATGTCCACTATCGCCAAGGCAATTCTCACCGCTGACGGTGAGGAGATCCTCTGCAAGGGCTATCTGTGCGCCGGCAACGGCAATGTGGAAGCACCCCTGTACTATCTGACGGACACGTCCGACTATGCCCTGTCATTGTGCAAAGGCAAGGTCGTGATGATTGACGGCTATATGGGCTACTGGCGGTATCAGGACATCTTTAAGAACGGCGCGGTAGGTTTCATCACCTATGACGGCAATGCAAATTACGCCGATCACGAGATGGATCAGCGGGAGCTGCGGAAGTATGTGTCTCAAGGCAATTTGATCCCCGGTGTGAATATCAACGCCAAGGATGCCATCCGGATGATTGAACAGGGCGTGGAAACCGTCTCCATCTGCCTGGAGCAGGAGGAATACACCGCCGATTCCCACAATGTGGTTCTGGATCTGCCCGGTGAAATTGATCAGTACATTGTATTGACCGCTCACTACGACACCACTTCCCTGTCCCAGGGCGCTTACGACAATATGTCCGGCTCTGTGGGTCTGCTGGCAATGGCAGAGCATTTTTCCAAAGTCCCTCACCGGTACGGTCTGCGCTTTATCTGGTGCGGCAGTGAGGAACGGGGTCTTCTGGGCGCGAAAGCCTATTGCGCAGCCCACGAAGATGCGCTGGCCAACATCGTACTGAATGTCAATCTGGATATGATCGGCTGCATTATGGGCAAATTTATCGCCTGCTGCACCAGCGAAGAAAAGCTGGTAAGCTACCTGCAGTACTTCTCCAGCGAAGTGGGCTTTGGCTGCAAGGCTTACCAGGATGTGTATTCCAGTGATTCCACCCCCTTTGCCGACAAGGGCATTCCTGCAGTATCCTTCGCCCGGATCGCCCCGCCCAACACCGCTACCATCCACAACAGTTATGACACCAAAGCTGTGATGAGTCCCCGCCAGATGGCAGAGGATATCCATATGATCCAGAGCTTTCTGGAACGGATGGCGAATGCCGTCCGGTGTCCCGTTGCCCGGGAGATGCCCGACAATATGAAGGAAAAGCTGGATGAATACCTGTTGCGCAAACGCCCCAAGAATGCATAAAACAACCCCGGAACTCTGCAAAACAGAGTTCCGGGGAAATTATTTTTGTTCCTTGTTGAAGAAAATTACTTTTTAAGAGACTCCTCAACAGCGACAGCCACAGAAACGGTCATACCGACCATAGGGTTGTTGCCTGCGCCCAGGAAGCCCATCATTTCCACGTGAGCAGGAACGGAGGAAGAGCCTGCGAACTGTGCATCACCGTGCATACGGCCCATCGTATCGGTCATACCGTAGGAAGCGGGACCTGCGGCCATATTATCGGGGTGCAGAGTACGGCCCGTGCCGCCGCCGGAAGCCACGGAGAAGTACTTCCGACCGGTCTCCATACATTCTTTCTTGTAGGTGCCGGCAACGGGGTGCTGGAAGCGGGTGGGGTTGGTGGAGTTACCGGTGATGGAAACGTCAACGCCCTCATAACGCATAACAGCAACGCCTTCACGGACATCGTCACAGCCGTAGCAGTTAACGGCAGCGCGCTCGCCCTTGGAGTAAGGAATGCGCTCAACGATCTTCAGTTCGCCGGTGTAGTAGTCAAACTGGGTCTTTACATAGGTAAAGCCGTTGATTCGGGAAATGATCTGTGCAGCATCCTTGCCCAGACCGTTCAGGATGACACGCAGGGGCTCTTTTCGAGCCTTGTTGGCGGAACGGGCAATACCGATTGCGCCTTCAGCAGCGGCGAAGGACTCGTGGCCAGCCAGGAATGCGAAGCACTTGGTCTCATCCCGCAGCAGCATAGCGCCCAGGTTGCCGTGGCCAATACCGACCTTGCGGTCTTCCGCAACGGAGCCGGGGATACAGAATGCCTGCAGGCCGATGCCAATAGCCTCAGCTGCCTCAGCAGCATTCTTAACGCCCTTCTTCAGAGCGATGGCAGCGCCAACGCAGTAAGACCAGGCAGCGTCCTCAAAAGCGATGGGCTGAATGCCCTTTACAATCTCATAGGGATCAAAGCCGGCAGCTTGACACAGCTGGCGGCACTGCTCAACAGATTCCAGACCATACTGCGCCAGGACACCGTTGATTTTATCAATTTTTCTTTCGTAACCTTCAAACAGAGCCATTGTACAGTCCTCCTCTTATTCGTGACGGGGGTCGATGTACTTAGCGGCATCAGCAAAGCGGCCGTAGGAACCCTTAGCCTTCTTCAGCGCCTCGTTGGCATCGTCGCCCTTCTTGATGAAGTCCATCATCTTACCCAGGTTGATGAACTCATAACCGGTAATCAAATTCTCTTCGTCCAGAGCGATGCGGGTAACGTAACCCTCAGCCATCTCCAGATAACGGGGTCCCTTTGCCTTAGTAGCAAACATAGTACCCACCTGGCTGCGCAGGCCCTTACCCAAGTCTTCCAGAGAAGCGCCTACTGCCAGACCGTCCTCAGAGAATGCGGACTGGGTACGACCGTAAACGATCTGCAGGAACAATTCCCGCATAGCAGTGTTGATAGCATCACACACCAGGTCGGTATTCAGAGCCTCCAGCAAGGTCTTACCGATCAAGATCTCGGAAGCCATTGCTGCGGAGTGGGTCATACCGGAGCAGCCCAGGGTCTCTACAAGAGCTTCCTCGATGATACCTTCCTTAACGTTCAGGGTCAGCTTGCAGCAACCCTGCTGGGGGGCACACCAGCCGATACCGTGGGTAAAACCACTGATGTCGGAGATCTGCTTAGCCTGTACCCACTTGCCCTCTTCGGGAATGGGTGCGGGGCCGTGGTAAGCGCCCTTGCCCACGGAGCACATATGCTGTACTTCTGCACTGTAAATCATGGCAATTTTCCTTTCTTTTCAAAAGACGTTTTTCGTCTCTTAGTATACTTATTGAAAATATGTATTTTCCGGGACTATTATATAAGATTGCCATAAAATTGTCAATGAGGAACAGCAAAAACCGCAGGTATGCTCCCGAAAAATCTGGTCATACTATCCCTATCACAGCAAAAGGAGGAATCGCTATGGATTGCCGTGCAAACAAGAGCATCGAGTGCACTGTTCAGCAGTGCGCCAACCATTGCTCCGACAGCAACTACTGCGCACTGGATAGAATTCTGGTAGGTACCCACGAGGGAAATCCCACTATGGATCAGTGCACCGACTGCAAGTCCTTCCGCAAGAAATAAATTTCTTCCCCTATGCGGCGGCAAAATGCCGCCGCATTTCTCTTTTTTTTCAAAAACATTTTTCAAATTTATGAAAATACTGTAAAAATACGAATTTTTTAGTTTCCAGACACAGTTTTTTCATATATACTATATACACTACAATATCATATATTAAGAATAGGAGCGGTTTCTTATGGATACTTATGAGAACGAATATATGAATCAGGATCAACACCCGGAAGAGCATACTACAAAAGAATCTCCTTTTGCAGACTCTCCTTATGAATGTGCTGTCCCCATAGCTGAGCAACCCGCAAAACCAAAAAAAGCCAAAAAGCAAAGAAGCGGTGGCGGCTGGAAACCGCTGCTGGTGGTCGTAATGGTCATTTTGGCTTGCAGCGCAACCGCATTGGGTGTGGCTGCATACTGGCAGAACCAAATGGTTATTATGGAAAAAGCTATGGACAACAAATTCCAAGCACTGGCGCAAATCTACAAAGAGACCGTTGTGACACCCAATGACGGCGCTACTCCCAGCACAGATATGACTCCCGGTCAGGTATATGCATCCAATGTACAAGCCGTTGTAGCCGTCAGTAGTCGTTACGAAACCAAGGGCGGTTATGCTGAATCCTTTGGTTCCGGCTTTATCATCTCCGAAAACGGTTATGTAGTCACCAACTATCACGTAATCGACAGCGCTACCCAAATCACTGTGATCACCTACAATAATGAAACGATGCAGGCAGCGTTGGTAGGTTCCGATTCTACCAATGACATTGCCCTTTTGAAAGTGGAGGCAACCGATCTCCCCTGCGTTTCCATCGGCAGCAGCGATACGCTGGCTGTGGGCGACCAAGTAGCCGCTATCGGCAATCCTTTGGGTGAATTGACCTCCACCCTAACCGTTGGCTACATCAGTGCCAAGGACCGTGTGGTAAACACCGACGGATCGGTTATCAATATGCTCCAGACCGATGCAGCCATCAATTCCGGAAACTCCGGCGGACCTCTGTTCAATATGAAGGGTCAGGTTATCGGCATTACCACTGCCAAGTACTCTGGAAACAGTTCTTCCGGTGCATCGATTGAGGGCTTGGGCTTCGCCATTCCTATGGATGATGTCATTGGTATGTTTGAGGACCTAATGGAATACGGATATATCACAGGTGCTTATCTGGGTGTTTATGTGCGAGATGTAGATACCGCCGCACAGTCCTACGGCCTTCCTGCAGGCGCTTATGTAGAAGAGGCTATGACCGGTATGGCCGCGGAAAGAGCCGGCATTCAGGCAGGTGACATTATTATCAATCTGGGTGGATACGATGTCGCTTCTGTTACGGAACTAACTCGGACTTTGCGTCGGTTTGATGCCAATGAAACCACCACCGTTACTGTGTATCGCAAAGGAAGCCGTGTATTCTTAGAGATTACTCTGGATGAAAAGCCTGTGGAAACCGAAGCGGAGCAGACCGAGCCCACACAAGCACAGCCCTCCCCGGATTCTCCTAATATTCCTGACAGCGGCAATTTTGACGATTGGTTCAATTTCTTCTTCCCAAACTCCTAAAATAGCCAAAATTCATTAAAATAAGCAAAAAAGCCTAACTGTTGTTTGCAATTTGTATAGAATCACCATAGATTTTTGGTATTCTGTGCAGTATAATATGAGCTATGCTTATAATTGATATGCAGTTGGGAGGATTCATCTGTAATATGAAAAGAATAAAATTATCTGCTAAAAACAAACGTATCATATTGATCACCCTATGTGTCGTACTCGCGCTGATTTTGGTGCTCCTGATTGCGGGAACGGCCTATATGGAAAGTTTGTTTAACCTTATCAACAAGGATGTAGACAACAGCACTCTCTCACCTTCTGAATATGAAGATTTTTTGCAGGATGAGGATGAAACTGACCCCACCTCCACCGCTCCCATTATTGACCCTGATGACGTGGATTGGGGCAATATAGAAAATAGCTTTAATAAAAGCGAAAATATCATCAACATTATGCTGATTGGACAGGATCGCCGGGAAGGCTGGGGTCGCTCCCGCTCCGACGTGATGCTGCTATGTACCATCAATAAGTCCACCAAAGAAATCACCTTGACGTCCTTTATGCGGGATATGTATGTGCAGATCCCCGGCTATCAGGATAACCGGATAAACGTATGTTACCTGTTGGGGGGTATGAACCTGCTGGATACCTGTCTGGAAACAAACTTTGGCATTAAAGTAGATGGCAATGTGGAAGTAGATTTCTTTGGATTTATGGATCTGATCGACCTGATGGGCGGCGTTGATATGTATCTGACACAAAAAGAGGCCGATTACTTGAATCAGAAGGGCAACTGGGAAGTTACCAACGAAGCTTATACCTGGAATCTAAAGGAGGGTGTAAATCACCTAACCGGCTCTCAAGCTCTTGCATACGCCCGCACCCGAAATATAGGTAACGCTGACTTTGATCGTACTGAGCGCCAGAGGAAGGTTATCAGCGCACTGTTCGACAAGTGCAAGGATCTGAATGTTACCCAACTGAAAAATATTCTGGAACAGGTCCTGCCGATGTTGACAACAGACCTGTCTAACGGGGAGATTATGCAGTATCTTTTTGATCTGGTACCCATACTGTCCGATTTGAAAATCAACACCCAACGCATCCCCGCAGACGGCACATACCAGTTTGCGAATATCCGAGGTATGGAGGTTCTCCTTCCGAATCTGGAAGCCAACCGGAATTTGTTGAAAGACTGTATGAAAGAATAAAATAATCAATCTTCTGCAGTGTTATTAACCAACTGGAAATTTCTTCCTGTCAAAATTTTAATTTTCTATTAAAAACCGCCTGTTTTGCTAAAACAGGCGGTTTTCTTACAAATTTTTATATCAGCAATTTCAATAAAACAATTGACAAATATTTTGCATAATTGTATAATAATCACAAGGTCCTAACCAATTTATATGGAGGTTTTGCTATGGAGCTCACAAAAAGCGAACTGCAGATTATGGATGTACTGTGGGAGGCAGATACCCCTTTATCCAGAGCAGATTTGCTAGCCCGTTCCGACGAAAAAACCTGGAAAGACAGTTCTGTGCATATTCTGCTGAACGGTCTACTCCAGAAAGAAGCGATCCGGGAGGCCGGATTTGTGAAGCGGAGTAAAACCTACGGAAGAACCTTTGTCCCCACTATGACCCGAGAAGAGTACTTTGCAAGAACTATATTCTCTCACCGTTATAAGCCTCAGATCGTAGAGTTATTTGCAGTACTGTTGGAGCGAGATGATATTACCGGCGCACAGTTAAAAGCTATAAAACATTTACTGGATGCACGAATGGAGTAATTACAGATAACAAAAACAGCCACACAAACTCTTGTGTGGCTGCCGTTTTACACAAAAAAGCCACCTGATAAAATCAGGTGGCTTTATAGTTACAGAAAATTATGCGCGGGAGCTCTTAGTCTTCAGAAGAACCACTGCAGCAGCAACGGCAACCAGCATAATCACCGCAGCAGTCACAGGATTGAACTCGTCAGCTGTGCTGGGGTTGCTCGGAGCGGGAGCCTGAGTAGCCTGGGTGGCGCTGCCGCCCTGGGTAGCCTGAGTAGCCTGAGTTGCCTGAGTGGCCTGGGTAGCCTGAGTGGGCTGGGTAGCCTGAGTGGGCTGGGTGGCCGGAGTATCGCCGGTGGGAACACCGGTAACCTTCAGGTCATCAAAGAAGACATGGGTATTCAAAAGGTTATGAACACCGACAGAAATTCTGTCCAGCTTGCCTTCCTTATTAATGATGGTATGGTCAGCACCGGAGTCCAGCTCTCTGGTGTCCAGGATCAGCTGATTTCCGTTCAGGAACACCTTCACAGACTGGCTAGGCAGATCGTACTCAATACGCAGTGTGTAGGCTGTTTCGTACTCCAGCTGCTCAACAATAACCTGCTTGCCGTTACCGATGCCGCGACCATAGTTATAGTACAGCTGCATAGCCTCAACATACAGACCGAGAGGAGCGGAATTCACGTTCAGCGCTTCATCTGCAGCACCAGCATACAGCAGAGTGGGCAGGTAAATATCCTCATCACTATAGGCGGGATTGGACATCTGTGTGATGGAGAACTTATACTCCAGAACGGCATTGTTAACAGTCTTGCCAAGAGGGTACTCCTGATGCCAGTTGGGGCCATCGCCTCTTCTGACTTCCAGCGCCTTGCTGCCCAAAACGGCACTGTCAGCAATTTGCCACCGGAAATTTGCGCCCTGCTGTTGCTGTGCTGCGGAGTTAGCTTTCCAGCCAGCAAGATCACCGGACTCAAAGTCCAGATTTACGAGAGTCTCTGCAGTAGCTGCTTTTACGGTGAAGATACCGCCGTTTGCCAACATAAGGCCAAAGACCATACAGACAGTCAGCAACACGCAGATCAATTTCATTGCGTTTTTCATAATTTTCTTTCCTTTCAAAACAAATTTTAATTTTAGGCGCTCACAGTGCGCTAAAATACAGAGGATAATGGAATTATGCGCGATAATTCCTGCGGGACTTGATCAGAACGAAACCGGCTGCAACAGCAGTAAGCAACGTCACAACAGCAACCATCGGATTGAACTCATCAGCAGTGGATGGATTGCTGGGAGTCAAACCGGTGAGTTTCGTGATGGTCAGATCATCAATAAACACTTGTGTAATGCCAGCGTCATAAGTACCAGCCACAATGCGGTCCAACTTCATAGGCGAACCGGCAAAGGGATCCTTGTTGTAGGGGTTGTCGGCCTTCAAGGCAATCTTCTGATTGTCTACATACAGATTTGCTTTATGGGTCTTGGCATCGTACTCAATACGAATGGTATACCAGGTATCCCATTTCAAAATTGTAGCTGTATCGTAAGCGGCTGCGCCATAGGAGAAAGTCAGAACAGGATCATTGCCGACCTGCTGAACCAGAAGCAGCAACGGTGTGGGCTGATTGCCAGCGGAATTGCTGTCATTCTTGCCCTCATAAAACAGTGTAGGCAAAACTGCATTGTAAATCGTAGAGGTCCGCTTCATATAGATCTTGTATTCCAGGACGGCAGTTGTCATAGAATCCTTCAACTTGTAGTTCAGCAGATAGTCGCCATTTTTGTAGTTGGAGAACTGGAATACCTTTGCGGAGGTGTTCTTGCCCACTTCAGATTCAGGATTTTCAACCAGCTTGGTAAAATACGAAGTGCTGTCAGCAGAGGTGTTCAGAGGCGTTGCTACACTCTGAGTCCAACCTGCAGGCAGCTGACCCAGCGTACCATTCTCGAAGTCCAGCTTCAAAATGACAGAAGGATCGGTAGCCTCAGTGCCCTCGGTAGCATCGGTGCCCTCAGTGCCCTCGGTAGCATTGGTGCCCTCAGTGCCCTCGGTAGCATCGGTGCCCTCAGTGCCCTCGGTAGCATCGGTGCCCTCGGTAGCATCGGTGCCTTCAGTAGCCTCGGTGGACTCGGTGGAAGGCTCGGTGGTCTCGGGTTCGGTAGATACCAAGGTGGTAACCTTCAGGTCATCAATAAAGGTATGGGAATTTAAAAGGTTATGAACACCGACAGAAATTCTGTCCAGCTTACCTGTCTCATTAATGAGGGAGCTGTCACCATCTTCTTCAAGATCTGTAGTGGGCAGTTCCAGTTCGTTTCCGTTCAGGAATACCTTCACAGACTCGGTGGGCAGGTCGTACTCAATACGCAGAGTGTAGGCTGTTTCATATTCCAGTTGCTCAACAATAACCTGCTTGCCATTTCCGATGCCGCGGCCATAGTTATAGTACAACTGCATAGCCTCCACATACAGACCGAGAGGAGCGGAATTCACGTTCAGTGCTTCATCTGCAGCACCCCTGTACAGCAGAGTGGGCAGATAGATATCCTGATCCGAGTAAGGGGGGTTGGACATCTGCGTTATAGAGAACCGATACTCCAGAACTGCATTGTTAACAGCTTCACCAAGAGGAAACTCTTGATGCCAGTTGGGGCCATCGCCTCTTCTGACCTCCAGCGCCTTGCTGCCCAAAGCGGTGCTGTTAGCAATTTGCCAACGGAAATTTGCGCCATCTTGTTGCTGAGCTGCAGTGTTAGCTTCCCAGCCAGTGAGATCGCCGGACTCAAAGTTCATATTGACAAGGGTCTCTACACCGTCGTCACCTTCGGTAGCTTCGGTAGACTCGGTGGCTTCGGTAGACTCGGTGGCCTCAGTAGACTCGGTGGCTTCGGTAGCTTCGGTAGCTTCGGTAGCTTCGGTAGCTTCAGTAGCTTCAGTAGCTTCAGTAGCCTCGGTGGCTTCGGTAGACTCGGTGGCCTCAGTAGACTCGGTGGCTTCGGTAGCTTCAGTAGCTTCAGTAGCCTCGGTGGCTTCGGTAGCCTCGGTGGCTTCGGTAGCCTCGGTAGCCTCAGGTACGGAGTCATCCGTGGTAACCTTCAGATCGTCAATAAAAGCATGGGAATTCAAAAGGTTATGAACACCGACAGAAATTCTATCCAGCTTGCCTGTCTCATTAATGAGGGAGCTATCGCCGGCTGCTTCCAATTCTGTAGTGGGAAGTTCCAGTTCATTTCCGTTCAGGAATACCTTCACAGACTCGGTGGGCAGCATGTACTCTATACGCAGAGTGTAGGCTGTTTCATATTCCAGTTGCTCAACAATAACCTGCTTGCCATTTCCGATGCCGCGGCCATAGTTATAGTACAGATCCATACTCTCAATATACAGGCCAAAAGGAGCGGAATTGACGTTCAGTGCTTCATCTGCAGCACCCCTGTACAGCAGAGTGGGCAGGTAGATATCCTGATCTGAGTAAGGGGGGTTGGACATCTGTGTTATAGAGAAACGATACTCAAGAACTGCATTGTTAACAGCTTCACCAAGAGGAAACTCTTGATGCCAGTTGGGGCCATCGCCTCTTCTGACCTCCAGCGCCTTGCTGCCCAAAACAGCGCTGTCAGCAATTTGCCAGCGTTGATTTGCGGTGGTATCTCGCTGGGCTTCTTCGTTTGCTTCCCAGGCAGACAGATCGCCGGACTCAAAGTCCAGATTGATAAGAGTTCGAATAGTGGGGTTTGCTTGTACATTGAAGATGTTAGCGTTTGCAAACAACAGCGTAAACATCATACAAATAGCCAGCAACATACAAGCAAGTTTCTTTGCATCTTTCATACAATTCTTTCCCTTCGCAATAGATTCTTACGCGCTTATGCTCACGACAAAATACTGGTTGTGTTTTGAAAGACTCAATAAAGAGGTGAGTAGAAAGCACACTCGCGCTATGGTAACTAAAAACATTTTAACTCAAATCTTCCAAAATTTCAAGTCATAAACCCACTTTCGTTGTCGTGTTTCTTTTTTTGTGCAGATTTAACAACCACTATTTGAAATTCGTGGGAAATTACCTGCAGTATAGTCTTGTATTTATGCACATTGCCAAAGCAAGCCTATTTGCTACTGGTGAAAAACGCAGGATACATACATAAAAAAGCTGCTCAGTTAACTGAGCAGCTTTAGATATTAAATTTGCGTATTATCTTCTTGCGTACAATCTTCTTCATCATTTTTCTTCCTACGGAACAACAACAGGAAGATGATAAAGGCCGAGGCCAAAATAACCACGATCAGCAGGATGATCAGAATTAGTCTATTTCCGTCACAGGTCTGATTATTACCCGGATCTTGAGTAGGATCTGTAGGCTCCGTTGTTTCTGTAGGCTGGGTGGGATCAGGTGTCCACTTGGCATACAGATACATACTGCTTTCAACAACATCCTTATCGAAATCCCACTGCTCCTGCAGGTGGATATCCTTATACCATCCGGCAAAGGTGTAGCCTTCGCGCACAGGATTTTGCGGCTTTGGGATCTTCTCGCCATAGATCACAATCATATCCTGCACAACGGAACCGCCGTTGGTTACAAATTTTACTGTACACTCGGTGGTGACAATGACGGTATGTTCTACCTCTTCATATTCAAAGCTATCGCCCAATCCGTCCGGATGAGCCACCATAGAGTCCTCCAATGTGACCTTGGAAACACCGGATCCAGAAAGAACTTCCAGTCGGAAACTACCGATAAACTTCTCTGCTTCCCAAATATCAGAACCCGTATAGGACAGGAAGTTAAAGTACATTTCATCGAACTGGCCAACACCATTCACGTGCTTGGCAACAATTCCGGGTGCAGTCACATAACTGTCTTCAATCAAACGAAAGAAAGACGTATCATAACGGACCTCGGTCTGCATACCGCGCATATTGAAGGTTTCCTGGTTGTCAGTACGGTGCAGGTACACGGAAAATGTAACAATGTTACCTTTTTCCTGACGGGACTCCGCATTTCCGTCCACATGCAGTTCGTATATATATTGGGGTTCTTGACTTGTAGCAGAAGCCTTACATGGCAAAGCCAACAACAAGAAGATAGCAATCAGCACAACAGAGAGAATTCTTCTATGCATATTTGCTCCTTTAGCTTCGGGTCTTCCTCACCTGCTATTGCCGGAGGAAAAGTCCCTTGTTTGAATCATTGCAGAATGACACTTACAATTGCGACGGCATCCCGAATATCCACACAACCATCCTTGTTCATATCTACAGAAAGCATTTTATTCATATCAATTTCCAGAAAATCATCCGTATATAAGATATTGTAGATATTATATACCATCTGTGCGTCATTCATATCTGTGATGCTGGTAGAGTTGACATCACCATCATAAGTAATGGTAACAGCATCGCCGGCAGCAATGCCGATCAAGTCCTTTACATTCTTGGGCTGCTCATTCGCCATCACAAGATAGCAATAAGCATTATGTTCTTCTGCCCAGTACATCGGGTTATCATCATAGGTAAGAACCCAACCTTCCGGGGTTTCAAGAGAGGCTTTTACAAGCCACACCTTGCTGTTATTCATTTGCAGATATTCACTGATTTCAATATCATCAGCCGAGATATCTTCTCCTATTTCAATGGTAAAAGTTAAGTAACCGGTAACGTTCGTAACCGTATAGGTATTGTTGCCATTGTTGTTTATAACAGCATCGATCTTTCCTTCCGGTGTATCGATGGTGGCTGAGATCAGGTAGTTATTCTCAGGCTTCGGAGCAATTGTCAGTGTATAGTCATTACCATATGCAACACCGGACGCATAACCGTCGGCAACACCAGCTGCGAAACCTGTTACAGAAACAGCGCAATCCACCTGCTCCCGAGCAACAAAGATCTCAATATCTCCGGTGATGTCAGCGCCGAAAATTGTATAAACACCCAATGCAGTTACTGCATAATCCGTATATGCAACGCCGTCTATGAAAATAGAAACACTATAGCTATAACCGGGCACATACGGCTTTGTGAAGGTATAATCCGTTCCTTGAATAGCTGTACCGGCAGCGTCCAGCACCTGAGCGGCGCCACTGCCTGTGACAGTCACCTGAAAGGCATCACCCTCAACTGCAAAAGCCACACAGGGCACTGTTGACAATATAAAAACAACTATTAGCACTGCGGAAAAAAATCTTTTGCACATACTTGCTCCTTTGACTCTGGGGGTCTCCCATCCCTGCTTGGCAGGGATGGGAGATTTATTTATTGCTTAGATATTACTGTTCCAGAACGTAGGTAACGACTGCAACTGCGTCAGCAATGTTGACCTGCTTGTCGCCATTGACGTCAGCCAGGAAGAACTGGTTAGTAGAAACTTCATCAATACCAATGGTATTGTAGATGTTGTGAACCAGCTGTGCATCGTTAGCGTCGATCTTTGCAGAACCGTTCACGTTATAGCTGTATGCGATCTCGGTAGCAGAACCGGAAGCAACGCCGATCAAAGCCTTGGCATCGTCTTCAGTCAGAGTTTCAGCAGTTACCAAGTAAGCGTATGCCTCGTACTTATCGGAGTAGAACATAGCCTGACCGTTGTAGGTAGCATAGCTGTTCGCACCCAGATCCTCAGCCTGCAGAACCAGCCACATATTGGTGCCCTGCAGAGTGACATACTCGTGAACAGACACATTGTCAGTCTTAGCGGTAGCGGTAATGGTAAATACCAGATGGCCGGAAACAGCTGCTACGGTGTAGGTGTTGCCAACCTGAGAATACTGAGCAGCCACGCCGCCCATAGTAACGGAGACGGTGTAGTTGTAGCCAGCAAGAGGAGACACAGTCAGAACGTAGTTCTGGCCGATGGTGCCCTTAGTAGCATAGCCGGTAGCGATACCAGCGCCGTTGCCTACAACACTAACCGCAAACTCATTGGGAGCAACGGTTGTTGCAGAAATTGTGATCTCGATATCACCGAGGATGTCAGTGCCGGGGATGGTGTAAACTCTGTCAGCACTGGAGAAGCCGGTGTAAGCAACGCCGCCGATGGTGATAGACTCAACAGCGTAGTTGGTGCCAGCCTCGGAACCTGCAGCAATGTTCTCGGGCAGAGTGAAGGAGTAATCAACACCGTAGGTAGCGGTAGTGCCGTCGTTATCAGCGGTCTCGCCGTCGATGGTCACGTTGAACACCTTCGGAGTACGGGTAGCGGTAATCACCAGATCACCGGTAACATCGGCAATGCTGTAAGAACCGTTTTCGCCGGGAACAACAGTAGCAGCTACGCCGCCCATAGTAGCGGTGATGGTGTAGTCGTACTTGTCGTAGTCAGCAACGGTGAAGGTGTAGGTGCCGCCGGGAACAACATCGGAATTACCGGTTACGTTCTCAGGCAGGGTGACGGAGAAGGTAGCAGGCTCAACAGTAACGGTTGCTGCTGCGGGGGTGTTGACGATTGCTTCCAGATCTTCGTCGATAGCATCTTCCTTAGCGGAGAATGCAGCACCACTCAGAGTGAATGTTGCATCGCCCTCAGCGGAAGCGGTGAAGTTCAGGGTGTAAGTAGCGGGCAGGTTCTTGTCGTTACCGAAGTCTTCCACGGTAATGACACCATTCTGTGCCTTAACCTTGATACCAGCAGTGCTGCCGGTGGTGGCATTGTTCACAGAAACGAAGGAAACCTTGCTTGCATCGTAAGTGACCTTGAATTCGCCGGCAGCGAACACAGTCTCAGAGCTGTGGTTCACAACTACGTTAACGGCGATATCTTCACCAACGGTAGCAGTGTTGGCGACATTCAGGTTAGCCTGGTAGCCATTGGTTGCAGGCTCAGAGGGCTGAGGCTCAGAGGGCTGAGGCTCAGAGGGCTGAGGCTCAGAGGGCTCGGGAGCTTCAGTGGGCTCTTCGGAGGGCTCTTCGGAGGGCTCTTCGGAGGGATCTTCGGAGGGATCTTCGGAGGGAGTGGGAGTCTCAGGCTCCACAACAGACAGAGTGGTGACCTTTATGTCATCAACATAGAAACGGGTGGGCATAGCACCACCGCTTAAGCCAGCACCGACAGTAATTCTGTCCAGCTTGCCAGCAGCATCAATGCTGCCGCTGCCGTAGCCAGCTTCCGGAGTTGCGGACAGATCCAGCTGCTCCAGCTGAGCATTCGCAACGGTATTATCCCGCAGGAATACCTTCACAGACTTAGTGGGCAGATTGTACTCAATACGTACGGTGTAGGATTTGCCGAACTCCAATGTTTTGCCGGTAGATGATACGCCATATCCGGCGATGGCGCGACCATAGTTGTAGTACAGGATACCGCCGTCACGAACATACAGGCCGAGAGGAGCGGCGTCAAGGTTCTCAGCGTTAGGTGTTGCACCCTCGTACATCAGAGTGGGCAGATATACGCGCTGATCTGTGAGGGACGGGCTTATCTGGACAAAGGAGAAATTATACTCCAGAACTGCATTGTCAACAGCCTTGCCGATGTTAAGTTCCTTATACCAGTGCTGGTTGAGCTTATTGGTAACCTTCAGCGCATTGCTGCTTAAGCCGCTTTCTACGCTATTTTCAATGATCCACTGGGTTTCTTCACTGTCAGGCTTGGGGGCTGCGGTGTTGTCAGTCCAGCCCAGGCCAGCCAGAACGGTAGCAGGATCTTCGCCTTCTTCTACCGTAAAGTTCATATTGACCAGGGTCTCTTCCTCTACGGGAACCTCGGTGGTGACCTTCAGGTCATCGATAAAGGCATGGGAATTCAAAGCATTATAAACACCGACAGAAATTCTGTCCAGCTTGGCTTCATGGTCAATATAGGTGTTGTCAAAGCCTACTTCCAGATCAGTGGTGGGCAGAGCCAGCTCAGAGCCGTTCAGGTATACCTTCACAGAGTCGTTGGGCAGATCATACTCAACACGCAGGGTGTAGGCTGTTTCGTATTCCAGTTGGTCAACAATTACCTGCTTGCCTTTACCAATGCCGCGGCCATAGTTATAGTACAGATCCATACTCTCAATATACAGGCCGAGAGGAGCGGAATTCTCATTCAGCGCTTCATCGGGAGCGCCTGCGTACAGCAGAGTGGGCAGATAGATATCCTGATCAGAATAGGCAGGGTTGGACATCTGAGTAATAGAGAACTTATACTCCAGAGATGCCTTGTTAACAGCTGTGCCAATAGGATACTCATACAGCCAGTTGGGGCCATCGCCTCTTCTGACTTCCAGAGCGTTTCCGCCCAAGACAGAGCTGTTAGCAGTTTGCCAGCGTTGATTTGCGGTGGTATCCCGCTGGGCTGCTTCGTTTGCTTCCCAACCAGAGAGATCACCGGACTCAAAGTCCAGCATGACCAGAGCCTTCTCAATGGTGGTGGTTTCCGCAAATGCGCTGAAGATATTGCCATTTGCGAACACCAGGGTGAACATCATAGCAACGGCCAACAGCAGACTTGCAAGTCTTTTTGCGTTTTTCATAATCTTTTTCCTTCCTTAAAATTTATTTCAGTTCTGACCACATACTACACGGTCAGATCACTTACAAATTTAGTATTTCCAGAAAAAACGGATACATTATTGGGGTTCATTTTCTTCTTGCTGATCGGGTTTATCCTCACTCTTTTTGCGGTAGATCAGCATAAGTATGATGCATACAGCAGCCAGTAAGACCAGAGCCATCAAGCCCCAGAAGACAACTGTATTATTTTCAAGGATTGGTTTGTTCACCGACGGTTCGGTGGTATCTGTGATATCTGTGGGTTGGGTTGTTTCACCGGGATAATTCTCGTCAACAATCCACTTGGCATATAGCGCCACACTGCCTTCCACGATATCTGTTTCAAAATTCCAGGGGTCTTGTAAATGAATGTCCTTGTACCAGCCGGCGAAGATATAGCCTTCCCGCACGGGATCCTGCGGCTTAGGCATTTTTTCGCCATAAACCACGATCATATCCTGCACAGGGGAGCCACCGTTGGATTCAAAGATAATCGTACAATCGGTGGAAACGATCACAGTGTGTTCCACTTCTGTACAGTCATAGACACCAGCGCCATCTTGCTGCGCTATTAAAGAGTCCTCAAGGGTGATTTTTGAAACACCTGAATCGGAGATGACTTCCAGCTGGAAGCTGCCGATAAATTTCTTAGCCTCCCACATATCCTCTCCTGTTATAGACAGGAAGTTCATATACACCTCGTCGTGCTGGCCGACACCGCTGACGTTCTGGCATACAATACCCGGGCTATGGATATAGCTATCTCCCACCAAGCGGAAGAAGTCTGTATTATACCGTATTTCAGCCTGCATACCATACATATTGTAGCGTTCCTGGCTGTCGGTGCGGTGTAAATACAAAGCAATAGTAATCACATCGCCGGGTTCCGCACGGGATTCCTTCTGGCCGTCCATATACAGTTCCAACTCAAATTGTGGCTCCGTATCCGCAGATGCCGCACAGGGCAGGCTCAACAGCAAAAGAACAGCTATCAGCACGCCGGAGAGAATTCTTTTCAACATAAATGCTCCTTTAGTTAGGGGAATCCCCACCCCTGAAAACAGGGGTGGGAGATTTAGATAATCGCGGGGAAATTAGCCAACAGTAACAGCCTTCACAACAGCAACTGCGTCAGCAACAGTGATCTCACGGGTGCCATTGACGTCAGCCTTCAGGTACTTGACCATAGAGACATCAGTCGTGATGCCAGCATAGTAGGCGTTGTACATATTGTAGATGAACTGTGCGTCGTTGGTATCCTGATCGCCGGTGCCATTGATATCGTTGTCGTAAGTAATCTCAGTTCTATCGCCGGTAGCAATATTGATCGCAGCCTTAACTTCATTCTCATCAGGCTGATTTTCAGCAACTACCAGGTATGCGTATGCGTTGTACTTGGCGGAGAAGAGCATAGGCTGACCGTTGTAGGTAGCGTGGTAGCCTGCGTCCAGCGTCTGAGGCTGCAGAACCAGCCACATATTGGTGCCCTGCAGAGTGACATAATGCTGAACAGATACGTCGGCAGTAATCACAGCGCGGTCAATGTTAAATACCAGATTGCCGGTAACACTGGGGATGGTGAAAACATTATTAACGGGGGAAATTTCCAGCGTTTCGCCGCCCATAGTAACGGTGTAGGTATAGCTATAACCAGCAACGGGACTGACAGTCAGAGTGTATTGATGGGTCAACTCGCCAGAAGTAGCAAAACCGGCAGCGATGCCAGCGCCGTTACCGGTAACATCAACGGTAAACATAGTGGGGTTAAGAGTTTCTTTGTCAATGACGATCACGATGTTGCCTCTGATGTCTTCTTTGTGGATGGTGTAAGTTCTATCATTAACGTCGTAATCAGTGTAATTATTACCACCGATGGTGATAGATCCCAGAGTGTAACGGGCACCAGACACAGCGCTCGGGTTAACGTCGTCAGGCAGAGTAAAGGTGTAGTCATTTTCGCAGGTAGCGTTCGGTCCGCTATTTTCGCCGACCTCGCCATTGTAAGTTACTGTAAACACAGTAGCGACACGGCTAACATTGATCACCAGATCATCGGTAACATTGGCGATGCTGTAGGAACCGTTTGTGCCACCGACAGCAACATTCTGACCGCCCATAGTAGCGGTGACGGTGTAGGTGTACTTGTCAGCATCAGCAGCGGTGAAGGTGTAGGTTCCATCGTAAGCAACCTGAGAATCACCGGTCAACCAACTATTTGTATCATTCAGGGTGACATTCAGACGGGCGCGGTTGATGGTCATTACCACTGCGGCGGGGGTGTTCTTGATGGGTTCCAGATTCTCAGTAGCAGCATCTTCCTGAGCGGAGAATGCAGCGTTGCTCAGAGTGAAGGTTGCAGAACCTGCATTGGTAGCAGTGAAGTTCAGAACGTAGGAACCGCCCAGAGTCTTGCTTACACCAAAGTCCTTGACGATGATGTAGCCGACGCCTTGGTCTACCTTGATACCGGCCTCGTCGTCGGAGGTAGCAGTGTTTTCGACAGAAACGAAGGAAACCTTGCTTGCATCGTAAGTGACCTTGAACTGGCCGGCAGCGTACTCGGACTCGGAGGTGTGAGTAACGTCCACCTTAAGGGTGATGCTCTTTTCTTCGTTGGTGGTAGTAGAGCCGACGACACTCAGGTTAGCCTGATAGCCAGCCTCGGGATCAGGAGTCTCGGTGGGCTCTTCAGAGGGCTCTTCGGAGGGATCGGGCTCTTCAGAGGGATCTTCGGAGGGATCGGGAGTCTCAGGCTCCACAACAGACAGAGTGGTGACCTTCAGGTCATCAACATAGAAACGGGTAAGAGCAGAAGTAGCATCGCCAGCACCGACAGTAATTCTGTCCAGCTTGCCTGCAGCGTTAATGTTGTCGCTGGTGTTATAGCCTGCATCAGCCGCAAATGCGTGCAGAGTCAGCAGCTCCAGCTGAGCATTGTCAACGGAATTATCCCGCAGGTATACCTTCACAGACTTAGCGGGCAGGTCGTACTCGATACGTACGGTGTAGGATCTGTCAAACTCCAGTACTTTACCGGTTGTGCCTAAGCCATTTCCAGAGATGGCGCGGCCATAGTTATATTGCAGGACGCGGCCTAGGAGATAATTACCTTCGGCATCATAACCATCCCGAATATACAGACCGAAAGGAGCGGAGTCAACGTTATTCTCGGTAGGTGTTGCACCCTGGTACAGCAGAGTGGGCAGGTAAACTTTCTGATTATCGCCGCTTACCTGGGCAAGGGAGAAGTTATACTCCAGAACTGCATTGTCAACAGCTTTGCTAAGAGTAAGTTCTTTGTGCCAGTAGCTACTGGTCTTATTTGTAATCTTCAGAGCATTGCTCTTCAAGCCGAGGGTGTCATTCTCGATGAGCCACTGGACATCTTCAGATTCAGGAATCGGAGCTGCGGTGTTGTCTGTCCAGCCCAGGCCAGCCAGAACGGTAGCAGGATCTTCGCCTTCTTCTACCGCAAAGTTCATATTGACCAGGGTCTCTTCCTCCACGGTAACCTGGGAGGTAACCTTCAGGTTATCAAATTTGATATCGGAGTTGGGCGCAGCATTGACACCGACAGAAATTGTGTCCAGCTTGGCATTCTCATCAATGTGAGTGTTGTAAGCCCCTTCTTCCAGCTCTTCCGTGGGCAGAGTCAGCTCAGTATCGTTTAGATACACCTTCACAGATTCGTTGGGCAGATCGTACTCAATACGCAGAGTATAAGATGTACTGTATTCCAGCTTTTGTACGCCTTCTTCTGCAGGATTCACATCAATGGTCGCCTTGCCTCTTCCGATACCGCGGCCATAGTTATACTGCAATTCCATACCATTGATGTACAGGCCAAAGGGAGTGGTGTTCGTGTTCTGCTGCTCATCTACTGCACCTTCGTACAGCAGAGTGGGCAGGAAAACAGACGTGTCTGTATTAGGAGTGCCGGACATTTGAGACACACTGAATTCATACTCCAGGACAGCATTGGTAACGCCGTCACCGAAATCATACTTCTTCAGCCAGGTTTGGCTAGAATTGTTTCGAACCCACAGCATACCGCCGTCGGGTTCAAATCTGGTGCCTTCTACTACGGGCTTTACAACTTCTGTGTTGTCAACCCAGCCGGAGAGGTCGCCGCTATTGAAGTCCATATTGACCAGGGTCTTCGTAACGGTGGTGGTTTCCGCAAATACGCTGAAGATATTGCCATTTGCGAACACCAGAGTGAACATCATAGCAACGGCCAACAGCAGACTTGCAAGTCTTTTTGCGTTTTTCATGATTTTGTTCCTTTCCTAAATAGTATTTATTATTTTTAGAGCATCCGTGCTCATAAAATACGAATTGACAGAAAAAGAAGGGAAAATGCACGATTTGTCAGATGGAAAGTTCCAATTTTCAAATTTTCAGCAGTATGTACAAAATCAGCCATTCCAGTTTAGTAAAAAACACAAATAACCCACGTAGAACAAGGGTATTACTATGCAATTCTACGAATACACACATTGTACCTCTAATTCAATAATTTTGCAATAGTAATTTTTTGTTTTTTGGTAAAATTATCACTTTGACCAAATTACAGGCCCGGAACACCCTATCCCGGCTTTCCTTTTGGGGCAACCCTACAGAAACGACAAGTAGGCAGCCAATGGCCGCCCACTTGTCCATTATTTCGTATATGCCAGGGAGGTCTGCAGGTACTGCTCCCAGGGGTAGGTGTCGGGACTCTTCTCCAGTTCATAGGACTCCCGGATCGCCTGGCACAGCCGCAGGAGCTTTGCCTGCATCGCCGCCGACTGGAAGGTCGCACTGTTATCCGGCAGCAATGCTTGCGCGAAGATGCTGCTGCGGTCGGTATGGGGATATGCAGCAGATGCTCCGTCCACAAAGTAACGGTCTTCCCCCTCCAGGTAAGGGATCTCCGGCTGGGCTGCACCAGTGTAGGAGAAGTCAACAGGGTTTAGGTCATTCCAGTCATCGTAGTCCCGGCTGTTGCCCAGCACAAAGGCATCCACTGCGTAACCGATACCCTGCAGCAGCGCTGCGGGGATATCCGCCTCCGGTGTCAGGTATATGCAGCAATCCCCCTCCTGCCAAGTCTGTGCCCAACTGCCCTCCGGCAACTGACGCATAATGTTAACGCAAATTTTTCCACCGTTGACAGTGGTAGACAGGAACTTCCCTGGGAACAAAGACAGAACGGCTTCCATCTCCTCCAGCATTGCGGAAATCACACTGACTTGGTGCTCCCCGGTCACAGACCACTCCCCTGCCTGCTCCACCGCGTCCTGCCACAGACGGACGCGGACACCATAGGTGTCCAGCAGTGCCTGTGCCAAAGTCTGGCACTGGGCAAGGCCCTCGGTATCGGGATTTTCTGCGGTATAGAGCGGGCCTGTGTAGATCCTGTCGTCTGCAATGGGAGATCGCTTCACATCCCACCGGTACAGGGTCTGGCCGGCGCCATTCAAATTCTCCGCCATAAGCCACACATATTGGCTGTCTGAAACCATTGCGATGGGCGCTTTGGCATTGAGTATCTGCACCTGGGCTGCCCGCTTGCCGGTGGCAAGATCATAATAGGATAGGCGCAAGCCATTGGGTTGGGCTACGTAGGACACAATTCCGGATAGGCTCAGCGTCAGTATTTCATTTTCCTCGGCGGGTTGGAAGCTTTGCAAATCTCCCTCCCGGATGCCTGCGATCAGCTGGGCCACCTGCCCGTCCTGCCGGTGAACCAGATACCGATCCCCCAAGGTCTGCAGACCGTAGGCGGTCTGGTCCTCGCTTAAGGTTCGACCGGTCTCGGTGCAGATATAGACGGTGTGCTCTTTGCCGGATTCCTCTTTGACACGGCAGGTGACCATTCCGCCATTAAACCAGATGCCGGTCAGTGTCTGGCTTTCGCAGCTTTGGGATTTGACAAGGCGGGAGATCCCCGTTTCCATATCCATAGACCGGAGCTCCGCGCCGGATACATAGAATATCTCTCCCCTTTGCAAACTGACCAAAGGAGCGCCTTCCATATCCTGGGGTAAGTCTACCCGCTGGGTCTCCTGCAGCTGGGAATTGCGGACCACCAGCTGGCTTGCGGCGGAATCAACGTAGGCAATTCCGGTGGCAGACACATCTGCCAATACATTATATATATTGTATAGCGGGAGCATCGTTGCCGCGATCTGGCAGTTCTCCCCCATCAGAACGGTCAGCTCCTCCTGAGAAAACAGTAGCAGCTTGCTGCCCATTACTTCCAGACCCAGATATGTGCCCTCCAGAGGGTAGGCTCTCACCGCACCGCCGGTGGACCTTTCTGCAAGGCTGTCCGGTTCATACAGGGTGACAGGCGGCTCGGTCAGCTCCGTAGGCACGGTAGGCGTCTGCAGTTTCTTCCCGCCACAGCCTGTCAGCAGCAGCAAAACCAGCACCCATATGAGAATTCGTTTCATCGTTATTGTCTCCTTGCCAGCGTATAATCATCGCCCTGCCGGTAGTAGGGACAATGGGGACTGGGATTCGTATGCAAGCGGTACACCTCGTCCTCGTCCAAGTCCATCATACAGAAGTATTCGTCATACTCCTCGTCATAATCATAGTACCAACAGGTTTCACATTCGTTTCCCATTGTCATTCCTCCAGTGTCTGCAGATAGGCATCCACATCAAAGGGGCGGAGCATCTCGTCCTTACGCAAGTACAGCGGATGGTGGGGATGCCCCTTTTTACTGACCTTGCCGGCACAGTACCAGGCAGCTCCGTATTCCCTGCCCACCGCCAGCATATCCTGCAGGCAGGCCGGCAAGTAAGACCGCTTTTCAATGATCGTTCCCCAGGCCGCCCAGACCGCCGGCTGATCCGAAATGGACAGCACATAGCGGAAGGCCTCCAGATTCTCCCTATGGAGCAGGCTGTTGCAGGTTTGCTCCATTGTGTCCGGGTCGGTTGCCCGCTGGGCGTATACATTAAACATTATAAAGCTATCGAAGTCGTTTCCCAAGGCGATCCGCTCCACAGATTTTAAGGTATTGTCCAGATCCCCCGGCCGGGCAGTGGAGGGGTTGATGCCGATGCAGATAAGCGGGTTCTTGCCCCGGGTGCCAAGAATATACCGGTACTCGGTGTATGTATTGGGGACGTACAGCCAGGTGGCAACATCATACTCCCGATTGGGGGTGTGGGCGTTCTCCAGCGCCTGCCGGAACGGCATAATCTTCAGCTGGTCGGTTGTTACAGACGGTGTATGCATAGCCTAACCCTCCACCGGCGGAAAAAAGCAGCTGTTCTCAGGATCGTGGAACGGGCAATCTTCTTTCCGTTTGCCTGTTTGGTGCAGCCACAGGTCAAAGGCATACTCCAAAAAATCATATGCGCCGGTCATCGTAGATTGCAGCTGCACGGTATTGCCGTCAGCCAGGTGCAGTTCAATGAGAATATGCCCCTGGTTATTATACAGTTGTTGGGCTTTGATATCCTTGTAGAGATATGTTTTGCGCTTTCTGCCAAAGGTGCTGAGAACGAATCCGTCCTGATCGTAAAACAGACCGAAGGTCATATAGTACACCACAAGGCCGATGCCCACCAGCAACACAAGTCCGCCACCAGCAATCAGCGCCCACTCCCCTTCCCGATTCATACCGGCAAAGATGGCGGCAATGCCCACCGCCGCCAGGATCAGACCGATAGAGCCATAGCGCTTATTCAGCCGCACAGACAGTCCGCTCATATGCTGTGCCTGAGAACGGAAGAGTTTGGTGAATCCTTTGTCTATCAAGTAGCAAAGGCCAAACACCACCGCTGCAATGATCACTACTGCAAGTATATCCATAATTACCTCTTATGCCCACAGAACACAGTCCACGGGAATATCAAACGCTTCCGTTTCCAATTTTTCCAGTATCTGAAAATCATAACACAAAGCCAAGGTCGGGTGATCCGGCTCATCTGCCAGAAAACGGTCATAGAAGCCGCCACCGTAGCCGATTCGGTGACCCTCCCGGTCAAATGCCAGACCAGGCATCAGCACCAGAGCCGTTTTATCCTCCGCCACCGGCTCGTCACAGACAGGTTCGGGAATCCCCGCATAGCCCGCAGCGATCTGGTCCAAATTCTCCAGATAAATAAAGCGCATCGTGTCCCCATAGACCTTGGGAACAGCCACCCGTTTCCCCTCCTGCAGCGCCCGCTCCAACATCGGGATCGTGCGGACTTCCTGGTTGTAAGGCAGGTAAAAATAGATGGTTTTTGCATTTTGATAGCACTCCGATGCCGCAAACAATTCTCCCAAGCGCCGACTTTTCTGTGTGATCATTTCCTCGGTCATCGCCCGCTTTTTCTCGCGGATCTGACGGCGCAACGCGGTTTTATCCATTGTGTTCCTCCTTAGGTCTGCGAAGCATCCGGAACCACAGGAAAATGGCCAGCTGGCCCGGGATTCCCAGCAAAAATATCTTCCAGATATTGACGCCGACAAAGACCAGCAGCGACACATAAATGCTCAGCAAAGCACCCCACATAATCACAGAAATCAAGGTCTTGTTCCACCGGAAATCGTGCCACGCAGAGCGCAGACTCAGCATAACAACAGCTGTGATGGGAATGGCATAGAAGAACGCCATCCAGCTTTTCTCGATGCCTACAGATGACAACACCACAAACAGCAGCAATGCCACAAACCACACCAGCAGGGAGCTTAGGCCCAGGATGCTATACTTATCCGCCTTCCGCTTCAAAGTCTTTTCCACAGCCTTTTCCATTTTCTCAACCACGATGCCGTGATTCTCCGGTAGTGCTCTCGGGTCGATCAACAGGTCATTGACCGTAATGTCAAAAAGCTCCGCCAGCTGCACAAGAGTCAGCACATCCGGCATAGACTCTCCCCGCTCCCACTTGGAAACGGCCTTGTCGGAATAATTCAGTTTTTCCGCCAGACCCATCTGGGTCAGTCCCATCCGCTTGCGGTAGGATGCGATATTGGCACCTAACTGCAGTTTTAGTTTCTCATCGTTCATTGTTTGCCTCCAGGACACAGTTTTATTTATTTTATCAGAAAACCGATATATTTTCAACTTAAAAAACGCCGCCCTCTGGCGGTATACCAAAGGGCGGCGTTTATGTAGCTTAATCTTCCGGGTACAGCTGCTGGGAACAGTACTTGATAATGGCGCTGCGGGTGACAATGCCGATAAAGGCATTCTTATCATCCACCACGGGAACGAAATTCTGGGAGCTGGCCCGCTGGACCAGATCATACATATCGGTATTTACCCGGACGGGCACATTGTCCTTGCG
The DNA here is from genome assembly GCA_017415425.1 of Oscillospiraceae bacterium. GTDB lineage: Bacteria > Bacillota > Clostridia > Oscillospirales > Oscillospiraceae > Faecousia. The sequence goes on along the minus strand of JAFQGT010000020.1, from coordinate 49,506 downwards.
GTGGGTGATCTCCATAATCCGCCGTGCTTCTGCCTGGCGCATATCCATATAGCACATATTTTTCAGCGCCCACAGCAGATCACCCTCGGTCAGTGTTCCCCGATACTCGCCCCGTTTGTTCAAAATCGGCAGTGCAGAGAATCCTGCGGATTCCATTTTCTCCAACGCTTGCCTGACAGTATACTCATCATTTAAGAAAGCACACATCGCTTTCGGTGTTAAAAAGAACAGGATGTTATTCATAATGGCTCCTTTGCCTCGCTATTATAGCGGCTCACCTGCCGCCACTAACATTATAACACATATCTTCCAAATAAGCATATAAATTTTCTGTAAATATCTTTGAAGCACGCCGAAATTTTGATGCTAGTTTTGTGTATATTGCACAATTCTATTATTGAGGCAGGTCGTTCTACCCATAGTAGAACGACCATTTCCCTCCCGGAGAGAGGTCTAACAGTACCTATAGGGTGCAAACCGTCAGAGCATCCGATATACTGTTTACAGAAAGGTGGTATGAGTGATGAGAAAACGCACAAAACTTCGGGATCGGCTTTTGCCGGATTACACCCGAGGCGAGGAAATCATGAATATGGTAACCCATATTGTAGGAGGAGGCTTCGGAATTCTGGCGCTGGTTCTGTGCCTGTGGAAAACGGCATCCGCCGGCAGTGTGTTCGGTGTCGTGGGTTCCTCCGTTTACGGCGGGACGATAATCGTCCTGTACACGATGTCCAGTGTGTACCACGGACTTCTGCCGGGCACCGGAAAAAAGGTAATGCAGGTCATTGACCACTGTGCCATTTATTTTCTGATTTGCGGCACCTACACACCGATCCTGCTGACAGCATTTGAGCCGGTGTATCCGTTTTTGGCCTGGGGGATGCTGGCTGCTCAGTGGGCGCTTGCCATTCTGGCTGCCACTCTTACTGCCATCGATCTGCGGAAATACAACATCTTTTCTATGATCTGCTACATCGCAATGGGATGGGGAATCATTTTCTTTCTGCCCCAGGCCTTACAGGTTCTGGAAAAAAACGGATTTTTACTGCTACTGTCAGGAGGAATCGCCTACACCATCGGTGCAGTGCTCTATGGCATCGGTGCGAAAAAGCGGTGGATACATTCTGTTTTTCATATTTTTGTGGTGCTGGGCAGCATTCTGCAATTTCTTGCCATTTACCTGTATACTCTGTAAGAAAAAACCCGCAGCAAGATCTTTTGCTGCGGGCTTCGTTTATTCTTCTGTGGTGAAGGTGTCAAACAAATTCGTCTCGCCGTTTTGCCGGATTTCCTTGCCTTCCATACAGTCAGCAAACTGGGTGCCTGTCATAGTTTCGTGCTCCAACAAGAACTCCACTACCTGCTTCATCTTATTGGCATCCCGGGTGAGGATCTGGCTGCACTGGTCATAGGCGCGGTCAATGATGGCCTTGACTTCGTCATCAATGGTGCCTGCCACCTTTTCGGAATAGCTCTTGACTTTTTCGTAATCCCGACCGATAAACAGCTCATCGCCTCCGGTATAGGAGACCGTACCAAGAGATTCGCACATACCATAGCGGGCCACCATATCCCGGGCGAGCTTAGATGCCCGATCGATATCGTTGGATGCTCCGGTGGAAATATCATTCAAAAACAGGGCTTCCGCTACCCGGCCGCCAAGCAATCCCACGATCTGTTCATACATCTCGTTACGGGTCAAATGGTCGCTGTCCTCTTTGGGAGTCGTCCAGGTCAGACCCAGCGCTCTGCCTCTGGGAATAATGGAGATCTGGTGCACCGGATCGTGGGTGGGCAGGCTGTACATAGCCACTGCGTGACCTGCCTCGTGAATGGCGGTCAGCTTCAGATCCTTCTGCAGGCGGACGCGGCTGCGCTTCTCCGGGCCTGCCAGAATCTTCATCATAGCATCGTTCATATCCTGCATATTTAGCACCGGACGGTTCGCACGGGCTGCCAAAATAGCAGCTTCATTCAGCAGGTTTGCAAGATCTGCTCCGGTGAAACCGGAAGTAGCCAGCGCCACGGTCTTCAGAGATACAGAGTCATCCAGCCGCTTACCCTTGGCGTGGACTTTTAGAATATCCTCACGGCCTTTGGCATCCGGTGAGTTTACATAAATCTGACGATCAAACCGACCGGGACGCAGCAACGCCGGGTCCAGAATATCGGGGCGGTTGGTGGCAGCCAGAACGATCACGCCCTCGGTCCTGCCGAATCCGTCCATTTCCACCAGCAGCTGGTTCAGCGTCTGCTCCCGTTCATCGTGACCGCCGCCCAATCCGGAGCCGCGCTTGCGACCCACCGCGTCGATCTCGTCGATAAAGATGATGGCCGGAGCGATTCGCTTGGCCTGGTCAAACAGATCCCGCACACGGCTGGCGCCCACGCCCACATACATCTCCATAAAATCAGAACCGGAGATGGACAGAAACTGCACGCCTGCCTCCCCTGCCACTGCCTTGGCAAGCAGGGTCTTACCGGTACCGGGCGCACCGGCCAGCAGAATGCCGTGGGGGATCTTGGCGCCAATATCGGTGAACTTCTGAGGATTCCGGAGGAAATCCACCACCTCCTGTAACTCGGCCTTCTCTTCGTCCACACCGGCAACATCATCAAAGGTGATCTTCTTATCGCCGGGCTGACCGTGACCGGTGCGGGCCTTGCCGAAATTGGCCATCGGGTTGTTATGATTGGCGCGGCCGGCCAGCAGAATCCACACTACCACAATTACCAATCCCGCCAGAATGATGGGCAGGATAAAATCGTAGGGTGAAAGCTTGTCTTCCGGCAGGAAATTGTAGCTTTCCAGCACGCCGGATTCCGATTGCTCCTGCAGCAGATCCCACATCTGCTCCCGGAAACCGTCGGGATCTGCCAATGTGGTCAGCAGAACATCCTTTCCGTTGTAGGGTGTATGCAGTTGCAGTTGGATATAATTTCCTTCCACTACGAAAGTACTGACTTGCTCATTTCGGAAAAGTGCAACCACTTCAGAATAGGGAATCTTATCGGCGCGGGTATCAAAAAGACCTAGGATCCAGGAAAATGCCACTATCAGGATTAGCACATACAGAATAATAGAAAAAGGTTTACGTTTCTTCAAATTGGATATTCTCCTTAGTTTTGATAAGCTTCCGGCTTCAGCACGCCGATGTACGGCAGATTCCGGTAGTGTTCATTAAAGTCCAGACCGTAACCCACCACAAACTCATTAGGAATGGTAAAGCCCACATATTTTGGCTTTAGGGTAATTCCATCCACCCGGCGCTCCGGCTTATCCAGCAGGGTGCAGATCTCCAGAGATGCCGGTTCTTTGCTCAGAAGATACCGGTAAGTAGCATCCAAAGACCGGCCGGTATCGTAGATATCCTCCAGAATCACTACGTGGCGATCTTTGATGTCCACAGACAGATCCTTCTTTATCATAACATTGCCGGTGGAACTGGTTCCGCCGTAGGAGGAAACGCACATAAAGTCGATCTCACAGGGGATGTTGATCTCACGAACCATATCCGCAAAGAAAATCACAACGCCCTTCAAAACACCCACAAAAACAGGGTCTTTGTCTGCGTATTCTTCAGACAGTGTGGCTGCCAGTTCCAAAACCTTCGCTTGAATTTGCTCCCGGCTCAGCAGGACTTTCTCAATATTCTTCTCCATTTTGTTTTCCCCTCAGTTCTGTAGGTTTTCTGTCGCCGACATCGCTGTCGGATGATTTGTTCACAAAGTGGATACGGACACCGGTTTCGGATACACGATCCAGATTGACTCCGATGCCATAAACCGCCAATACGCCTTTCTCATCCGCGATCACAGGGATCGTCTGTCGGAGCGCGGCGGGGATTTTTCGGTCAATAAAGAGTTTTTTCAGGCTCTTGCTGCCACCAGGCAGTCGTATGGTATCGCCCGTTTGACGAGCGCGAACCACCATTTCACCACAGGGCGCTACTGTAAAACCGGCTTCACCGGTCGCGGTTTCCGCACTTAGGCATAGGATCCGCAGGTTCGGCAATTCCACTGCGCCGGGACAGGTCAGCGGTGTTGCAGACAGTTCCTCCGGAATGGTTTCCCAGCAAAGTCTATCGTATCGGCGACTGACGGAGATCCCGCCGGGAAAAGCCGCCCGGGCAGAGGGATTGTCCGACTCCAGCAGAGCATTTACCGCGGCAATATGAGATGCCTCCGGTTCCCGCACACCGGCTTGCGTCAAAATGGTGATCAGCACCCGATTTCGGATGGCAGGCTCCATCGTTTTCAGCGCCTCCACGGAATCGGTATACTGCTCCGCAGCCGCCCAATCCAGCGCCTGGGCATCCTGCCGCAATCGCATAGCCATTGCGGAAAGATTCTCGGACAGGCAGGTGTTTTCCCTCTGCAAAAGAGGCATAACGTGATGCCTGAGCCGATTTCGCAGAAACACGTCCTCCCTGTTGGAGCTGTCCTCAACATAGGGAATGCTGTATTCTTCCAAAAAAGCCAGCACTTCCTGTCGGGTCACTGTCAGCATAGGCCGGATTAGATTTTCCCGCACGGGGCAAATACCCCCGAGGCCCTTCAGTCCGGTGCCTCTTACCAGATGCATCAACACGGTCTCCGCATTATCATCGGCAGTGTGTGCCGTGGCGACCTTGCCGGGCAAGGTGGAAAAGAAAGCATACCTTGCCTCCCGGGCAGCTGCTTCCAAACCTTTCGGTCCCGACTTCACATAGTCCTGCCCGCAGACAAAATCAATGTTGTAATCCCGGCAGAACCGCTCCACAAACTCCGCATCCCGCTGGGATTCTTCACCCCGCAGGTGATGGTTAAAGTGGGCCGCAGACAAGCAAAACTGCCACTTATCCTTCAGCAAATACATCGCCCACAGCAGCGCCATAGAGTCGGCACCGCCGGACACGGCACAGGTGATCCTGTCACCTCTGACAAGCATCCCCTGCTGCCGGGCAAAGGCCTCCAGCTTATTCAGCATGCTTCCACTCCCGGTCCGCAAACGTCTGATACTGAGGAATCCATTGCAGCTTCACAGTGCCCACCTCGCCGTGGCGGTTCTTGGACACGATACACTCGGCTACGCCCTTTTCCTCGGTGTTTTCGTTGTAGTACTCATCCCGATACAGGAACAGCACTTCGTCTGCATCCTGCTCGATAGCGCCGGATTCCCGCAGATCCGACAGCATAGGCCGCTTGTCGGTTCGGCTTTCCGGTCCGCGGGACAGCTGACTCAGACAGATGACCGGAACATTCAGTTCCTTAGCCATAATCTTCAAAGAACGGGAAATCTCGCTGACCACATTCACACGGCTGTCGCCGCCCTTTCCGTAGCCGGAACCATTCATCAGCTGCAAATAGTCAATGACCACCATACCCAAATTATCCAACCGACGGCACTTGGCATTCATTTCTGCCACGGTGATCGTAGGATTGTCGTCAATGCGAATATCCGTCTGACTTAAGGACGCGGAGGCCATACACAGCTTGCTCCATTCCTCTTCCGTCAGCTTACCGGTTGCCATTTTCTGACCGTCCACAAAGCTCTCGATAGCAAGCAAACGCATAGCCAGCTGCTCCCTGGACATTTCCAGATTGAAGATGGCTACGGTCTTATTGTATTTTTTCGCTACATTCAGCGCCAGATTCAGCGCAAAGGCCGACTTGCCCATAGCAGGTCTTGCAGCCACCAGCAGCAGATCGGACTTATTGAGGCCGTTGATCTTCCTGTCCAGATCCCGCATACCTGTGGACATACCGGGAATGGCAGAGTCCGATTGACTCAGTTCCGTCAAATGGTCGAAGACCTTGTGCAAAGTCACACCAATGTGCTCAAGGGATTCGTTATGTTCACCCTTCCGCAATGCATAGATCTTCTTTTCCGCGCTCTCCAGAATCTCAGCCGGTGTACCCACCTGAGCGTAGACCATCTGAGAAATCTCCGTGGAAGCATCTGCCAGCCCCCGCAGCATTGCCTTATCCCGCACGATATTGGCATACCGCACAGCATTGGCCGCAGTGGGAGTGATCTCCATCAGCTGTTGCACATAGTCCCGGGAATTGTCGTGGTGAACGCCCAGTTCCCGCATTTTATCCAGCACAGTGACCGGGTCAATCGTCTGGGAGAAATTGAACATAGTATAGATGGTCTCATAGATCTCCCGGTTCTGCTGCAGGCTAAAATCCTCCGGCCGTAAAAGACCGATCACTTCCGTCAGGCACCGGCTGTCAATGAGAATGGAACCCAGCACCGCCTGCTCTGCCTCCAACGACTGAGGCAACTGTCGCGCCAACAGTTCTTCATCCATATTGCCTTCTCCTTTCGTTGGGAATTTCCCAAAAACTTAAAGCTCTTCGATCTTTACGGTCAGAGGCGCTGTGATCTCATAACCCAGCTTGCACTGGACGGTGTAAGTGCCCACGCTCTTGATGGGGTCTGCAATGACGATCTTCCGCTTGTCCAGGTTGATGCCGGACTTGGCCTTCAGCGCATCGGCGATTTCCTGGTTGGTAACGGAGCCGAACAGTCTGCCTGCGCCGCCGCCTTTGGCGGTAACTACCAGAGTCATCGCCCGCAACTGCTTGGAAATCTCCAAAGCCTCTGCCCGTTCCTTAGCGGCCTTTTCTGCCGCTGCCTTATCGTTCATACGCATCGTGTTGATGGCATCGGCTGTGGCCTCAATTGCCAGTTTCTTGGGCAGCATAAAATTTCTTGCGTAGCCGTCGGAAACCTCCAGCATCTGACCCTTCTTGCCCTTTCCTTTCACATCCTGCAATAAAATAACTTTCATTGTTTCTTCTCCTTAGTCTTCAAAAAATGCATCGATCGAGATGACCAGTTTATCCAGCACCTCTTTCACAGTGGTATCCGGGATCTGCGCGCCTGCTGTGGCAGTATTGCCGCCGCCGCCCAACGGTTCCAGGATTACCTGCACATTGGTCTCACCAATGGATCGGGCAGACACGATAACCTGCTCTCCATCCGGGTACAACACAAAGGATGCTGTAATACCGGAGATGTTCAGTAATTCGTCTGCCGCCTTGGAGGCCAGTGCCCGGGTTGTGGCAGCATTGAGAGCAGCGATGGCGATCTCGTGGCGGTAAAGTCTTGCAGATTTGATGATCTGGTACTTTTCCATTGTTTCCTGGAAGTCGGTTTGCAGCAACATCTTCACTTCCACTGTTTCAGCGCCCAGCTGTCTGAGGTAAGCAGCAGCCTCAAAAGTACGCTCACCGGTACGGACATTGAAATTCTTGGTGTCCAGGAAAATACCTGCCATCAGAGCCTTGGCTTCAATGGGCAGCACATCCTTCTTCTCTACCGCATACTGCAGCAGCTCAGTTACCAGCTCCGATGCGGAGGAAGAATAGGGCTCGTGAAGATTGACCACCACCGGCTTAATATAATCCGCTGCGCGGCGGTGATGATCCACTACGCAGATTTTCGGCACGGCTTCCAGCAAGTGCCTGCATTCCACCTGATCGGGGCGATTGGTATCCACCACCACCAGCGTGGAGTGGTTATCGCTGAGCAGCAGCGCCTCCTGTCCAGAGATAAAGACATTTTTGTACTCAGGCACCGTCTGCATTTCCTCTAGCAGATCAGGTGCCATATTATTCTCAAGATCCAGCACGATGTGGGCATCTTTTCCCTTTTTGCGGCACATAGCATAAATACCTGCTGCCGCGCCAATGGAGTCCAGATCAGCATTTTTATGACCCATAATAAACACTTGGCTGCTCTGGGCGATCAGTTCCATCATCGAGTTGGCGGTGACACGGGAACGCACCTTGCTGCGCTGCTCCGCTTCCTTATTGCGGCCGCCGTAAAAATGGAAGTTCACCCGATCCTTCACCACTGCCTGATCACCGCCACGGCTGAGGGCCATTTCGATGGCAAGAGCAGCAAAGGCATATCCTTCATCAAAGTTCTCACCGTCCACGCCCAATCCAAAGGAAATGGAAGCAGCAAGGCCGGAGGGACTGGTAATATCGTGAACATCCTCCAGTATGGAGAATTTGTTTTCCACCGCTCGCTTCAGATCCCGTTTTTCAAAAATCAGCAGATACCGATTTCGTTCCAAACGGCGGAGCAGGCCGCCATAGCCTTCTGTCCACTGGGTGATGGCATCGTTGATCCGGGCGTTGAGGGTAGAAACTGCACTCTCCGTCAGATTCTTGGTCAATTCCTCATAGTTATCCACCAAAATAATAGATACCACAGGACGGGAGCGGATATATTCGTCCCGCACCTGATATAACTCTGTCAGATCTGTAAAATACAGGATGCCCAGAGGGATGTCCTCAGGGTCATCGGTACGCACCATTGCGCCGTACACCCGATAGCGGCGTTGCTGCAGTGTCACATCGTATGGATACTCCAACTTGCCGGAGAGCAGCCACTGGGTATCAAAACCAGGGAGAAGCTCCGTAATATTGCGTTCGGAAAAGGCATCGCTGTAGCTTATCAAATTCACAAACAAAGAGTTGGTGTAAACGATCCCGCCGTCTGCCAAACGTACTACCACCAAGGGGAAAGGCGTCCGCTGACCCTGTACACCGCTCTGCTGATCCAGAGTTTTAGCGACGAATACTTTCAACTGCTTTTTACGGTGGGCTCGGGATATCAGATAAACCGTTAGCATCAAAGCACCCACAACCAGTTCCACCACTGCCAGCACGTACGCCTGGGTCAATCCGGTTGCCAAAACAAACAGGAATAAAATCGCAAAATACAGTCCCATTCCAGGCTGCAGGAGTCGTCTGATTTTCTTGTTCATAGTCATCCCCCTCCCTAAAAATCGGCCTACTGCCCATATTAATCTATTATTTGGTTATTATAGCAAATTTCAGCAACGCATGCAACCTATATTTTTGACTCTGGAGTAGCTTTTCTCTGGCAAATGGGAGACGTTTTGAAAATAAAGGTATACAACCTGGTGTTTTTGTGTTATACTGTATTCATCAGCACCGGGTAGGCAGACCCGTGCAACCGTCCCGCGCATCCGGGAGGATGAGGGACATCTGTTAATTTACATAAATGCTGCAGGCGTTTTGGCGTTTGACGACGGTTCAGGGTCGTATCAAATACCGAGGCGGCTGCCTGTTTGTTGTGTCTAAATTTGAAAGGAGTTTCGATTCTAAATTGGCTGAAAAATTGAAAATTATCCCCTTGGGCGGTCTGGATGAGATCGGCAAGAACATCACCTTGTTTGAATACGGAAAAGATATGATCGCTGTGGACTGCGGCGTGGGTTTCCCCGATGAAGAGATGTACGGCGTGGACCTTGTGATCCCCGACTTTTCCTATCTGGTACAAAATGCCAAAAAGCTGCGGGGTATGTTTATCACCCACGGACACGAAGACCATATCGGCTCTATTCCCTACTGTATGCAGCAGGTAGTATGTCCCATCCACGGCACCGCTATGACCAACGGCCTTATCAAGCTGAAACTGGAAGAGCACAAGCTGGCAGATACTGTTAAGCTCATCACCCACAAACCCGGCGATGTGGTGAAAGCCGGCTGCTTCAGCGTGGAATTTATCCACGTGAACCACTCCATCGCCGACGCGGTAGCCTTTGCTATCAAAACACCCGTGGGTACCATCGTGATGACCGGTGACTTTAAGATTGACCCCGCCGCCAAAGACGGTATGATCGATCTGACCCGGTTTGGTCAGCTGGGTAATGAGGGCGTGCTGGCGCTGCTTGCCGATTCCACCAATGTGGAACGCCCCGGCTACACACCCAGCGAAAACACCGTTGCCGAGGGTCTGGACAGGCAGTTTAAGAACTGTGACAGTCGGATCATCGTCACCACCTTTGCTTCCAATATGCACCGGCTTCAGGCGGTTCTCGCTACTGCCCATCGCTACGGCAGAAAAGTGGCCGTCACCGGACGCAGTATGGAAAATATGCTAAAAGTAGCGCAGGAGTTGGGCTATATCAAGATCCCCGCCGGCGCTCTGGTAGACCTTTCCGCCATCAAGAGCCTGCCGAAAAACAAGGTGGTCATCGTGTCCACCGGTTCTCAGGGCGAAAATATGTCCGCTCTGCATCGGATGGCCTTCTCTACCCACCGGCAGGTGGAGATCCAAACCGGTGACCGGATCATCATCTCCGCCTCCGCCATTCCCGGTAACGAAAAAGCTATCTCCCGGATCATCAACGAATTGTACCGGAAAGGTGCAGAAGTAGTTTATGAGAAGAGCGAGGGCCTTCACGTCTCCGGTCACGCCTGTCAGGAAGAGCTGAAGATCATCCACGCTCTCGTGCGCCCCAAATTTTTTATTCCTGTTCACGGTGAGCAGCGCCATTTGCAGATCCACGGAAAGCTGGCCGTGACTATGGGGCTCTCTCCAAAAAATGTTCGGATTGCCGAGATTGGCAATGTGATTGAATTCACTGCCAAACAGTGCAAGATCAACGGCTTTGTGCCTGCCGGCAAGGTCTTTGTGGACGGCACCGGCGTAGGCGATGTAGGAAGTGTGGTGCTCCGGGACCGGAAGCATCTGGCTCAGGACGGTATGATCGTTGTCTGCGTAAATATCAGCAGTCAGGACGGCAGTCTCATCTCCGGTCCGGATATCATCACCCGTGGATTTGTCTATGTGAAAGAGTCCGAGGATTTGATGGAAGAGCTGCGGTGTGTGGCTCTGGAAGCAATCGATCGCTGCAATCGTAAGCACGTTCGGGACTGGGCTGCTATGAAGTCCGCCATCAAGAACGATCTGAGCGGCTATCTGTTTAAATCCACCAAACGCAATCCTATGATTCTGCCCGTTATTATGGAAGTATAATTTTAGGGTGCGCTTTTCAGCGCACCCTATTTTTCAGGAGAATTCTATGCAATATTATTTCGCCCCTCTGGAAGGGCTGACAGACAGCATTTACCGCCGGCTGCACCGGCAGTTTTTCCCGGGCGCAGACCGGTACTATACTCCCTTTTTTTCTCCCACTGTCCACCGGTCACTGACACCCCGGGAGGCGCGGGAGCTTCCGCCGGCAGATGCCATCGGCTGCTCCGTAATCCCACAGCTGCTGACCAAAGTGCCGGAGGATTTCCTGTTTATGGCTGGCGTTTGCAAGGATCTGGGCTACACAGAGGTAAACCTGAACACAGGCTGTCCCTCCGGCACGGTCACCGCCAAAGGCAAGGGTTCCGGTATGCTCCGGGATCTAAACACGCTGGATGCCTTCCTGGATAATGTGTTCTCTCACGCGCCCCTGCCGATTTCTGTAAAAACACGAATCGGTTTTGCCGATTCGGAGGAATTTCCCAAAATTCTGGAGGTCTTCAACCGCTATCCTATTCGGGAACTGACCATTCACCCCCGGGTACGCACCGCATTTTATAAAGGCAGTGTGGATATGAGCGCCTTCCGTTACGCGGCGGAAACCGCCAAAATGCCCCTGTGCTATAACGGCAACCTTTGCACCCTCCGACAGATAGCGGAACTGCAGGCTGAATTTCCTGCTATCAATGCAGTAATGATCGGCAGAGGACTGATCGCAGATCCGGGTCTGCTCACCCCGGGCGGCACAACCCCAGACACCCTAAAAGCTTTTCACGATACCCTTTTGGAAACCTACATACAAGAATTCGGCGGCAGTAGAAATGCTATGTTCCGGTTAAAGGAGAACTGGCGTCATTGGTTGTGCAAATTCCAGGGCAGCGAACACTTGGGCAAGCGATTGCGAAAAACCACCGATGTAGATGAATACCGCGCCATTTCCGAAGAGATCTTCCGCACCCTGCCCCTGCGGTCGGAAACCCTGCCGGATTGGGACTAAAAAAGAACAGCACCGATGGTGCTGTTCTTTTTTGTTTGTTTTTAAGACGCAGAGGGAGTTGCCATACCCAGAACGATCTTCTTGTAATTCACATCCATAGGCCACTTCTCCATAGCATCCTCCAGCATTTTGGAGGTCATATCGGAAAGAAGCATACTCTGTGCCTCATACTTCCAGATCTCGTAACTCTGGCTAAAGTACATAATGTGATAGCCATAGAGGCTCTGCACCAGACCGGTGTCGCCGGGTTTCCGACCCTCTTCCAGATACCAGTTTTTGAAGCCTTCCACAAAATTGGTGTCCTTGGTCAGCTGGGTATACAGGCCACCATTGCTGCTGGAACCGCCATCGGTAGAATACTCTGCTGCCAGTTCCCCAAAAACCTCTTCGGTGGCATCGCCTGCCAGGAATTCGTCCAGCAAATCCTGGGCTTTCTTCTGGCAGTCGGTCCAGTCCTGATCGGAGTAGATGGTAGTGCCATTTTCGTCCTTTGTACCACCCTCAATGGGGATCAGAATGTGGCGGACATCGTAGTAAAGACCGCTTTCCTTAGTAATATCGTTTTCTTCAAACTCTGCTTTGTGTTCCTCAAAGTAGGCTTCCACCTCTGTGTCACTGGGCATCATTGCCTCAAACAGAGTGTCATAGTAGGCCATACCTACATAATTTTCGTGCAAATAGGCCAGATAGCCATCCAGTGTGGTTCCGGGAGCCATTTGCTCCTGCAAAAACTGTGCCACATCATCATAACCGTAGTATTCTGCCATCGCAGTCACCTGATTGGCAAATCCGTCCACGGTTTTCTGCTCCTCATCGGAAAGCTTGAAGTCTGCCTCTTCTGCCAGCATCATCAGTGTGGCATATCGGCGCCAGCTATCCAGCGCGTTCTCCAGGAACATCTGCTGGTAGGTCATACCGGTATCGGGATTGAATATCTGCTCATCAAAGGGCTTGGTATAATCAATTCCCAAGGCAGTCAGATAGCTGCTGTAATAATTGAGAAAATCGGAAACACCGCTCCAGTAGTAAATCTGCAGTTGACCGTTGGTCAGTTCTCTGTTTCCTACGGTAGCGATCACCACATCGCCTTTTTCCAGCGCCACAGCATCTTCCACAGAATAAGAATCCCTTTTCATAACAGGGGCATCGTTGATGCCAAAATCTACACTGAAAAAGTGATAAGCAACACCTACCGCCAAAGCCAGCAGCAACAAAACGCCGCCGACACAGGCCAAAATAATCTTCCAGGTCTTGATCTTTTTCTTGGCAGGTTTTTCTTCCGGCAAAATATCTTCGTAGCCGTCGACCGTTTCAACGATCTCGGTTTCCGGTTCCTCCGGCACTTCCAGAGGCACAGTCTCTTCTTCCGGCAGCTGCGCGCCGCAATGGGGGCAAAAAGCGAACTTTTCAAAAAGTTCAGCATCGCAGTGATTACACTTCATCAAATTCCTCTTTTCTCCCTATGGGGGACAATGATACCTTAGTTTATCACGCAAATAGTATAATTGCAAGCAATTTGCAAAAAGTTCACAATCTGGAATTTTTCAATTCCTCTTGCAATTAAGCCTCCAAAATGGTATTATTTTATATTGAATCAGTATATTTTCGAAGGAGTCATTCCCCGATGAAACAAACCACCGTTATTTCTCAGGAACAGTTGGACGCCCAGCTGGCTTTCTGTCATAAAATAAAAGAATTCTGGCACAGCCAGACCATCACTCCCCTTGCCTACGTGGAGACCTACGGCTGTCAGCAGAACGAGGCGGACTCTGAGCGGATTCGCGGTTTGCTGATCGAAAGCGGCTACGCCATTACCGACAAGAGTGAAGGTGCGGATGTGGTGGTGATGAACACCTGTGCCATCCGGGAGCACGCGGAACAGCGAGTCTTCGGTAATCTGGGCGCGCTGACCCATACCAAGCGCCGCCACCCCCGGCAAAAGATCTTCCTGTGCGGCTGTATGGCTGGTCAGGAGCAAGTGGTCAATCGCGTAAAGACCAGCTATCCCCACGTGGACGGTGTCTTTTCCACCCACCACCTGTGGCAGTTCCCGGAGGTTTTAAGCCGAGTGCTGTTTACCGGTAAGCGTACCTTCTTCACCGCCGACGAAGCAGGCTCCATCGTAGAGGGTCTTCCCCAGCAGCGGGACAGCGGACTGAAAGCTTGGGTATCCATTATGTATGGCTGCAACAACTTCTGCACCTATTGCATCGTACCCTATGTGCGGGGTCGGGAGCGGAGCCGGAAGGCTGCCGATATCCTTGCTGAGTGCCGCCAGCTGATCGACAGCGGCATCAAAGATATCACCTTGCTGGGTCAGAATGTAAACTCCTACGGAAAAGATTTGGATGAGGGTATGGATTTTGCCGATCTTTTGGCAGAGATCGCTCAAATTCCCGGGGATTTTCTGATTCGGTTTATGACCAGCCACCCCAGAGACGCGTCCAAAAAGCTCTTTGATACAATGGCTGCCTACCCCAAAATTGCCAAGCAGCTTCACCTACCCTTCCAGTCCGGTTCTTCTCGGGTGCTGAAGGCTATGAACCGCCATTACGACCGGCAAAAGTATCTGGACGCGGTCAATTACGCAAAATCCGTTATGCCCGATCTGGTTCTGACCTCCGATGTGATCGTAGGTTTCCCCGGAGAAACGGAAGAAGAATTTGAGGAGACCATCTCTCTGATCAAAGAGGTGCGGTACGACTCTTTGTTTACCTTTATTTTCTCCCCCAGAGCCGGCACACCTGCCGCCTCGATGGATGACCCCACTCCCAAAGAGGAGAAAAACCGTCGCTTTGACAGACTTTGCGCGGTACAAAACAACATTTCCGGGCAACTGCACAACGAATATATCGGCAAGACCCTGCGCTGCCTGATCGACGGTACGGATAAGGAATTCCTTACCGCCCGAACCGAGGGTGGCCGTCTGGTGCGGCTTTTGGGAGATGAATCCCATATCGGAAACTTTGCCAACATCACCATCACAGGCGCTACAACCTGGAGTCTGACCGGTGAATTTGCAGAAAAGGACTGAGAATATGGCTGAGAAAACGGCTGAATTGACCCCTATGCGGCGTCAATATTTTGAAATCAAAGAACAGAACCAGGATTGCATCCTGTTTTTCCGTCTGGGCGACTTCTATGAGATGTTTGACGATGACGCCAAACTGGCTGCAAGAGAGCTGGATCTGACTCTGACCACCCGGGATCGGAACAAGCCCAAGGAGGAGCAGACCCCTATGTGCGGCGTCCCCTACCACAGTGTGGATGCTTACATCGCCCGGCTGGTCCAAAAGGGTTATAGAGTCGCCATTTGTGAGCAGATGGAAGATCCTGCCCAGGCCAAAGGCATCGTGGAGCGGGATATTACCCGTATCGTCACCCCCGGCACAGTCACGGAAAGCTGTATGCTGGATGAGAGCCGGAATAACTACATCGGCTGTCTGTGCGGACAGGATACTCGGCTGGGTCTTGCTTTCTGCGATATTTCTACCGGCGCATTCTTTGTGACTATGTGCGCTGACGGTCCTTCCGCTGCGTCGGAACTGGGTCGGTTCTCCCCCTCGGAGGTGCTGCGTTTTGGTGCAGCCTCCCAAGCAGAAAGCATCTGCACTGCCCTGTTCCAGCGGCTGAATTGCTGTGTCAACGAGGGAAAGCCGGAGCAGTTTTTGGAGCAAGAGGCCGCAGATGTGCTGGAGCAGCATTTTGGTCTTCCCCTGTCCCAGCTGGGACTTACCGGTCTGCCGGAAGCAATCCTGGCAGCAGGCAGCCTGCTGCGGTATCTGCTGAGTGTACAGAAGAACGATCTGGCCCACATTCGTCAGCTGCAGTACTACACCACCGGCCGCTTTATGGAGCTGGATATGGATGCACGCCGGAATCTGGAATTGACAGAGACCCTCCGTTCCAAAGAGAAAAAAGGCACTCTGCTGTGGGTGCTGGACAAGACCCATACCGCAATGGGCGGGCGAATGCTCCGCAGCTGGCTGGAAAAACCTTTGCTGGATGCGGCGGAGATCAGCCGCCGTCAGAGCGCCGTGGAAGAACTGGTGCAGTCCACCGTCTGCCGGGGCGAATTGGAGGAAGCCTTAAAGGACGTATCCGATCTGGAGCGGGTAATGACCCGCATTGTCACCGGCACCGTCAATTGCCGGGATCTGCTCGGTCTTGCCCGGGGATTACGGGCGCTGCCAGCAGTGAAGCATCAGCTGCAGCAGACAGAAAGTTCCCTGCTGCGAAAGCTGGAAGAGGCCATTGATCCCCTCACCGACTGTGCGGATCTGATTGAAAGCACCATCGTGGATGAGCCGCCCCTGACTGTCCGGGAGGGCGGTATCATCCGTAAGGGCGCAGACCCGGAAGCCGACCATCTGCGGGATATTATGAACGGCGGCGCAGGCACGATTTTGGCCATTGAGGCGGCGGAACGGGAAAAGACCGGCATCCGTACCCTGCGGGTCAGCTATAACCGAGTGTTTGGCTATTACATCGAGGTATCAAAGTCCTTCATTGACCAAGTACCGGCCCACTATATCCGCAAGCAGACCCTTGCCAACAATGAGCGCTACATTACCCCCGAGCTGAAGGAATTGGAGGAGCAGGTGCTCACCGCCAAGGAGCGACTCACCGCACTGGAATACCAGATCTTCTCCCGCCTGCGAGAGCATCTAGCTCTGCAGGCCGCCCGGGTACAGACCTCTGCCGCCGCCGTGGCCGCCGCCGATGCTCTGTGCTCTTTGGCAACCGTGGCGGTCAAAAACAACTACTGCCGTCCGGAGATCTGTCTGGATAGCGAGATCTCTATTACCGATGGCCGCCACCCTGTGGTGGAGCAGATGCTCAAGGATACCCTGTTCGTTCCCAATGACACCTATCTGGGGGCACAGGATAACCAAGTTTCCATTATTACAGGCCCCAATATGGCCGGTAAGTCTACCTATATGCGTCAAGTGGCACTGATCGTGCTGATGGCGCAAATGGGATCTTTCGTCCCTGCCCGTTCCGCACGGATCGGTCTTGTAGATCGGGTATTTACCCGGATCGGTGCCAGCGACGATCTGGCCTCCGGTCAATCCACCTTTATGGTGGAGATGGCAGAGGTGGCATCCATCTTGAAATACGCCACCACCAAAAGCTTGCTGATTCTGGACGAGATTGGACGGGGCACATCCACTTACGACGGTATGGCCATCGCCCGAGCGGTTCTGGAATACGCCGCCAGCTCTCGGCATCTGGGTGCAAAGACCCTGTTTGCCACCCACTATCACGAGCTGAGCGTAATTGAAAAGGAACTTCCCAATATTAAAAACTATAATATCGCCGTGAAGAAACGGGGCGACAAGATGATTTTCCTGCGGAAGATCGTCCCCGGCGCTACCGATGACAGCTTCGGCGTAGAGGTAGCCAAGCTGGCAGGTCTGCCCAACAGTGTGATAAACCGGGCAAGAGAAATTCTCCAAGAACTGGAAAACGCAGAAGGCCGCGGACCTGTTCTTATCCGGGAAGAACCCCAGGACGACCAGATCAGTTTGCTGGATCTGCGTTCCCAGCAGGTCTGTCAGGCGCTCAGTTCCATCAGCGTAGAAACGCTGACCCCAATTGAAGCTATGAATGAACTGTTTAAGCTGAAGAAAATGTTGGAGTAATATGAAACTATCCATTTCTATGACCCGCCGGGAGTTTCTCCTGGGTTGGGCCTATCTGCTGATCGATCTGTTTGCGTTACCTCTTTTGCTGAACGCAGGCAATCAGCAGCTGCTCAGGCCCCTTTCGGAAACCGAGCTGAATCTGGTTTACTTCTTTGTAAACTTTCTTATGATCCTGATCATTTTCCGGAAGTTTCTAAGTAATTCTCTGCGGCAGGCAATCCGCGCCCCCTGGCAGTGCCTGCGGTTTGCCGTGCTGGGATTTATTCTGTACTATCTGGCTATGATTGCGGTTTCCCACGGCATTACCTACCTGAAGCCGGATTTTGTCAATGTTAACGACGCTGCCGTTATGGATATGACCCAAGAGCAGTTTACCCTTATGTCCATTGCAACGGTATTTCTGGTGCCCATCACCGAGGAAGTTCTGTTTCGGGGACTGCTGTTTCAGGGACTTCATAAAAGGAGCCGGTTTCTGGCATATGCGGCATCTACGCTGGTATTTAGCCTCATCCACGTAACAGGCTATGTCGGCAGGCAGGATGGATTTACCCTGCTGCTGTGCTTTGTGCAGTACGTTCCCGCTTCTGTTGCCCTTGCCTGGGCCTATGAAAAATCCGATACTATTCTTTCCCCTATGCTGATCCATATGACCGTCAATCAGATCAGTATCTCTGCTATGAGGTGACTTATATGCCAAAAATCATTCAACTTTCCCCTCATATTGCCAATTTGATTGCCGCAGGAGAGGTGGTGGAACGCCCTGCCTCTGTGGTAAAGGAGCTGCTGGAAAACGCCGTGGATGCCGGTGCTTCCCAGGTAACTCTGGAGATCCGGGACGGCGGTATGACCTTTTTACGGGTCACCGACAACGGATGCGGTATGAGTCCGGAGGACGCCCGGACCGCATTTTTGCGTCACGCCACCTCCAAGCTGAAAACGGCGGAGGATCTGTCTGCCATTGTTACGATGGGTTTCCGGGGTGAAGCGCTGGCTGCCATCGCATCCGTCAGCCGGATCGATCTTTTGACCAAAACACCGGGCGCAATTGCAGGTACTTCCATCCATTTGGAAGCCGGTATCATTACAGAAGAGAGCGAAGCAGGCTGTCCCGACGGCACTACCATCATTGTCCGGGATCTGTTCTACAACACCCCCGCCCGGATGAAGTTTATGAAATCCGACACCGTGGAGGGCAGCAAGGTTTCTGCCGCCGTCCAGATGCAAGCTCTGGCACACCCGGAGGTAGCTTTCCGGTTCCTGCGGGACGGCAAAGAAGTCCTCTCTACCCCCGGAACAGGCTCTTTGGAAGCTGCTGTGTACTGCGTCTACGGCAGAGAATGCGGCAAGATGATAGAGCTGGAGAGCAAATGGGAACAGTATACCCTCACCGGCTACATTTCCAAGCCTACCGATGCCCGCCCCAGCAGAGCCCTGCAAACCTTCTTTGTCAATGACCGGCCGGTAAAATCCCGGCTGTTGGTGGCTGCGCTGGAAGAGGCTTACCGAAATCAGATGATGGTGGGCAAATTCCCTGCCTGTGTGCTGCATTTGCGCCTTCCTGCCAATGCGCTGGATGTGAATGTGCATCCTGCCAAGACCGAAGTGAAATTCTTAAACGAGAAAGCAGTTTTTGACTGCATCCATTATGGCGTTCTGGGCGCGCTGAACAAGACCCCGGACCGTCCTTCTATGCAGTTTAAGCCTGCTCCTGCGGTCTCTCAGCCTCACAAGGCTGCACCGGCTACGGCATCTCAAAAGCAAGAGAGCTTCTTCCGTACAATGAGCGCCCAGGAATACAAAGTATTCACACAAGCGGTCAGCGACGGACCAACGCCTGATCCCCTTGCCGCTGCGGTGACGGTCAAAGCTGTGGAGCAGACCATAAATCCGGTCATCCGGGAGTCTGTCATCCTGCCTGCCGTAGTGCCTATTCCCTCTTCGCAGCCTGTGGAAGAAATTCCGGAGCAGGTGGTTATGGAAGCTATCCCTCAGGATACCCCCTGGCAGTTTGTGGGAGAGCTGTACAACAGCTACATTCTTATTCAGCGGGATGAGGAAGCCTATCTGATCGACAAGCACGCCGCCCACGAGCGGATTCTGTTTGAAAAACTAAAAGCCAATCAAGAACCCCTTTCCTCCCAAAGTCTTCTTATGCCGGTTTCCTGCCGGCTCAGCGCCGAGGGCGCTGCCATTTTGCTGGATAACCGGATGCTACTGGAAGAACTGGGTTTTGAAATTGAGGAATTCGGAGAGAATACGCTGCTGGTCAGACAGATCCCGATGGATCTGGATGTGACACAGGCAGAAGAAGCGCTGGAGCTGCTGGCAAGTGATCTGCTGAAGGGCCGTGCAGAGCGGATCGATACCGTTCGGGATGAACTGCTCCACACTGTCGCCTGCAAGGCCGCCATCAAGGCCGGCTGGAAGACAAGCACTGCGGAGCTGATGGTGCTGGCAGAACAGGTGATGGCCCGGGAGGATTTGAAGCACTGCCCCCACGGCCGTCCCATTTGCATCAGCCTAAGCAAGAAGCAGCTGGAAAAGCAATTTAAGCGCTGTTAAGCCCATCACTGAATAAAAGCAAGTCTGAGCCAATCAGACGCCCACTCAGGCGTGTTCGGATTATATTGCTCAGGCTAAGGAGAACACTATGGATACTCGCAAGTTAAAACAACACTTTCTCATCCACCAATTGCTTATGTGGAGTGGGCTGGCCATTGCCGTACTGGGTGCCCTTATGAAGCCTGCTGTCCTCTGGATGCTGTGGGTGGGTCTTGCTGTGGCATTTTGCGGTCTTGTGTACCGGGTGATTTTTGTCAAGTGTCCCTACTGCGGTGACACGATGGCCGGCAATCGCACCCTGCCCCGGCACTGCCCCAACTGCAAGAAGGAACTGGACGACTAACAGGAGGTCTCTCTCCCTATGAATCAAATCATCTGTATTGCCGGTCCTACCGCCTCCGGCAAAACCGCCCTGTCCATCGCGTTGGCGAAGGAGCTGGATGGTGAAGTGGTATCCTGCGATTCTATGCAAATCTACAAATATATGGATATCGGAACCGCCAAACCCACAACCCAAGAAATGGATGGCATCCCCCACCATATGCTGTCGGTGGCAGAACCTCAGGAGGATTTTTCCGTAGGCAAATACTGTCAAATGGCCACGCCCATTGTGGACGATATTGTGGCACGGGGTAAAACCGCTATCATTACAGGCGGCACAGGCCTATATATGGACGCCTTGATCCGGGGCAATGACTTTGCCCCCTGCCCTGCCACCGGCTGCCGGGAGCGGCTGGAAGCGCAGGCCGAGACAGAAGGAATTGAAGCCATTATTGCCCAGCTGCGGCAGGTAGATCCGGAATCAGCCGATCGGCTGCATCCTTCCGACCGAAAGCGGATCATTCGGGCAATGGAAGTATATCTGGAGACCGGCCAGACCATCACCCAGCACAACAAAAGAACCCAGCTGCTGCCTTCCCGATATGACCCCGTCTGGTTCGCTTTGGAGGACGCAGACCGGCAGGACCTATACGACCGGATCGACCGACGGGTGGAGACTATGCTGGAAGCCGGTCTTTTGGATGAGATCCGCAGTCTTTTGGCACGGGGTATCCCCGAAAAATGCACCGCTATGCAGGCCATCGGATACAAGGAATTTGTAGACGCGTTGTCCGGACGCAGCTCCATTGAAACAGCCACCGCGCTGGTTCAACAATCCTCCCGAAAATACGCCAAGCGGCAACTGACCTGGTTCCGCAGAAATCCTGCAATCCATTGGCTGCTCCGGGAACAAGGTCAAACAAACATTGAAATTCTTGCCCGAGCCCGACAGGTCTTGGCAACATCCGACAAGTGAAAAATGGTAAGATTTGTGTATCCCAAAAGAAAGAAGGAATACATATGTCTGACTCTATCAATCTACAGGAAGCCATTCTCAGCGAAGTGCGCCGGGATAAGATTCCCGTCACACTGTTTCTTATGAACGGCTTTCAGCTCCGGGGCACCATTACAGGGTATGACAACTTTGTGGTGGTTTTGGTCAGCGATGGCAAACAGCAGATGATCTACAAGCACGCCATCTCGACCCTGGCCCCTATGAAGCCGGTAAAAGCAGTGTAGCAAAAAGGCGGCGGAGCTATGCTTCGCCGCCTTTTTGTGCCGATACAGAAAGAAGGTATTGTATGTCCATCGCAGAAAACGTTGCCCGCATCAAAGAGGATATAGCAAAAGCCGCCTTGGCTGCGGGCAGAGATCCCAGTGAAATTCTTCTATGCGCCGCCACCAAAATGAACGATGCGGATGCCGTCCGGGAAGCCATTCGGGCCGGTGTGGACTGCTGCGGAGAAAATCGGGCCCAGGAACTGACCGCAAAGCAGGCACAGAACGCCTATGACGGTGTACCTGTGCATTTCATCGGCCATCTGCAGACCAACAAAGTCAAGCAGGTGGTGGGAAAGGTCAGTCTGATTCAGAGCATTGATTCTATGCATCTTTTGGAAGCTGTGGACAAAGAGGCCGCCCGGCAGGGTATTTGCCAGGATATTTTGCTGGAGATCAATGTAGGCAACGAGGAAAGTAAGTCCGGTTTCTCCACTGAGCAGATCCACCAGATCCTTAGCCAAATGGAAAACTTTTCCAACATTTGTGTCCGCGGGCTGATGGCAATCCCTCCGATTTGCCAAAATTCGACGGATAATCACAAATTTTTTCAAGAAATATACCACCTTGCTGTTGACATAACGGCAAAAAAATACGATAATGTATCTGTCGATATTTTGTCTATGGGAATGTCCGATGATTATGCGGATGCGATTGCCTGTGGCAGTACTATGATCCGGGTAGGAACTGCTATCTTTGGTGCCCGCAGGTATTCATAATCTCATCCTGGGACAGATGTGAACATATTAGGAGGAAACAGAAAGATGAGTTTTTGGGATAATGTAAAAAAGTTTGCCCAGCCCTATTCCGATGAGGATTACGACGATTACGAAGAGGAAATGGAAGAGTACGAAGAGGACGCCCAAGAAGCTGCTCCCCGTGCACGCCGTACCTCTCCTTTCGCTGCAGTTGCACAGGAAACTGAGAGTGCCTATACCGCTACCACCGCTACCGCTACCGCATCTACCGGCTTCAACGGTCAGGTGCTGAATATGAGTTCCGGTAAGCAGGAGGTCGTCCTGTTCCACGCCAAAACTTTTGATGACGCAGCCAAAGCTGCCGACGAGCTTCGCAGAAGAAAAGCTGTCATTTTGAATATGGAAAATGTGGACAAGTCTCTGACCCGCCGGGTTGTTGACTTCCTGTCCGGCAGCGTATATGCCCTGGATGGCCGTGTGAAAAAAATCGCACAGTCCACTTACCTGTTCTGCCCCCACAATATGGATGTCACCGGGGATTTGGAAAATATTCAGGCAGACGCTGACAGTCATTTCTAATTCACAAAGAGAGGACACACTATGTTTACACCTCAACAGATTGATCAGATCTCTTTCAGCCGCGCTACCTTTGGCGGCTACGATATGCAGTCTGTGGATGAATTCCTGGAACCTCTGACCGAGGACTATGTCACCTTGTATAAGGAAAACGCTTTGCTAAAAAGCAAGATGAAGGTTCTGGTCAGCAAATTGGAAGAATACCGCAGCAACGAAGCCAGCATAAAGGATGCCATTGTGAACGCACAGAAAACCTGTGATCTGATGGTGAAGGAAGCAGAAGCCAAGTGCACTCAAATGCTTACCGATGCCAATTCCGCAGCCATTGAAAACGCCAAAAACGCAGACTCTCTGATCGCCGTGGAAAATGCACGGGTGGAGGATGCCAAGCGACTGGCCTGCAAGAAGATTGACGAGCTGAAAGAACAGATCCACTCCTGCCTCAATGCGCTGGACCGGATCAAAAACGCCAACCTGCCTTTGACCGTACCCTCCGGTGCCTTTGATTTTGATCGGGTAGAGGGCACGCAGGATGCCGAGACCCAGGCTGTGGCAGAGGAGATCTCCGCGAATCTGCAGACTTTGGTTGGCACTGCCGACGAGTCCATCCCCACCGCTGATCCCAAACACCCCGTCACAGATACTACCACCAGCAAATTCTCCAATCTGCAATTCGGTCGCAATTACGACCCCAACAACCGCTAAATTTATATCCCAACGCGTAGATGAGGACAGGTGAATCCCTCCCCGCCTTTCAGAGAGCTGCTATTTGGTGCGAAGCAGCAGGCGCAGGTATTCATATCCCCTCGGAGCGGCGCACCGAACCACAGTAGGCTGCGCCGGGTGCGCCCGATACAGCGCGATCAAGTGCCGGTTTCTTGCCGGAACAAGAGTGGTACCGCAGAGGTTATATGCCTTTGTCTCTTATTATAAGGGACAAAGGCATCTTTTTTTGAATATTATATGGAGGTTACAATCCAATGGAATTTAAAAACACCATTATCACCCCCAAGACCGACTTCCCTATGAAGGCCGGTCTGCCTGCCCGGGAGCCGGGTATGCTGGAGCGCTGGAATCAGCAGGATCTTTACAACCTGCTGCTGGAAAAGAACAAGGATCTGCCCCCCTTTGTTCTCCACGACGGCCCTCCCTTCTCCAACGGCTATATCCATATGGGTCACGCACTGAATAAGACTTTGAAGGACTTTATCGTCCGCAGCCAGGCTATGATGGGTCACTATACCCCCTATGTGCCCGGCTGGGACAATCACGGTCTGCCTATTGAAAGAGCCATCGAAAACTCCAAGCGGAAACTCAACAAGGATATGACTGTACCCGAATTCCGGAAGGCCTGTGAGGAATTTGCTGAGGACTTTATCCAGAAGCAGATGGCCGGTTTCCGCCGCCTGGGCGTGGTGGGCGATTGGGAACATCCATATCGCACAATGGATAAGCATTTTGAGGCCCAGGAGGTCAAGGTTTTTGGCCGGATGTTTGACAAGGGCTATATCTACAAGGGTCTGAAGCCTGTGACCTGGTGTCCCTTCTGTGCCACCGCTGTTGCAGAGGCTGACATTGAGTATCAGAACGATCCTTGTACCTCTGTGTATGTAAAGTTCCCTGTGGTGGACGATCTGGGTAAGCTGTCTGATTTTGATCTGTCCAAGACCTTCTTCGTCATCTGGACCACTACCATCTGGACGCTCCCCGGTAATATGGCCATCTGCCTGCACCCCAGAGATAACTATGTGCTGGTAAAGCCCGACTACAGTGATGAGACCTTCATTGTGGCAGAGGCTTTGTGCGAGAAAGTTATGGGTATGGGCTGCTACACCAGCTACCAGATCCTGGCAACCTTCCCCGGTCAGTTCTTTGAGAATATGCTGGCTAAGCACCCCTTCCTGGACAAGACCTCCCGTCTGGTGAATGCGGAGTATGTTACTATGGACAGCGGTACCGGCTGTGTCCACACAGCTCCCGGCTTTGGTGCCGATGACTACCAAACCTGTATGCGTTACGGTATGGAGCTGGTAGTACCTGTAGACGACTACGGCCGTCACACCGATTATGCCGGTAAATACGCTGGATTGAAGACCGAAGAGTCCAACCCTGTGATCCTGGCGGATATGAAGGAAAGCGGTATGCTGTTCGCTTCCGAGCAGATCGTCCACTCCTATCCCCACCACGACCGCTGCAAGAAGCCGGTCATTTTCAGAGCCACACCTCAGTGGTTCTGCTCTGTAGAATCCTTCAAGGATCAGGCCATTGAAGCTATCGAGAATGTTCAGTGGTTCCCCGGCTGGGGCGGCGAGCGAATGGTTTCTATGATCCGTGAGCGGGCCGACTGGTGTATCTCCCGTCAGCGCCGTTGGGGTCTGCCCATTCCTGTGTTCTACTGCCAGGATTGCGGCAAGCCGGTCTCTACCCCCGACTCTATCGCCAAGATCTCTGCGCTGTTCGATGAGCACGGCTCCAACATTTGGTTCGAGAAGGACGCTATGGAGCTGGTTCCCGAGAATTTTACCTGCCCCCATTGCGGCGGCAAGACCTTCCAGAAGGAAACCGATACGCTGGACTGCTGGTTCGACTCCGGTTCCACCCACTTTGCATCCTTAATGAAGGACACCCCCGAACTGTGGCCTGCAGATGTATATCTGGAGGGTGCCGACCAGTACCGCGGTTGGTTCCAGTCCAGTCTGCTGACCTCTGTGGGCGCGCTGGACAAGGGTGCTCCCTTCCGTCAGGTGCTGACCCACGGCTGGGTGGTAGACGGCCAGGGCCGCGCTATGCACAAGTCCCTGGGCAACGGCGTAGATCCTGCCGACCTCATTAAGGACTTCGGCGCGGATATTGTCCGTCTGTGGTCCGCCTCCACCGATTATCACGTGGATGTGCGCTGCTCCAAGGAGATTTTCAAGCAGATCGCTCAGAACTATCTGAAGTTCCGGAACACCGCCCGTTACTGCCTGGGTAACCTGGATGAATTCGATCCCAACAATCTGGTTCCCGCTCAGCAGATGGAAGAACTGGACAAATGGGCAATGACCAAGCTGGATCAGCTGGTGCAAATCTGCCGCAAGGCCTACAACAGCTATGAGTTCCACGTGGTTTCTCACGCCATCAACGATTTCTGCGTGGTGGAGCTGAGTTCCTTCTATCTGGATATTCTGAAGGACCGCCTGTACTGTGAGGCTAAGGACGGCCTTCGCCGCCGCTCCGCACAGACAGCCTTGTTCTTGATCCTGGATGCGATGGCAAAGCTGTTTGCACCCATTCTGGCCTTCACCTGTGACGAAATCTGGCAGGCAATGCCCCACCGCGAGGGTGACGACGTCCGGAATGTCCTGCTGAACCAGATGCCTGAGAGTTTTGACGCCTATGCGCTGGATGAGGCCGCTATGAATAAGTGGGCCACTATTATGAAGCTGCGCCAGGATGTCAACGGCGTTTTGGAGGTTGCCCGTGCTGACAAGCGGATCGGTAAGGCTCTGGAAGCTCACGTGAGCCTGGACACTCAGGATGCCGACCTGAAGGCAGCCTGCTGCGGTGTGAACCTGGCTGAGATCTTCATCGTCTCCTCCTGCGATTGGGAGGCCGCTCAGGAGGGCGCTACCGTTGGTACCGGTACGAATCTGCCCGAGCTCACTATCGGTGTCACCGAGGCACGTGGTGAGAAGTGTCCCCGCTGCTGGATGCACTCTACCGAGGCAGACGAAAACGGCCTGTGCAAGCGCTGTGCTGCCGTGATCTGTCAAATGGACATTGAACTGTAAAATAGCCAAAAAGCCGAAGAAGCAACTGCTTCTTCGGCTTTTCTTATAGGATCATTTTACTGTTTTGAGTCTCTTAACTGAGAAAGTTTTTCTTCCAAAACCGAGACGATCCGGCTGTCATCCTGCAGGTTCAGCACTGTCTGTTCCATTGGACACATTCCGTCACCGGTTCGGTTGACGATATATTCTGTCAAATAGTCATAGGTTATCTGTATTCTCTGCTGCTGAAACCATTGCAGCGCAGCCTTGCTCATCGTCACAGCGTGGCAGCCCACAACACCGCCCCGGGTCATCACCATTGCAGCCGCTTTGCCTACTACCTTATCCACCAGAATACTACCGGCCAGTTGTCCCTGTTGGTACATTTGCAGCACCGGAGCAACGCCTCTGCCGGTATGGAAAGCAATGATCTCTCCCTCCCGGATAGCCGCACAGACGATACTTCCCGCTTCAATCTGTCGTAATGCCATCTGTATTGTCTGCTTTGTCATAAGCTCACTCCCGCTTTTTATTGTAAATTAAGGCTTGCACTTTTCACTATGCCCATTATAATAAAAATTGGTTAGAAACACAATACTGATCACAAGGGAGGGCCCGGTATGCGCTTAAAGTGTATTCAGGATTTTTTGCGCCGCCATCACATCGCCTATACCTATCAGGAGGAAGTCGATTGCGGCACCATCGACTTTATCCACCGAGGTCTTTCTTATCATATCTGGGAATACCCAGAACCGGAACGAGGCGCGGAAAGCAATGTTCGTACAGCCGGCCGTCAAGAGGAATTTGAGGGTGATTATGAAACCCAGATCTTGTCCATTCTGGAAAGCTGGTTTTAATCTACAAACGACTTGGAGGTTTTTATGGGTTTTGGAGAACTGTTTATTCTGGCGATCGGTCTGAGTATGGATGCCTTTGCCGTCTCTGTCTGTAAGGGTCTGTGTATGAAAAAAGCAAGCGGCAAGGCTATGGTCACCTGCGGCAGCTGGTTTGGCGGGTTTCAGGGGCTGATGCCCCTAATTGGCTTTCTGTTGGGCAGCCTGTTTGCTGCTGCTATTCAAAATATCGACCATTGGGTCGCCTTTGGGCTACTGGCGATCATCGGCATCAATATGCTGAAGGAAGCCTGCAGCAAAGAAGAAAAAAACAGTTGCGAATGCGACTGCAATCTGTCTTTCAAAATGATGTTTACAATGGCGGTGGCTACTTCCATTGATGCGCTGGCAGTAGGTATTTCCCTGGCGATGGCCGGTAATGTAAACATCTGGGTAGCTGTTGGCCTGATCGCATTGGTCACCTTCTCCCTGTCTGCCGCCGGTGTAAAAATCGGCAGCGTATTCGGGGACAAGTTCGAGAAAAAGGCGCAGGTAGCTGGCGGTGTGATCCTGATTTTTCTGGGTGTGAAGATCCTGCTGGAGCATCTGGGTATTCTGTGAAAATAAATGCATAACAATGGGCGGCCAAAAAGGCCGCCCAACATATTTATTGTATCACTTCTGTCTGTGTTCTGTCAATTCCTTTTGTGGCACTTTGCACAATTTCTGCACATTTCACAAGTTCTTTTCATTTATTTTGTACATCTTTCCCTCTTGAAAACACCGCTTCCTTATGATATATTACAGTCAGAAAGGGTGATACCAATGTACTAAGAAACCTTCAAGACTAACTTTTCGTCCGGGAAATGTTCCAACATATAAGTACACTCACTTGGAGTATGATGGAAGAGTCAGAAAAGAAATGATGTTTCGGAATGGATTTCGTTAAAGACGGAAAGTACGTCGAGCCTGTAGAAAGAGAGGTTAACCAATGATGTTAGATACTAAGATCGAAAAGAAATAGCCCTTAACTGATGAGACTTAGGAATCAGTTAAGGGCTATTTCTTTTGGCTCAATCTACAGTAACAGGGGCACGCAGCAAGCGTGCCCCTGTTTGTTTTACATCAACTTCAGCAGTGTATCGGTATACTCCGCGGCGGTAGGGCCGTCGGTAGTTCCGGTGACCGCAATGGGACAGGTCTCCAGCGCCGTCTCCAGCTTCTGTGCTTTCTCCGGCATACAGATATGCCGCAGCAGCATCGCTGCCGCCTTGATCACACTGGAGGGATTGGCATAATCGCCCATTCCCCGCTCCAGCATTCTGGGAGCTGAGCCGTGGATGGCTTCAAACATTGCGTACTGATCACCGATATTGGCGCTGCCGGCAGTGCCGATACCACCCTGGATCTGAGCGGCTTCATCGGTGATGATATCACCGTACAGGTTGGGCATCACAAACACCTGGAACTGATTACGCACCCGGGTGTCCAGCAGCTTGGCTGTCATAATATCAATGTAGTACTCATCGGTGGTGATCTCCGGGTATTCAGCGGCGATCTGCTGGAAGATGGCGGAGAATTTGCCGTCGGTCTTCTTCATAATGTTGGCCTTGGTAACCACAGTTACCTTGGTCTTGCCGTTCTGTTGGGCATAGTCAAAAGCAGCCTTGATGATCCGGCGGGTGCCTGCATCGGTAGTCACCTTAAAATCCACCGCCATACCGGGCAGATCAATGCCCTTGCTTCCCAGCACATACTCGCCCTCGGTATTCTCCCGATAGAACATCCAGTCGATACCCTCCTCCGGAATGGATACCGGACGCACATTGGCGTACAAATCCAGCTCCCGGCGCAGCGTCACATTGGCGCTTTCCATATTGCCGCCGTTGGGGGTGGTGGTAGGGCCTTTCAGCAGCACATCGCAGGTCTTGATTTGTTCCAGCACATCTGTAGGCACAGCCTGATTCAATGCGATGCGGTTTTCGATGGTCAGTCCCTCGATATGCTTGATCACCACCTTGCCGGAGGCGATCTCTTTCGATAGCAGATGCTCCAGAATCCGGGCAGCCTGACCGGTAATGATGGGGCCGATGCCGTCACCGGGGGCAATGCCGATGGTGATGGTATCCATTGAGGCAAAGTCCTTCTTGGGCTTATCCATCGTTTCCAAACGCCGGAACTGATCCTCCAGCAAGGTTTTGAAATGAGCCAACGCCTGTTCCAACTGTTCCATTTAGCTATTCTCCTTCGTGTAATTGAGAAGTCCCCCGCACAGCAGGATCTGCTGCTGGCGCTGGGTAAATTCGCCCTTGAGAGCATAGGTCTTGCCGGTGGTCTCATCGGTCATAACAAAGTTACCGCTCTGCATACCGGCCTTCAGATGATTGAACACCAGCTTGCTGCCCTGTTCCAGCGCATCATAATCCGCGGGATCTGCAAAGGTCAGCGGCAGAATGCCTGCGTTGATCAGATTGGCCACGTGGATACGGGCAAAGCTCTTGGCAATCACACAGCGGACACCCAGATACATCGGCACCAATGCCGCGTGCTCCCGGGAAGAGCCCTGTCCATAGTTGCTGCCGCCGATGATCACGCCGTCTCCGGCAGCCTTTGCCCGCTCAGCAAAGGTGGTATCGCACACCTGGAAACAGAACTGGGACAAAAACGGAATATTGGAGCGGTAAGGCAGGATCTTGGCGCCGGCAGGCATAATATGGTCTGTGGTAATATTATCGCCCACCTTCAGCACCAGCTGGGCAGATAAGGTATCTTCAAAAGGCTTGCTCTTGGGAAATTCCTTGATATTGGGTCCGCGAAGCACCTGGGCATCCGATGCTTCTTCTGCAGGCAGAGGTGCCAGTACCGCGGAATCGTCAATGGTAAACTCTGTGGGCATTTCCACAGGTTCCATCGGCTGGAAGGTGGTGGGGTCAGTTATGTAGCCGGTGAGGGCTGCCGCCACGGCAGTCTCCGGGGAGACCAGGTAAACCTGTCCGTCCTTCGTGCCGCTGCGACCCAGGAAGTTCCGGTTAAAGGTACGCAGGCTCACACCGCCGGAATTGGGAGAGAAACCCATACCGATACAAGGACCGCAGGCACACTCCAGTACTCTTGCGCCGCTGGCCAGAATATGGCTCAACGCGCCGCAATCAGCCAGCATCCGCAGCACCTGCTTGGAGCCGGGAGATACGGATAAGCTCACAGAGGGGTGGACAGTCTTGCCCTTCAGCATCGCAGCCACCTTCAGCATATCCTGCAAGGAAGAGTTTGTACAGGAGCCGATGCAGACCTGATCCACCTTTGTGCCCTTCAGACTCTCTACAGACACAACATTGTCGGGGCTGTGAGGACAGGCGATCATAGGCTTCAGCGCGGACAGGTCGATGGGGATGATCCGGTCATATTCTGCATCCGGGTCGCTGCTCAAAGGACGGTAGTCCTGTTCCCTGCCCTGAGCCTTCAAAAATGCCCGGGTGGTCTCGTCCGAGGGGAAGATGGAAGTAGTAGCGCCCAGCTCCGTACCCATATTGGTAATGGTGGCGCGCTCAGGAACGGACAGTGTATTTACACCCTCGCCGCCCCATTCGATGATGGCGCCCACACCGCCCTTTACGGACAGGATCCGCAGCAGCTCCAGGCTCACATCTTTGGCAGTCACATAGGGATTGAGCTTACCGGTCAACTCCACCTTGAACATCTTAGGCATATTGATGTAGTATGCGCCGCCGCCCATCGCAACCGCCACATCCAGGCCGCCGGCGCCAAAGGCCAGCATACCGATGCCGCCGCCGGTGGGGGTGTGGCTGTCAGAACCGATGAGGGTCTTGCCGGGCTTTCCAAACCGTTCCAGATGGACCTGGTGGCAAATGCCGTTACCGGGACGGGAGAAGTATACGCCATATTTGGCGGCCACGGTTTGCAAGTACCGGTGATCATCAGCGTTTTCAAAACCAGACTGCAGAGTATTGTGATCCACATAGGCAACGCTGAGCTCTGTCTTGACCCGGGGGATTCCCATAGTCTCCAGTTCCAGATATGCCATCGTGCCGGTGGCATCCTGGGTCAGAGTCTGGTCGATCCGCAGTGCGATCTCGCTGCCTGGTGTCATATCACCGCTGAGCTTATGCTCGGCAATGATTTTTTGTGCAATGGTCATTCCCATATTACAATCCCTCCAACATATGGGCCTTGGCGATTCGGATGTGCAGGTCCATAACCTCTCTGGCCTTATCTGGATTGCCCTCCCGCAGAGCGTTCAGAATATCCTTATGCTCCTGCAAAGTGCGTGGCTGCCGATTTGGGTCATCCATAGCGATTCTGCGATAGCGGCGGGTCTTCCGATGCAGGGGGATCAGCGTATCCCGGATGACCGAACGGCCACTCAGCTCGCAAATGGTATCGTGGAACATATCGTCCGCCTGGCGCAGCCTCTCTTTATCTCCTTTGGAGAAATAGAAGTCCTGCAGGTCCATAATATGCTCCAGCTCTTTCAGGTCCTCCGGTGTCATATTCAGGCAGGCGTAGTAAGCGGCAAGACCCTCGATATGCTCCCGGATATTCATAATATCCAACAGGTCGTCGGCGGTGATGCCCAGCACCCGGGAGCCCTTACCGGTCTCCTCGATCAGCCGCTCCTGCTCCAGCCGGCGCAGCGCTTCCCGGATGGGGGTACGGCTGACGCCCAGCTGCTCCACCAGCTTCAGTTCCGTGAGGATCTCTCCCCGGGGGTAGACGCCGTGGATGATGTCATTTTCCAATTTTTCAAAAATCTGATCTGCCAGGGAGGTCGTGTGAAAATTCTTCATAGCCTTCCCCTCCTTTTTACAGGAATCTGCCCGGGGCAAGTTCCGCAATTTTATCTTCCAGTTCCTTATTGGACAGCACCGTCTGCCGACCGTCCTCATACTCCTCGTCGATCCAATCCTTCAGTTGGATCACCAGCGGATCCCGCTTATCCAGCTTCTTGTCATCGGGCAGCCGGTAAGCCTGATTGATCCAGTAGGCAATACCCGCAAGGCCGGAGGCCTTGCCGATGGTAACGGTGGCAGGGCGGTTCAACAGCTTTTCCGTATCGAAAATGGTGTAGATCTCCTGATCCTTCATCAGTCCGTCGGCGTGGATGCCGGCGCGGGTCACATTGAAGTTTCTGCCCACAAAAGGCGTCATATCCGGTACTGTGTAGCCGATATCCTTCTGGAAATACTCTGCAATCTCGGTGATCACTGTGGGGTCCATACCGTCCATAGAGCCACGCAGAGAAGCATATTCAAACACCATTGCTTCCAGAGGAATGTTGCCGGTACGCTCACCAATGCCCAGCAGGGAGCAGTTGACCGCAGACGCACCGTATAGCCAAGCGGTGGACGCATTGGCAACCGCCTTGTAGAAGTCATTGTGGCCGTGCCACTCCAGCAGCCCGCTGGGCACATCGGAGTAATGCTGCAGACCGTAAATGATACCGGCCACACTGCGGGGCATCGCTGCCTCTGTATAGGGTACACCGTAGCCCATCGTGTCGCAGGCTCGGATCTTCACAGGAATACCGGCCTTTCTGGACAGCTGCTGCAGTTCATTGACGAAAGGTACCACAAAACCGTAAAAGTCCGCACGGGTGATGTCTTCCAAGTGGCATCTGGGAATAATACCTGTATCAAAAGCATCAGATACCGCCGCCAGATAGTGCTCCAGAGCCTGTTTCCGGGTCATCTTCATCTTCTTGAAGATGTGGTAGTCACTGCAGCTGACTAGGATTCCCGTCTCCCGAATACCCAAATCCTTAGCCAGCTTAAAATCCTCCTTGCTGGCACGGATCCAAGTGGTGATCTCTGGGAACTTCAGATCCAGCTCCATACACTTTTCAATGGCTTTCCGATCCTTCTGGCTGTAGACGAAGAACTCCGTCTGCCGGATGATACCGTATGGGCCGCCCAGCTTGTTCAGCAGCTTGTAAATATTTACCACCTGGTCAACGGTGTAAGGCTCTACAGATTGCTGACCGTCCCGCAGGGAAGTATCGGTGATCCAGATCTCCTCCGGCATATTCATAGGAACACGGCGGTGGTTAAACGCCACCTTAGGCACCATTCCTTCGGTATATATATCTCGCTGCAGGTTGGGTTCTGCAATGTCCTGCAGGGAGTATTTATAGGACTTCTGCTCCAGTAGGTTTGTTTTATTGGAAATTTCCAGCATAGCGATTCCCTCTTTCCTTTCCATTATAGCATCTTTGGATTCTTGTATACAATTATACGGATTATTTCTCTTTTGTCAAGGACAATCAGCGAAAATTTCCCTGTATTTCTCAGCAATTTTGGCAATTTGCCTACAAGAAGCATACGCCCCGCCGATCAATAACAAAACAGGGAGCATTAGCTCCCTGTTTTTACAGCTTTGCCTTCTATTTCAGTTGCGGTTCCAATGTCATCGCCGCCTGCCGCAGCTCCTCTACGGATGGGTAATTCAGCGATGCATCTACCTGCTGATCGGCAATGATCAGTGCCATATATCTAGGCAGCAGCTTCTTATACTTGCCCCGGAGCATATTCTCCATCGCCCAGCGGGCATAGTACAGCCGTTTTTCAAAGGAGCATTCCTTAGGCGCTCTATCCTTAATCGGATCTCCACCCGCATAGCCCTGTTTGCCTGCCAGATAGATCATCAACGCCAGTTTCGGTTTCTCCTCCGGAAGGAGTGTCTGCAGCAAGCGAATGACGACCTTTTTCTGCTCCGGTCCGTAAGGAAACGCCCACAAGTCATATTTTCTTGCCTCTTCCTTTCGCTGTTGCTTGGATTTCAGTCCCAGCCAATCCAAAAATTCACTCAAAATGCCACCTCATTTCTTTGCTATTACCATATCACACCACCACGGGTTTGTAAATCCCCTTCACCGGAGGAAAAAAGATTGCAAAACCCCAAAAAACGTGGTATACTATCAAAAACTCATATGGGTTCGGATGAGATTGGAATGGGTATATCCCAGCGGTACCAAGCCGCCGTAGAGTGACAGTATGCCGCGCAGATCATTGAGGATTTCTCCTTGAGAAGATCTGCGCAAAAGGCGTCACGAGCCGGAATACAGCCTCCGAACCGAAAACGAGGGACTCTTGGGGTCGGTCCGTTCGTTGGCTTTGCTGCGCAATCGGTCCCTGTTTTGGGGCCGATTTTTTTGTTTTAAGGAGGTGATGGCGTGAAAACTGACGGATTTTCCAAACTGCATCCTGTGACGAATTTTTTGTTCTTTTTAGGCGTCATCGGCTTCGGCGTTGTATTTCAGCATCCGGCCTATCTGGCCGCCGGAGTGGTTGCTGCTGGGATCTACTATATTCTGCTGGATGGACGTAAGGCTCTAAAAGCCATCGCCGCGATGCTGCCGCTGTTTCTGCTGGTGACGGTACTCAATCCCCTTTTCAACACCCGGGGCGCCAATGTGTTGTTTTCCGTCTTCGGCAGGCCTTATACTTTGGAGGCTCTCTGCTACGGCGCTGCGGTGGGTGGGATTCTGGTGATCACCCTGCTGTGGTTCGGCTGCTACAGCCGCATTATGACGGAAGATAAGTTCACTGCCCTGTTTGGACAGCTTGCCCCCTCCCTTTCTCTGCTGCTGGTGATGGTCTTCCGGTTGGTCCCCAATCTGATAGAAAAAGCCAGGCAGATCACCGGCGCTCGCCATTGCATCGGCCTTGGTGGAAAGCAGGCCACAAAAAAAGAGAAGCTACAAAATGCTATGACCGTTCTGATGGCTCTGACGGGTTGGTCGCTGGAAAGCGGTATTCTCACCGCCGACTCTATGCGCAGCCGGGGTTACGGTACAGCAAAGCGTTCCAATTTCCACCTGTACAGAATTACCCGTTCCGATGTTTTGGTTTTGATGTTTACAGGCATCACCGCAGCCGTTACCCTGTACAGCGCCTTTGCCGGTGCAACCGGCGCCAAATACACCCCCACCTTGTCCTTTGCCCCTGTGACGCCTATGCTGGCAGCTTATTGCCTGTATCTACTGATTCCCGCCATTATCCATCTGAAGGAGGTGATCTTGTGCCGCATCTTCATATCCAAAATTTGACCTTCACCTATCCAGGCAGCAACATCCCTGCGCTGCAGGATGTAAATCTGACCATCCGACAGGGAGAGTATATCGCCCTGTGCGGAAGAAGCGGCAGCGGCAAGACCACCCTTCTGCGACACTTAAAAACTGTTCTGACGCCCCACGGCACCCGCACAGGCCAGATCCTCTTTGGTGACACACCCCTGGAGCTGATACCCCACAACATCCAGGCAAGCAAGATCGGCTATGTAATGCAAAATCCAGAAGATCAGATCGTCACCGACAAGGTCTGGCACGAACTGTCCTTCGGTCTGGAAAATATTGGGTTTGACCGTACCGCGATGCGGACACGGGTAGCGGAAATGGCCTGCTACTTCGGCATTCAGGACTGGTTCCACAAGGATGTGTCCACCCTGTCCGGTGGACAGAAGCAGCTGCTGAATTTGGCATCTGTTATGGCTATGCAGCCGGAGGTACTGATTCTGGACGAGCCCACCAGTATGTTGGATCCGCTGGCTGCCTCCGATTTTCTGAATACCATCCGGAAGATCAATCTGGAACTGGGTACCACCATTATTATCACCGAGCACCGGCTGGAGGACATTCTTCACGGGGCAGATCGGGTAGTGGTTATGGAACAGGGTCAGGTGGTGGTAAACGACGCTCCCAGAGCCGCCGGCAGCGCTCTGTGGCAACAGAAACATCCTATGTTTGCCGCTATGCCCACACCGATGCAGGTATTCTACCGCTCCGGTGGACAGGAGGACTGCCCGCTGACCGTCCGGGAAGGCCGCACCTGGCTAAATAATCTACTGCCCCAAGGAGCATCTATCCCCTCTCTGCCGGAAACACCGGAAGAACCTTCCGATGAGATAGCTCTACAGTTGAAGGAGTTGTGGTTCCGCTATGAACGAGACAGCTCCGATGTGCTTCGCAGCGCGTCTATCTGTGTACCCACCGGCTCCTTCCACGCCATCGTAGGCGGCAACGGTGCCGGCAAGTCCACCCTGCTGAAAGCTATTTGCGGCATTTGCAAGCCTTATCGCGGAAAAGTATCTGTCTTTGGCAAGTCTTACGGGGCACATAAAGCCGGAGAACTGTTCCGGAACTGTCTTGCGATGCTGCCTCAGGATCCTAAGAGCCTGTTTGCCAGAGACACGGTGGCAGAGGAACTGCAGGAGGTCTGTAAAGACGATGCTCAGATCGCCCAAATGGCCGCCCTGTGCAAAATCGACCACCTGCTGAACCGTCATCCCTACGATCTGTCCGGCGGTGAGCAGCAGCGCACCGCCCTTGCCAAGGTGCTGCTGACCAATCCCCGTGTGCTTCTGCTGGATGAACCCACCAAGGGCATTGACGGTTTCTTCAAAGAAATTCTGGCGGACATATTATGTAAACTAAAGAAACAAGGAGCGACCATTGTTATGGTCTCCCACGACGTGGAATTTTGTGCCAAATATGCCGATCGGGTCAGTATGTTCTTTGACGGGCAGATCCTTGCCACCCATACGCCCCGGGCTTTCTTCGGCGGAAACAGCTTCTACACCACCTCCGCCAACCGGATCAGCCGAAGCATTTTCCGGGATGCGGTCACCATCGACCATCTGGTGCAGCTGGTGGAGTCCAACCGGGAGGCTGCCCAATGAAAAAGTCTACTCTTTTTACTCTGTTGGCGCTGTTTGTACTGATTCCCGCCACCTTGGTGCTGGGTAAATTCCTCCCCGGTCGCAGCTATTATATCACCTGCACTTTGCTGGTGGTATATCTGCTGATTCCTTTTTTCCTGGCATTTGAAGGCAAAAAACCCGATGCCCGGGAACTGGTGCTGATTGCTATTATGTGCGCGCTGGCGGTAGCCTCCCGCTGGCTATTTCTGTGGCTGCCCAATTTTAAGCCCATCTATGCCATCATCATTCTCTCCGGCATAGTCTTTGGCTCTCAGACCGGCTTTTTGGTGGGAGCGGTCAGTGCCTTTGCCAGCAATTTTCTCTTCGGACAAGGGCCGTGGACACCCTGGCAAATGATGGCCTACGGGGTATGCGGATGTCTGGCCGGTCTGTGCTATTATAAAAAAAGCAAACTCCCCCGCGACCCTATGAGTCTGGGCTTATTTGGCTTTCTAAGTGTGCTGTTTGTGGTGTGTCCGCTGCTGGATACTTCCACAGTGGTAACCTCGCTGACCGTCTACACTCCCGCCTCCATTGCGTCCGTGTATTTGGCCGGTCTAACGGTGAACCTGATTCAGGCGGTCTGCACCTTTGTTTCCCTGCTGCTTCTGAGCAAGCCTCTTTTGTCCAAACTGCAGCGCATTCTGATCAAATACGGCATAGACAGATAAAAGCGACTCTTACAGAGTCGCTTTTTCTTATTCAGCTGAATACGCCCCGGGACTGATGCCGTACTCGGCCTTAAATGCCCGATAGAAGCTGGTGTAATCGGAAAAACCACAGTCGGTACAGACCTGTCCGGCAGACTCACCGGCAGACAGCATCTGCCGCGCCATTAGCAAGCGCTTCAGCATAATATATCGGTAGACGCTGATGCCTACCTCCTTGCTAAAGGCGTGAGATAAATGATATTTACTGACAAAGCACGCCCCTGCGATGTTATCCAGGGACAGATCCTCAGCAATATGGTCGGCGATATAGTGCAGAGCTTTTTGCACCAGAAGGGATACCTGCCGCTCCTGCTGCAAAGCGCCTGTCTTCAGTACCATCCGGTTCAGCTGCACCATCAGCTGCAAAAACAGGCCAGCGGCGCAGGTCTGGCTGCCGAACTCCCCGCTGTAATACTCCCGCACCAAATCGCTCATCCGGGCATTGATTCCGGGCCGTTCCCCGGGGGATGGGCAAATCAAATTGGGTACGCTGGGATCAAAGCAGCGGCAGAGCAGGCCGTCCTCTGCAAGACTTGCCAAATACTCCGTACGGATCCACAGCACGATCCGTTCATAGACTGCGTGCTCCGGTCCTACCATAGGCCGGTGCAACTCCAAAGGGTTGATCAGCAATAGATCACCGGGTTTCATCTGAATGATGCGCCCCTCTACCCAATATTCCACTTGCCCGGACAGCAGATAGTACACCTCATAAAAATCGTGATGGTGCACCTCCACCCCCTCCGGACGGGGTTCTTTATAGTGAAAAACCTCAAAAGTTTCCGCCTGCATTTCCTGTCTGGGGTCAAATCTTTGAGAACGCTCTCTCATAAAACCACCTCGAATACAGTATACAACAACATTCGCAATGTTTCAAGCAATCCCTGCAATTTATATTGCAATTATTTGATGGTAAACTAAATTAAAATACAAAATATACCTTTTGGAGGGATCTTTATGCCAATGCAAATGGGTTTCCGTTGGTACGGCCAGGGCAACGACAAAATCAAGCTGTCCGACATCAAGCAAATCCCCGGTGTAACCAGCATCGTCTGGGCCTTGCACCACAAGATGCCCGGTGAGATCTGGGAAGAGGAAGAGATCGCAGAAGTAAAGCGTCAGCTGGACGAATACGGCTTCTGCATCGATGTGGTAGAATCCGTCAACGTCCACGATGACATTAAGATCGGTCTGCCTACCCGGGATCTGTACATCGAAAACTACAAAACCTGCATCCGCAATCTGGCAAAGTACGGCGTGAAAGTCATCTGCTACAACTTTATGCCCATCTTTGACTGGACCCGCTCCAACCTATTCCACGAAGTAGGCGACGGATCTACTGCCCTGTTCTACGAAAAGAATATGATCCAGGACGACTACAACGCTATGGCCAAGTACATTCTGGACTTCACCGAGAAGTACAATATGTCCTTCCCCGGCTGGGAGCCGGAGCGGATGGCCAAGCTGGACGAGCTGTTCAAAGCCTACAAAGATGTGGACCACGAAACCCTGTGGGCCAACCTGAAATACTTCCTGGAAGCCATTATGCCCACCTGTGAGGAGTGCGACGTAAAAATGGCCATCCATATGGACGATCCTCCCTGGGATATTTTTGGTCTGCCCCGTCTGCTGATCAACGAGGAGAACATTGACCGGTTCCTGAAAATGGTGGATAATCCCTACAACTGTCTGACTCTGTGCTCCGGCTCTTTGAACGCAGACCCCAATAACAACGTGGCCGACATCGTCCGCAAGCACTGCGACCGGATCGCATTTGCCCACATTCGAAATGTGAAGCATTTTGAAAACGGTGACTTCTCCGAAGCCTCCCATCGGGACTGCGACGGCGACACCGGCATTTTGGAAATTCTGAAAGCTTACCACGATTGCGGCTTTGAGGGCTACATCCGTCCCGACCACGGCCGTCACCTGTGGAATGAAGGTCCCGGCAATGTTCGCCCCGGCTATGGTTTGTATGACCGGGCGTTGGGCATTATGTATATGCTGGGTGTATGGGATATGCTGGACAAGCTGGATAATAAATAATCTGGAGGTAACTGATTATGCTGAATCTTCCCCTGAACATTGATTTTAGCGGCAAGGTAGCCGTTGTGACCGGCGCCGGCGGACTGATCTGCGGCGCGATGGCAAGAGCCTTTGCCCAAAGCGGTGCCAAGGTGGCCGCGCTGGATCTGAACGAAGAAGCTGTGAAGAAGCTGGCCGACGAACTGAAAGCCGAAGGCTTCATCTGTGAGGGCTACAAGGCCAATGTGCTGGATCCCGAAGCGCTGGAGGAAGTCCACCAGGCAGTTTTGCGGGATTTGGGTAAGTGCGACATTCTGGTCAACGGTGCCGGCGGCAACAACCCCCGGGCTACCACCGACAATGAGTATCAGCACGAGGCGAAGGAGGGCGGCAAGTCCTTCTTCGATCTGGATGCCGGCGGTGTGGACTTTGTCTTTAAGCTGAACTTCCAGGGCACTCTGCTGCCCACCCAGGCCTTTGCCAAGGATATGGTGGAGAAGAAGTCCGGTGTGATTCTGAACATCTCCTCTATGAACGCCTATACCCCTTTGACCAAGATCCCCGCATACTCCGCCGCCAAGGCCGGTATTTCCAACTTCACCCAGTGGCTGGCTACTCACTTTGCCGGCACCGGCATCCGCTGCAACGCCATTGCCCCCGGCTTCTTGGTCTCTGCCCAGAATAAGGCGCTGTTGTTCAACGAAGACGGCACACCCACCGCCCGTTCTGCTAAGATCCTGAACGGCACACCCACCGGCCGCTTTGTGGACGCCGACGAGCTGCTGGGCGCAACGCTGTTCCTGTGTGACGATCGGTCCGCTTCCGCTATCACCGGCGTGGTACTACCTGTTGACGCAGGCTTTGCCGCTTACTCCGGCGTATAAAAACCAAAAGAATCGGCCTGCTGCGATTGCAGCAGGCCGATATTTTTATGCATTTCGGAACCGAGCCAGGAAATCCTTGGTCTCCTGTTTTTGGGGATTTCCGAAGATCTCCTCTGGACTGCCCTGCTCACAGATCACGCCCTCGTTCATATACACTACCCGGCTACTCACATCACGGGCAAAGGCCATCTCGTGGGTCACCACCAGCATCGTCATACCCTCCTGGGCCAGCTGCTGCATAACCATCAGCACCTCACCCACCATTTCAGGGTCCAAGGCGGAGGTAGGCTCGTCGAACAGCAGCACCTCCGGATTCATCGCCAAGGCTCTTGCAATGGCAACACGCTGCTTCTGACCGCCGGAGATTTGACGGGGCTTGGCATTGATGTAAGGAGCCATTCCTACCTTCTGCAGATAGTCCATAGCAATTCGCTTAGCCTCTTCCCGGCTGCGTCCCAGAACCTTCATCTGTCCGATCATACAGTTTTTCAAAACCGACATATTATTGAACAGATTGAAAGACTGGAACACCATACCCACGTGGGAGCGGTATTCGTGGGGCTTTACCTTGCGGTCTGCCACATTTTCATCCCGATACCAAATCTCACCCCGTGTGGGAGTTTCCAGCAGGTTAATACACCGCAAAAGAGTAGATTTTCCCGAACCGGATGCGCCAATAATGGAGATCACATCTCCCTTTGCAACAGAAAAGTCAATATCCCGCAGAACCTCGTGAGATCCAAAGGACTTGGATAGGTGCTTTATGTTGAGAATTTTTTCTTCCATATCAGCGCTCTCCTCTGTTTCTTCCGAACTTCAAGCTCTGTTTGACTCTGCCGCGGAATTCCTTGCTCTGCTCATCGTAATTGCTGCCACGCTTGGGATGGCTGTAGGTGCCGGCGGTCATAGTCAAAGAATCTACCTGCACCAACTCGTAGCTGCCTGCACCGTCCATCTTCTTCTCCCACATACGCAGAAGGAACGAAGCGATCAGTGTCAAAGACAGATATCCCACCATTTCGATGGCTGCAGAGGGGAAATACTGATAAGTCGTACCGGCTATGCTCTTATGAATGGCAAAGAACTCTGTAAAGCCGATAATACTCATAACAGAAGTATCCTTGATATTGATAATTAGGTTATTACCGATCTGGGGCAGAATGTTCCGCAGCGCCTGGGGCAGGATCACATTGGTCATCGTCTGCCAGTGGGTCATACCAATCGCCTTTGCGCCCTCGGTCTGGCCGGGATCGATGGAAATAATACCGCCGCGAACAGACTCAGACATATACGCACCGGTATTAACAGAAACCACCACAAATGCACACAGCCACACATTGGAAAACCGCAGAGCATAATTGGTAAAGTAAGGCAAACCGTAATAAATCACCACCGCCTGCAGGATCATCGGTGTACCACGGAACACTTCCACATAGATCTGATTGATAATACGAATAGCCCGCAGCAGAATTCTTTTGAAGATATTATCATTATTCGTGAAGGGAATTGTATTGAGCACACCGCACAGCAGACCAATGATACAGCCAA
This sequence comes from Oscillospiraceae bacterium, assembly GCA_017415425.1. Classification (GTDB taxonomy): domain Bacteria; phylum Bacillota; class Clostridia; order Oscillospirales; family Oscillospiraceae; genus Faecousia. Next base: position 7,174 of record JAFQGT010000020.1, on the reverse strand, counting down.
CCGCAGTACACAGAACCGCCAGAGAAACGGTGTTCCACACACCGGATAAGTAAAGGCCCGCATATTCACTCCACAGACGGACAATGTCGTGGCCAAGCTTTGCAAATATGTTCATAGTGAACTCCTTTTATATGAAACCAGTATGCGGAAGCGATCACGCTTCCGCATACTTGCGTCTTATTCTTCGATGGGCTGAACAGCAACAGCCTGTGCCATCAGTGCATTGAAATCATCTGCATTCATAGGATCCAGAACCTTGTTCATAGCATCCAGCAGAGTCTTGTTGCCCTCACGGACAGAGATGCCGATGTTGATTTCCTCAGCAGAAACTTCGAAGTCGTCTTCGGAGCCGGAGAAGTCCAGGATGGTCAGGTTGGGATAGGTGATCACAGCGCCCTGTGCGGTGGGCATATCGGTACATACGAAATCGCAAGTGCCGGAGCTGGCAGCCAGGAGCATTGCGCCTGCATCGTCAGCAGCAGGCTGAATGTCAGCGCCCTGGATCTGGGGCAGGCAGGTATCGTACCAAATGGTGCCGCGCTGGGAGGTGCAGGTGCCGGTCAGCTGGCTGATGCCGGTGGCAGATGCCAGTTCGGAGTCATTGGTTGTCAGACATACGATGGAAGCGTAGATGTAAGGACCAGCAAAGTCAACCAGCTCATCCCGCTCTGCGGTCATAGACTGACCAGCAATAGCACAGTCAATCTCACCGGTCTGCACAGCAGGTACCAAGGAGTCCCAGTCCAGCTTCTTCACTTCCAGCTGCCAACCGTTGGCTTCACAGATCCTCTTGGCCATCATCACGTCGTAGCCGTTGGCGTATGCGCCAGGAACATTGGCAATGGGGACAGCGCCGTTGGAATCATCAGTCTGCATCCAGTTATAGGGAGCATACGCACATTCCATACCAACAGTCAGAACACCGTCTTCCACGCCGCTCTTCTGTGCATCGCCGCAAGCGGCCAGGGACAGTGCCATCATCAGGGCAATTACCAAACAAACGATTCTCTTCATAACATTCTTTCCTTTCTTTTTTGGGGGTTGATAAAATAAAAATTGGACCGCTTTCGTCAAGCGATCCTACAGCAATATACCAATGCCCCAAACAGCACCGGAAAACACTGCATTGATAGCGCTTCACAAAAGTTTGTGACAGTCCGGCAGATGTTCTCTGACGACCCAGCGCAGGAAATTCAGGCATTTCCTTTGCTTCGGCGGTGTCCCCTTTCCCTGCTCACGGCTGCCTGGCCTTGTGAGGGGTACTGATGAATCCCGCGCCTCTATCTAAGCGATTCAATTTTCCCATATACTAACACCGGTTTTACCCGTTGTCAAGTCCTTTTTCGATTTTTGTACTATTCACCAATATGCGCAGCAGAAAGACATCTGTTTTCCATTGGTTTACACAAAGTGACAAACAGGTCTCGGCATACTCCATATGCCGAGGCCCAATTCGATCGGTTTACTCTGCCGCTTTGGTGGCGATCAGCGCCACGCCGGTTCCGGCAATATTCTCCGCCAGCACCTGGCCGATGGTCACAGGCGCGGTTGCCACCACCGCATTGATAGCCTCCATCACCTGTCGGATCTGTCCCTTGGGGATATCCGTGGCGGTTTTGCAGGAGATCACCGGTGTCCCGGTCATACTACCCTGCAGGCGCACTGTGGAGGTAACAGTCCGAGTTGGATCTGTTACTTCCTTGTGGGCGTATTTCTCGCCTCGTGGGCAGGTGTGACCCTTAACTTCCACCACTTGAGTCCCTTCCACCGTGACAATCATAGGGCAGCCGAGAGGACAGCCGATACAGATCAGATTCTTTTCCATAACCTTACGCCTCCTCTACCGTAATGTGGATGGTCTGCAAGTCGGGGTATTGCTCCAGCTGCTGCCGGGTCAGCTTCAGTTCTTCCATTTCACCGGGGGCCATCACAGGCCGTTTTTTCCGCAGCACCAACTCCCCGTTCAGCAGCAGCTTCACCACAGCATTTTTCTTCACATCTCCCACCCGGAAGCGGATGATCACAGAATCCTCCACACCTTCCGGTCGGATGGCCGCGGGTACTGTATAGCGCACCCCGCCCTCAAAGGTGACGGGCACGGCATTCTGCTGCACTTTTTTGCCGTTTATATAGGCAACGGCGGCGCGACCGGCGTTGGCAGCCTCCTGGCTGACAAAGTCCACCAGATCGTGGACGTGGAGCACATTTCCGGCAGCAAATACGCCGGGTACATTGGTTTCCAGCTGTTCATTGACCACAGGGCCGTTGGTTACTGGACTTAAGTCCACGCCGATACCCTTAGACAGTTCATTTTCCGGGATCAAACCACAGGACAACAGCAGGGTGTCGCATTCATAATGAATCTCTGTGCCGGGAATGGGACGGCGGCGTTCATCCACCTGGGCAATGGTCACACCCTCTACTCGTTCTTTACCCTGAATATCCACCACTGTGTGGCTTAAGTACAGGGGAATGTCAAAATCCTCCAAACACTGAACGATGTTCCGTTTCAGGCCTCCGGAATAGGGCATCAGCTCCGCTACTGCCAAGACTTTCGCCCCCTCCAAAGTCATACGGCGAGCCATAATCAGACCGATGTCTCCGCTGCCCAAAATCACCACCCGGCGACCAGGCAGGAAGCCTTCCATATTCACCAACCGTTGAGCCGTGCCGGCGCTGTAAACGCCTGCAGGTCGAAATCCAGGGATGTTCAACGCCCCTCTGCTCCGCTCTCTGCAGCCCATCGCCAGAATCACAGCCTTCGCCTGCAGTTCCAGCAGACCCTCATTGCGGCTGACGGCAGTGACCACCTTGTCCGGGGAAATATCCAGCACCATTGTGGAGAGCTTGTATTCGATATTTCGCTCCTGCACCTGCCGGACAAATCGCTCCGCATACTCAGGACCTGTCAGTTCCTCCTTGAAAGTGTGCAGGCCAAAGCCGTTGTGGATACACTGGTTCAAAATGCCACCTAAGCAATGATCCCGCTCCAGAATCAGCACACTCTGGCAGCCCGCATCAAATGCCGCCACCGCTGCCGCCAAACCTGCAGGGCCGCCGCCGATGATCACAATATCATACTGTTTCATAGCCGCCCTCCTTGGTTCTGCCTACAGTCAAATGGGAATTGTTGCCGGACTTAGTAATATGCAGCAGATCCGTGCCCTGCTCTTTTGCCAGAAGTTCCATTACCTTGGGAGCACAGAAACCGCCCTGACACCGGCCCATACCTGCTCTGGTGCGGCGTTTGACGCCGTCCAAGCTCCGTGCGCCCAAAGGACGGCGGATAGCCTCGAGAATCTCCCCCTCGGTGATCTGCTCGCAACGGCATACGATCTGGCCGTAGGCGGGTTCTTCCGCCAGCAGTTTCCGGTAGTCGTCTTTACTTAAGGTTTTGGGATCCAGTACACCCTTTCGAGTGGCAATAAACTGTTCTTTTTCCCCAAGACCCAGCAGATTCTTCATCAGCTCCGCCACATATTCGCCAATGGCAGGGGCAGAAGTCAGACCCGGCGATTCGATACCGGCACAATCCACGAAACCTGGGGCAATCTCCCCGATCACAAACTCGTGGCCGTCCTCGTGGGCACGAAGACCGGCGAAGCTGGTGATGGTCTGACGAATAGGCAGACCCTTCACGGTGTTTCCTGCCTTTTCCATCAAATCCTGCAGGCCCTCCGCGGTGGTATTGGTGCCCTCCCGATCATCGATGTCATAAGCCGTGGGGCCTACGATGGTATTACCGTGGACGGTGGGGCTGACCAGCACGCCCTTACCCAACGCGCCGGGAAGCTGAAAGATCGTATGTTTCACAAACCCACCGGTTTCCTTGTCCAGCAGGCAGTAATCGCCCCGACGGGGGGTGATATGGATCTTATCATCGCAGACCATATTATGCAGCACATCTGCGTACACCCCTGCGGCGTTGATCACTGTGCGGGTCTCCACTGCGCCGGCTTGGGTCAATACTTTCCAGCCGGCATCCAGTTTCTCAAAGCCGGTAACCTCCGTGTCAAATTGGAACTCCACCCCGTTTTCACAGGCGTTTTCACCCATCGCAATAGTCAGACCAAAGGGACAGACGATAGCGCCGGTAGGCGCCCACAGAGCCGCCACAGCGTCATCACTGATGTTGGGTTCCAGTTCCTGCAAACGGGTCTTATCCACAATCTCCAGCTGCTGCACGCCGTTACGAACGCCGTTTTCGTACAGTGCCTGCAGGCGGGGCAAGCCCTCCTCTTCCATACACACCACCAGCGAGCCGTTGCGGACATAGTGGAAATCCAAATCCTTGGAAAGCTGCTCCATAAGCACACTTCCCCGGACATTCATTTTCGCCATCAGGCTGCCATACTGAGCGTCAAACCCAGCGTGGACGATGGCGCTGTTTGCCTTGGAAGTGCCGCAGCACACATCCTCCGCCTTTTCCAGCACCAGGATCTTTGCTTGATACCGGGACAGGTATCTGGCCACAGCGCAACCGGTGACACCGGCGCCGACGATCACAATATCATACATCTGCTTATCCTCCGCATTTGTTTACATATCCCAAATTTCCGGGATGGTGGTGGAAACCGCCAGCGCTCCCGCTGACAGTGCCGCCAGTACCTGCTGCTTGTCGGTGATGAGGCCCCCGGTGAGTACCGGGATGCCAGATCCTATATGCACCCTATGAATAATCTCCGGCATCAGTCCCGGCAAAATATCGATGGCATCCGGACGAATCCGCAGATTCAGCACCGTATCCAGCGACATAGAGTCGATAAGAAATACCCGCAAAACAGCCAGCATCCCCAGCTGTTGTGCCGTCTGCACCAGATTGATCCGGGTAGAAACAATGCCGTCGGCCCGGGTATGTTTCTTCAAAAATTCAACGGACACTTCCTTACCGGATAGGCCTCCGATCAGATCTGCGTGGACAACCGCCACTTTACCTGCCTCCTTCACTCGTTCCACGATGGATGCTATGCTGCAAATATCCCCATAGAGGATGAAAATCATTTTTACATCCGCCTGCAGACATTTTTCCAGACCCTTTTCATCCCGTACCGCCGCGATTACCGGATTCTCCTGCAGCAGGTCAAAGTACCGTTTTTCCATATATTTTCCTCCTATAAAACGCAAAAAAGCGCACAGAATACACGATCTTTTGGATCGTGGTACTCCGTGCTCATTTCTCCCGGCCAATATGTAATTCCAAACAGCCTGCAACTGCCCGATCAGGAGCACAGGGCCGATCATTTCTTACCGTTTTGTTTTATTGGATTATAGCACAGTTTTTCCTGTTTGTCTATTGCATTTCATTAAAAAATCCCGATTTTTATGATTTACACCCCAAAAGTTAAACACTTTTGGGGTGTATGTTTTATGGGCAAAACAGAAGGTATTCTGGGTTTATCGAATGGTTGCACCCATTTTTTCTAATGCGCAATGAATCTTGGAAATTTCCACATTTCTAACGGAAGTTCCTTCAACAGCAGCCAGTCCTGCGGCTGTGCCTGCGGCCTGACCAACGCCCATTGCAATAGGCGTGACACGGATTGCTGCGCCTGCTTCGTGGGTTGCAGACATACACCGTCCGCATACCAGCAAATTCTCAAACCCCTTTACAATTAAGGAGAGCAGCGGGATATAGTAATACTGACCAGGCTTTAAATGCGTGGTTTCCGTTTTCGCACCCGCCGGATTGTGGATATCGATCGGGTAACCGCCCAGCGCAACGGTATCCTCGAAATACCGTGATTGCAGCAAGTCTTCTTGCGTAAGAATGTAGTCTCCAATAATTCGTCTGGATTCCCGCACACCGATTTGAACTCCAGTAGACTCTAAGATCGCATTGGAAAAACCTGCGCAATATTTCCGGAAAAACTGAATCAACTCATACGCTTGTTTTCGGCCTTCCCGTTCTGCTCTGGATAAATCCCAGGGATCAACCGGATTCAATTTGATAACACGTGTGGTATTCACAATCACTTCACCGGGGTTTACCGTTTCGAACAACAAAACATCCTCGCGCTCCGTGTGCAGCAAACCTTCGGTCTTTGCTTTGTTAAACTCCCGGTAAAAACCTGCCATCGAAAGCCGGGGGCTCGATCCATAGAACTAAGGTCCCGTAAGTTGAAATTCTCCTGATTATTTCGAATCTCCGCTTTGAGCGTTTCTATATCTACTCCAGAAACTTTCATATTCGTGGTCATAGGTTGACACAGGCCATCCGCGTCCCGGCCCTGACGCACATCTGCACCTGCAGTGAAAGATAGCGCTCCGTCTCCCGATGCATCAACAAATACGGTACCTTCCAGTTCCAACAAACCGCTTTTGGTCTGTAAGGTAATTGTTTGGATGTTATTGGCTTGCTTGCGAACACCAACCAGTGTTGTATGGTAAAGAACATCCACACCACAATCTTGTGCCATTTCATCCAAAACCAGTTTCAATACTTCTGCATCAAAGGGGGTAACGGAAGATGCATATCCAGTCGTATCTTCAATATGACCTGTGCTTCCCTGTTTGGCACAAAGACGCTCAATAAGCTCCTGCGGGAGACCTGTAACAACTTGACGTTTTCCAGCGTGGAAGGTCATCATTGGGCCAACTCCGGCATTGGTTAACGATCCACCCAAGAAGCCGTACTGCTCTACCAGCAATGTGGTTGCCCCTTGTTTTGCAGCAGCAAAAGCTGCCATACAGCCTGACACGCCACCACCCAGCACAATAACATCCCATTTCTTTTTCTGCGGCATTAGACTTCCCTCTCAGTTTTTATTTTGTTTAGCATCCCAGATTCCGGACGCAATACTTTTCCTCACGAAATGTACGAAACGAGCATAAAATCCCCAAGTTGCAAAACAGACGTTGCTAACGATTTCTGTTCTACCAAATTAAAATCAATAATTCAATGATGAAATGTTTGTATAATAAGAACTGCTTTGAAAAAGTATCAGAAACCAAGGCCATCGTATGAAACATAAAATAAGGCAACGACACCCTATGACTTTGCAGTCATAGGGTGTCCAATTTTTATTGATCCAAAGGCTTCATTGTGGGGAAATGAAACACCCAAACTTCATGGCTCTTCATCAAGCTTCATCTAAGCTTGTTCGCAAGGATTTCCCTTTAATTAGCTCTTCATATTCCTTCAGGGAGCATTGCTAATTTGTTGTCAACTTGTTGT